>NZ_JADCNK010000001.1:0-581461 GCF_014947265.1 Pedobacter sp. MR2016-19
CGGTTTAATTGGGAATCCTAATGCTATTGCATAGCGCTTTAAGATTCCCGCTTGCGCGAGAATGACGGGAAACGAAATAAAATTATGGCCTTAACTGCTAGATTTTACTTTTGATACAGCCTCTTAAGAGTATATAAATTACAGTAAACTTATTATTTAATCTGTTTTAACAGATAACTTCCATATCCGCTTTTAACCAAAGGTGTAGCAATTGCAGTAAGTTGCTCTGCATTGATAAAGCCCATTCTATATGCAATTTCTTCAATACACCCGATTTTTAAGCCTTGTCTTTCTTCAATAATCTGAACAAACTGCCCGGCCTGCATTAATGAAGTAAATGTACCTGTATCTAACCAGGCTGTACCACGGCTTAATACGCCTACTTTAAGCTTACCCCGTTCTAAATAAATGCGGTTAACATCAGTAATTTCATATTCACCCCGAGGAGAGGGCTTAATGTTCTTTGCAATTTCTACCACTTCGTTATCATAGAAATACAAACCTGGCACTGCATAGTCAGATTTTGGCTGCACGGGCTTTTCTTCAATAGAAATGGCCTTCTTATCTGCATCAAATTCTACCACGCCATAACGCTCAGGATCTGATACCTGGTAGGCAAATACCACTCCACCATCCGGATCGGAACTGGCTTGTAATAATTTGGCCATGCCATCACCATGAAAAATATTATCACCTAAAACTAAAGCGACTTTATCTTTACCGATAAATTCTTCGCCGATTACAAAAGCCTGGGCTAAACCATTTGGTTCTGCCTGGACTGCATAACTGAATTTGCAACCTAAAGAAGTCCCATCACCTAATAATTTCTCGAAATTTGGCAGATCGTGTGGGGTAGAAATAATGAGGATTTCTTTTATCCCAGCTAACATTAAGGTAGATAAAGGATAATAGATCATCGGCTTATCGTAAACCGGCATCATTTGTTTGCTGCAAGCTAAAGTTAAAGGGTGTAAGCGTGTTCCGCTTCCGCCGGCTAAAATTATACCTTTCATATTAGATTTGAGATTTTAGATACTAGATTTGAGATTAATAACTCTATCTAAACATCTATATTACTTTTATTTATTAATTTGTTTTATACAGTCCACCAAACTATCTCTCCAATAAGGGATTTTTAAATTAAAAGTTTCTTTAATTTTAGTTTTATCCATTACCGAAAATGCCGGACGTGTTGCCTTTGTTGGATAGGCAGAGCCTGGTATTGGATTAACTTTAACCACAGTTTCGCTAATATCAAATATAGCTTTCGCAAAATCGAACCATGATGTTACCCCTTCATTGCTGTAATGATACACCCCATAAGCAGTTGATGAAGAAGCAATCACTTCAAAAATGGTGTTTGCAAGATCAATGGCATAAGTTGGTGTGCCTACCTGATCGGCGATGATATTTAGTTCATCACGTTCAGCTCCAAGTTTAAGCATGGTTTTCACAAAGTTATTGGCATATTCAGAATATAACCAGCTCGTGCGGATAATAAAATGGGCCGGTAATATTGAAGTAACAGCTTTTTCTCCATCAAGTTTCGTTAAGCCGTAAACATTGATTGGTTTAGCCTCGTCATTTTCTCTTAGCAATTTTACTTCATTTCCTTCGAAAACGAAATCTGTAGAAACATGGATTAAAGTAGCACCGTTTGCCAAACAGGCCGAAGCCAGGTAAGCAGCGCCAGTTTCATTAATGGCTTTAGCAAGTTCAACCTCGTCTTCTGCTTTATCAACAGCAGTATATGCGGCACAATTGATTACAAAACCTGGTTGCTCTTTCGCCAAAAGATCATTCAAAGCACTTTCATTTAGAATGTTGGCATCCTGTTCCGCAGGAAAAACAATTTCCGCTATTCCTCTTCGCTCAGCTACAACCTTTAAACACTGGCCTAGCTGTCCGCCAGCGCCAATTACTAATATCTTACTCATATATGCTGGAGTTCGGCAAATGGTTTTAAAAGTAGATCTTTATCCGAAATTGACTGATCGTTTTCCGGGATTAACCAATCGATATTCAAATCCTTGTCATTATAAATCACTCCTGTTTCTGACGCTTTATTGAAAAAGTTATCGCACTTATATAAAAACTCTGCGGTTTCACTTAAAACAGAAAAGCCATGTACAAATCCTCTGGGGATATATAATTGTAATTTATTTTCGGCACTTAAACGTACGGCAATATGTTTGCCATAAGTCGGTGAACCTGGGCGTACATCAATGGCAACATCCAGTACTTCACCTTTGGTTACGCGCACCAGTTTGGCCTGTGCGAACTCTCCTGTTTGAGCATGTAAGCCACGAATTACACCATAGGAAGAATAAGATTGGTTATCCTGTACAAACCTGCCAGATAAACCGGTTTTCTCTTCAAAGGTATTTTGATTAAAACTTTCGAAAAAATAACCTCTTGGATCTTCAAATACCCTGGGTTTAATAATCAGGCAGTCTTTTAATCCTGTTTGTTCAATTTCCATTATTTGTTGCTGTACTGTTGTTCGTAGTAGGATTGATAATTGCCCGAAGTTACATTGTTTAACCAATCTTCATTTTGCAGGTACCAATCAACCGTTTTGGCTAAACCTTCTTCAAACTGCAAGCTTGGCACCCAATCTAATTGATTTTGCAATTTACTCGAATCAATTGCATAACGCAAATCATGTCCGGCACGGTCAGTTACATAAGTAATCAGTTTGGCCGATTCACCCGCCTCACGCCCTAGTTTTTGATCCATTATCGTACAAAGCAAATTGATCAGATCGATATTCTTCCATTCGTTATGGCCACCGATATTGTAAGTATCCCCGGTTTTCGAATTGTGGAAAATTACGTCGATTGCCCTGGCATGATCTTCAACCCATAACCAATCGCGCACATTTTCACCTTTACCATAAACAGGTACAGCTTTATTATTTTTAATATTGTTGATGGCTAATGGAATCAGCTTCTCAGGAAAATGATGAGACCCATAGTTATTAGAACAATTGGAAATCACGCAGTCCATACCATAAGTATCGTGATATGCCCTTACAAAATGATCTGAACTGGCTTTTGACGCTGAATAGGGGCTGTGTGGATCATAAGCAGTAGTTTCGGTAAACATGCCTTCTTCACCTAAAGCACCGTATACCTCATCGGTACTTACATGGTAAAAACGTTTTTTGTCATAATCACCTTTCCAGTATTCGCGGGCGGCATTTAATAAATTCACTGTGCCGATTACATTGGTAATTACGAAAGCTGTTGGATCGCTGATTGAGCGATCTACATGACTTTCTGCTGCAAGGTGGATCACGGCATCAAAATCTTCTGTTTTAAACAGATCGAACATCGCGTTAGCATCCGTAATATCTTGTTTTACAAATCTATAATTTGGCTTATTTTCGATATCAGTTAAATTAGCAAGGTTACCAGCATAGGTAAGTTTGTCTAAATTGACAATTTCATATTGAGGGTAGTTATTCACAAAACGACGAACTACATGAGAGCCTATAAAGCCCGCACCACCGGTGATTAAGATTTTTTTCACAGTTATTATATGTTTTTCAACTGCTAAAGTAAGTTAGATTTAACTGAAATACAACTAATTTTGGCATTCATAACATCTAAGTTCCTCTCTAATATAAAAAATAATATAGCCACGCACCTATTGATTTTTTATATTTTAACAGATGATATGCATCTTAATTATCTTTGCGCTCCTGAATGAGCAAAGGATAAAATGAACATCAAAACATTAAAATTTCTTTATACCGCATATTCAGATATTACAAACGAATAGAAATCATTAATAGACCATGAGTATAACAAAAAATGAATAAATGATCGACTCCAAGATCAGTTCTCAAATTAACCTTCTCTTTTAAATGCATTGAACTTTTTACAGAAACGCAATGATTCATATAGCTGCATTTAGCCTCTATTATTTTTGAAATACATCTTTATTTATCGTCTATCCACTTAATTAGGTGGGGCGCAGTTCCTGTATACCATAAAATTGCAGATATCAAAAATATGGCAATTAAAATCCACAAAATAGGCCATCCTTCGAATTTGTGTTTTGAAAAAGGAGTGTAAGACTCTTCAAATTTATTATGTTCATTGCCCATCCTTTCACCCTTTTTCACCGGTTTAGGATCAGAGATATTGCTCATAAATATTTAGTTAGAAATACAAAGTTAAACTATAAACCTATAAATTGAAAATTAGTTTCGAGATTCTTATTGCTTATGTTTAATAGGAGCATACAGTTGAAAGAGAAGGATATAGTAATAAATCCAATAATATATAGATTTAAATTGATGCTAAGCCCAAGTCTGATAAAGCGTCGTAAGCCTGGCAATAATTTACTGTCACTCAACTCATACTAACAAAAAGGAAACCTACATCGCAGCTACTGAACTTTCCAGTTCTTTATACCACTCTTCTCCATATTTACGGATAAGTGGTCCTTTTAAAAAGCTGTATACCGGAACCTTGAGTTCACGACCAAAAGTACAGGCATCATGGCAGATATGCCAGCGATCGTAATTAAGCACCTCAAATTCCGGATATTTGGTTATCCGGATAGGATAAAGGTGGCAGGAAATTGGTTTTTGCCAGTCTACTATACCTTGCTCGTATGCTTTTTCGATAGCGCATTTGGTAATGCCGCCTTCAAAAAGCACATAAGCGCATTCTTTATTTTTATCAACACAAGGGGTGGTTAAATCGCCATCTTCATCAACTACATAAACGCCTTGTTCTTCAATCGCTTTAATGCCTTTTTCGTTTAATAAGTGTTTTATTTTCGGATAAATCTCTTCCAAAACAGCTTTTTCATCATGATCCAAAGGTGCGCCAGAATCACCTTCCACACAACAGATTCCTTTACATTTGCTTAAATTACAAACAAAGTTTTCTTTCAATATATCTTCGTGCACCAGCACCTGTTCAACTTCTATCATCATTATTCTTTTGCTAAAGCATATTTCAGCCCACTGGCCGATTTTAATTCCATCGTAACTGCACCCACCAATATTTCAACCTGTGCCTTCACGGGCACCCGATTTCCATCATCGGTTACCCAAAGGTATAACCGGCTATCCTTTTTAAAAATACGCCCAGGCTTAATTGAAGGGCTAAATTTCAAGCAGCGGATATTGCCCAGTTTATTCTTAACCGTTTCTTTGCCCACATACTCTACTTCAAGCGCCGAAATTTCATCGCCCAGGAAATAGTTCAGTTTAAACTTATCCCCAACTTTGATTTTACTCATATCCAGGCTCCGGGCAAAGTAGTAAGCCGAAACCAGATCGAAAGTCTGATTGGTTGGCGTGGTAAACGTACCCCTGTTCGAAACTACTTTCTTTCCATCCTGATTAAAACGCGCCTTATCCTGACGTTTATAACTTGCCTCACGGATATTCTCCTGATAGAAATAAGGTAAAAGGTCTGTTTTATCGATATACGAATCGTAGTGATCTCTTATCTTATAAAAAACATCAAAAGTTCCGGAAGTCTGCGCATCAACGGTAAGTTTGTAGGTAGGTTTGTTATCAAACTTTAAATCAGAATTAGCAACCTTAATAGTAGCTTCTGCCGCTGTGATGAACCCATACCTTAGTTTATATTGCAAAACTTCGCCTTCCTGAAATACAGCTTCTTTCTTCAGGGGAAGTTCCTGAGCCATTGTGAAGAGACTGCATAACCCAGCCGTAACAGTTAAAAATATTTTTTTCATTGCTTTTGTATGCATTTTTGTGTGTTTATAACCAGCATGAGACATCCTGAACTAAATCCGATAACTATCGGATCAGGATGACGGACTGGATAAGGAAAAGGTTTCTTTTAAAAGAAATTAACTCTTCCTCCATGAAGATATACAAAAAGCAATCCAAAATTTAATCTTTTCTTTTATATACAGGAACAGTAGAGCAGGGCTCTCCAAACATAATGCTTTTAACTACCGGGGTAAGCAGATTGGTAACTTCTACATAAGCAGCAACCGGCACATCAATTTCGCCGCACCCTTTTACCACCACACGTTCGTTCGCATAATCCTGCGGATTAATTTTGGATAATGCCTTGGTAAATAAAACAGCTTCTAATGTGTTTAAGTCTCCAAATACTACTTCATTAGCATAGGGTTTTAGCTTATTGGCCAGCAGCATATATGCCCAGGTAGGTACAATAGCATCAGCAGAACAGGTAATGGCCACATTCTTATCCTGATACTGTGCCCAATCGTGATCCTTTATAAATGCCCGGAAATCTTTTTCCCTCAGCATTAATCCGTGAAACAAATTATCTACGATATCGTAAACTACCCTTTCGCCTTTATGATAAAAATCTTCGAGGTTTAAAGTAATTAAACCGCTATTGGCAACTTTATTTATGATGTTTTCCTGAATTTCCATGGCCTTAAATAAAAAAACCGTTCCGACTGATCGTCGGAACGGTTACAAAATTACGTATTTTCTAATTAATAGAATTTCACACGATTGTCTTTTATCTTGGCATTTTCCTGTAAAGCCTGGAAAGCTGATCCCAATGAACGCTGACCTAAACTTAACAACATGCTTTCTTTTTGTTTAAACATATTTGCAATTGGTGCAGGGTTTGTAAATCCATCAACAGTAAATACATATACACCACGTTCGCCTTGAACAGGAGCAGATAATTTGCCTGGCTGTGAACCGAATACACTACCCACCAATGCATTTTCCTGGGCAACACCTGGAATTACAGGGTTAGCAAATACTACGTTCTGTACTGGATTAACCGGGCGGGCAACTTTAGCCGCAATCTGATCGATACTTCCTTTACCTGCATTGGCTAATTTTTCTTTCAATTGTTTTGCTTTAACCGCATTGATTACCATCGGTTCGATTTCTTTCTTCACATCAGCTAATGATAAAATACCTTTCGGGCTGATGTTGGTTAAGCGAGCTACCACGTAAGCATTGCTCATGGTATAAATCTCAGGCAAAACATCACCTTTATCTGCTGTGTAAGCATCCTGGATTAGTTTACGTGGGTTATCTAAACCTGCAGCAAATCCTTGTGTTGCGGCTACCTTATCAGCTACAGCTACTTTCAATCCTTTTTGAGATGCAAATTTACTGAAATCGTTACCTTTTACATCTGTTAAGAAACTGCTCGCAGCTTTATAAGCAGCTGCCTGGGTTTTGCTACTTGCTGCCAATGCTTTTTCTACATAAGCCAATTTAGCTACTTTAGAAGAACCGATCTGTTTTTCGATTTTAAGAATATGGTAACCGAATTGAGATTTTACAACTTTAATATCTCCTGTTTTACCATCAAAAGCAGCATTTTCAAATTCAGGAACCATTGCACCACGTGCGAAAGTACCCAACTCACCACCTTTATCTTTAGAACCATCTACACTGTAATTTTTAGCCAGTTCAGCAAAATTGCCACCTTTTAAAATTAATCCTTTTAAGGAGTCAGCAAGTTTGATCGCTTTATCTTCGCCGCCAACTTTAGCCGGATCGATTAAGATGTGGCTTGCTTTTACCGAATCAGGAGAGATACGGGTAGCAACCACTTTCACAATTTTGTATGAGTTACCGCTTAATTTCGGGCCATAGAAACTGCCTGCAGGTAAAGCAAATACTGCCGAATCAACAGCCGGATCTAATTTACCTTTTGTAATATAAGTAAAGGGAACTTTTACGTCTGAATTAATCGCTGCGAAAAGTGAATCGTTTTTAGCTACCTGGAAATCAGCGGCAATTTTATCTACCTGAGTTTTTATTGCCAATGAATCTGCTTTATTTGGGCTGATGCTGAAAGTAACATACTCAAAAGCACGTGTTTCCTGTGGATTGTTGAAACGCGCTTTGTTCTGATCATAATATTCCGAATAATCAGCATCCGTTAATTTAACTGACTTATCAGGAATTGAAGCATAATCTAAGCTTACATATTTAAAGTTAGCCAGTTTGTTACGGTTGTTATACTCATCTGTAGCTTCTAATGATGTTACATAAACCGAGTTACGGATCAAGTTAGAATATTTGGTTTGTAACGCCTGGTTTTTAATCTCCTCCTGTAACATGGTAGATTGTTGCAAAGCCTGAGGTTCTTTCGATTTCAAAAAATTCATCAGGGTAGCACGGTCTAACTGTCCGGTTTGAGGATTAGAAAAATACTGTTTAATCAACGGGCTAGGATTCTGACCTTGTAATAAATCCAACAACTCATCTTCTGATACCGTTAAACCTAAACGATCATATTCTTTAGTCAACAAAACTTTTGCCAACTCTGCATTCCATGCCTGATCAACAGCCATAGCGGTCATCTGTGCATTAGCACTACCACCATATTGTTGTTTCATCTGGTTTACACCCTGATCAACCTTTGGTCCGAACTCATCAATATTGATGTCGTTACCATCTATAGACCCAACAACCTTTTGATTTGCCGACCAAAAAGGTTTACCCACGTTAATTGCATCACCTACTAAAAACGCAACAATTGCAAAACCGATTGCAAAGACCAGAATATAGCCTGCACGGTTGCGCAAAAATGTCATTAATCCCATATTGTAATTATAAATTTATTTAGTTCTTTTTTAAGAGGGCGCAAGATACAAATTTGCCTTAAAAAAGAAAACACAAAATTTTATTTATCAAGCGCTTAATTATTAAGGGGATGGAAGAGGTAAAATGGCAAATGAAAGATGGAAGATTTGCCACCAAAATTGACTTCAAAGCTAATGGAAATTCAATAGATGCTTAATCACTCATCCATCTTACATCCCACATTTTACATCAATTAAGGCGCTACGCCTTCTTTCATATTCAATTCACCGTTTCCGCTATCCATTTCATAGGTACTAAAATCCTGGGGTGCCTTGAAATTTATCCCTTCTCCAACGCTTCCGTCTACTCCCTTAACATACACACGCTGATTGGAATAGAAAATTTTCTTCGATTCATCCCAGATTAGTTCCTGAGAGGAGAAGGTATCACCTTTACTACTTTTCACCACTACGTTCTTCCTGAATTCGGTTTTGAGCTCATTATCTCTCCTGATGGCATAATCGCATACCAGATTTCCATCAATGGTTCCATTAGGATTATAAAAATCAATGTTTACCCCTTTAATCATCTCCTGATAGGTACTCCCATTAGCGGGCGTAACCTTATCAAGTATCGGAGCAGCACCTTTTGCTTTGATCCTTGCAGAATCGCTGTAGATAATATCCACACCTATAGTGCGGTCGCGGGATAGGATGGTCTTATTTATCGAAACTGAGTTTGCTTTTTTTAGATCGTCGTCTCCACAGGAAGCCAGAAAAAAAGGCAACACCAGAAACAGACCATATAAAAATGCTTTCAGTTTCATTAATCAACACGGTACTTACGGAACCAGGTATCGTTCAAAGTAAAACCTAAATGGAAATTAATATATTGCTCTTTAACCAGGTTATTGTTTAATGTTCCTCTTTGTCCGAGTTCTGTTGTAAAATTGATTTTATAAAATGCAGTACCGCCATTAGCAGTAGGTAGCGGGAAACCAAAACCTAATGATGCTCCCATTTGTTTGATATCCTGATTACCGATCTTAATATAAGTTTTATCATAATTAACACCAATGCGGTAATCTATACGTTTCAGGTAACTGTTGTAAGAAAATGCATCTGGTGTCCACTGACCTCCCAACGAAGCACCCCAGCTATCTTGTAAACCCTGGTTAACATTATTGATACTTGTTGCAGACCATTTACCCATTCTAAAATCGGCACCGATTAACCACTTGTCATTCTGTTGGATAGCGATCCCAAAATTGTGTGTTAAAGGTAAAGTAAGATTAGATTTACCATTATTCACCGTATTTAATGTATCTGCTGCAGTGCTTTCATTTCCATCCTGATCTCTTGTATACAGCGTAGCATAAGAAGTTAGCGTGGAGTTTATTTTTCCAGAAGTACTTCCAGAGTAACCCAAGGTAACAATCGTTTTCTTACCCAATGTAAAATCGTACTGAATACCGTAAGAATAGCTTAACCCTGCAACACTATTTTTGGTCTGAAGTTTTGCATTATAAGAACCTGCACTACTAAATTCAGTAGCACGGCTGGTTTGAAGATTTCCGAAAATATATTCCAGGTTACCACCAATCCTTAAATGGTCGCCAAAACGGTAACCATAGCCCAAATAAGCTTTTGATAAACCACCTTCTCCTTCATAAAGTTGATTTAAGGTTGTGGTATCAACTTTCACGGTGTTCCTGTAATTATAACCCAGATCGGAATATGGTAAAATACCAAAACTCAATGCCGATCTTCTGGTAACCGGGGCCGCAAACGCCAGGTGACTAAATGTGGAATTGAAACTAGATTCGCTCAAGTTATTGCGTGTTAAGCTGGTTACACTTGCACTCATACCAATATCGATCGTGGTTAATGAAATACCAGCATAAGATGCCGGATTCTGCATATTGATGTTATTAAAACCGGTAACTTTGCTTACAGCAGTAGAAATTCCGCCCATTGCCCTAAACTGGGGCAATAAAGATCCTTTTATATTTCCAAGCCCATATCTTGAATATGGTGATGAAGTGGTAACCTGCGCCTGAGCACTTAAACCACAAACTAGAACGAGTATGGCTGCAATATAATTTATTCTTTTGTACATTTTAATCTGCAATAGCTTCATTTAATCCTTTTAATACTAAGTAAGGATCTTTTATAATTTGAGGCGCAAAGATGCTGTTTTGTAATTGTTTATACAAAAAATTAGCATCTCCCCCTGTTATAATTACCTTCAGAGCACTTTCTTTTTTATTATTTAGGGCGATAAAGCCTTCAATTTCGTTTATTATTCCCTGTAAAACGCCGTTCTTGATTGCCGATTGTGTATCAATACCTTCCACAATACCTTCATTTGCATCCCACTCAACCAAAGGCAAACGGCCGGTAAATTCGTGTACAGCCTTAAACCGCATGTTAATACCCGGACTTATGCTTCCACCAAAATATTCCTTCGAGCCGGTTAAAACATCGTAAGTAATACAGGTACCCGCATCAACTACTAAACTTGCATTTGCCGGATATAAGCCATTTACAGCCAAAATAGCCGCCCATCTATCCAGGCCTAAAGTAGATGGCGTTTTATATCTGTTATGCACTCCATTCGTCAACATGGTTGAAAAACGGATATATTCAGTATGCTTTTTTAAAAATACTTCTAATGGCCCGATTTCCTGGTTAACACTACTGATGATAGACTTTGCAGGCGAAAACTTCTCAATCAATTGAGCCAGATCAAGTATTCCAATTTTATTGAAACGCTGATGGTGAACAATTTCTTTATTTGCAAAAACACCAACCTTAACAGCAGAATTTCCAATATCAATGCTTAACCTACGCATTTAAAATCTCCCACAGCAAATAATGTTTTCTTAGAAATTCCAATGACTCCATTTTTTATCCATCTTAATTAAAACTAAAAAAGCTTTAATTCTAAAATCATCCACAAAGCTATTAATCTTTGTTAAGTTTCGTTCTAGTTATTTGTTAAAAAAGGTTAAACAAACAGAAAATACTGTATTGAAAGCACAAATAAAACGAACAATGTTTCGTAAAACCAACGTTTTTTGGCATTACTAAAATAGTATGCCAACAGTACCGATCCTGGTGGTACACAAAGCAAAAAATGCCAGGTCCTGAAATCGGGTTTCAGGTAAAAACTAGCTGCAGAAACAATAAACATGAAAAATAACAGCTGAAAACTTTTTCTTGTGCTAATAAAACTCCTGAAGAAATTTTCACGCAGTTGTAGTGATGCCAATATAATAATTACCGTAACCGGGATGAGTACCAAATAATCGTTATAGTTAATTTTAAATACCGATGGAAACTTATTACCCAATGGTTTCCAGATCTGATAAAACGAGCTTAAATTATCTTTCCAGTAATAAAATACAGCCAGAAAAAAGAAAACGGTGATAAAACCAATCAAGCCTGCCACCCACTCTCGCCAATTAAATGACCTGAAAAGCAACAACGCTAAAAAGATCATCAGCAACATAGCCATAAACGGAAAGTAGATCAATGTTCCAACCCCTATAATCATCCCGATATCGAAAACCGTAGTAATGGAATTCGAACTCTTACCCAGTTTTAAAAACTTATCTATAATCCAGATCAACAGGAAGTTGCATAACAATGCCGGACTTAGGATCATAAAAGGCATAAACAAGCTCGTTCCTGTGATAAACATCAGTCCTGGCAGGAAACTGGGTTTGGCTAATAAATTATGGTTATTTACAATCCGGTTGAAAATTAATGCCTGCACATAAACCAAAAGTGCCGCAATAAAAATATTGGTATACGGAGTAAAGGCATTATCTAAATCTACATTGATCAGCAATCGGGCAAAAGGTTCCAAAAAATCAAAATTCAGCTTATCGTGCGTTTCCTGAAAAATGGCAATACGCAGAAAGAACGTATATGCCAGCAAGAATACGAGGTTAATTGGATTTAGCTTTCTAAACTGATTAATCATGCCTTTTTAAAGAGTAGGCAAAGTAAAGAAAATAATTTAAGAGTAAGGAAGAAAGATGAAGAGCGGAAAGGCTAAAGCTTAAAGCGGAAAGAACTAAAGGGAGAATTTATAGTCAAATAATTATAGAGTTGTCAGTCTGAGCGGAGTCGAAGACCATGCGACAAGTGAAGAAGTATATACTGAACAGCGAATGTCTTATTTTTTTTGAAAAGCATGTTCCTGTTCGTTTCGCTTCCGGTAGTCCTGCCATCCGCTTTTCCTCACTAAGTTCGGTGCCCGCTCCTGTCAGGTTTAGATTACGCAGAACTGTGCAACAGATTAAAAATAAGCGGAAAGATTAAAACATCATCTTATTAAAGATACTCAAAGCTTTGTCAGTCTGAGCGTAGTCGAAGACCGTTTGACAAACAAAAGTGGCTTCTGTTATTTTTTGAAAAGCAGGTTCCTTTTCGTTTCGGTTCCGGTAGCCCTGCCATCCACTTTACCTCAAACGTTCGGTGCCCGCTCCTGTCAGGTTTAGATTACGCAGGATTGTGCCACGGATTAGAATAAACCTAAGACCAAAGAGAATAGATAACAGGGGAATGTACTAATAGGCGATGTATAGCTAACCTTTCCCAAAAGCGCTGCTTTGCGTTAAATAAACCCGGGAGTAGCGGCAGCCCCGATCCTTCATCGGGCTATAGCGAATGACGGGGCTGTACAAGCCAAAAGCTACCGGCATTCGTTTCAAAACCAATCAAGTAAATTAATTCATCATTGGAGATGCTTCGACTACGCTCAGGACGATAAACGAGAAAGTCGACTCTGGACTACCGACTGAAGACTCATGACTAAACCCTCGCGTATTTCTTCACCATATCATCTATAATCTGTGCGGTTTCATCCGGAAAATTAAACTCATGCTGTTGAGGGTTTTCAACCCAGTTTTTAATAATAGGCAACCAGTTTCTGGTACTGCCCCAAATTACAGGCAAACCAAACTGTTTTAAAGCATAAGCATTGCATTGCTGCTCAAACTGGAAACGCATAGGGGCTACCAATAATTTTTTCTTCAAATAAAGTGCTTCTGCCGGGCCTTCAAAGCCTCCACCGGTAAATAGCCCTTCACAGGTGGCCAAACTTTTATTAAACTTCTCGTTATTAACAGGCTCTACAAAAACATTTCCTTCCTGGTAGGCCACTTTGCTGTGTTTAGAGAAAACCTGCCAGGTAACTTTAGGTACTTGTGTAAAAAGCTTTACCAGACGCTTATCGTCAATGGCAGGAAGATAAACGGTATAATGCCCTAAATTTTCACTTTTCAGGTTTCGGATCTCTGCCCGGATTACCGGAGTATGAATAAAACTATCGTAGCGATCGAAATGAAAGCCAATGTGGTATTTGGTAGGTGCATAGCGGCTTAAAATAAGCTTACCCCAATCCAAAGTTCTCGGGCGTGGTACTTTTTTAGATTTAAATGCTGCCTGATGGCTCAATGAAACACATTCAATTCCCTGCAACTTACAGGCCCAGGCACTCACCGGCTCAAAATCGTTAACGATTAGATTGTAATCTTTAAGTGGCAGCTGCTTCATATCTTTCCTGAAACGGAAAAGATTCATGCTCATCCAGGTTTTAAAATGGTCTACACCACCTTTTTTTCCAAAGATAAAACTGAAACCATGTAATTGGTATTTTACGGGCTGACTGAGTTTCACATCGGCCTGGGTACCGCTCACTAAAATATCTAATTCGCCATATTTTTGAAGCAAAGGAATAATTTCCCTCGCTCTGCTGATATGACCGTTACCTGTTCCCTGTATTGCGTAAAGTATCTTCATTTGTGCCCGAATATCTAAAATTATTGGGCAATTTCATATTTTATATTCTGTAAAAGAATATTTATGTCGAGTTTACTTTTTAAATCTTCAGCATCAGAAAGAATTCCCTCATCCAACTGATCTTTTGTAAAGTGTTGATGCTCATACTTAAATATCGTCCAGTTTTTATCCTGATATTCTAAAGCCGTTAAACTCTCCACCCAATCGCCGCTGTTCAGGTAAGTTACTTTTCCTTCTTCGGTGACAATTTCGCGTTGCTCGGCCTGATGAATGTGGCCACAAACTACATACTGGTAACCTTTTTGAATGGCCAGTTCTGCTGCAGTTTGTTCAAAACTGTTTATAAACTTTACAGCGTCTTTAAACTTAGCTTTGATTTTTTTCGAAAAGCTCATTTTCTCCCTTCGAAATGCGGTAAGTACCCAGTTTACGAAACTATTAATGAGGATCAGCGTATCGTAACCAACCGCTCCCAATTTAGCCAGCCATTTAGAATGCTGCATGGTTACATCAAACACATCACCATGAAAAAACCATGCTTTTTTACCATCAAGCTCTAAAATCAGCTTATTTTGAAGGTGAAAAGTACCCATCTCCATGCCGTCGAATTTGCGGAGCATCTCATCATGGTTACCGGTCAGGTAATGCACCTGCACACCCTCAGAGACGAACTTCATCAGTTTACGGATCACCTTCATGTGCGATTCGGGCCAGTAACTTTTACTAAACTGCCAGATATCGATGATATCGCCGTTTAGGATTAATGTTTTGGGTTTAATGCTTTTCAGATACTTTAAAAGTTCTTTTGCATGACAGCCATAAGTACCTAAATGTACATCGGAGATTACGACTACATCAATATTTCTTTTATCCATAAAAGGGAAATTTTAGGGGGAAGGGTAATGTTACCGCCCGGTTAAAGCAGTTTAGAGATAAATTAGTTGTATTACCACTCTTCTTCCTCATCGAGTTTTACCTCAAAAGGGCTAAAGAAATAAAGTACAACAATTAATAAACATACGGCAAAGAATGACTCTAACATATCACCTGATTTTTCATTACAAAGATAAGACGCTGTATATCAAACAAATGTTACGACATTGTTAAATTATTATTCAATTTGATAAAGTATGTTAAAATGACCCGCTGAGGGTTAATTGTATAAAATTGAACTGAAATTAAATCTAATTGGACTAATGAGTAAACGGATAAAGATTGAACAGTTAGTTACTTTTCATAGATCCTGAAACAAGTCTATAGCTATCGGGTTCAGGAGGGCGTTCGTAAGTACGAACGCTCAGAATCACAAGGTACGCAGTTAATTCATCTTAAAAATCTTTCGACTACGCCATCAATGACAGATTTAAAAAATCGCCGTCATTTCGACTGAAGCGCAGAGAAACGGAGAAATCTTTGAACTATGTTAAAAGATCTCTCCACTACGGTCGAGATGACGATTCTTCTCGGACTATCAATTCGTTAAAATCCCTTGTGATTCAAATTGATTCTTATACAATAAATTATCCCTCAGGATGACAGCGCGGGTGGAAACAACCTGATTTGTCAGTCTGAGCGGAGTCGAAGACCCTGCCAATGTCAATTTTTGATTGTAACCTATTGTAAAAGATCCTTCGACTACGCTACCATAGATAGAATCCATTAGTACGGTCGTCATTCCCGCACAAGCCTATCGTGTGGACACATTTCTGTTAGCTGCATTTGTTTTTTATAGCACATATTCCTAAGGCGATCGTCATGCTGAATTTATTTTACAAGTAGAAGTTAGTATTTTCAATTGTCATGTAGCTACTGCGTGGTCAGCATCTTCCCCGCCATTAACTGGTCCTCATTCCTTAAGAAGCAATAGTTTTGGGGATAAATGTTGATTTTTTCCGCTCTTTGCCGCGGGGCATGGTACTTTGCAGCGCCAAAGTACCCAAAGCGCTTTGTCAATCCAGCAATGTGGCTTCTCACCGCCCACGCTCATCAAAAAAACAGTGGCACTTCGTTTTGTGTTCAATTTATATTAAATTTTGAATTCAATGCTAATGAACACAAAACCACTGCGTTTCAGGTTTGGTTATGCTATTTGGGCCATTGTGCACCTGTTTTTTTGATTCTCCCGCCACTTGGGGTTGACGGCGTCCTTCGGTGAAGACTGTGCTTTATTAAAGTTGGTTAGCAAAACGCCTAAAAATACTTAAAACATGTGTCCACACGATAGGCACAAGCGGGAACCACGAAGTGCTCAGCGAAGCTAATCTTAAAGCGCGCTGCAATAGCATTAGGATTCCCAATTAAATTGGGAATGACGACGTCTCAAAATATAATTTGCTTAGTGGACCAGCATAAATATTTTTGATACAGCCTCTTTATTCTTGTATCCTTAGAGACGCTGTGCTTAACGCTACGGACAGCGCGGGGATAAAAAAAACTCCGAACAGCCGTTTATTGTTTCTATAACCAGGCTGCTTCGACACAGTGATACACCAACAATACCTTAAGATAACTTTCCCTTTACCTTTTATTTAGCTATTGTTAGCCTGCCGATCTAAAGCGAGTCAAATCTTTGATCTACCTGATCTCCAGCAGGGGCATCACTCAACCAAAGCAAGGGTTAAGCAGTGTGCAAGCAGGTGTTAAGCAAGCCTGGCCGAAAGGTGGCATAAACGTGGGGTAAATGTGGCGTAAAGGTGGACTTGGAATATTTTTTTTGGGGGGGATCTTTAATCAGACGGATTGATTTGGGTTATCATCGCTTTTGATTAATCTAATATAAAAAATTATGGTGAAGCGGGCAAAAAAAGAGCTTCGTAATTTTTGGCACGGACAGCAGAAATGCAATTTGTTCGTGTCTGTCTGTAGCGTTCAGAAGGGTTCTAAGGATTAATAATAGAAAAGAGTCTGTGACTCGTTTCTATTGAGTTTATAAACTCAATTTTATTCTTTGTATCCATTAGAGACGCTATGCTTAACGCTACGGACAGAGCGGGTTGTCGAAGACCTATTTACAACGCATTAATAAAGCATTTCGACTACGCTACCATTGACAGCCCCAATAGAAAGATCGTCATCATAAGGCACGAAGCAGCCTTAAAGCGCTCGCTACTCGCGATAGTTGTAAGATTTCTTCCCCGAAAATCGGGGCAGGCTGTCGGTTGAAAAAGCCTCGCCGGAACATAGCACTAAAACCCTCTGTCAATTATATTGATTTTTATACAATAAATTACCCCTCAGGATGACAAACCGAGGGAGATATTCCGTGCTTCTGTGTTTCCGTGGCAGAAACCGCTGCAAAAAATTCTGGTAACAAAAAACCCCGTAAGATTGAATCCTACGGGGCGTAAATCTATTTAAAGAAGTTTAAGCTTTAACCGCTTTCTTTTTCTTCTTTTCTTCTGAATAAAATCCAAAGCCCAATCCGGCCAATAACAAGATCGATCCTGCCAAAGAGATCTTCTCTCCGGTATAATAAGATCTTGGATGGAAAATAAACTCAAGTTTATGGTTACCTGCCTCTAACTGCGCTGCACGTAAAACATAATCGGCCCTGAAGTATGGCTTCTCAACACCGTCGATATACATTTTCCAGCCTTTATTATAATAGATTTCTGAAAATACTGCTATCACGTCTTTGGCGGTTGAATATTCGTAAGTTAAATGATCAGGGTTGTAGTTCGTTAATTTAATAAAACCTTCCTGGCCAGTTCCTAAACGTTTGGTATCAATCGAATTTTTGAAACTTTCATCAACAATAGCTTCCTTCTTCGCATCAAAACTGCTGATTGCCTTCATTTCTTCGTCAGCGTTTTTAGCAAACTGAACACTTTGTACAAACCATGCGTTACCTGCAGCCGTAGCGTTACGTTGCATTTTATACGATCCGTTCTGAGGATCCTGTGTAATAATGTACTTGGTATTTAACATATCCAGAACGTCCTGGTTAATACTTTTGGTAAATTGATGCTGAATAAGTTCATCAAAACGCTTTAGTTTAGCGGCATGATAACCCCCTATTGTTTTATGAAAATTAGAGGTACTGGCATCGCTAAAAGTACTTATAGAAGCATCGAATACCCTAAAATTCGGATCTTTATCAGCCATGATAAAATTATCAACGTCTCTTGGCTTAAAAAAGTCTGAAGCTGTTTTTTTGTATTCAAAGTTCTGGTTATTTAAATACCTGCGATCCACCTGCCACATATCGACCAAAATAGCTAGCCCTAATAAGCCTAAAGCCAATTGTGCATTTAATTTTTTGGTAATAAATGCCCAAACTATTCCGAAACCAATAACCACAAAAAAGAACGAGCGTAAAGCATCTGCACGTCCTATTGCAATTCTGTCGTCAACTAATCCATTCGCTATCTTTTGTGCAACGGCAGCATTATTTTGCAAAGTCTGCGTTAAAGCCTGCACAATCTGCATATGGTTTGATGCTTTAAAACTGAAGAACATTGTAGGCACGATGGCTACAATTAAAGCAAAACCACCAGTAATAGCAGCAGACCAGGTTAATTTCTTGATCAATACCTTTTGATCTGTATTCCCATCCTGGATTTCCTTGATCGCTAAAATGGCCAATATTGGAACCATTAAACCAACTACTGCCAAAATTGATTCAACCGCTCTGAATTTATTATAAAGCGGGAAATAATCGAAGAACAGATCACTTATAAAAGGGAAGTGACGTCCAAAAGAAAGCAAAATAAATAAAACTGTTGTTACCAATATCCACCACTTTAACCGACTGCGAACAACGAATAAGCCGAAAACAAATAAGAAACAGATAATTGCACCGAAATAATAGCCCCCCTGGGTAAATGGTTTCTCACCCCAATACTGTTGCATATTTAGTTGTCCACCCAACTGCTGAATAGCTTGTGAAGTTTGAGTTGGGTCACCGCCTGTAATTTCAGAAACAGCTTTATACATGTTTCCATCTGGCTTCACCAACTTATCTACTCCTGAAGCACCACCGTATAAATCTGGAATTAAAAAGGTAAAACTCTCCCCAACCCCCTGGCTCCATTGGTAAGCATACTCTTTCGACATACCTGTTCCTTTTTCCGCTGGTGCAGCTTCTGTAGCAGTTAGGTTAGATTTTCCACGGTTTGTTTCTTTCGCATATTCTGCGGTAGACCATAATAAACTTGCGTTAATCATTAAAGCAATAGCCACCGAAAAAGCAAGAAAAGAAAACGATTTTAATAGATTTGAAACGGTTTTATTCTTAAATGCCTGGTAAAATTCTACAATAACAAATATAAAAATAGCCAACATCAAATAATACGTCATTTGAACGTGGTTAGTTCTTATTTCAAGGGCTAAAAATAGCGCCGTTAAACTAGCTCCATACCAATATCTGCCCCTTAAGGTTAACAATATACTAGCTATTATTGGCGCGAAAAAACCAATTGCTAATGCCTTACTACTATGCCCACTTGCAATTAACACAAAATTGTACATGGTAAATGTAAAGGCAATTGCACCTGCCGCAGCGAGCCATGGATTAACCTTTAACACAATAAACAAGAAATAAGCGCCTAAAAGCAACAGAAGAACCGTACCTGTTGGATTTGGCAAGGCTTTAGTAATTAAAGCAATTCCATAAGTAGCCCCATTATAGGCATAAGGTACCCAAATTTGATAGGCGGGCATGCCGCCAAACATCTGGTTGGTCCAAAGTGGTGCCTTTCCATCCTTTTCTTTAAAGTCCATAATTTCCTTCTGCATCGCTTGCGATTGGATCACATCGCTTTGCGCAGGGGCTTTACCTACCAAAACAGGACTGAAGTAGGCAAAAGTGATGACTACAAAAAATGCAATAATGGCTAAGTGAATGCCATTTTTATTAAACCAGTTATTCATTAAGGTTTGTTTAAGTTTAAACGAATGTCAAAAATAAAAAATTGGGCGGTATAAAAAAGCAATAAATTAAATGCATGCTGAATAAAAAATTAGATTTGCCATAAAGAATAAAAATTCAACCTATTTATTATGAGAAAGTTTGTCGTTACAATTGCTCTTGCTTTATTATCTTTTTCCTCGTTTTCGCAGCTGGTCAGTTTAAATAATGATGAAATCAAAAAGCTAAAAATACAGATCAAAAATGACGGGGAAACCAAAAAACTATACCTGGGCTTTGAAAAATCGACATTAATTTATTTAACCGCACAACCAAACCCAATTGATACCATCCGGACTGAAGGCTTATTAAAGGGAAATCCAAAAAAAGAAAAAACCAGGTTAGCCCTGGCAGACATGAACAAAATGTTTGCATTGGCCTTACAATACCGGATTACCGATGATCAAAAATATTTAAACAAATGTGTAGAATTTCTTGGTGCATGGGCCAAAATTAATAAACCAAATGGCGATCCTATTGACGACACCAATCTGGATAAAGCCATTGAAGCTTACGATCTGATTAAAAAAGATATCCCAGGTACAGATAAACAACAGATTGAACAATGGCTTACCGAAACGGCTTGGGCAGAAATTAACAGCAAACGGATGAAAGCGGGCAGGGCCACTGCCATTAACAACTGGAACGCGCACCGCCTAAAAGAAGTTGGTGAAATCGGTTATACTTTAAACAATCAGGATTTGATCAGGTGGGCCATAGACAATTTAAAAAGCCACATCAATATCAATTTATATCCCGACGGAACAAGTTTGGATTTTAAAGAGCGCGATGCGATGCATTACCATATTTATGACCTGGAACCTATGTTAAAACTGGCCATTATAATTGATAGGGCAAATGGGGCTAATTTTTATACTTATGAGTCGCCTAAAGGATCTTCGATCAAAAAATCTGTAGAATGGCTGATCCCATACCTCAATGGTGAAAAACAACACGAAGAATACGTAAATACAACCGTTAAATTCGACCGCGACCGTGCCAGGAACAATGAGCCTGGATTTGCTCCCGGGACAATGTTTAAACCCAGCCTGGCTTTGCCCGTATTAAAACTATCTGTCTATTTCGATAGGACACAGGCTGATCTGTTAAAAAAAGTAAATAACAATGAGGCTAACTGGCAGACGGTGCTGGATGAGATTCAACGCGATAGCAAATATTCTCCAAACAAATAAACTTTCAATAATTTTTGAAAGTTTAAAAATAACTTTATATTTGTACATGGAATTAGCAGCAGCAAAATTAAAGTTTATAGAAGCCTGGGGCAAATTAGGCTCAGAATGGGGAATTAACCGCACCATGGCCCAGGTACATGCGCTGTTATTAATTTCGCCAGAAGCATTAACCACCGAAGAAATTATGGAGCAGCTCAGTATTTCGAGGGGCAATGCAAACATGACCCTCCGCGACCTGATTGGTTGGGGATTGATTGAAAAGCAACATAAGGCAGGTGAGCGGAAAGAATACTTTTTTGCTGATAAGGATGTTTGGAATATTGCCCGGCAGGTAGCTAAAGAGCGTAAAAAAAGAGAGTTGGAGCCAGTTTTGAAAGTTTTAAATGAACTATCAACGGTAGTGGGGGATGAAAAAGACCCGGAATTTAAAACTTTCAAAAAGTCAATAAACGATATTAACAAACTGGCCGGAAACGTAGATAAGACTTTAGAAACGATGCTTAAGGCAGAAGAAAGCTGGTTCTGGGGTTCGGTGCTGAAGGTGTTTAAATAGATTTGAGAGGGGAGATGTGAGACAAGAGTAGCAAGATAGAAGCAGCAAGTAATCAAGACAGATTTACCCTAGACCTTAAAAAAAGCCTTACCTATTGTTCGGCTTTATTTTTTAATCATAACTTTCATATTTTACTGAAAGTATTAAAATTTAAATAAAATGAAAACACTTAAAAACCATGTAATTTTATTTGACAATGAATGTCCGATGTGTTATGCCTATACTAAGGCCTTTGTAAAAACAGGTATGCTGGCTCAAGATGGTCGTGAAGCTTACCAGGAGATGCCCCAAAATATTTGCCCACTGGTAGACCGGCAAAGGGCTGCCAATGAAATTGCACTGGTTAATACAGAAACCGGTGAAGTTACTTACGGCATCCAGAGTTTATTCAAAATTATTGCATACGCTATGCCCTTTTTTAAGCCATTGTTTTTGTTCAGTCCATTTGTTTATCTGATGAGGAAATTTTATGCATTTATTTCTTACACCCGTAAAGTAATTATACCAGCTGCAGTAAAAGAAAACACATTACAGCCAACTTTCAAACTTCATTACCGAATCGCATTCTTGCTTTTAACCTGGTTTATTACCGCTTATATATTAACAGATTATGCACATCTGCTTACTGGTTTTGTACCACTGGGTAGTAAGTACCGCGAATACTTAATCTGTGGTGGCCAGCTATTTTTCCAGGGTGCAATCATTCGCTTTTATAGAAAAGAAAAGCTTTGGGATTACTTAGGGAATATGATGACCATTTCTTTCGCAGGTTCACTTCTACTCTTGCCCATTATAATTCTGGCAAAATACATCAGCTTTCTGCCTTTATTTTATCTGTTATACTTTTTAATGGTTGCAGGATTGATGTTTTTAGAACATATCCGTAGAAGTAAATTATTAAAGCTAGGTTGGTTGATGAGCATTACCTGGGCGCTTTACCGCTTAATTGTTTTGGGTTTAATCTTAATTTTATAATCTATCATGAAATACAGAAAAATTGTACTGGCCGGCGGAAATGGTTATTTAGGCAGTGTATTAGCGAAATATTTTAGCAGCCTGGCTGATGAAGTGATCATTCTGTCCAGAAAAGCACAAGCTGAAACGGGCAATATTAAAACGTTGGTATGGGATGGCAAAAACATGGGTGAGTGGGTGTACAGCTTACAAGGGGCCGACCTCCTGGTTAACCTTTGCGGCAAAAATGTAAACTGCAGGTATACTGAAAGAAACAAAAAAGAAATTTTTGATTCAAGATTGATTCCCACCCGATTACTGGGCAGAGCGATCGGAGAAATGGAAAATCCGCCAAAACTTTGGATCAATATTACTTCTGCAACCATTTACCGCCATGCCGAAGACCATCCACAAGATGAGTTAACAGGCGAAATCGGTGAAGGTTTCTCTATCGAGGTTTGCAAAGCCTGGGAAAATAGCTTTTTTGAAACAGAAATGCCCAATACCCGAAAAATAGCCCTTAGAATGGGCATTGTTTTAGGTCTGAAAGATGGGGCGTTTCCCCGCTTACTTAACCTGGTGAAATTGGGTATGGGCGGTAAACAGGGCAATGGCGAACAGTACATGAGCTGGGTTCACGAAGAGGATGCTGCAGGTAGCATAGCATGGCTCCTTAATCACCCTGAAATTGAAGGAATTGTAAACTGCACAGCACCTGAAGTGATTAAAAACCATGTTTTTATGCGTAGCATCAGAAAAGCCTTTGGTCGCAATTTCGGCTTGCCTGCTCCAGCATGGCTATTGGCTATTGGTGCAAAAATTATCGGAACGGAAACGGAACTGATTTTAAAAAGCAGGTGGGTTAAGCCAGCAGTGCTGCTACATAGTGGCTTTGATTTTAAATACGGAAAGATTGATCAGGCAATGGCAGCATTGAGCGGAAAGCAATAAGGTAATTGTAACCGAAACGGACGTATATGCCCACAATTATCTTAAAAACATTGATTAATGCACCGATTCGGCGCTGTTTTGATTTATCCAGAAGTATTGATCTTCATTTACAGTCGATGCAATCGTCTGAAGAAAAAGCAATAGCCGGAAAAAATAGTGGTCTGATCGACCTGGATGAATCAGTTACCTGGAAAGCCATGCACTTTGGCATTTCATTTGAAATGACCAATAAGATTAGCGCGATGGAATATCCAACTTTTTTCATTGACGAGATGATTAAGGGACCTTTTAAAAAACTCCATCACCAGCATCAGTTTAAATTTATAGATACTCAAACAGAGATGACTGATATTTTTGAGTTTCAGGCACCGTTTGGCTTATTAGGCTGGTTAGCAGAAAAAATATTTCTCAAAAATTATATGTTGAAACTCATTGAGAAAAGAAATAAGGTAATCAAATTTCAGGCTGAAATTACATATTGAATTTAAACAAAAAACCCTGAAACAAGTTCAGGGTTTAGTTTTATTTCACTTCTTCGTAGTCTACGAAGTCGCCGAGTTTATCTGTTTTACTCTGATCTGGCTTTGGAGGCATATAATCTATTGAAATAGAACCTTCAGGTTTTGACCGTCTTTGTTGTTGTTGCTGCCCTGTTGCCTGGCTCTGCATTTTGCTGGCCAGGTTATTAAACAGCATTGGCAGAATTAACTTAATCAACATTCTGATCAGCCAAAGTACCAATATTGTGATGAAAATGAATTTTACTAATGCCATTCTTTAAATTACTGTTGTTACAAATATAGACGTCGTAACATTTATTTTGTTACTTTTTTAGCCTTTAATTGCAATCCGATTACAAATATAATACGCAAATAAGGCCATAAAGGTTTTAATATTGCGATTAATCTTCAACTATTTCTGCTACGCGGCCTACCTGCCCATCCTCGAGCCTCACTTTTATCCCCCTGGAATGAAAGGCAGATGAAGTAAGCAGATCTTTCACTACACCATAAGTGATGTTTCCAGACCGCTGATCTTTCTTCAATATAATCCCGACTTCTAAGCCCGGATAAATGTCCTTTCTGTTTTGACCGTCCATTGTGCTTTATTGTTTGATGATGAAAACATCAAAAATCTATAATTATTTTGAATGTAAAGGTAATTTACTAAAATCTATTTCCGGTTTCTTACCCGGCAATTCTAATTTAAATGATATAAAAATCAATCTTTAAAACCAAATCGTTACTTGCCGAACTTTTCATTAAGTACATATTTCGAGTTAAAATTTCTAATAATTATTAAAAATAAATACCTTAGAGTTCGCCTCAAATTATCCATATGAAAAAAAATCTAATTATTTTAACATTATTAATTGCCGTCTTTTTATATAATATTATAAGTTCTATAGATTTCTTCTCCCATTTGTTACAGATAGCTAAAAAAGGTTCCTCATTTTATATTACAAATTACATCTATCCAATAATTCTTTTTATTAATTTATTGGGAATATTGATTTATGTTTTTTCGAAATATAAAAAATCCGCTTTATTGAGAATTGTACTTTTGTATTCCATTTTTTCACAGATATTTTTTTTTCTGATCAGAATGTTGAATGCAGTATCAGATAATCAGGATTTAATTCTCAAAACGGAGACAAAATATTTTCTGATGGGGATCGTAACAGTTGCACTGGATTCTTACATACTTTTTCACCTACAAAAACAGCTTAAACCAAAAGTAACAGAGCTGAATAATGAGTTTGAATTTACAGAAATAAACAAGGTGCAGCGTCTACTGCATCGAATTATAGATGTAATTTTTGTTTTTTGTTTTCTTTACTATAATATTGATTTTATTGATCGAATTATTTTTGTTTTAGTTAGAAGCGAGAATAATTTTCTGTCTGCAATAGGTTATTTTTTCAATTATCAAGACGAGATTTATTTGCCTGTATACTTCAGTTTAACTTTTTATTACTTAATAAGCGAGGGTATTTTTAATACATCTATAGGTAAAATAATATTTAGCAATATAATCGTTAACGAAACAGCGGAACAACCCTCAGTCCGACAAAGAATAGGGCGAACATTTGCCCGACTAATACCTTTTGATGCATTTTCTTTTATTTTTCTCTACAGAGGCTGGCATGATAGTCTAACAGAAACCTATATTGTAAAAGCCGATAAATCCTTTAAAAACGAGAACGACTAAGAGCCTGTTTAAATTTTTACAGCAAATATTACATAGCCTTTTGCTGTCACCCTGAGCGTAATTGATTACTTTTATTAATGCGTTGAAATGGTCTTCGACTATGCTCAGACTGACATACGAATTAATTTTATCTAATTTTTAAACAGGCTCTAAGTTATTTTGAAAACTTTTCGTTAAACATTTTCTCTAGTGCAAACATTTCGTCGCGCAGCTTTGCAGCTTGCAAAAAGTCCATATCTTTTGCTGCTTTCTGCATATCCTTACGGGTAGTATCAATTGCCCTTTGCAGTTCGGCCTTACCCATATACTGCACAATGGGATCAGCAGCAATACTGATTTCTGCATTTTCTACATAAGCCCTGGCTTTATTGTCGCTTGCTTTTTGAGAGAAATCGAGTACCGATGTCTGCTCTAAAATTGCTTCTCTTGATTTTCCGACAGTTTTTGGTGTAATGCCATGTTCAAGGTTGTATGCAATCTGTATATCTCTACGTCTGTTCGTTTCAGAGATGGTTTTTTCCATACTATCTGTAATGCCATCAGCATACATAATTACACGCCCTTTATCGTTACGGGCCGCACGGCCGATGGTTTGAATCAGCGATTTTTCAGACCGTAAGAAACCTTCTTTATCTGCATCTAAAATAGCAACCAGAGTAACCTCCGGTAAGTCCAAACCTTCACGCAGCAGGTTAATACCTACTAAAACATCAAATTCCCCTAAACGTAAGCCGCGCAGAATTTCTACCCGTTCTAAAGTTTTAATTTCGGAGTGGATGTACCTGGTTTTAATGTTTAGGCGATCAAGATATTTTGTCAATTCTTCAGCCATGCGTTTGGTTAGGGTAGTAACCAAAATACGTCCGCCGTCTTTTATGGTAATGTCTATTTCATCCAAAAGATCATCAACCTGGTTAATGGCAGGTCTGATCTCTATAACAGGATCCAATAATCCGGTTGGCCTGATTACCTGCTCTACCACCACGCCTTCTGATTTTTCCAATTCATATTCTGCAGGTGTTGCACTCACATAAATGGTTTGTGGTGCAAGGGCTTCGAATTCATTAAAATTTAAAGGGCGGTTATCCAATGCGGCCGGCAAACGGAATCCATATTCAACCAAAGATAATTTTCTTGATCTATCTCCACCATACATGGCCCTGATCTGCGGAACGGTAACATGACTTTCGTCAATTACCATTAAATAATCTTCAGGGAAATAATCCAGCAGACAGAAAGGACGCATACCAGGCTGCCTTCCATCAAAGAAACGCGAATAGTTTTCAATCCCTGAACAATAGCCCAATTCTTTCATCATTTCAATATCGAAATTGGTCCGTTCTTCCAGCCTTTTGGCTTCCAATAAGTGTCTATCGGCAATCAATTGGTTTTTACGGATCTCCAATTCTTCCTGTATACCCCAAATAGATTGATTAAAGCGGTCTTTTGGCGTAACAAAAAGGTTGGCCGGATAAATAGCCATATCTTCCAGTTTTTCGAGGGTTTTGCCTGAAACGGGGTCGATTGCCGAAAGCTCTTCAATATCATCGCCGAAAAAAGAAATGCGGTAGGCATGATCGAGATAGGCCGGATAAATATCCACGGTATCGCCCTTTACCCTGAAAGTGCCCCTTTTAAATTCGGTTGTGGTACGCGAATATAAAATCTCCACCAAACTATGTAAAAATGCATTTCTCGAAATCCGAAGCCCTACACCAAAGCGGAAAACCATCCGGGAAAAATCTTCTGGATTACCCATACCATAAATGCATGAGATGGATGATACCACGATAATGTCGCGCCTACCGCTCATTAGCGATGAGGTGGTACGTAAACGCAGTTTCTCAATTTCCTCGTTAATACTTAAATCCTTTTCGATATAAGTATTACTGGAAGCGATAAAGGCCTCTGGCTGATAATAATCGTAATAGGATACAAAGTAGTTTACCGAGTTTTCAGGAAAGAAATTTTTAAACTCTCCATAAAGCTGTGCCGCCAAGGTTTTATTGTGACTTAAAATCAAAGTAGGCTTTTGGGTCTGCTCAATTACATTGGCCACGGTAAACGTTTTTCCTGATCCGGTAACGCCCAATAAAGTTTGATAATGTTCGTTAGCATTTACGCCATCAACCAGCTGTTTAATGGCACTAGGCTGATCTCCGGTAGGTTGATATTCTGAGGTGATTTTAAATTTCATGAGTATATCAAATATACGATTTAGGGATTAAACAGTAAAACAGGCAAAAGTCAGGAAAGTTGGAGATTGACCGGTTAATAAAAGTTTTAAGATTATATAAATGATTTATGCCAAAAATTAAATATCACGTTTAGAGCGTTTAAATGGCTATCAACCTAGTAAATCGAAAGTTTAACTTTTGATTTACTAGGTTGATAATAAAAAAATCCCCGTTGAATTTTCTTCAACGGGGATTTTTATAAGTGTTGTCATCTCTATCCGATAGCTATGGATGAAGCTCAGCGGAATGGAGAGATCTATGGTAGATTTCTGAACTGCGCTTGCACCCGATAGCTAGCTATCCGGTCTGCTCGAAATGACGATAAAATTATTATTTCTCCGCAGCTGCCTGCATAGGGTTTTTACCAACCGATTGACCCCTTACAGTAGTGCTTGCCTTCATTTTGTAAGCCTTAAACTTGCTTTCTTTTACTTTGCCTCCCCATGTATTATTTGAGGTGTCAATATCAGCAGTTTCGAGTAAAGGATCTATTAAAACAGAAGCCACTTCTTTATCTTTTACATAAAATTTAGAGGTTTTCAATTCATTATGTCTCCATATTTGTGCCGGAATACGGTCAAGTTCTTTTGTACCATCTTTATAGGTAAATTCTACAATAATCGGCATCACTAAACCTCCCTTATTGCTAAAACTTAATTCGTATAAGAACTTATTATCGTACTTGCTTTTTTCTGCTTCCGGAACAACATCCGCAGAAAATGGAAGAGTTGTTTTAGTAGCCACTGTAGTATCTACGGTCACCATTCCTCTATCGTATTTATAATAAAAATCCTGTGCAGCAGCATTTTTATCTACATAAAAGCTAATTTTCTTGTCCTCGCGGTTTCTGATTTTTGAAATATCCTCAAAAGCATTAACCATCGGTTTATCAATTTTTATCATTCTTGATCTTGCCGCCGGAAGTTCTTTAGGGAAGTCTGCTTTAGCAAATTTCACACTGTCTAACGAAATGTCGCATGGATCTGTTCCATAAAACCAACCTCGCCAAAACCAATCTAAATCTTCACCACTGGCATCTTCCATGGTACGGAAAAGATCTGCTGGTTGTGGATGTTTAAATGCCCATCTTTTTGCATATTCTTTAAATGCGTAATCGAATAGTTCTCTGCCCATAATGGTTTCGCGAAGTATATTCAGGCCTGTAGCAGGCTTTGAATAAGCATTTGGGCCAAAACGCGCAATGTTTTCAGAGTTGGTCATAATGGGCTCTAACTCATCTTTAGGCAGTTTCATATAATCAACAATGGTGAAGGCAGGCCCTTTTTTACTTGGAAATTTGTTATCCCAAAGCTCTTCGGTTAAATATTCAACAAACGAGTTCAAACCTTCATCCATCCAGGTCCATTGACGTTCGTCGCTATTTACAATCATCGGGAAAAAGTTGTGCCCAACCTCATGGATAATTACACCAAGCATTCCGTTTTTGGTGCTTTCGCTATAAGTTCCATCTACATCGGTACGGCCATAGTTAAAACAAATCATCGGATATTCCATTCCATTGGCTGCTTCGATACTTTGCGCAACCGGGTAAGGGTAAGGAATGGTAAAGTCTGAATAGGTTTTAATGGTATGTGCTACTGCACGAGTAGAAAATTTACTGTACAGGCTGTAAGCTTCTTTCCCATAAAAACTCATACACATTACGGTATTGTTGTTGGCCTGGATTTTTTGTGGCATGGCATCCCAGATAAATTTACGGGAAGAAGTCCATGCAAAATCACGAACATTACTGGCATTGAAAACCCAGGTTTTTTTAGCGGTTGATTTTTTGGTCTCCGCTATTTTAGCTTCAGCCAAAGTTTGAATCTCTACAGGTGCAGCCGCCGTTTTTGCAGCATTGTACCTGCTTAACTGCGTAGGGTTTAAAACAGCGCTATAGTTGATACATTCGCCAGTTGAACCAACAAGGTGGTCAGCAGGAACAGTCATCTGTACTTTAAAATCGCCAAAAGTTAAAGCAAACTCGCCTCTTCCTGTAAACTGGTGGTTTTGCCAGCCTTGAAAATCGCTGTACACACACAAACGTGGATACCACTGTGTCATGGTAAACAGGTAATTGCCATCTGCCGGGAAAAACTCGTAACCACCACGCCCACCAACACTCATCCTGTCGGTAATTTTGTAGTTCCAGTCTATGTTAAAGATAAATTTCTGTCCGGTTCTTAAAGCTACTGGTAAATCAATCCTCATCATGGTTTTGTTAACCGTATATTTTAGGTTTTTGCCAGCAGCATCTGTTAATTTGGAAATGTTGATGCCATTGCCATTGTTTGCTTTCGAACTCAGCTCATCTAAAGACTGGATACTTCCTACGGTTGGCATTCTTGTTGCATCCTGATAGTTGGCATTCTTATCGGTACTATGCTCATTTTCATCAAGCTGCAGCCAGATATAAGTTAGAGGATCAGGAGAATTGTTGGTATAGGTTACGGTTTCAGATCCCGTAAGTAACAGGTTTTTTTCATCCAGCTCACATTTGATGTTATAATCGGCACGTTGCTGCCAGTATTTAACGCCGGGTGCGCCACTGGCTGTGCGCTGTTCGTTTGGTGTTGGCAAAATAGTACCCAACTGCTCAAACTTATTACCGTGATTGCTCCCAGGGTTATTCTGAATATTTTGAGCCATAGCTAAACTTCCAGAAAGAAATAGCAAGCCGGTTAAAGTAAATAGTTTATTCATTATATGTTTATTAAAAAGGAATTCGTTCTAAAGCCATCTTTAAAGCCAGGCTGAATACGGCTGCTGATATAAATAAAACCCAGCTCATACGTTTTATGCGGGTGTAATTGAAAATTAAAAAAGTAATTAAAAGAATGATAATCACCATAAAAATCTGTCCTGCCTCAAGCCCTACATTAAAGCCGAATAATCCCCAGCCAATGTTCTGGTCTTTTGCCAGCATAATCCTGATGGAATTAGCGAAACCCATGCCATGGATCAATCCAAAACCCAATGCCAAAAAATAATTAATCTTAATGGATTTTAAGGAGAAATTTTTTCTGAACAAATTGCTGATCGCCGTAATCACAATGGTACAGGGAATCAAAAACTCTACCCACTTACTATCAAACCTGATGATATCCAATACGCTTAAAAGTAAGGTAAATGAGTGGCCTACGGTAAAGGCCGTAACCAATATAAGTACCTGCTTTAAATTAACATAACTGTAAATAGCCACCAGGGCTAAAACAAACAGCTGGTGATCTAAAGCGTCGGCACTGATAATATGCTCCCAACCCAATTTAAAATAAAAGATAAAATCTTGTAACGGCATGAAATAATAAGCTAAAATTGGGCATAAAATAGTTTACAATAGTTAAAATTATATTTTTAATTGCAAAAACCCTAGGTATTCCTTAAACAAAAGCATAAATCCTAAATTTGTTACTGTTTTTTCTGTTATTTAGGCTAATTATTTGGTTTTAGCTTTAAAGCTTAACTTTGTTTTCTCTTAACAAAAAATGATGCGTAAATTAAAATATACCCTGCTGTTTTTGTGCTTTGCCTTTTTTTCTGTTAAAGCTGGTATAAAACATCCACTGCATGTAAGCACAACTGAAGTAAACTTTAATGCAAAGGATAAAACTTTAGAAATAAGCTGTAAAATTTTTTCAGACGACTTCGAGGCAATTTTAGCTAAATTATATAAACAGAAAACCGATTTAAGCAACGCAACAATGAAAACTGCAATGGATGAACTGGTAAAAAAATACCTGCTTTCTCATTTACAGCTAAAAGCCAACGGCAAAGCTGTTGCCATGAACTACATCGGATTTGAGATCGACCATGAGGCTACTAATATTTACCTGGAAGTTGAAAAAGTTGCAGCTGTAAAATCTGTTGAGGTTAACGATACCATTTTATACGATATGTTTGATGATCAGATGAGTATCGTACATGTGGTAAAGGGTAGCACCCGTAAAAGCACTAAAATACTGTACCCCGAAAAGAAGTTTACTGCAAACTTTTAATTGTAATTTTTGTATTAAATAATGATTCAGTGTTAAATTACTGTTAATTTTAATGGTCATTATTAATTAGGTTAATATAGGCTGAGAAATATTTCTTGTAATCTTTTTTTAAATACAGCGTTGTTAAAAATAAGTTATGCATCTAATCATCTTCTCTAACATATTAACGCCTCGGATTAAATATATCTTTAATTTCATTTTTAAAGATATCCTTAAAGCAGAAGTAGAATTTACGGGCAATAGCGCGTATTTTTTGCAGAGCGAACACATCAAAATCAGTTATGGCAATGAACCCTTAGGCGAAGAACTTTTCTTTAAAAGTACACCTTTGCTTTTCTCTAATAAATTAGAAGAAATTAAACCTAAAACCGTTTCATTTGGAGAGTACCAGGTTCCTTTTCCGGTAGAGCAATCTGCATTACCATTTGATGTTTTTGCTGCATCCTTTTTTATGATCAGCAGGTACGAAGAATACCTTAGTCAGCGAAATACAGAAGAAGAATTTAAGCCCTCAAAAAGTTATCAGCATAAATGGAGGGTGCTTGATAAGCCGATTATTGACGAGTGGGCATTAATCATTAAAAGTATCATCAGGAAAAAGCATCCAACCTTTAAGTTTCAGGAAAAGAAATTTCAGCACCAGCCTACCATCCATTTTAATATGTTAACCCATCTGCCTGATGGTTTCTTAAACAAGACCAAATTTATTTTCAGTGCTGTATTTAAAAAAGAGAATAATTACCTGGGTTCGAAATTTGACAGGTTAACAGGAATTGGGATTAATAATGAACAAGTGCTTGAGCAGGTCAAGGAAATCTTTGTTTCAAAAAAAAGCAACCCACTTTATTTTCTCGATTTTCCTGATGTTCCGATGGATTACATCAGGACAAACAACATTGCTAAAATCTTGAATAATCAATCAGTTGGATTGTTAAGGCCCTGCGCCAGCAACAAGCAAAAGATGACTGAAATTAAAGAAGGTTTGGTTAAGCTCAAAAAAATCCATCCCAACCTTACTACATCAACCAGCCAACAGTTAGAAGTATTAAAATTCCCGATCTGTTATTTAAACATTCTTAATTCGGGCATTACTTCCGATTATTCTATGGGTTATGGCAGTGTACCAGGATTTAGGGCAGGAACCTGCACTCCGTTTAACTGGTATGATCTCCAGCTCGAGAAAGTAACACCTTTGGTAGTTCATTCCTATTGCCTGAACGATCATATCCTTCAGTTTTTAATCCATGAAGCAGCAACTGAAAAAATACATCAATATACTGATGCAGTAAAAATGGTAAATGGCACCTTTTACAGCAGCTGGAGCTTGAAAAGTTTGTCAGATCATCCTAAATATAAGAAGTTAAAATCACTTTTTAGAGAAATGCTTAATTATGCAGGGAATTGATTTTAGTTTACATTATTTAACTCAGAATTGCTAATTTTAATTATTAATCCCTAATATTTCAAAAAACCACATGATGATTTTTGATGTAAGCAAGACAAAATCTATCGCCAATACTTTTATTGCCGAACTTCGTGACGAGCATATCCAGAAAGACTCAATGCGTTTCCGCAAAAACCTCGAAAGGCTTGGTGAGTTCTTTGCTTATGAGATCAGCAGATCATTGACATACACTCACCAGGAAATCGTAACGCCTTTAGGTGTATCATCTTGTGAAGTTTTAAGCCAACAGCCTGTTTTAGCTACCATACTCCGGGCGGGGTTACCACTTCAACAGGGCCTGCTCAACATCTTCGACAAAGCCGAATGCTGCTTTATTTCTGCTTATCGCAAAGTAAATAAGGGCGGCGATTTTGTAATTCAAATGGATTACATTTCTACTCCGGATTTAGAAGGAAAAGTTTTGATTATGGCCGATCCAATGCTGGCCACCGGACAAAGCATGGTGATGTGCTGTAAAGAGCTGATGAACCGCTACAAAATTGCCGAGCTTCATATCGTTGCTGCAATAGCGAGTGCAGAAGGTGTTGCCCATGTACGTGCCAACCTGCCTAAAGCAAAACTTTGGCTCGGGGCAATAGATGAGGAAATGACCAGTAAATCTTACATCGTACCGGGTCTTGGCGATGCCGGGGATTTAGCTTATGGAGAGAAGATTTAGGTTAGTTATTAGTCTGAAGTCTTTAGTCCCGGTTCTTGTAACGCCCAATATAAAATGAATATCCTCTTTGTATGCAGTAGAAATAAATGGCGTAGTGCTACTGCCGAGACCATTTATAAGAACCATCCCGAACACCAGGTACGCTCAGCCGGCACGGAGCCATCGGCAAGGATTAAAATCAGTGTAAAACTGATTACCTGGTCTGAACTGATCTTTGTGATGGAGAAAAAACACAAACAAAGGATTTTCGAACGTTTTCCTGAAGAAATGTACGAAAAGGAAATTATTACGCTCGATATTCCGGATGATTATCAGTACATGGATGAGGAGCTTATCGAAGAGCTAAACGCAAAGGTGGCTGATTATTTATAAATCAAAGATCATTAAGTTACCTTTGTGAAAACGTCACAAATGAAAAAACATATCTTCTTCGACCTTGACCATACCATCTGGGATTTTGACCGCAATGCCGAAGAAACATTAAACGAGCTTTATCATACTTATAAACTGGATGAACTCGGCCTTAAATCCTGCGCCGATTTTATCTCCACTTACACCGAAAATAACCATCAATTGTGGGCCGATTACCATCTGGGCAAAATCACAAAAGATTTTTTAAGATCGGAGCGCTTTAGCAAAACGTTTATTCAATTGGGAATTCATCCTGATGTTGTTCCTCATCAATTTGAAGACGACTATGTAAATATTTCACCAACTAAAACAAATTTGTTCGAAGGAGCAGAAAACGTTTTGGGCTATCTTCAACAAAAGTATACTCTGCATATTATTTCTAATGGGTTTAAGGAAACAACCTTAACCAAAATGAATCTTTCGAATCTTAATCCATATTTCGAAAATGTAATCATTTCGGAAGATGTGGGAGTAAATAAACCAAATCCTGTCATTTTTGAATATGCATTGGATAAAGCAAAGGCTTTAAAGACAGAAAGCATTATGATTGGCGACAGTTTAGAAGCCGATATTTATGGTGCTTTAGGTTTTGGTATGGAGGCCATCTTTTTTAATCCTTTGAAAAAAGAAAAACCTGAAGATGTAAAACAGGAAATCTTTCATTTAGAAGAATTGTTAAAACTTTTTTAATCCTACTCCTTTTTTGTTTGGTTTTGGCATTTGTTTGGCATTAATTCAAAACACACACAAATGAAACCTTAATCAAAATGAAAAAAACCATCTTTTTAGGACTGGCAATGTTATTTGCTACCCTAAGTTTCGCTCAAAACAACCGAAGATCTGCCGAAGTTTTCTTAGAAATCGTTAATCCTGGTAAATACAACGTGTATTTAGACGAAGAACTTGTTTCATCGGCCACTGGTAGATTTCGCTTTTACGATGTCTACAATTCTACACCAGTACTATCTATTATTCAGGGCAATACGGAAATCTTAAAACAGCGGGTAAGGGTGATTCCGGAACAAAGGCTTGTTTTAAGTTTGGAAGGTAAGGAATTAATCACGCTGAAACAGCTGAATATCTTTCAGAACAGGCAATACGCCCTGGACGATTTTGATGGATATACCGGAGATTATAATACAGGTATTGTTCCGCCAGTGCTGCCGCAGCCAGATCCGAATTACCGTTTATTATCGCCAGAGGCTTTTCAGGAATTTTATACCAGTTATAAAAAATGCGATTTTGATAACGAAAGAGTAAGATTGATCAATGCAGTAAGTAAAAACGCTTCCTTTTCCAGCGGTCAGAGCAAACTTATTCTTAAAACATTCACATTTGATCAAGAACGTTTGAAAATCGCTAAAAACCTATATCAAACCGTTGTAGACCCACAAAATTATTTTACAATTGCTGAGACATTTGAATTCCCTTACTATAAAGATGAATTTTTAAAATATTTGGAGAAGCCGTAATTCAGCCTATCTTTATTAAATGACGGCTGCAAAAGTGAAGGCATCGATACATCAGGTGGTCGATGCCTATAAATCGAAATTATCGCGTTACCCTGAAGGTATTTTCCAAACAATCCCTCCAATTTCTGGCTGGAGTTATAGCGAGGTATATTCACATATTTTTGATTCGAGCCTACTTTCAATAATTGCTTTTGCACACGCTGCAAATGGCAAAGGTGAGAACAAACCGACTCATTTTATGGTAAAGCTGATTTTATTACTAGGCGCTTTACCTCCTGCAAAAAAGTATAAAGTGCCCAAACGGCTGGCAGAGCGTGTAAAAAAGATCAGCAAAACAGAAGCCCTCGATTTTATTTTAGAATTTGAAAAAGCTCTGGACGATAACTACCCATTACTTGCACATGCAACAACCAACAGCAAAACGAAACACCCAAGATTAGGTCATTTAAATGCTAAACAATGGCTTAGGTTTATAGAAATACATTTAAAGCACCACCTAAAACAGTTAGAAAGAATAGAAAAGAGTTTTCAGGCGTAAATTAATTTCGCCATATTTGGTTAATCCTAAAATATGTGCTCATGAAATATATTTTTTATCTCTCCATGATTGCGATACTTTGTGCTTGTAATAGCAGCGAAAAGAAAGAAAGCGCTCAGGCTGTTATTCCAACACCTACCGGGCTCCAGGGATTGCAAAAAAGCAATGTCGCTCAGCCAGTAGCACAGAATAATAAAAGTAATCTGATTTTTAATCCGCCGCATGGCGAAGCCGGACATAGCTGTGCACTGGCCGTTGGTGCTCCGTTAAACCCTACAGCAAAAGTGCAGCCCCAACAAAATACAAATCCACAGCCAACACCTGCCCCAGCGGCGACTGTTGTAAATTCCTCAGGAAAAAAGCTAAACCCCAAGCACGGAGAGCCTGGTCATAGATGTGATATCGCTGTTGGTGCGCCTTTAGATAGTAAGCCAACGCAAGTGGTTACTACGACGCAACCTGCCGTTACGCAGGTATCGGGTGCAAAAGCAGGAAAAGGTTTAAACCCACCGCATGGTCGGCCAAACCATAGGTGCGATCTTGCTGTTGGTGCGCCATTGAACAGTAAACCTGCCCCGGCTGCAAACCCAGTACCAATTCCAACGCCTGATGCTAGAACTATCGAGACAAAAGTGCTGGAAACAAAAAGCGAGGGCTAACCGCCACATAGCCAATAAAAATATTTGAATTTAGGGTACCACACTTAACGCACATTTTTTTACATCTTTGCGGTAATGAAATTACCCGCCATAAAAGGTTTTGACGAAGAAGCATTTAACAAGTATTTAAAGAATACGGGGTGGTTAATGTTGGCCAGAGTTGGAAGTTTAGTAATCAAAATTTTAGTAGGATTTGCAATTACCAATTATTTAGGAAAGACTCAAAATGGTATCTTAAATTATCCAACTGCATTTACAACGTTTTTTGTTGCAGCGGCCGCCCTTGGTTTAGATGGTTTTACTACCCGTGAACTTCTTCGTACACCAGAAAATAGAGATCGTTTACTTGGAACGGCCTTCTGGCTTAAGCTTGCTGGGGGAATTTGTATTATCCCACTTATATATTTTGCATATATTCTTTGGAATACGCATAAGCCCATTGAAACCCCGCTCATCTATATTGTGATTGTAGGGCTTACCGGAATAACTCAGGCTTTCTATATTACCGATAGTTATTTCCAATCTAAAGTACAAGCCAAATACGTAATGCGTGTTCAGGTATTCGGAAATATTATTTCTGCATTAATAAAATTGGTATTTATTCTTTTAAAATTAAATGTAGAATGGTTTGTTTTTGCTCTGCTACTTGACACTATAATTCTGGCAATTGGGTACGTTTATTTTTATAGCATAAAAGTTGGAAGTATTTTCAAATGGGTATTTGATTCAGCATTAGCAAAATACCTCGTCAAACATTCATGGCCGCTAGCACTATCTGCAGTTCTGGTTTCAATATACATGAAAATTGATCAGCTGATGGTGGAAAATTATCTTGGCACTGGCGCTTTAGGGATTTATTCAACCGTTGTAGCGTTAAGTGAAAGCTGGTATTTTATACCAGTTGCAATAGTAACTTCTGTATTTCCTGCAATTATGAATGCCAAAAGAGATAATCCGGAAAGATATATGAAACGTCTACAGAATATGTATGACATTATGGTTTGGATAAGTTTGAGCGTAGCACTTTTCATGACTTTTGCCTCACCAATTATATACCATATCGTTTATACTCCAGAATTTTGGGATGGTGCACATGTGCTAACTGTCCATGTTTGGGCAGGTATATTTGTTTTTTTAGGTAGCGCCAGCGGGCAGTATCTTATTGCAGAAGGATATACTAAGTTATCGATGCTCCGAACCGGAATGGGCGCAATTGTGAATATTGTTTTAAACGTATTATGGATACCAAAATATGGTATCATGGGAGCTGCACTTGCTACTCTTATTGCTTACTTCACAGCCACCTTTTTTATTTTATTAATTCCTAAAACACGTCAACAAGGTATAATGATGTTAAAATCATTATTTTTGGTCACAGCATTTCAAAAAATATTTAAACGTTGAGTACTCTTAAAGCATTAAGCACACTAATTGCAAAGCCTAGCAGGCTTAAAGCATTATTATCATACGGACATAAGGGCTACCTGAACAGTATTGGCTGGTTTACGGCCTTTGATAAAAAACAGGCCGTAGACGGGCAAGGGAAGGCTTTACCGTGGGTAACCTATTCCTTTATCGATTTTATTAAGGAGCGAATAAACAAAACACAACACATTTTCGAATATGGCTCTGGCAGTTCTACTATTTTTTACGCCGAAAGAGCTGGCTCGGTAACTTCTGTTGAGCACGATAAGGGCTGGTTTTATAAAGTAAAAAACACCAGTCCGGGCAATGCTGAAATGATCTTCTGCCAATTGGAAAAAGATGGAGAATATGCTAAAAAAGCAACTTTGCTTGATAAAAAATTCGATATTATTATTGTTGACGGACGGGACCGTGTAAACTGTTGTAAGTACAGCGTTGATGCTCTATCAGCAAATGGTGTATTGGTTTTGGATGACAGCGAACGTGAGGTCTATCAGCCTGCACGCGTGCTGTTAAAAGCCCAGGGTTTTAAAGAAATCAGTTTCAGTGGAATTTCTCCCGGACTCTTTTACGAAAAAGCAACTTCGGTTTTTTATAAGCAAGATAATTGTTTATGTATTTAATCAGTCAGGATCATGTTAAGCGAAGAAGTAAAAACGGCCTACGATAATTTTTATACCAATAGCGATGTAGCCTGGAGAATGCTCGGTGCAAAATATAAAGCCCAGAACATTGTTGATGTGTGCAAAGGACTAAAGCCTAAAAAAGTGCTTGAGGTTGGTGCCGGAGATGGCAGTATCTTACATTTTTTAAATGAATGGCATTTCGCACCAGAACTTTATGCTTTAGAAATTGCACAAAGTGGTGTAGATATTATAGTGGATCGTAACCTTGCCAGTTTAAAAGAAGCACAAACTTTCGATGGTTATAAAATTCCTTATGAAGATGATACTTTCGATCTGATTATTCTTGCTCACGTTTTAGAACATGTAGAACATGAGCGGATCCTGATCCGTGAATTGAAAAGAGTTGCAAAATATATTGTAGTAGAGGTACCTAAAGATTATCGCTTTGGTGTAGACGAAAGAATGAAACATTTTTTAGATTATGGACACATTAACATGTATACGCCAACTTCTTTAAGGTTTTTATTGCAGAGTGAGGGTTTACAAATTTTAGAAGATAAGGTATCGATGACTGCGCCGGAAACCGTAAAATTTAATGAATTTATTAATAGAAAAGCGCCAAAAACATTTTCTAAAAATTTAAAAATTGAGCTGGAATACCGGGTTAAGAAAACCTTAGGTAATTTGTTTGGGAGGAAAAAGCAAGAGCAGTTTGCCAATGCCTATACTGTGTTAACCAAAAAATCAGATCATAACCTGCAGATATTTTAGTGATTAAATGTGAATACAGAGGGCAAGATATATCCAAACTTATATGGGTCTTAAACTTCTCATATGGTGAAAAACGTAACTGGATATACTATATCTTATAATACTTGGAATTTTATTTTGGCCATTTAACCATATAAGGAATAGAAGAAAATATAAGCGTATTCCTCTTACTACCAAAATTAATTTAATATATTGCAATAGAAATTAAATTCTGTTAAAAATACATCCCCAGTTAATTATTAATAAAAAATAAAGGATGTTGTTAACTAGAAATTACTTAAAGGACTTAGTTTACAAGGTAAACGGAGCAGCCATCGAGGTACACAGGACATTAGGCCCAGGGCTTTTAGAATGCACTTATCATAAATGCATGATTCACGAGCTGGAAATCAGAAATATTAATTTCAAATCTGAGTTAACTATCCCAATAGATTATAAAGGGTTAATAATTGATTCAGAACTAAGGTGTGATTTATTAATTGAAGACTCCCTAGTCGTTGAATTTAAAGCTGTTGAAAACGTTGCCCCAATCCATGTAGCACAACTGTTAACTTATATGAAACTACTAAAATTGCCTCTTGGACTAATGATAAATTTTAATTGTTTGCATATCTTTTCAGAAGGCCAAAAAACATATGTAAACGAGATATATGAATCAATTTATTGATATACTTTTGTCATAGCTTATATGAAACTTAAATTTCTTATATGGTAAAAATGCCTAGCCCGCTTATTGATAAGCTTAATTGATAAATATAAATGCAAAGCCTTGCCCCAATAGCACTTTTCGTATACAACCGTCCGCAGCACACTGAGCGTACATTACAATTTCTGCAACAAAATGAGTTGGCAGCACAAAGCCATTTGTATATTTTTTCTGATGGTGCCAAAACCGATCTGGATAGAGAAAAAGTTACTGCCGTAAGAAAAATCATCAAAAAAGCAGATGGCTTTAAGTCGGTTAAAATAATCGAAAGTAAGGTTAATGCAGGCCTAGCCAATGCGGTAATTTCAGGAGTAACCCAGTTAATAGCAGAATACGATCAGGTAATTGTGTTTGAAGATGACCTCATTACCTCCCCGCATACCTTATCCTATTTCAACAACGCTTTAAACCATTACCGCGAAGAGGAAAAAGTAATGCACATCGGAGCCTATATGTATCCTTTAAAATCGGATAACCTTTCACCATCTTTTTTCTACAGGGCAGCCACAAGCTGGGGTTGGGCAACATGGGGAAGAGCATGGAAAAATTTTGAACCAGATATTAACATTCTTATCAAACAGTTTGATAAAAAGAAAAGGACTGCATTTTCAATCGACAATAAAATGAATTTCTGGAAACAGATGCAGGAATTTAAAAAAGGTAAAAACAATAGCTGGGCCATAAGATGGTACGCTTCAATTTTTTTAAAAGGAGGTATTACACTTAATCCATCACAATCACTAGTTAACAATATTGGCCATGATGGCACGGGTGTACACTCTGGAATAAACGACATCTATAACGTAATTATCAACCCCAAACCAATTGTAGAATTCCCTACTGTAATAGCCGAAGACCCTATTGCATACAAAGCCATCAAGAGCTTTTTGATTAAGCGAAAAGGCAATATGGTAACACGGGTCAGGCGTTTTGTAAAAGAAAAGCTAACCCAATATTTTTCCAAAAAATAATGATCGGTAGTCTATTGATCATCAAAACCAGCTGATATAGCGCACCGTTGTAGGCAATTAAAAAAATGACAAACCTTTTTTAATTGATCATGTTGCTTTTATACATCGAAACTATAAAAATAAAAAACATGAAAACGACAACAGAAACAGCAGAGGTATTAAACGATTTGATTCAAATTAATAACGATCGTATTGAAGGTTACGAAAAAGCCCGCCAGGAATTAAAAGATGAAGATGCCGATTTAAAGACGTTATTTCTAAATATGATAGGCGAAAGTCAAAAATATAAAATGGCATTGGCAACAGAAGTATCGGCTTTTGGTGAAGATATTGAAACAGGAACAACCAATTCGGGCAAAATCTACAGGGCCTGGATGGATGTTAAAGCGCTTTTTACCGGGCACGACCGTAAAACTGTTTTAAACAATTGTGAATTTGGCGAAGATGCTGCACAAAATGCATACAAAATGGCCTTAGAGGAAGAAAATATCCCTTCAAATATCAGAGAACTGATTTCAGAACAAAAGGCATCTCTAAGAGTATCACATGATGAAATTAAAAGATTACGTGATGCCCAGGCATAAATAAATTAAAACATAAAAAAACCTCCTTCGAATGATTAATTCGGAGGAGGTTTTTTTTATTACAACCATCATTCCCGCGCAGGCGGGAATCTTAAAACTTATTGCATTACGATTCCCAATCGAGTTGGGAATGACGATCAACGGCGGAATAAATCAGTCAAGAAACTACGATTCTAATTCCCGGTCTAAATGTTCAGTAACACGCTGAATCGTATTATCAATAGTATTACTTAAAATAGTGAGGTATGAACCCTTCTTAGCGGTTTCAATAGCGATTTGTAAACATTCCGTACTCTTATTGTTTACAATAATCTCTTTATTAGGATCAACCTCTCTAATCCCTTTTATCAGTAAATCAACCAGTTCCTGCTGTTGTCTGCCACGGAGATATTTCTCCTGACAAACGTAGATCTTATCAAACATCTGTGCAGAAATGCGGGCGGTTTCGATAATGTCTTCATCCCTTCTGTCGCCAGTTGCCGAAATAATACCTACATGTTCAGTAGATTCTACACCCTGCAAGAAACCTTTTACACCATTAAATCCATCAGGATTATGCGCAAAATCGACCAGTACTTTAAAATCTTTAAATCTGAAAATATTCATCCTGCCTGGCGTGTGCGCTGCTGATGGAATAAAGGTTTCTAACGACAAACGGATATCTTCAGGTTTGTAGCCCCATAAATAGGCTGCTAACGTTGCTGCAAGTACATTCTGAATCATAAAGTTTACAGAACCACCAAAGGTTAAAGGAATATGGGTGGCTTTATCTACCCTTAATTTCCAGTCGCCGGTTTTAATGGTGATATACCCGTTTTCATAAATGGCAGCAATACCGCCTTTTCTACAATGTTCTTTAACGACAGGATTGTTTTCATCCATGCTGAAGTAAGCAACATTACAACGGGCCTCTTTAGCAATGCGCACGCAATAACCGTTATCGGCATTCAATACAGCCCAACCTTTGCGGCGTACCGCACCAATCACAACCGCTTTAACACGGGTTAAATCGTCAAGATTATGAATGTCAGAAAGGCCCAGGTGATCTTCCTGGATGTTGGTCACCACGCCAATATCGCAGGCATTAAAGCCCAATCCTGCTCTTAAAATTCCGCCACGGGCAGTTTCCAATACGGCAAACTCTACTGTCGGGTCTTTTAAAATAAACTCTGCACTTACCGGTCCTGTTGTATCACCCTTCATCAACATGGTATTGTGCACATAAACGCCATCGCTGGTGGTAAAACCTACACGTTTACCGTTGCTGCGGATAATGTGCGCAATTAAACGGGTAGTGGTGGTTTTTCCGTTGGTTCCGGTTACCGCGATAATCGGGATCTGTGATAATTTTCCCTGTGGATATAACATATCAATTACTGGTGCCGCCACATTACGTGGCAAACCCTCGCTCGGCGCCAGGTGCATCCTAAAACCAGGAGCAGCATTAACTTCTAACACCACACCACCATTTTCAGTTAAGGGTTGAGTAAGGTTCTGTGCCATGATATCGATACCGCAGATGTCCAATCCAATTACCCTTGAAATTCTTTCACAAATAAAAATGTTCTGTGGGTGAACAGTGTCTGTTACATCAATGGATGTTCCTCCTGTACTTAAATTGGCGGTCGATTTTAAATAAACCACTTCTCCTTTTTCCGGGATAGTCTCTAAAGTATATTCTTTTTTGGCTAATAAATCCAGGGTATCACGATCGACAGCTATTTCTGTTAACACATTCTCATGGCCATAACCGCGACGTGGATCTTCATTTTCCTTATCAATTAATTCCTGGATGGTATGGATACCGTTTCCTTTTACATGAGCCGGATCACGCTGTGCCGCGGCAACCACTTTATGGTCGATTACCAGCACCCGGAAGTCAAATCCGGTGATGAATTTTTCTATAATTACCCTTCTCGAATACGTTTTGGCATATTCAAAAGCAGCCACAGCATCTTCCATTGTTTTCACATTAATGGTTGCACCTTTACCGTGGTTGCCATCAAGTGGTTTAAAAACTAAAGGAAATCCAACCTTTTTAACAGATGCTTCAAGATCGTCAGGATTTGAAATGGTTACTCCAGAGGCTACCGGAATGGCTGCTTCGGTGAGCAAACGTTTCGTTTCTTCCTTGTTGCTGGCAAGATCTACAGCAATGCTACTGGTTTTTTCGGTCATGGTGGCCCTAAAACGCACCTGATTTTTGCCGTAACCCAATTGTACCAATGAACTCTTGTTCAATCTTATCCATGGAATGCTTCTTTTTACCGCTTCTTCCACAATCGAACCTGTACTTGGCCCTAAGGCTTCCAGCTCACGTATTTCCTTCATCCTGCGGATATCGTGTTCTAAATCGTACTCTTCATTATTGATCAAAGCTTCGGCAATTCTCACCGCAGCTTCCGCCGAGTAAACACCTACTTTCTCCTCCAGATAACTGAAAACCACATTATAAATGCCTTCGGTTTTAGTCATGCGCGTTCTGCCAAAACCAGTTTCCATACCGGCGAGTGTCTGAATTTCCAATGCAATGTGTTCAATCACGTGCCCCATCCAGGTGCCTTCTTTCACTCTTGTAAAAAAGCCACCTTCAACACCTTTCGAGCAACGGTGGGTAAACATGCTTGGCAACAGTTTCTCAATCCTTTCGCTAAATCCTTCTATTACGTTTGTTGGTTTTTGCTCTAAATCTTCTAAATCCAACCGCATCTGGATCAATTTCTTCCGGCTAATAGACCATATGTTTGGTCCTCTTAATACTTGTATATTTAATATCTTCATGTAATGTTTTGTTCGTTTTTTATGTTGCAGAGGGATTTATGAATCGCTCTTTATCCTCAATTTTTAGAATGAAATTGATGACTGTAAATTATGCATTTATTTTGAAAATAGACGTTCCATTTAGCTAAATCAATTTTAAGGTGTATTTGTTTTATTTTCAAGTACAATCCTGTTAATTTTAAGTTATAATATTTTAACTTTTGTTAATAAGTTGAATATTCTTTACAAAAAAAGTCGTGTTTTTTATCTTAAGCCTATATATTTGGGTTTTTTGATACAATTATAATACACAAAAAATGGTTCCGAAAGGTAAACTCATCATCATTGGTGGCGCAATAAACACAGGTAGCTTCGCAGAAACGCAATTCGGACTACCTGAGAATATGAATTTTTTTGAGCGTGGAATTTTAAAACGGATTACTACAGAATCATTAAGAGATACGCAATCTCGTTTCGAGATCATCACTACAGCATCATTAATGCCCGAAAAAGTCGGTGAAGAATATATTAAGGCTTATGCACAATTAGACGTGCATAATGTTGGTGTTCTTAATATTTCCAACCGTGAAGAAGCCAATTCTGATGAAAATTATGAGCGTATCAAAGCCGCAGAGGTAATTATTTTTACTGGTGGAGATCAGCTCCGTCTTTCTTCAATCTTTGGCGGAACAAAAATTCATCAGATCTTGTTAGAAAAATACAGAAATGAACCTGTTGTTATTGCAGGTACTTCTGCCGGGGCCGCTGCAAGTTCTAAAAATATGATTTACCAGGGCAGCAGTAAAGATGCTTTACTTAAAGGTGAAGTTAAAATTACAGGTGGATTAGGCTTTATTGATGATGTTATTGTAGATACACATTTTGTACAGCGTGGAAGAATCGGTCGCTTATTGTATGCCGCGGCCAGTAATCCTGGTATTTTAGGGATCGGTCTTGGTGAAGACACCGGGCTTTTTATCTCTGATGGCCATATAATGGAGGCTATTGGCTCTGGCATGGTAATTTTAGTAGATGGCCGCACTATGGCTGATACCAATTTAACTGATGTAGAAATGGGGCAACCTGTTTCGATTAAAAACATGGTGGTACACGTGATGTGCGATGGCGACGTTTATGACTTAACAGATCATAGCTTAGTGATCCACCACCCAAAGGTAATTCCGATAGCCTAATTCAGTAGCAGTTAACAGTGGGCGATTTTCAGCTAGGATTTACCCAATCTTGATATTTGTTACCTAAATCTTGCTACTTCCATCTTGATACCTGATACTAAAATCTTGATACTACAAAAATGAAACTAATCATACATGGCGGCTTCTTCAGCGAATCGTCTACCAACCAGGAAACAAAAAAGGCAAAACAAGATGCTTTGGCTTCGATTGTTGCGCTCGGACATGAGTATCTAAAAACGCATACTGCTTTAGAAACCGTTGTTTATACTGTTGCGCTGTTAGAAGATAACGAACTGTTTAATGCAGGTATCGGTTCGCAGATCCAAAGCGATGGAAAAGTAAGACTGAGCGCAGCGCTAATGGATGGTAAAACTGAAAAATTTAGTGGCGTAATTAATGTTGAAGATGTTAAAAATCCTATCCAAATTGCGCAGAATCTACTAACATATGATGACCGGGTGCTTAGTGGTGATGGTGCCCGGCAATTTGCAAGAACAAATGGATTTGAATATTTCAATCCGATTACCCAACAGCGCCAGTCAGAGTACGAAGCCAAATTAAATCAAAGGAATAATAAAGGAACGGTAGGCTGTGTAGCACTCGATGCAGATGGAAATTTAGCCGCAGCAACTTCTACAGGTGGAAAAGGATTCGAAATCCCTTGCCGGGTGAGCGATTCTGCAACTGTGGCAGGCAACTATGCCAATCAATATGCGGGTATTTCTTGTACCGGAGTAGGCGAAGATATTGTTAGCGGTGCCCTGGCTGCAAAAATTGTAACCCGCGTTACAGATGGTTTTTCTTTAAAGGAAGCATCTGATAAATCTTTTGCTGAACTTAAAGCTTTTGATGGCTTTGCGGGCATTGTAGGCATTTCTGCAGCAGGCGAAGTATACCATTGCGACTCTCATCCTTACATGGTTTGGGCATCTTTTGATGTTAATTTACAGGTATTTAGCTGAAATTAGATTTAAAGTATTATTTTTGTTGCATGACCAAAATTGTATTGGCTTTAATTGGCCTTTTTGCATCATTACAACTACAAGCTCAAAATATAGATAAATCTGAGATCCAGGAACCTAATGGTAGTGCGATAAATATAGCAGTATCTAAATTTGACCTGGAGGATGGGAATTCTTTTTTTGAGGAAGCAGAAGATTTAGAGCGGAAAGGCGATTACAACGAAGCCCTCACCCTATTTGGCAAAGCAGCTTTTGAATACAATGCCGTAAAAAATTTCAACAGGTACGGACAGGCGGTTATCAAGATGAGCAGTATGCATTATCAACTTGGCCGTTTTACTGATGCGGAGCAGATTCTCTTAAACGTAGCCTTAAAAAATTATTCTAAAACTGGAAACAGAGCAGGAGTAATGAACACCTACAGCCTGTTAGGCAAAGTTTATTTGGCCAATACCAAGTACACCCAATCAATGTGGTTCTACACCCAGCAAGGTATCCTGGCAAAACAATTAAAAAGCAACAATGCTTATATCGAATCTATTTTAGGCATTGCCCAGGTTAAAATTAAAAAGAAAGATTTTACACTTGCCCTGAGAGATCTGAAATCAGCAGAATGGCTGGCCAATTCCATCAAAACCACTCAGTATAAAACGCAGATTAAAGATGCCAGGGAAACAATTGCCAGCAAAACCACCAGTAAAAAAGTAAACCCGAGCTAGGCAAACGCTTTAATTCTGCTAAACATCCCTATCTAAAGTATATTATTGCCCCTCAAAGGTCTTTAATTGGTCAAATTTTGCCTTTTCATTAAAACAAAAAATAACACTCAACGTTCTACGTAAGAAATTGTTAAATAAAAAGCTTTTAGTTAGATTTGATAAAGTTTTAACAAGAGACGGTAATAATGCTGTCTCTTTTTTGTTTTTTTGCTAAAATGGTATCATATTGGCTATATAGAATTGGAAATGGATTTTAAATCATTTAAAGAGATGTTAAAGAGAATATTTTTTGTAATTTTTACTGCAGCAGTACTTGCTTGTCATGCTGCACCTAAAACTCAGCCAATAGTTGAGGGGGTTACCAATGTGAAACCTGATGAGCAGCAACAACTTGTTATAAAAGAGGTTGTAAATTTGATTGAGAGTTACAATTATAAAAAAATTCAGATCAACGACTCTATATCTTCGATTATTTTAGATAAATACATCAAATCGCTTGATCAGGGCAAAAATTACTTTTTGGCATCAGATATCAAGGAATTTGAGAAATACAGGTATACTTTGGACGATGATTTCAAAAATGGCGACCTGAGCGGCCCGTTTTTCATTTATAACGTTTATGCCAAAAGATTAAATGAATATTTTACTTATTCTCTGGCTCAGATTAAAACAAAATTTGATTTTAATCAAACCGACAGTTATGTATATGATAGAGAGAAGCAGCCCTGGGCAACTTCTTCAACAGCATTAAATGATACCTGGAAAAAACGTGTGAAGTATGAGTTGATTAGTCTTAATCTAGCTGGAACTACTGAAGCAAAAAATGTAGAAACATTAACGAAACGTTACCAGAACTTGCAGTCGCAGACATCTAAAACCAATAATCAGGATGTTTTCCAGATTTTAATGGATGCATTTACCGAATCGATTGATCCACATACAAATTACTTTATACCAACGAAAGCTACAGAGTTTAATGAAGAAATGTCTCGCTCTTTTGAAGGTATTGGTGCCCGTTTACAATTAGAAAATGAAGTAGTTAAAATCTCTGAAATTATTGCTGGTGGACCTGCATTTAAAGGCAAACAACTGAGTGCTGGCGATCGCATTATTGCTGTAGCCCAAGGTGATGGAGAATTTGTTGATGTGATAGGCTGGAGATTGGATAATACCGTATCGAAAATTAAAGGTCCTAAAGGAACTAAAGTGCGTTTAAAAGTTATCCCTGTTGGAAAAGAAATGTCATCTAAACCAGTAATTATCGAATTGGTTCGTGATAAAATTGTTTTGGAAGAAACATCTGCCAAGAAAAAAGTTAAAACCATTAACAGTAATGGCAAAGAATATAAAATCGGGATTATTACCCTACCAGCATTCTATGCTGATTTTAAAGCAGCAAATGCAGGTGATAAAAACTACAAAAGCACTACCAGAGATGTTAGGAAATTAATCGACTCGTTAAAAACGTACGATAAGGTAAATGCAATCGTAATGGATTTACGTGGAAACGGTGGAGGATCATTAGTTGAAGCCATTTCATTAACTGGTTTATTTATCGATAGAGGTCCTGTAGTTCAGGTGAAAGATTTACGCGGTAAAATTGAAGTGGACGAGGATGAAAATAGCGGTGTAACCTGGAACGGTCCTTTTGGTGTAATTGTAGACCGCTTAAGTGCATCTGCATCAGAAATTTTCGCCGGAGCCATACAAGATTATGGCCGTGGTATTATTATGGGTAGCCAAACTTATGGTAAAGGTACCGTTCAATCTTCCATCGATTTAAATAAACTGGTAAACCCAAGCATGTTGCAAAAGATAGCAGGATTAATTTCTAAAGATAAAACTGTTGGCACTTCGCCAAGCGGAACAAGCCCGGCTGACATCAACTTAGGTCAGATTAATTTAACTATGGCTAAATTTTACCGTGTAGCGGGAAGTAGTACTCAACATAAAGGGGTAACGCCTGATGTTGTTTTCCCTTCACTTTATCCGATGGATAAAATTGGAGAAGATACTGAATCATCTGCCTTACCATGGGACGTTATTCCAAGCTCAAACTTTAAAGCAGTTGCCAACCTGACTCCGGTTAAAGCGCAATTGGTTAAAAATAGCGAACAGCGCATCGCAAATTCATTGGATTTTAAATACCTTAAACAAGATATTGCAGACCTTAGAAAACGCGATAGTGAAGTTTCAATAACTTTAAACGAGGCAAAACTTAAAGCTGAACGTGATGCGCAAGAAGCTAAAACACTTGCCAGACAGAATGAATTAAGAGCATTAAGAGGATTGCCAGCCATTAAAAAAGGAGATAAAATTACCAAGCAAGATGCTTTTGATTTTATCGAAGATGAATCGTTGAAAGTAATGGGCGATTTTATGCAACAATCTGGCAACTATGTAATGAATCTTGGTGTAGCTGCACCTAAACTCTAATAAAAGAAATCTAAAAAAAAGCGAGCTATCTTATTGAGGTAGCTCGCTTTTTTTTAAAATTATTTTTCAATTAAACGATTGTCTAAATGCTGAAGGTGTAAGCTTTGTTTTGGATTTGAACAACTTAGTAAAGGATTGTAAATGTTCAAAGCCGAGGGCATAAGCGATTTCACTAACAGATAGATTTGTTGTAGAAAGTTTTTCTTTTGCTAAATCAATCAGTTTCTGATGTAAATATTGTTGAGTGTTTTGTCCGATAAGTGTTTTCAACAATCCGGATAGATATCCTGGTGAAACGTTAAGCCTCTCGGCGATGTAAGTTACTGTTGGCAAGCCCCTGTTACCTAGATCATCGTGTTCGAAATAGTCCTTAACAATATGCTCTAATCGATCAAGCAGCTGATGATTGATTGCTTTACGTGTTATAAATTGACGGCCATAAAAACGCTGTGCATAGTTAAGCAGTAATTCTATTTGCGCGATCACCACATTTTGAGTAAAATGATCGATATTGCTCTTGATTTCATTTTTCACCAATGTAGCGATCGAATTAAGCACCGCTTCTTCAGTTTCAGAAACATGTAAAGCCTCAAATAGCGCGTAACTAAAAAAGTCATAATCCTTAATTGTTTTAGCTAAATGTGTCTGCCAAAGTAAGTCGGAGTGGAAAAGTATCATCCAGCCAGTTGGCCGGTGGGTTTTATCCTGATTAATCTCAACGGTGAAAACCTGTCCTGGAGCCATAAAGAACAACACACCATCATCAAAATCACTCATTTGTTGCCCATATTTAATTTTCGCATCAGGAACACGCTTGAGCGCAATGGAGTAAAAATCAAAAATTATTGTTTTTGACCGGCCATTGACTGGCATATTAACCTCCTCCATATTAACAACACTAACTAAGGGATGAGCTGGTTTCGGCAATCCTGCAAGTTTATGGTATTCTGATATGGTTTTAAAACGATAGCGGTTCGAAGTTTCCATGATACAATTTACTTAAAATAAATGCCGTGCTCCAAATCTTGAATCAAACTTGAATATTCAGGTTCCCAATTTAAACGTTCCCTGGTTAAACGCCCGGAAGCCGGTCCATCTATACTTACGAAATGTTCAAACCAACCAAAGTGTGCGGCTGCTTCATTTTTAGATATAGAAACGACAGGTAAACCAAGTGGTTCGCCAATGGCCTCTGCTATTTCTTTAAGAGTTATTGATTCTTCAGCCACCCCGTGAAAACGTGCTCCTGGCATAGCTTGTTCCAAAGCCAACCTGTAAAGTTTCGCGGCATCCAGCCTATGAACACCTGTCCATCGGTTTTCTCCACCACCAATATAAGCCGATGAACCCGTTTTGCGGGCGATATCGATCAGTATGGGTACAAAGCCCTGATGATCACCTTCCCCGTGTACAGATGGCGATAAACGAACCACTGATACGCGAATATTTTGAGAAGCAAGTGCGTCGACTGCCTTTTCCGAAGCAAGCCTGGGGTTCGTACCATTATAATTGGGCAGCATATCTTCTGTGGCCAAGATGCCCGGATTAACTACGAGAGTTCCGGAAGTTACAATAAAGGGTTTATCGGTCCCTGCAATTGAGTTTCCAATGGTCTCTATTGCAAGTCTATCGATTTCGCAAACCGCTGCAAATCGGGAAAAATCATGGATAAAGCCAGTATGGATAATGCCATCAGCTAATCTTGCGCCCTCCCGCAGGCTCTGTAAGTCTTCCAAATCGCCTTTATGCACTTCGGCTCCGGCAAGTACTAGTGCTTTTTCAGCCGTTTCATTCCGCGCCAAACCCAAAACCTCGTGGCCTGCATTAATTAATTCCCTTACTACCGCAGAACCGACAAATCCGGTTGCGCCTGTTACAAAAACTTTCATATTAATTGATTTTAAGTTTTAAATAGTAAACAATTACACATTGATTACGATATGAATCGCATCTAATGATCACTCAAAATTCAATCAATTTTATAGAAACAATTTAGGCTAATCAATTCTTCGTTTAGCCAAAACGAAGAATTTACGCAAAAAAAAAGACCGCTGCTATCCGCAACAGTCTTTTTTGCATGAAAAACACCTCTAGTTCTTCTTTGGATTCTGACTCAATTGCATGGCCATCATTTCCTTCATGGTTTTATTCATTCCCTCGGTACTACCATCTAAAAAGATTACGTTACCATCGCCATTTTCTGCAAAGTGTTTGATCGATTCTGTCCACATGGTGAATAAGATTACCGAAATGTCAAGGTTAGCCTGTTCCATTTCCTGGGCGGCTTTGCTCATACCATGGGCAACCTCTGCACGGAACAACGCAATACCTTGTCCCCGTAATTGTGCAGCCTCACGTTCCGCCGTAGCAGCAATTTTGATCGCATTACCATCAGCTTCAGCAGCTTTGGTTTTGGTAATTAATAATGCCTGTCCTTCGTTTTCAGCAGCTGCTTTCAAATTGTTCGAAGCTACTACACGACTCATTGAACGCATAATTTCTTCGTCAAAAGTAATATCATTCAATTGAAGATCCTGAAGATGGTAACCCCATCCGTCTAAAACCTGATCAATCTGTTCCTTAACGTGAAGTACAATTTCATTACGTTGTGCCAATACATTTGCCTGCTTTTGCGTAGCCACATAAGCCCTGATAGAACCTTCAATGGTTCTGATTAATGCTTGCATTAAGTTGGTCGCATCTACAAATTTAAAGGCTACGTTTTTTATTGTTTCCTCGTCCTGGTTCACTACGGAATATAAAAGCATGGCCTTAAAATATACATTGGCCTGATCTTGTGTTACTGCTTGAAAAGATAGTTCCACGGAGCGGTTTTGAATGGAAATACGGGAATAGATCTGCTCTATTAATGGGATTTTAAAATTTAAACCTGGCCTTAATTGACGGCGGTACTTACCGAAAACCGTTACCACCGCAATGGTTCCCTGTTTAACAGTAACGAAAGAGCTGAGTAAGATAATAAATCCTACGACAGCTATAATGTAAATGGTATATTGCATAAATAGATTTTTTTTATGAAGTTATAAAAATTCATACAAACTACATCAGGCATTTTGTAGCTTTAAGCTTTCTAACTAACTTATGCATAATGAAAATTAAATTATTTCTTCCCGCAGCAAGTGTTTTGCTATTTGCGGCATGCCAGAATAAGAGCCATCAGGAAACTGATACCGTAAATGCACGTACCGAATTTTTCGATAAGGCCGGCATGGATACCACTGTAAAACCTGGTGATAACTTTTTCCTGTATGCCAATGGAAAATGGATGAAAAACACCCAGATTCCTAAAACCGAAACAGGCTGGGGTTCTTTTTATACTTTATATAATGATAACCTGAAAAATCTGAACAGCATTCTTGAAAATGCGGCGAAAGCTAATGCGGCGAAAGGAAGTAGCGAACAGAAGGTGGGCGATTTTTATACCAGTGGAATGGATACCCTTACCATTGAGAAGCTGGGTATCGAACCTATAAAACCGCTCTTAAATAAAATAGACGGGATTAAAAACGAGAAGGATTTAATCAATTTTGCTGCTGAAGGCTATAAAAATGGCGAAGGAGATTTATTAGGCTTTGGCGTAGACCCGGATGATAAATTAAGCAGTAAAAATGCTTTATCATTTTCTCAGGCCGGTCTTACCCTGCCAGATCGCAGTTACTATTTAGAACAGGACGATAAAGCAAAAAAAATCAGAGTGGAGTATATCAAATACATCACAAAGATTTTTAACCTTTCAGGCGATTCTGCGAATGCAGCTAAATATGCCGACAATATTTTAAAACTGGAAACAGCAATTGCACAGTCCCATTCAACGCCTGTTCAACTTCGTGATCCACAGAAGAATTATAACAAAATGACGGTGGCTGATTTTCAAAAACAGACCCCAAACATTGAGTGGAAATCTGTTCTGAACAAACTAGGGGCAAACACAGATACCCTTATTGTTAGGCAGCCAAAATACTATCAAACCTTATCAGCCCTGGTAAAAAGCCAGCCTATCGAAATCTGGAAAGAAAAATTAAAGTTTGATGCTTTAAATAGATCAGCCAATGCTTTTACTAAAAAATTCAGAGACGCCAAATTCGACTTTTTCGCTAAAACACTTTATGGTCAACAGGCACCAACAGAAAGATGGAAAGCTATTGTAAATGCTACCGATGATCATTTAGGAGAACTTTTAGGTCAATTATATGCTGAAAAGTACTTCAAACCAGAGGCGAAAGAGCGCATGTTAACTCTCGTAAACAATTTGCAGAAAGTATATGCTGAAAGAATCCAGAAGGTAGATTGGATGACACCGGATACCAAGAAGAAAGCTTTAGAAAAACTGAATGCATTTATCAAAAAAATCGGTTATCCTGATAAGTGGAAAAAATATGATGATGTAGAGGTGTCTAAAAATACTTACTACGCCAATCTTCAATCCGCTAATAAACATGCCTACAAAGAAATGATGGATAAATTGGGCAAAAATGTAGATAAAACTGAGTGGGGAATGACTCCGCCGACAGTTAATGCCTATTACAATCCGTCTTTCAATGAAATTGTTTTCCCAGCCGGAATTTTACAGTTCCCATTCTTTGATTTTGCAGCAGATGATGCCATTAACTATGGTGCAATTGGTGCGGTAATTGGTCACGAAATGACACATGGTTTTGACGATCAAGGTCGCCAGTACGATGCTGTAGGCAATTTAAAAGAATGGTGGACAAAAGCCGATGCTGATAAATTTAAAGCTAAAACCGGTAAAGTAGAGTCATTTTACAATAACTTCTCGCTATTGGACAATCAGCATGTAAATGGTTCTTTAACCTTAGGTGAAAACCTGGCCGATATTGGTGGATTAAACATTGCATACGATGCCTTTAAATTAACCGAACAAGGAAAAGGCGATAAAAAGGTTGATGGTTTTACGCCCGATCAACGTTTCTTCTTAAGTTTTGCACAGGTTTGGAGAATCAAAACCCGTGATGAAAGTATGCGTGTAAGATTAAAAACAGATCCACATAGCCCAGAGATGTTCCGTGTGAATGGCCCTGTGTATAATATGGAAGCATTTTATAAAGCATTTAACATTCCTGCAACTGCAAAAATGTATGTAGCACCTGCGAACAGGTTAGGAGTTTGGTAGATTAAGCGCTTAAATTTTTGTTAAAAAGTCCATTTCGATAGCCGAAATGGACTTTTTTTTTGCTTTAAAACAAATAGGGGAAAAATTTGTCTTTATCTTATTAAATAATCACCACATGAACGTAAAACGCACTTTTGGCACCATATTAACTGTACTTGGTATAATTGGTTTAATATACGCAGGCTATGGCTTTGTAAACCACAGTCAAAATACAAGGGGATTGATGGTTTATGGCATCATCGGACTAATATTTTTTGTATCAGGCATTGGCTTGGTAAAAAATACAAAAGATGAGAGTTAGTTTGTATAGGTCAAACGTTTTGAACTACCTTCAATTTCATAAACTTCATCTGCAATTTTAGCAGTACTTTCTTTATTGGTAATCAAAAGAATTCCCATGTCTGCCTTTAATATTATAAATAATTCCAAAATGAAATTCTCTGTTTTTGGAGCTAATGCGGCAATGATGTTATGATTTCAATTGAGCCAGTTGATTGAAAAACTATATGCTTCCTTTTTTAAATAATTTCAGTAACAGGATTAGTAAGTCTTTGTGCTATTTTTAAGTTTTATTGTCTTATAAACGCCGACTATAAATAATGCTACCATTAGGACATATGGTGTACTATACCCTGGGCCTAAATCAAACAATTGAAAATTGTTAATAGCAACTCCTAAAATTCCAAAAAAAACAGCTGGAAGAAAATTTATTAAATACTTCATATTGATATTTATGAATTCATACATTCAGTACGCACTGGATCTGAGAAGAGCAGGTTAAGCCCAAACAGCAATAACTAAAAATACAGGCTAAAATTCAATTCTACTAAACACTATATGTTTAAATTAGAGTTTATTATTTATATTCGTTAACAGAAAATAGGTTTCGTGTAAAAAATTGGCTGGTCTTGACCCTTTGAAAATGCCATTTGGCGTAAAATTCCTTTATTAATTATACTTTTTATGTAAAATTGGGGTTATTGTAAACGAAAGCTGATTAATATGTCGTCAACATTTTACAGCTCTTTTATAATGCTCTCAGAAATGAACGAAATCAGATACAAGAAAGTTAGTGAAAAAATTAGGATAGTCCGTTTAACTCTTGGTTATAGTCAAGAATATATGGCACAAGAATTAGGTATATCGCAGAACGTTTATTCTAAAAATGAAAGAAATATGAAAGATGTATCTTTGGAAAGAGTGATCCAGATTTGTGAGATTTTGAATATACCTTTTGAAGGATTATTGAATAATTAGGTTAGCCATTCCGCCCAAATTTCCTCAATAATAGAAAAAACACAACAACCACACCGATTGCCAGGTCAAGATAAACCCGACTTAAAATTTTCAGCCTTGGTAACTCCTAAAATAACAGCAATCATTTCTGCTTTTTTTTCTGTTTGATGATCTGGTACTGGCTAAAAGCAACCAGGCAGCCCGCCAGGATAATAATTCCAGCAGATAACAGGTTTTTAGGATTTTGGTTGATATAGTAGGCTGCTGCCAATACTAAAATTGCAGCAGCAATACCTATAATATAATGAAGTATTAATCCTTTTTTCATCCTTAAAGTTGTTTTTAAAGGTTTGAGTCACTTATTCAGTCACTAAATGACTTAAAATATGACGATTTCAGACCACAAATATTCTGAAATAAATTGAGACTGATGTCGTAGGAGATTAATCTTTTAAACTGATTCTGTTGTCAGCGAACTTCAACTGGTGACCAACGAAATCAATATCTGTCAACTCTTTAATCCGTTTAAAGGCGCTATGGTTATCATCCAGGGTTAAACGGTTGATCTTATCCTGTTTAATTGATACAATATTAGCATAGAGAAAATCGCCCTTTGCATTTATTTTTAGCTGCAGCAAGGGGGCAATACCGTTATTGCCTTTTAAGCTGAACATTCCATAGGTACAAAAATTACCCAAACTGTAAGCAATGAATTTATTTTTATAAACTTCGACTGCCCGGCTTACATGCGGACCATGCCCTAGCACCACGTCGGCACCTGCATCAATAACTGCATGTGCAAAGGCATAAACATTCCCCCTGTTTTCTTTATAAAAGATCTCATTTTTACGTGGAACATGTTCAAATCTTGCTCCTTCACCTCCGCCGTGAAAAGAAACGATCACAATATCAGCCATTAATTTTAAACGGGCCACCAAAGCTTTCGCACTATCAATTTTATTAATGGATACCGTATTCTCATTCGGGGCAAAAGCGCAGAACGCATACTTTACACTATCTTTTTCAAAAACTTCAAAAGATTTATTTACCTGTCCTGCATAATGGATCTTCAGTGAATCTAAAATCCTTGCTGTATTTTTCCTTCCCTTTGCATCAAAATCACCAACATGGTTATTGGCGATGCTCAAAACATTAAATCCTGCACCCTTATATATCCCGGCGTAGCGCTCCGGCATTCTAAAAGCGTAACAGTTATTCGGATTAATGCCATTACATTTGTTCGAATTGCCCGAATTAAGAAAACAGCCTTCCAGGTTTCCAAATACAATATCGCCTCTTAATAAACTATCAACCGCCTGGAAACTATTTACTGCATCATCGGGAGGGAGATTGGTTTTGGATGGAAATGCAGAGCCAAGCATAATATCGCCTACAGCGGTAATGGATATCGTATCCTTTATTTTTCTGATGACGGTATCTTGTTTGGCTACAGCCGGAGTAATCTGTGCATTATTGCTGGTGCAGCTAATTAAAATAATTAGCGCAAGAGCGGACATCATTAGCGTATTGATAAACTTCATCAGGTTTTTATGGTTTACAGCAATCGTCATGCTGAATTTATTTCAGCATCTATTCAATTATTAAAATGCTAAATAATAAAAAAATCCTCCAAAATTTCTTTAGGAGGATTGTGTATGTTTTTTACTGTCAACCGAAAATGGCCACTGTTAACTGAATTATTCTACTGTAAATTCTTTCTTAAACGATTCTAAAACGCGGCCACCTTTGTAAAAGTAACGGTTGTAATAAGGTTCGTTAAGGTTGCTGATGACCACGCCGCGAGAACTTGATGCATGTGCAAATCTGTTATCGCCCAGGTAAATACCAACATGTGAAATACTTCTGCTTTTAATTTTGAAGAAAACCAGATCGCCTTCTTTTAAATCTTCTTTGGATAATGGATCTACCATGCTGAAAATATCGCGCGAATTTCTTCTGATGGTGGTGTTGAAAACTTTATCGTAAATTGCTTTGGTAAAAGCAGAACAATCGATCCCTCTTTTTGTGTTTCCACCATAACTATAAGGAGTTCCGATCCATTCGTATATAAACTTATACAGTTTTAAATTCGAGGTCGCATCTACCGCAACACCCATTACCTGCGAAAAATATTGTGATGCAAGGTTATCGGGATCATTTAAGTCTTTACCAGATTCTTTTGTTTTTGTTTGCGCAAATGCGTTGGAGAGCGTGCAGATAGCGATTAGGGTAGAAAACAAAATTTTTTTAATCATGTTATACAGTTATGTTTGGGTATTCACTTACACATTAACGTACACCACATGGGCTTATTGTTGGTTGTCAAAAGTATTGATTATACAAATGTTATCCAAATGTAATGTTATAAAAAGTGAAAGTTATTAACATTTTTATTTTTTATCCACTGCTTTTGAGTAAAATTTCGGCTCCAATACCCATCTTTTTAAAATGTTTTTTCTTTTCGGATATTCCTATTTTGGTTAAACGCGCTTTATTTTTAAATTATGGAAATATGCGCTTATACAGAATTAAATTTTAGAATAAATTGAATACTTATTATGATAAAGGGCATTGATTTACTTATGTGAAATCAGCAGAAGTGTTTATGGTTTGTATTTAATTGTAAAACAAGTGTTAATTCTGATTTTAGCCCTATAACTACGATGTTTTTACACTTAAAAGTGCCAAAAATTACAATAAAAAAATTAGATTTGCTGTCGCAAAAAACAAATATCCTAAAATGAGTGCAGTAGAAATAAATAAAGATACCTGGTTAAAGTGGTTTGAGTCGATGTTGCTGATGCGCAAATTCGAAGAAAAAACCGGCCAGTTATACGGACAACAAAAAATACGTGGCTTTTGTCATTTATACATTGGACAAGAAGCTGTAGTTGCAGGTGCAATATCTGCAATGCAAAAAGGTGATTCAATGATTACAACCTACCGTGATCATGCTCATGCCTTAGCTTTAGGAGTTAGTGCTGATAGTATTATGGCAGAAATGTACGGTAAGGCTACAGGTTGCTCTAAAGGTAAAGGTGGTTCAATGCACATGTTCAGTAAAGAGCATAACTTCTACGGTGGTCATGCAATTGTTGGCGGTCAGATTCCATTAGGTGCTGGCGTTGCTTTTGCAGAAAAATACAAAGGAACTGATAATGTTAACATTTGTTATATGGGCGATGGTGCTGTGCGCCAAGGTGCATTAAACGAAACTTTTAACATGGCCATGCTTTGGAAATTGCCTGTTATTTTTGTTTGCGAAAACAATGGTTATGCAATGGGTACCTCAGTACAACGTACTACCAACATGACCGATATTTATAAAATAGGTTTAGGTTTCGATATGCCATGTGCACCAGTTGACGGTATGGATCCGGTTGCTGTACACAATGCAATGGACGAAGCAATTCAACGTGCGCGTAAAGGTGAAGGACCTACTTTCTTAGAAATGAGAACTTACCGATATCGTGGTCACTCCATGTCAGATCCGGCAAAATATCGTACCAAAGAAGAATTAGAAGATTACAAAGCAAAAGATCCGGTTGAACATGCGAGAGAAACGATCCTTAAAGAGAAGTATGCAGATCAAGCCTGGATTGAAGAGGTAGAAGCTAAAGTAAAAGGAATTGTAGATCAGGCAGTAAAATTTGCTGAAGAATCTCCTTGGCCTGATGCATCCGAACTATACAAAGATGTATATATGCAACAGGACTACCCTTACGTAATGGACTAATATTAATAAGATTTCAATTAATTAGATATAATGGCTGATGTAATTAAAATGCCCAAAATGAGCGACACCATGACCGAAGGGGTTTTGGCAAAGTGGCATAAAAAGGTGGGCGATAAAGTGAAAAGCGGCGATGTTTTGGCAGAAGTAGAAACTGACAAAGCAACAATGGATATGGAATCTTATTGGGATGGTGTCCTTTTATACGTTGGTATAGAAGAAGGAACAGCTGTTCCTGTTGATGCGATCATGGCCGTTATTGGTAAAGAAGGCGAAGATTATAAAGCTGCATTAGAAGCGGAACAATCTGGAAGTCAGGAGTCGGCAAGCCCGAAGTCTGACGGCAAAGATGAAGCTCCTAAAGCTGAAGATAAAAAAGAAGAGTCGGCACCTGCTCAGGGTGGTGGCTTAAGTGAAGAAGAATTAGCAGCAAAAGGTGTTACGGTTATCCGCATGCCTTTGTTAAGCGATACCATGACTGAAGGCGTAATTGCTGAATGGCATAAAAAAGTTGGCGATAAAGTAAAAGATGATGATGTTCTTGCTGATGTAGAAACCGATAAGGCTACTATGGAAGTAATGGGCTATGCAACCGGAACTTTATTACACATTGGTGTAGAGAAAGGTGCTGCTGCAAAAGTAAACGGAATTATCGCTATCGTTGGTCCTGAAGGAACTGATGTAAGCGGAATTTTAGCAGGCGGCTCAGCTCCGGCTCCTAAAGCTGAAACTGCTGAAGCACCTAAAGAAGAAAAACAAGCTACAACTGCTGATGCTAGCGCATCTGCTCCAGTTGCGGAAAGCGCATCAGATAGCCGTGTTAAAGCATCTCCTTTAGCTAAGAAAATTGCTAAAGATAAAGGGATCGATTTAGCACAGGTTGCAGGTAGTGCAGAAGGTGGCCGTATCATTAAAAAAGATATCGAAAACTTCAAGCCATCAGCTGCTCCAGCTAAAACTGAATCTGCATCAGCTCCGGTTGCTGAGAAAGCTGCAGCTGCTGCACCAGTTATCCCTACATTTGTTGGTGAGGTTAAGTACACCGAGCAACCTGTTTCGCAAATGCGTAAAGTAATTGCAAAACGCTTAGCTGAAAGTTTATTTACTGCCCCACATTTTTACCTGACAGTAAGTATCGATATGGACAATGCAATGGCTGCACGTACGGCAATCAACGCGGTTGCTCCTGTTAAAGTTTCTTTCAACGATATCGTAATTAAAGCGGTTGCCGTTGCCCTGAAAAAACACCCGGCTGTTAATTCATCATGGGGTGGCGATAAAATCAGATTTAACGAACATACCAACATTGGTGTAGCTATGGCTGTTGAAGATGGTTTATTGGTACCAGTAGTGCGTTTCGCTGATGGCAAATCTTTATCACACATCTCTGCAGAAGTAAAAGATTTTGGTGGTAAAGCAAAAGCTAAAAAATTACAACCTGCAGATTGGGAAGGTTCTACTTTCACTGTTTCTAATTTAGGTATGTTTGGTATTGATGAGTTTACTTCAATTATCAACTCTCCTGATGGTGCAATTTTATCAGTAGGTGCAATTCAACAAGTTCCGGTGGTTAAAAACGGTGCTGTTGTTCCTGGTAATGTAATGAAATTGACTTTAGGTTGCGATCACCGTGTGGTTGATGGTGCAACAGGAGCACAATTCTTACAAACCTTAAAAGGTCTATTAGAAGAGCCAATCAGGTTATTAGCGTAATATATTTGTCATCCTGAGCTTGTCGAAGGATCTCAGACCTAAAATTTAAAGCCATCCTTTTCGGATGGCTTTTTTATTAAATTTAATTAAATTTGGCTAGATATGTTTCTTACCTCAAGAAATGTTATTCAAAAATTAACGCTTATATTTCAATTATTAAGATGCATTTTAAATTCAAATTAATATCTATTATTTTACTGCTGGGATCGATTTCTTGTAAGAAGCAGGACAGTCCTGAGAATAAACAAATCCTAATTAATTTTGAAACAAATGGGGGCACGCCCGTAAAAAATCAATTAGTAAAGAGCGGAGCAACAATAGTTTTACCCAATAATCCTGAAAAAAATGTATGGCACTTTGATGGTTGGTATAAAGATGTAGACTATAAGGAAAAATTTGATATTAATGAACTTATTACCTCTCAAATAACATTATATGCTAAATGGAAGCCAGGATTTAAATCAGTAAACACTTTAGCTGGCGATACTAGAGGGTTTAATACAAGCTGGGGAAACACAACAGGGTATTCAGACGGATATGGCGATCAAGTTCATTTTTGGGGACTTGGAGGTATATGTAAGGGTAAAGATGGTACATTATGGATAAATGAATATTTAAATAGACGAATTAGAAAAATCACCCCGGTAGGACAGGTAATAACGGTAGCAGGCACAGGCAGGCAGGAATATAAAGATGGTTTTGGAACATCGGCTGCATTTGAAGGACCTGGTTCTGCTATGGCTACAGATAGTAAGGGCAACTTGTTTATTTTTGACAATAATAGATTACGAAAAATTGCTCCTTCAGGCGAAGTTACAACAATCGCTGGCAATGGAATACCAAAAGCAGTAGATGGCAAAGGTACGACTGCAGGATTTTGGACACCTGGTGGTATGGTTTTCGATGCAGAAGGTAATATTATATTAACTGAATGGGGTAATTCATTAATTAGAAAAATTACCCCAGATGGCACCGTTACAACATTGTGTAGAACTGCGGACCAATTCCAATTTAAAGATGGATTATTAGCTAATGCAGGGTTTAGATTTCCGCAAGGTATTTGTATTGACTCTAAAGGTGACTTATATATTGCAGATCAATTGAATAATTGTATAAGAAAGATAAGTAATGGCATTGTATCTACTTTTGCGGGTAGCGGTGAGGATGGTTACGCAGACGGTATCGGGAGAAAAGCAAAATTTAGTCAACCAACAAGGATAGTTGTAGATAAATATGATAATTTATATGTAGCCGAAACATTATTTGCTTCTTCTAGATTAAGAATGATTTCCCCAGATGGAGAAGTCTTTACAGTAATTAATGGCAATCAATATGGCTTTAAAGATGGCTTGGTAACAGATTCTAAATTTAATATTATTCGTGACATTGCATTAGATGATAATCAAAATCTTTATGTTATGGATGATTACAATTCCTTAATAAGGATGATAAAGCGATGATTACAACTCAAGATACTCTTTTGATTAGAACCTTAACTCAAAATAAATGAAAAAAATATTTCTTTTTGCTATCTGCATTACTGCAATGCTTGCCTGTAAGCAAAAAAACAGTTCTGATAATGGCGCAGAAAACAAAACCTTTGCAGCCCTTTGCGAGCAATATTATCAGGATGGATTAAAATTAAATCCTTTAAGCGCTACTTACATCGGAGATGAACGTTATAACGATCTTTTGGCAAATGACGGATCGCAAGCTTATTTAAAAGAGTTTAAAAGCTACAATCAGCGTTATCTGGATAGCCTGGGTAAATATGACCGCGAAAGCCTTGACGAAAACGATAAATTATCTTATGACTACCTGAAAGATCAACTGGAAATTAATCTGGAAGGATTAAAATACCATTCTGAATATCTCCCATTTAACCAAATGTTTGCGCTCCCCTTAACCATTGGCCAATTGGGCTCAGGCACAGGAGCACAACCTTTTAAAACGGTAAAAAATTACGAAGATTGGTTAAAACGGGTCGATGCATTTTCGGTGTGGGCCGATACGGCCATCGGAAATTTTAAAAAAGGTGCGGCAGCAGGCATTGTACTACCAAAAGCATTGGTGATAAAAATGATCCCTCAAATGCAAAGCATGGTGGCAGCCAAACCAGAAGAAAGTTTATTTTACGGACCGATCAAATTAATGCCAGCAAGTTTTTCTGCCTCAGATAAACAAAAGCTGACAGAAGCGTACCGCACATCGATCACTAATGTAATTATCCCTACCTATAAAAAATTGGCCGACTATCTACAGAACGAATATCTGCCAAAAACACGAACTACCTCTGGCTATTCAGCTATGCCCGGCGGATTGGCCTGGTACACTTATCTGGTAAAACAACAAACCACTACTAACAAAACACCGGAAGAAATCTATCAAACAGGCTTAAAAGAAGTTGCCCGGATTAAAGGTCAAATGGACAGCATCAAAAATTTAGTTGGCTTTAAGGGCGATTTGAAAGCTTTTTTCGAATACATGAAAACCGATAAAAAATTCATGCCTTATAAAACACCTCAAGAGGTGCTAGCTGCTTTTGAAAATATCCACCAGCGCATGAAACCCAACTTGAAAAAAATGTTTGAGGTAGAGCCTAAAACACCTTTCGAAATCCGGCAAACAGAAGCTTTCAGGGCTGCATCGGCAAGTGCTGAATATAATCAAGGTTCTGCAGACGGATCACGCCCAGGGATCTTTTATGTACCCATTTTAGATGCGAAAACATTTAACACTACTTCGGGTATGGAATCGCTGTTTCTTCATGAGGCAATTCCAGGCCACCATTACCAGATTTCTTTAACGCAGGAAAATAAATCACTTCCTAATTTCCGCCGTTTTGGTGGTCATAATGCTTATGTAGAAGGTTGGGCTTTATACTGCGAATCGTTAGGGAAAGAACTGGGCCTATATCAGGATCCTTATCAACACATGGGTGCACTGGGCGATGAAATGCACCGGGCCATCCGTTTAGTGGTTGATGTAGCCATTCACACCAAAAACATGAGCAGGGAGGAAGCTATAAAATACATGACAGACAATGAAGCGATTAGTACTGAAGGTGCAACAGCAGAAATTGAACGTTATATGGGCATTCCTGCACAAGCTTTAGGCTACAAAACCGGCGCAATGAAAATAAGGGAATTGAGAAGCAAATATGAGAAGGAATTAGGTCCGAAGTTTAAATTAGCAGCTTTTCATACCGCTGTTTTAAAAGATGGGTCGTTTCCTTTATCAGTTTTTGAAGCGAAGATGGATGCCTGGGCCGAGAGCCAGAAGTAGTTTATATCTTTTTATTGATACTAGAAAGTGTTTCCCGCAGATTTCGCAAAGAACGCAGATAAACCATTCATCTCAGCGTTTTTCGTAGCGATCGGCAGGAAACACTCATCAAAGACCATTCACTTTTCTCCAGATTGACTGTGATATGTTTGAAGAATTAAAATTAACAAGCAATCCAAGTCGTAAGCCAGAAAGTTTCAGATAAGTAAGTACCTGCTTATGGTGAACTGGCGCAAGTGTTTCTACTGATTTTACTTCGATAATGACCAGATCGTTTATTAATAAATCTATCCGATAGCCGGCATCAAGGGTTATACCTTCAAAAACAACCGGTAATTTTACCTGTTGCTTAACATCTAAGCCATTTTTGGTTAAAACATAAGTCAGTACCGTTTCGTAAACAGATTCTAATAAACCGGGGCCTAATGCATTGTAAACTGTAAATATTGCACCTCTTATTTGATAGGAGATATCATTCTCATCCATAGTATAAAAATTTAATGGGTATTCTTAAATGAGGATGATTAACTAAAAATATTATAATCTCTGTAATTATCAAAATTATAAATTCAGTTTAAGAAAAAGAGAGCAACTCTGCGTTTATCTTCTTAAATCTGCGGGAGAAAAACCTGACAAACCTAAACCCTTTTCCAATTCCTTTGTTAATTATTAAACACCCGAAAATCATGGACAAAGAAAAATTGATACAAGAAGCTTACTTAGTTGCACATAAAATAGAGGAGAACGGCAATTTCCCTAACAATCCCAAATTACCGTTAATGATTTACAAAGGTACGTTCAGGTTACATCCTGATGATACTGAAGAAGTAATCAAAAAAGTTTTCGCACAGAATGGGTACACAAATGCCTGGGTAGATGGCATTTTTGACTATCACCATTACCATAGCAATACACACGAAGTAATGGGTGTATTTTGCGGCAAGGCCGATGTACAGTTTGGAGGGGACCATGGCGTTTGTATAGAGCTGGATAAAGGTGACGTAATTATCATCCCTGCAGGCGTAGCACACAAAAAACTGAACTCAAGCGACGACTTCACTGTTGTTGGCGCATATCCAAATGGTTCAGATTACGACATGAAATATGGGAAAGCTGAAGAGCGACCTGAAGCAGATGAAACCATTGCCAACGTGAAAAATCCAGACAACGACCCTGTTTATGGAAGTAAAGGTCACTTATTTGAGTGCTGGTACAATCAAAATTGCGAAAATGTGTAAAACTCTTTCGTTTTAACCGTCTAAAATTCTTTAATTTTCGGGTTTTAAATATACTACCCTTATTATAAATGAATTTTCGATATATATGTTCAGCATTAGCCCTCTCTGCAACTTTATTAACTGCTTGTTCAAGCAAAAAATCTGAAGAGAAAAAGGCTGCTGAAAAAAAAATCCGCACCAAAGAAGATGATAAAGCGGATAGCCTTTTATTGGTTTATAACCCACAAAAAGGCGACAAATGGATTGCCGATTTTGTAGATAATCTACATAAAAAATATGGTTTTAACGGAAATATGCTGGTGGCAAAAGACGGAAAAATCCTTTACGAAAAAGCGATCGGTTGGGCCGATTACCTCCACAGAGATAGTTTGACGATCAACTCAGAGTTTGAATTAGCCTCCATTACCAAAACATTTACCGGCACGGCGATTATGCAATTGGTGGAGGCCGGAAAACTTTCGTTAAACGATAACGTAAAAAAGTTCTACCCTAATTTTCCTTATGAGGGCATTACCGTAAAACTATTGCTTTCTCACCGAAGTGGCATGATGAATTACGTTTACTTTATTGATGATATCTGGCGTAAGGAAAAACGCAATATGAAAAAAGGGGTTACCAATCAGGAAGTAATGAATGTTATTGCTGAGCGGAAACCAAACCCATACACCAAACCAGATAACCGATTCCATTATAACAACTCAAATTTTATGGTGTTGGGTGCCATCATAGAAAAGGTAACCGGACAGCGCTATTCGCAATACATGATGGAACATGTGTTTAAACCAGCCGGATTAAAACATACACATGTATATAGCACAACCGAGTATGAAAAAATTCCGGTTGACGTAGTTGGCCACGACCGCAATAGTTTTAGATACTCTGTTGCACAGAACTTTCTGGATGGGCCAGTTGGAGATAAAGGCATTTATAGTACGGTACACGATTTGGTGCTGTTTGATAAATATTTGAAAAATGGAAGATTATTAAGTAAAAAGAGCCTCGATTCTGCCTATACCGGACACAATAAGCCTATTAATGGTCACTTCAACTATGGTTATGGCTGGAGAATGTTTGATGGCGAAAAAATGGACAAAGTGGTATACCATACGGGTTGGTGGCATGGTTTCCGCCATATTTATGTAAGAGATCTAAACAAAAACATTGTTATTGTGTTTTTAGGCAACCTGACCAACGGAAGTTTAATGCATCTCGATGATCTGTATAAACACTTCGACATGCCGATTATCCGCAAAGGGGCATACCATGGCAATGGCAGTTTGCCAGGTTCAGACGAAGATTAAATTTATGGCAAAAACAAAATGGATTATCGGACCGGGTACATTAACCATCTATCCTAAAAGAAATTTAAGGATAGTTGGGCTTATATTTTTTGTACTGATTGCGACCTTTATTTTCTTTTTATCGAAATCGGTACAGGGTTATTCTCCTGGCCTCACTCTTGGCTATTATGGCTTCCTGTTATTAATTCCGTTACTGCTGATTTTTATTGCCGAAACAAAAGTAATTTTTGATGGGAACAGCAGGGTTTTATATAAAAAAATTGCGTTTTTACCGACTGGATCAATCCCTTTTGATGATATCGCCTCAGTAGAGCCATACGAAGTGCTGGGAAGCGGCTTTAATTATAAACTGTTCAAAAAAAGCAACAGACATGGCAGAGGCTTACTTGTTTCTTCCGGTTATAGTAAAGCCACCAATGCCAACCTGATCGCTTTTCAACAGGAGGTATTACCAAAGATTGATGAGCTTGTGTTTGCCAATGCACCGGTAATTCCTAAGCAGACCATTTACGATTTTAAGTTTTTCAAAGAAGGAGGAGGTGTTTACCTCTTGCGGGATAATAAGATAGGAAGTTTTATTTTGGGGTTGATTTTTATCGGTGCTACTGTTGCTATATTGTTTAGCCCCGATTTTTTATCAAACGAAGGATCTATTCAAAAAATACTCCTGACCTATTTCCCGGCAGCCATAGGCTTGGCACTTCTTTTTGCAGCAACATCCAACATCCGCTTTGATAAAAGCCAAAGGAAAATTATCCGTTCTACTTTTGCCGGCCGTTTTAAAAAAGATTACCCTTTTGATGATCTAATCCGTTTTCAGGTGATCCGTAAAACAACTAATCTTATTTATTCCGGCACTGAAGTCAGGGCAGAGATTTTTTTGCCTGCCAAAAATAAAACAATCATCTTAAACCTTAAAAGCTTTATAGGTACTAAAAAGATTGAGCGCTTCCTTGATGAGGCCAATACGATTTTGGGCCGGATTTAGTTTCACTATAAAACAAAACGATTATGTTCGATAAATTATTTGCGGCTCAACAAAAAGCCGAAGAAGTTAAAAAGCGTCTGGATACGATCTCGGTGTTTGGCGAAGTTGAAAATGGTGCAATAAAAATCACCGCTACAGCCAACAAATCCATCACAGGAATTTCCATTGATGAGGAGTTTTTGAAAAACGCCGATAAGGAAGAATTGGAAGAACTTTTATTAACTGCAATTAACAAAGCGATGGCAAGTGCCGAACAGGTTAGTGCTGCCGAAATGCAGGCCTCGGCGCAGGATATGCTAGGTGGCCTGGGTGGTATGTTTGGCCAATAATATCGTTAATCAATCTTGATACTTAATTCTCCATACTTGATACTAAAAACCCTCTACTTGATACTAAAACTATGAAATACACCTATTATGGCCAATCTTGTTTCTTACTAGAAGCAGCTGGCAAAAAATTATTGTTCGATCCATTTATATCACATAATCCACTAGCTAAAAATGTAGATATTAAAGCGATTGAAGCTGATTATATTTTAGTGAGCCATGGTCATGGCGACCACGTAGCCGACTTGGTTGAATTGGCTAAACAAACCCAGGCGACTGTTATTGCAATGCCTGAGATTACCGATTGGGCTTCTAAACAAGGTGTGGAAAAAGTACACGGAATGAATTTTGGTAAATTTACTTTTGATTGGGGAACTGTACGCATGGTACCCGCTACACACTCATCAGGTTTACCAGATGGAAGTTACGGCGGAAATCCTGCTGGTTTTGTACTTGAAGTTGATGGCAAACAGATTTACTTTGCTGGTGATACAGGTTTAACCATAGAAATGAAGGTTTTGGCTGATATTTACAACCTTGATTATGCCATTTTACCTATCGGTGGAAATTACACGATGGATGTTGATGATGCTTTGATTGCAACGAAATATTTCGATTGCGATAAGGTGATCGGCGTTCATTACAATACCTTCCCAGTAATTGAAATTGATACCAAAGCTGCTTTAGATAAATTTGAGCGCGAAAACAAAACTTTATTGTTGCCAGAAATTGGTGAGACAATAAGTTTATAGTTTCGGCGAACCGTCATTTCGACTAAAGTGCAACGGAATGGAGAAATCTATCTCGAGGTAGATCTCTCCGCTACACTGCGTTCCGGTCGAGATGACGATTTTTTTTGCAGAGTGCACGCTTAAGGAGTAATCCATGTGGCGTAAAAACAAAAAAGGGCCTCCGATTTTCATTGGAGACCCTTCAAATTATAAACCTGAACCTAATTCTTTTTAGCAGCGGCAGCTTTGTTTGCTTTGTAACGCATATCTGCTGTACCATCTTTTTTAGTTGGACCAGCAACTTTAGTTACTGCTTTTGCTTTATTTTCTTTAAAACGTTTATCTGGCGTACCATCTGCTTTTACTTTAGCAGCTGTAGTAGTTGTTTTAGTTTCTACTTTTTTAGCCTCTTGTTTTACGCCTGCTTTAACAGGTGCAGTTGTTGTTTTTACTTCTTTTTTGGCAACAGTTTTAGCTTTAGTAGCTGTAGCTGGTGTTTGAGCAAATGCTGTTGTTAAACCAAATGCTGCGATTGCGATTAAACTCAATAACTTTTTCATAATTTCTGATTTTTGTTTTACTCGTTTATTTTGTTGATATAAAATTCATAAATCGATATGAAGTTTTAATGAAGATAACTAATTTTTATTTTTAATGCGCAGCCAACCAATTATCGCCCTCTCCAATTTCTACAACAATCGGTACAGTTAATTTAATCGCATTGGCCATTTTATCCTGAATAATTGCTTTCATTACTTCTTTTTCAGACCTTAATACATCAAACACCAACTCATCATGCACTTGCATAGTCATAGTTGATTGCAAATTTTGTGCTTTCATCTCTTTGTGGATATTGATCATAGCAATCTTGATCATATCCGCTGCAGAGCCCTGTATAGGTGCGTTAATGGCATTTCGTTCAGCAAAACCTCTTACTGTCTGATTGGCGGAGTTAATGTCTCTCAAATAGCGTCTTCTACCCATTATGGTTTCTACAAATCCATTCTCGCGGGCAAAATTCATGGTATCGCTCATGTAACGTTTAATACCAGGATATTGCGCAAAGTATTGTTCAATAATTTCGGCAGCTTCTTTACGTGGAATACCCAGGTTCTGCGACAAACCAAAAGCCGATTGACCGTAAATAATACCAAAGTTAACTGCTTTTGCATTTCTACGTTGCGTTCCATCAACCTCTTCAATGCTTACACCATATACTTTTGCTGCTGTTGCCGTGTGGATATCTATCCCTTTATTAAAAGCATCAAGCATATTTTCTTCTTTGCTGATTTCGGCAATAATGCGCAATTCTATCTGCGAATAATCGGCCGATAGCAATATGTGGTTTTCATCTCTTGCAATAAAAGCTTTACGTACTTCCCTGCCACGTTCTGTACGGATTGGGATGTTCTGTAAATTCGGGTTATTGGAGCTTAATCTTCCGGTTGCTGCAACGGCCTGATTGTAGGATGTGTGTACCCTGCCAGTTTTGGGGTTAACCATTAGTGGCAATGCATCAACATAGGTTGATTTAAGTTTCTGTAACTGGCGGAAATCTAAAATATCCTTTACAATATCACTTTTACTGGCTAGCGCCATTAAAACATCTTCTCCGGTTTGGTACTGACCGGTTTTAGTTTTTTTAGCTTTCGGGTCGAGCTGAAGTTTATCAAATAAAACCTCTCCCAGTTGTTTCGGCGAAGCCAGGTTAAATTTAATTCCGGCTTTGTCGTACACATTCTGTTCGAACTTGATAATTTCTGTTTCAAGCTCTTTAGAATAGGCCTGTAAAGTTTCGATATCAATTCGAACGCCTTCCTTTTCTATATCTGCCAATACATAAACCAAAGGATTTTCAATTTCTTCGGCAAGTTTGGCTGCATTTAACTCTTTTAATTTTGGTTCAAAGATGTGTGCTAACTGCAGAGTTACATCGGCATCTTCAGCTGCATAATCTACAACATCAATTACCGGAACATCGCGCATGGTGCCCTGGTTTTTACCTTTTGCACCGATCAGTTTGGTAATCGAGATCGGAGAGTAACCAAGATAATTCTCTGATAATACATCCATCCCATGTCGGGTATCGGGATCGATTAAATAATGCGCAAGCATGGTATCGAAAAGCTTGCCTTTTACTTCTACGCCATACCATTTTAAAACCAGGATATCATATTTGGTATTCTGGCCGATTTTCTCAATGGCCTCATTTTCCAATATCACCCTAAATTCATCAACAATTAATTGTGCTTCTTCCCTTTCTGCAGGCACTGGGATATAATAACCTGTTCCAGGTTTAATGGAGAATGACAAGCCTACTAAATCGGCCATGTTTGCATCAGTGCCAGTAGTTTCGGTATCAAAGGAGATTCGCTTTTCGGCAAGTAATAATTTGATCAAATCAGCACGCTGCTCAGCCGAGTCGACCAGCTGGTAATCGTGTTCAGTATTTTCAATGGTTTTGGTTGGAAGTTTTTCTGCCGGTTCTTCTTCCAGTGTGTTGGTATATTGAATGGTTTCTCCTGATTGATTGCCGAATAAATCTGTTTGCGTACCCTCCTGAAAGCGCGCTGTGGTTACCGAAAATTCATCTCCAAATACCCTGCGTCCTAAAGTCCTGAATTCTAATTCGGTAAATAATGGTTCTAATAAATCACGGCTCGGATCACAGAGTTCTAAACTGGCCTCATCCAATTCAACGGGAACATCCAAGAGAATTGTCGCTAGTTTTTTAGACATTAATCCCTGTTGTGCAAAGTTTTCTACGTTTTCGCGTTGTTTCCCTTTTAGCTCGTGGGAGTTTGCAATAATGTTCTCCATAGAGCCATATTGTTTGATCAGGGCTTTTGCGGTTTTTTCGCCGATGCCCGGAATACCTGGGATATTATCTACAGCATCGCCCCATAAGCCCAGGATATCGATCACCTGCAATACATTTTCGATCTCCCATTTAGCCAATACTTCTTTTACACCCAATATTTCCATATCGTTACCCATACGGGCTGGTTTGTAAATAAAAATATTTTCAGAAACCAGTTGTGCAAAATCCTTATCAGGTGTCATACAATAAACCTGATACCCCTTTTGTTCCGCTTTTTTGGCCAGTGTACCAATAATATCATCAGCCTCATAACCATCAGAAGTAATTACGGGGATATTGAAACCTGTAATCAATTTAATTACATAAGGCATTGCTGCTGCCAGATCTTCAGGCATGGCCTGACGGTGTGCTTTATAGGCCTCAAAAGAGGTATGCCTTTCAGTTGGGGCTTCAGTATCAAAAACCACTGCAATGTGTGTCGGTTTTTCTTTCTTCAAAACATCTAATAAGGTATTGGTAAAGCCCATTACTGCCGATGTATTGATACCTGTTGAGGTAAAGCGCGGATTTTTACTTAATGCAAAATGCGCCCTGTACATTAGCGCCATACCGTCGAGGAGAAAGAGTTTTTTATTCATGTGATTACACCGATTTTATGATTACACCGATAGTCCATTAATTGTACCTATTGGTGATAAATTAACCAAAGTTAAAGGTTTAGAAGAGATATACATTCAATTTAACTGAAAAAGAACGCTAATAATATCATTATAAAATTAATGAGGCTATGAAATAAGATGGAGTAGATTAAGCCATATTTAATGCGGAGATATCCCAGCGATAGTCCACCAAATAATTGTGAGATAACAAATATAATAAATGCCGGGTCGCTAAGCGTTAAGTCTTTGATGTTGGTTAAATGCATTAAACCAAATATTATAGCTGAATAGTAAAAGAGATATCCGAAAGATTGACGTTGGAAAACAATTCTTCTACGGATATCCATTCTTTTAAAGTATCTGCGTAAAATGAGGGATATAAAAAAGAAAATAATATAAATTGGCAATTTGAGAAAATTGCTGTTTATGAAATAATCAGATATCAGGGCTAGGGTAAAGCATATAAAGTATATAGGAAGATATTTTCCTCTTAAATGCCACCTGAAAAAAGATTCTTCCAATAGAGGAGCTAAAATACACCCGATCAATAGCGCTACCAGTAGGCCAAACTTTTTCAGGACATCAATTTTTTCTACATATTCATCGATAACTTTAAAATGCACCAGAATATAATAAATACCCATTATAATACCTGCAAATATTAAATCGAGTAGGAGCAACCATAAGAGATCTCTCCAAAGAGATTTATTATCTTTACTGAGTTTTAGAAGTTTTGGCTTTTTTAAGAAATCCCAAAATGCAGAGAGCGTTTCAATCATTACTGTTTTTGGATATTATTTTTAAATAATTTACGTTGTATCCCGATATTGCTAACTTATGAAGATTTTCAACCTTTTTATTTTATTTTTTTCAATAGCGTTCACCACTTATGCACAGGATTTTATCGTTAAAAATAACGACGATGTAATCCGCGGAACGATAAAAGGAACCGATTATTTTTCGGTGTTTATTAGCGCCAATGATGAGGCTGATGTGATTTTGCCGGCCAAGGATGTGAAAAATTTCTTCTGGAATGGTGATAGTTTTGTGAGCAAGGGATTTGCAAATGGGCGCAATTTCGAATATCGTTTTGTTAAAGTAATCGAAATAGGAACTGTTAACCTTTATTCCTTTGGCGGAGGCACCCTGGTTCCTCAGGTGAAAGAGAAAAAGGTAAAATTCAGGCCTTCAATTGGTATTGGAACAGGCACTGGTGGTTATGGTGGCATGGGTATGGGCGGAGGCATCAGCATCGGCGGCGGACGTAATGGAGCACTGGAAAGACCTGCAGGCGCACCTGTTGTGCGCTACTTTATTGAAAAACCTGGCGCCGGACCTTTACAGGAAGTACCCATGAAAGCGATAACCGAGGACAGCAAAAAGATTGAGGTGAAGAATATTCTGTTGCAGAAAATGGGAGACCAACCTGCCTTAAAAGCCAAGGTAGAAGCCGGAACGGATTTTAATAGCAGAGAGGTAATTGAATGGGTTAAGGAATATAATGCAACAAGGAAATAGCGCCAGGATTAATAATAGATTTTTAGGGTTGCAGGATCGTCTAAATAAGATCTTCGTGCTTTAGCTTTACATATATGGCTAAACTGATAAGCTTATCGTTTTTAAATTCACAGTTCTCAATTGTTTTGTGATAGTCAAAGTCAAGTTTTTGCAGCACTTTTCTGCTGTTTTCATTTTCAGTTTCAACCATAGCCTCGATTTTTCTTAAGCCTAATTTCTCAAAGGCATAATTACAAATGGAATTTGCTACTTCTTTAATGATGCCTTTTCCCCAATGTTCGGGCAACAGCCAAAAACCGATTTCAGCCTTTTGATCCGTTTTACTTAAATCATTAAGTCCAATGGCACCTAAGCAAACAAGGCTTTCTTTATCACAAATTGCCAACCAAATACCAGTTTCATTTTTTTGAAGCTCATTGAACCAGATCAATTGTTCATTGGTTTCCTCCAGGTTTGCATAGCGCACACCATAATAGCGGATCACATCCGGATGGGATAATCCTTCAAAAATAAATACCAGATCGTCAGAACAAAATTGCCTCAATAAAAATCTATCGGTAAGTATTGTAGCTGAAGTAAACATTATCTGGCACAACAGTTTAACAAGTGGTCGTTCACCATCCCAGTTGCCTGCATGTGTGCATAACAGATGGTGGTGCCAAAAAATTTGAAACCACGTTTTTTCATGTCTTTGCTGATCCGATCAGAAAGTTCTGTTCGTGGAGGAACATCACTCATTTTTTCGATGTGATTTTGGATTGGTTTGCCACCAGGAACAAAACTCCACATGTATTTAGAGAAACTGCCAAATTCTTTCTGAATCCCAATAAATAATTTAGCGTTGGTAATGGCTCCGTTAACTTTTAAACGGTTGCGGATAATGCCTTCATCATTCATCAAACGCTCTACATCTTTTTCAGTAAAAGCAGCTACTTTTTTAACCTCAAAATTGGCAAAGGCTTTACGGTAGTTTTCCCGTCTTCGAAGGATAGTAATCCAGCTTAAACCAGCCTGTGCGCCTTCGAGTATTAAAAATTCGAATAGGATTTTATCATCGTAGACGGGTTTTCCCCATTCTTCATCGTGGTATTTGATGTAAAGTGGATCGGTGCCAGCCCAGGTGCAACGTACTATTGAGTCCAGAGTCTTGAGTCCTGAGTCTTGAGTCATATTATGCGAATTTTGCAGGATGGCTAATCATAAAATTTAATAGTTTGCTTATTTCTTCACATTGAGCATCCAAGTAATTGAATTTTTCTTCAGAGATATAATTACAGGCGAGCGCTACATCTAACCAAACTTGCGTTTCACCATTTTCCATATCTGCATCTGATAGTTTACTAATAAAATGATTAGGGTATCTTCTCTTTTTGTAGGCTTCACCAATACTGCTACATACAGATCTTGAAGATCTACGCATCTGATCTACCAGGCTGTAATGCTCTGATTTAGGGAAATCTTTCGTTAAATTAAAGACGTCCATCAAAAGAGCAAATCCTTTTTTATAAGCGATTAATTCTATAAACTTTCCCATGTTTTTTTTAAACTAATATAATAATTTGGGAAGAGAAAGAGACTATATACTTAGGACTTAAGACTCTGGACTAGAACTTAGTTCATCCCAATACTCCACAGCTCTCCTATAATGTGGAATTACGATACTGCCGCCCACAAGATTGGCGATCATAAAAATTTCGCTCATTTCGTCGCTGTTTACACCCGCGTCGAAACATTTGCCTAAATGGTATTTAATGCAGTCATCACAGCGCAAAACCATTGAGGCTACCAGGCCCAACATTTCTTTTGTTTTAACATCCAGGGCACCGTCAGCATAGGAAGTGGTATCTAAAGCGAAAAAACGTTTGATGTTTGTATTCGCCGTTTCCATGATCCTATCGTTCATTTTTTCACGATAACCATTAAATTCTTCTACTAACTTTCCCATGTATAATAATTATTGAATGAATGATTTTTTGAATGAGAGCATGATATTCATTAATTTACTTAGTCAAGGTTGATTTCTTCCAGCGGGTTCCAGAAAACCTTTTTAAAGTTAAGCACCTTATCATTTTTAACTTCAACGCCTTCCTTTCTTAACAACTCTTCCATTAGCTCAGGAGGTTTAAAATGAAACTTTCCGGTAAGCAGGCCACTACTGTTTACTACCCTATGTGCGGGCACTTGAGGATGGGCTGTTCCGGCATAAAGCATGGCATGCCCGACCATTCTTGATGATTTTGCTGCACCCAAACTTTTCGCAATAGCTCCATAAGAAGTAACCTTTCCCTTCGGAATTAAGCGGGCAATCTCATAAACCTGTTCGTAAAAGTTGGTATCCATTATTCAAAAGAAAATTGAATATAATTAATATTCTTATCGTGTAGCAAGTATTTTTTCTCGTAATAGGTTTTGATCGACAATACCTCATCAACCAGATCTGAAGTATATAAATGATCGGTATTTTTTTGTACAGGTAAACTTAATTCTGCAACCTTTTCGCAGGTATAAGCATACAGTTGGTCGTTATCTGTTTTCAAATTAACATGACCACCTGGTTTTAAAACAAGTTTATACCGGTTTAAGAATGCGGGAAAAGTTAAACGTTTTTTCTCACGGCTATCCTGTGGTTGAGGATCAGGAAAGGTAATCCAGATCTCATCAATTTCTCCTTCGTTAAAGTAATCCAACAAATTTTCAATCTGTATCCTTAAAAAAGCCACATTATCGATCCCGTCTTCAATAGCTGTTTTGGCCCCGCGCCAAATGCGGTTACCTTTATAATCAACACCGATGAAATTCTTATCCGGAAACAACCTTGCCAGATTTACCGAATATTCGCCTTTTCCACATGCCAATTCGAGCACAATGGGGTTCGCATTTTTAAAATGTGCTGAAGCCCAGTTTCCCTTTAAAGCTTTTCCTTGTTCTAATTGATATACGTTTGCAAATGTTTCGATTTCTGCAAAACGCCTAAGTTTATCTTTACCCAAAAGTTTTTTTTCTGCAAAAATACAATTAAATCAATAATCGAAGTTTCTTTTGCCATAAAGATTAATGGCAATCTTGTTTAGGAATCGTATTTTTGCAGCTTATAAAAATTACCGTGGAAAAAAACGCTAAAATATATGTTGCAGGTCATCGTGGAATGGTGGGTTCGGCCATTTACCGTAAACTACAAAAAGAAGGTTACGAAAATATCATCACCAAAACTTCAGATGAACTGGATCTGCGCAACCAGCAGGCCGTTACCGATTTCTTTGCGAATGAAAAGCCAGATTATGTGTTTCTTGCTGCGGCAAAGGTTGGCGGCATTGTAGCCAATAATACATATAGGGCCGATTTTCTCTACGAAAATTTAGCCATACAAAATAACGTGATCCATAATGCTTATGTAACCGGCGTTAAAAAATTAATGTTCCTGGGGTCGAGCTGCATTTACCCTAAAATGGCTCCACAACCTTTAAAAGAAGATTATCTTTTAACCGGAACTTTAGAACACACCAACGAACCTTATGCCATTGCAAAAATTGCAGGGATCAAAATGTGCGATGCCTACCGCGATCAGTATGGCTGCAATTTCATCTCAGTGATGCCAACAAATTTATATGGTTTTAATGACAACTATCATCCTCAAAATTCGCATGTTTTACCAGCTTTGATCCGTAAGGTACATGAGGCAAAAGCGAACAACGAAAAGGAAATTGTTGTTTGGGGGTCCGGATCGCCTATGCGCGAATTTTTGTTTGCAGACGACCTGGCAGATGCCTGTTATTTCCTGATGCAAAACTATAACGAACCGCACTTGATTAACGTGGGTACCGGACAAGATTTAACCATTAAAGACCTTGCTTTATTAATCAAAGATGTACTGGGTTTTGAAGGCGAATTAGTATTCGATGCCACTAAGCCGGATGGAACACCACGCAAGTTGATGGACGTAAGCAAACTCCATAACCTGGGCTGGAAACATAAAATTGAGCTTAAAGAAGGTATTGCCCTGGCTTATCAGGATTTCGAAAGCAGATATTAAGAAATGACTGAATAAGAGAAGAGTTGAATGACAGAATGTTTTAATCCACCCCATTCAATCAATCACTAATTCTCTCATTCATTAATTTTATATAGTTAAAATTTATATCTTTGATAAGATAAATAAATTTCAACTATATGACTTTAGTTCAACTAGAATATATCGTTGCTGTAGATACTTACAGAAGTTTTGTTACCGCTGCTGATAAATGTTTTGTAACGCAACCGACCTTAAGTATGCAGGTGCAAAAACTAGAGGAACTGATCAGCGTTAAAATTTTCGACAGGAGCAAACAACCCGTAAGTCCGACCGAAATTGGCGCCCAGATTATTGCGCAAGCCAGAATTATTTTACAGGAAAGTGGAAAAATAAAAGAACTGATCAGCAGTCAGCAGCAGGATGTTTTAGGAGAATTAAGAATAGGCGTAATCCCAACTGTTGCACCATACCTGCTTCCAGAAGTGATTTCGGCCATGCTGGATAAGTATCCTGAATTAAAACTTTTAATCTGGGAATACACCACCGAAGACATTATTCATCACCTAAAAACAGGAGTACTCGATTGTGGTATTTTAGCCACCCCACTTACCGACCCGAACATTACCGAAATTCCATTATATTACGAAAACTTTGTAAGCTACATCAGCAAAAACAGCAAACTCTATAGAAAGAAGGCCGTTGATGCTGAAGATCTGAACGAAGAAAACATCTGGCTCTTAAACGAAGGCCATTGCATGCGTAATCAGGTATTAAACATTTGCCGCTCCACAAAAAACAACAGATTACAAGGGCTGGAGTATAATACAGGTAGTGTAGAAACCCTGGTGCGTATGGTTGATTTAAATGGAGGTGCAACACTATTGCCTGAGCTTGCTATAACAGAATTAAATGCAAAGCAGATCAATAAGGTTCGTCATTTTAAATCGCCTGAACCTGTACGCGAGATCAGTCTGGTTACACATAAAAACTTCATTAAAAAACGGATGCTTAATGCTTTAAAAGATGAGATTTTAGAAATTATCCCAAAAGCAATGAAGCAAAAAAAGAAAAAGGATGTTGTTGGGATTTAGGCTTTCTTGCGAAGTTTAAATGGGCAGTGCGCAGGAAAAACTTCGCAAGTCTAACCCACGCAATCGTCATGCTGAATTCATTTCAGCATCTTTACCGCTGCATAGACCCTGAAATAAATTACCTTCGGTGAGCTCGCTTAAGGCTCGGTTTACTTCGTAGCTTTTCGCTTCGCTACAGGTCAGGGGTGACGACTATTGATTAAATAGGACCTAAGATGATCTCTGGCATTTGTTAATGACTTAACCGATTACCAAAGCTAGTTTGAAAAAAATACTACTGATTTTGTTTTTCTACCGGAGGTGCAGACAGCAAGCCTTTAATATCACTCTCCACTTCGTCCTCTTCGCCTTTTTTCTTTTTCTTGTTTTTAGCTTTTAAGCCTTTGCCGCTTAAACGCTCCTCTATGATTTTATCATATTCGGTTTGCTGCTCTGGTCTTAAAACATTGCGGATATTCTTTGAGGTCTCATTCTGTAATTTATAGAATTTATCCACATCCTCTTCGCGCGAATTGCCTGTCTGCTGCCTTTTAATTAAATCTGCCTGTTCTTTTGCCTGGTTAAAAGTGAAACTGTAGATAACGCTTTTTTGCGTGCCATTTAGTTTTAACCTTTTGTCAAGATCCTCTACATTCTTTTTTGCAATTTCTGAAGGAGTAGGCACTTTATTTTGCTGTGCACTTACCAATCCATTTACACCAATCACAATTAAGAATAAAATTACAAGCCTTTTCATTTCGAATATTTTATATCTGCGAAGTTACTTAATTATCTTAAAACAAGGAAGTCCCGATTTGCACCGGGACTTCTTTTAAATTTTATGGAAGATTTAGCTTACAAAGCTTTTTTGTAAAGTTCAGCAACTGCATCCCAGTTTACTACATTCCAAATTGCCGCTAAATAATCAGGGCGTTTGTTTTGGTATTTTAAGTAATATGCGTGTTCCCAAACATCAATACCTAAAATTGGTGTACCTTTTACCTCAGCAACATCCATTAAAGGATTGTCTTGGTTTGGAGTAGAAGAAACCTGAAGTTTTTTATCAGCACCTACCGATAACCAGGCCCAACCAGAACCGAAGCGGGTAGCACCAGCTTCTTGTAATTTAGTTTTAAGATCAGCAAAAGAACCAAAAGTTTCGTTAATTGCTTTAGCTAAATCGCCAGTTGGCTCGCCACCTTTATTTGGACCTAAGATATTCCAGAATAATGAGTGGTTATAATGACCACCACCATTATTTCTAACAGCAGCAGGGAATTTTGAAATGTTTTTTACAATTTCCTCGATGCTAGAGCTCGCTTCAGGTTTACCTTCTAACGCTTTATTTAAGTTGGTAACGTAAGCTTGATGGTGTTTATCATGGTGGATTTCCATGGTAGTTTTATCAATATGCGGTTCTAATGCATCGGTTGCGTAATGTAACGCAGGTAATTCAAAAGCCATAATGTTTATGTTTTAAGATTTAAAAATGTTTCTTGTAGCAAATATAACATTAGAACGTTAAGATTTGTTCATGTTATTATCATCAAATCGTTTTCCGGGTTAATGTTGTAATGTTGAAGGTTTTAATATTGGAAGGTTTTTAGAAAAAACTACCATCATCCCGCTTTGCAATAAGGGTGCATGAGAAGGCGGATTGTATCACCATTTATACCTTAAACGCATACAAATGCGGATCTCACTAAGAGGCTATGAACTACATTACCATGGACCATCAACTCAATCTACCTCTTCTTCGCAAAAAATCCCTTCATTAACGCTCCGCACTCCTCTGCCATTACCCCGCCTTTTAGCACGGTTTTAGGATGGAGCAGATTTGCATTTTTGGAGATGAATCCTCTTTTTTCTTCTCGGGCACCATACACAATGCGGCCAATCTGCGTCCAGTAACTTGCACCAGCGCACATTACACAAGGCTCGATAGTTACATATAAGGTACAATCCCTTAAATATTTCCCTCCGATAGTTTGTGCCGCTGAGGTAAAGGCCTGCATTTCTGCATGTGCAGTTACATCGTTAAAGCGTTCGGTTAAATTATAGCCCCGTCCAATAATCCTGTTTTTACTTATCACTATAGCACCTATCGGAATTTCATCTTCAGCTAAAGCTTTTTTTGCTTCTTCCAGAGCCAGTTTCATATAATGAATGTCTTCTTCCTCCGGATCGGTATTTTCGAAATTGTAAAAACTCATGTGGCAAATATAGAGTAATAATGGCCAAAAAGACTTCCGAAGTTTTGGTGGCCATGGGAGTGGTAAACTTCTGAAGTCTAAGCTGAAAATTTGCTTTTGTTTTGGAGCGCAGTGTCAGTGCTAATCGGTTACTTCAGTCCTGCTTTCCATTTCAAGTCCGCACTCGTGCCTCGTTTGCGGGCTTTCCACTACAATCAGGGCTATTTAGCGAAGCCTGTGCTTAATAAGAGAACTTCGCGGTATAAATAGATACTCTATTCTCCCACAGATTGCAGCAGATAAACATCGCAGATTTATATTATTAAAATGATCTGTGTTTCTTATCCTTTTAAATCTGCGGGAAATGCCTCAAAGTTTACATGGGCCAAGGCTCAGGCAAACTTCGGAAGTCGGCTAAACCAGCTTACTTCCATTGGGCACTTTGCTTTGCACCGTAGTTAATACGATATCGCCGTTTTCATCGGCAAAACCGGTAACTAAAAATTCTGACATGAATTTGCCGATCTGTTTTTTTGGAAAGTTAACCACCGCAACAATTTGTTTTCCAGGTAATTCTTCCAATGTATAATGTTTGGTAATCTGTGCACTACTCATTTTAATGCCAAATTCGCCAAAATCTACTTTTACCTTATATGCTGGTCTTCGGGCTTCAGGAAATTCGAAAGCCTCTAAAATGGTTCCTACCCTTAATTCTACTTTTTCGAAATCGCCCCATGTAATCTGTTCCATAAACAATCAATGTATTAATGGCAAAAATATAAATTATTAAATAATTCTCCATTAGCTCCAAAATACAGATTAATTCAATTCAAAAGATTGCATTTAATTCAAACGATTTTATAAAAAATTTGCGTTTTATATTTTTCCAACTATCTTTATGCAACCGTTTGCATAACCAAATATTAAAATTAGATGAAAGCATGTATTTATTAGGAATTGATTTAGGTACCTCATCCATAAAAGTTGCCATTGTTGACGCAACTACACAAAGAAACATAGCTACCGCTCAATATCCGGAGGAGGAAACAGCAATCAAATCTTTACAGTCTGGCTGGGCAGAACAGTCACCTGATGATTGGTGGCAAAATGTTCAACAGGCTATACTGAAATTAAATTCGACAGGTCTTTTTGACCCAAAAGAAATTAAATCCATTGGTATTGCGTACCAAATGCATGGATTGGTTGTTGTAGATAAAAATCAGCAGGTGCTCCGCGATAGTATTATTTGGTGCGATAGCAGAGCAGTTGAACTGGGCAATAGTGCTTTTGAGGCCATTGGGCATGACAAATCCCTGAAACATTTATTAAACTCTCCAGGTAACTTTACGGCATCAAAACTAGCATGGGTAAAAGCAAATGAACCAGACATCTATAACCGCATTGATAAGATAATGCTCCCTGGCGATTTTATCGCCATGAAATTAACGGGAGAAATTACAACAAGTATTTCGGCACTATCTGAAGGCATTTTCTGGGATTTTGAAAACCACGAAATTTCTAAAGATGTAATGGAGTATTATGGCTTTTCGGGCAACCTCATCCCAACCGTAAAACCCTTATTCTCCGAACATGGTTATTTAAAAGCCGATATTGCCCATTCTTTGAACTTACCAACAGGTATTCCGGTTGCCTATAAATCTGGCGATCAGCCGAACAACGCGCTTTCTCTAAATGTATTAAAACCTGGGGAGGTTGCGGCCACAGCAGGAACATCTGGAGTAATTTACGGCGTAAGCGACGGGCTTACTTACGATAAACAATCGAGAGTGAATACTTTTGCGCATGTAACCTATTCAGAAGAAAAAAAGCACACTGGGGTTTTACTTTGTATTAATGGTACCGGCAGCATGTACCGCTGGGCAAAACATAATTTCGCGCCACAGTCTAGTTATGCCGACCTGAATATCCTGGCGTCGAAAGCGCCAATAGGTAGTAATGGCTTAAAAGTACTTCCTTTCGGAAACGGTGCAGAACGGATGTTAAACAACCAATATACAGGCGCACAGTTATTGGGCATAGATTTGAACCTCCACAATCAATCAGATATCTTCAGGGCGATACAAGAAGGGATTGCCTTCTCTTTCCGTTATGGATTGGATATCATGCGGGAAAATGGCATGCAGCCTAAAGTCATCCGGGCCGGAAGAGCCAATCTTTTTTTAAGTGATGTATTTGCACAAACTTTTGTAGATGTTACTGGCATTCCGGTAGAACTTTACGAAAACGACGGCAGTGTAGGCGCAGCATTAGGTGCAGGTATAGGCGCCGGAATTTTTAAAAGCGCAGAAGAAGCTTTTAGCAACCACGAAGTAATTAAGACTTTAATACCACAACATTCAGCTGAATATGAAGCAATCTATCAGGATTGGAAAAAAATATTAGAAAAACAATTAGCAATTGGTTAATGGTTCACAGCCATCGGCTATCAACTATGAACCAACAACCACGAATCAAAAACAAAAAATATGACAAAAGTAGTAACAGGAGCAACTGAATTTTTCAAAGGCATTGACCAGATCAAGTTTGAAGGTCTGGAAAGCGATAATCCATTAGCATTTAGATGGTACGACGCCAACAAAGTAGTAGCAGGCAAAACCATGAATGAGCATTTTAAGTTTGCTTGTGCTTACTGGCATTCATTCAACGGTAATGGTGCCGATCCGTTTGGAGGAGCAACGCATATTTTCCCTTGGGATGAGAAGAAAGATGCTGTAGAAAGGGCAAAAGATAAAATGGATGCGGCCTTTGAATTTATCACCAAAATGCAGATCCCTTATTATTGTTTCCATGATGTAGATGTGGTAGATTATGGCGACGATATCGCCGAAAACGAACGCAGATTACAGGCCCTTGTTGAATATGCAAAGCAAAAACAAGCAGATAGCGGTGTAAAACTATTGTGGGGAACAGCCAATTTATTTAGCCATAAGCGTTACATGAATGGTGCATCTACCAATCCTGATTTTCATGTGCTGGCACACGGAGCTGCCCAGGTTAAAGCAGCTTTAGATGCAACTATTGCTCTTGGTGGAGAAAATTATGTTTTCTGGGGAGGAAGAGAAGGATATATGAGCTTATTGAATACCAACATGAAACGTGAGCAGGAGCACCTGGCTAAATTTTTACACGCCTCTAAAGACTATGCACGCAAACAGGGCTTCAAAGGAACATTCTTTATTGAACCGAAACCATGCGAACCTTCTAAACACCAATATGATTACGACGCGGCAACAGTAAAAGGCTTTTTACAACAATATGATCTGTTGGCTGACTTTAAATTAAATTTAGAAGTAAACCATGCAACGCTGGCAGGTCATACTTTCCAGCATGAATTACAGGTTGCGGTAGATAATGGCCTATTAGGTTCTATTGATGCAAACCGTGGCGATTATCAAAATGGCTGGGATACCGATCAGTTCCCGAACGATATTAACGAACTAACCGAAACCATGTTAATCATTTTAGAAGGTGGTGGCTTACAGGGTGGAGGTGTAAACTTCGACGCGAAAATCCGCCGTAACTCTACTGATCAGAAAGACTTATTCTATGCGCATGTAGGTGGAATGGATATTTTCGCAAGAGCATTAGTTACTGCAGATGCCATTCTTCAAAAATCTGATTACAAAAAAGTAAGGGCCGACCGCTATGCTTCATTTGATAGTGGAAAAGGTGCCGAATTTGAACAGGGCAAACTAAGTTTAGAAGATTTAAGGAATTACGCTGCAGAAAATGGCGAACCAGCGGTACGCAGCGGAAAGCAGGAATATCTTGAAAACCTAATTAACAGATATATTTAAATTCATCTTTATATATGTATTCTCCGTGGTCTGTGGTCTTCACAGATCACGGAGAATACATATTAATTTTTGCAAAATTAAAAATTTCTCAACGCCTTTATGGGCAGGCATTCCATTGCGCTGCAAATTGAAATGACGATATACTTAGCTCGCCTGAGCTCAACAAACTTGAATTTTAGGAAGGTCAAATTAATAAACGTCATTTTAACATTTTTTAATTCAAAAAAAGCGGAGATTAATTTATGATTTTACTACATTTAGATTTCTAAACCAAATAAATTAAATGAAAGTCACAGATTACATTATTTTTCTAGCCTACTTTGCCATTGTAGCAATTTATGGTTTCTGGATTTACCATCGTAAAAAGCAAAAGCAGATGAGCAGCAAGGATTATTTTCTTGCAGAAGGTTCACTTACCTGGTGGGCAATTGGCACATCTTTAATTGCCTCGAACATTAGTGCCGAGCAATTTGTAGCCATGAGCGGCGATGGATTTAAAATGGGATTAGCCATCTCTACTTACGAATGGATGGCTGCTGCAACATTGGTAATTGTTGCTACATTTTTTATTCCCGTATATCTTAAAAATAAGATCTACACCATGCCCCAATTCCTAAGTCAACGTTACAATGGTACTGTAGCCATGATTATGGCTGTGTTTTGGTTGTTATTGTATGTTGTGGTAAACTTAACCTCAATCTTATATCTGGGTGCTTTAGCTGTAAGCAGTATTTCGGGTATTGGCTTTTGGTATTGTATGATGGGATTAGCCATTTTCTCGGTAATTATAGCATTAGGTGGTATGAAAGTAATTGGTTACACGGATGTAATCCAGGTAGCATTTTTAATTTTCGGCGGTTTAGCAACTACTTATTTAGCACTTAATTTAGTAAGTGATCATTTTGGTGGCCACGGCGTATTAGATGGTTTAGCGTTCTTAAGAGAAAAAGCACCAGACCACTTCCACATGATATTTAAGAAAGACAGTGCGAATTATGCTTCATTACCTGGCATGACGGTATTGCTTGGTGGGATGTGGATTGTAAACTTAAACTATTGGGGTTGTAACCAGTACATCACCCAGCGTGCTTTAGGTGCTGATCTGAAAACAGCCAGAGCAGGTATTTTATTTGCGGCTTTTTTAAAACTGCTAATGCCACTAATTGTGGTGTTGCCAGGTATTGCAGTATATATGTTATACCAGGAAAAAACAGGTATTGATGTAAATTCAATGATGCCTGGCGGAGAGCTTCGCCCAGATAGAGCTTATCCTACTTTATTGAGTATTTTACCAACAGGATTAAAAGGTTTATCTTTTGCCGCTTTAACTGCAGCAATTGTTGCCTCATTAGCTGGTAAAATTAATAGTATCTCTACTATTTTTACTTTAGATATTTTTAAGAAACACATTAATAAGGAAGCCAGTGAGAAAAAACTGGTAAGTACCGGACGCGTAGTTGTAATTATTGCAATGGCTATCGCAATCGCTATTTCTCCCTTCTTAGGTATCGATAAAAAAGGTGGTTTCGAATTTATTCAGGAGTATACAGGTTTTGTAAGTCCAGGTATTTTTGCCATGTTTATATTGGGATTCTTCTGGAAAAAAACCACTTCAAATGCAGCCTTATTTGCTACTATAGGTGGGTTTGGTTTATCGGTATTGTTAAAATTCTTACCAGGAATGATGGATTTGTCTTTCCTTCACGATTTTGGATTCTCGGTAGCCAATGCAGATGGAATCTACGAAATACCTTTCTTAGATAGAATGGGAATTGTATTTGTAGTCTGTATTGTGGTAATGTTTGCCATCAGTATGTTCGAAAACAGCAAAGGTGATAAATCTAATGGTTTAGAAGTAGATTCGAGCATGTTCAAAGTTCATCCTTCTTTTGCCGTTGGATCGATACTTGTGTTCGGAATTTTAATTGCGCTTTACTCGACTTTCTGGTAAAATTAAATCAAGAATATGCAAAAGGCTCGCAATGAAAGTTGCGAGCCTTTTTTTGTACGTCTACTTGCTGGTTGTCCTCAACAACCATCTTAACTACAATCTATTTCAGTGATGGTAACATATATGGATAAATTATAACTGCCTATAGATTAAAAAGAGTTTGTGACTTGTTTAGAGGTATTATGTTTAAACTCGATTTCTTCGTTAACCTTAGAGATACTCTGCGCAACGTTAAACAGGCTAGCCTCAAGAAGCACCTTAACACCAATTATTCCGGTCGTTAACACACCAACCGACAGATAAAATTCTGCTTCAGGAAATGACTAGAATTAGACCAGTAAATTAGTCTTGGGCACCAGGTAAAGAAATGAATTATTGTGCGCAAGGTCCATCAGGAATTTCTTTACTAATTTTAAGCACTTTCATTACCACTAAAGTAGAATCAAAATCACTGGAAACTATACCGGTATCAGATTTCGCAAAATAACCTTCCAACTCTACGTATACCGGCTCGTATGGTTTTTCGAAGCCTAAATTGCTATAAGAAAGCTCTAAATTTTTTACACTGTCTTTAACCCAATATTCACGCCCGTCTTCGCATAAAGTAAAGGATTTAACTTCAGGACCAAAACTATACAAACCTTTAACGGTTTTCAGATTACTTTTTTCTCCTTCGGCTTTATCGTTCCTACAAGCTGTAACGGCTACGCCAAGGAGCACAACGAGTACAATTGCTTGCTTAAATAACTTCATTTTATATAGTTTGATTAATTTGATCTATCTTTTTAACACTTAAATTGGATGACAAAGCAGATGCCAAAAATGAGAAGATACCTACCGTAACAAAAACTAAAACAAAATCTTTCCATTTTAGCGCAATCGGATAAGAACTTACCAGTGTTTTGTTTACTTCATCGCCCATTTTAATTAAACCATAGGTATGCTGAAAATAGTAAAATATCACACCTATAATTAAACCCAATACGCAGCCAGACATGGTGATCATCATGCCTTCAAATAAAAATATACGTTTGATTAAATTCTTGCCTGCGCCTAAACTGCTCAGAATGGCAACATCCTTTACCTTATCAATTACTAACATGGTTAACGACCCTATGATATTAAATATAGCAATAATCAGGATAAAAGTAAGAATAATATATACTGCCCATTTTTCGGTATTTAAAATGTGGTAGAGTGATTTATTTTGTTCAGCCTGATTTCTGACTTCATAATCTTTACCAGCCTTTTCGATTATTTCCTTTTTAAAATCGTCTACGTCGATACCTGGCTGGAGATTGATCTCAATAGCAGACACATTTTGATCTTCTCCGAGCAGTTCGCGGGCAAAATTGAGAGGAACGATAATACCATTGTCGAAATCTTGCTGCACCTCAAAAACGCCGCTCACCCGGATATTCTTTACCACAAAATCGTCGGCCGGATTTATGGTATTTGCTGCGATATCTTTCTTTGGCGAATAAATTTCCAGCTCTGTAAATGGATCAACAGTATTTACTGCCAGATAACTTTGTAAAGCAGAACCAATTACCGCATTATCGCCGCTCCTGTTGTGTAATATAAAATGGCCTTCTTTAATGGTACTATCTAATTTACTGTTCTTCAAATAGTCTGAACTTACCCCTTTAACCATTCCAACAGCTTGCTTGTTGTTGTATTTTAGTAAAGCATTTTCTTGCAGCACCTCAGTAAAAGCGGCAACATCTTTATTTTTTCTGAGCTGATTAAAATAGCTTGTATTTGGATCAAAGGTTTTCCCCTTAGCTGGTGTAATGGCAATTTGTGGGGTAATGGTATCGAACATATTCAATACCACTGTTTCTAAACCGTTAAATACCGAAAGGATAATAATCAAAGCAGCGCTACCAACCATTACACCTACCATAGATATGCCCGATATCAGGTTAATGGCATTGGTTGATTTCTTGGCAAAAAGATACCTTTTAGCAATATAAAACGATGTATTCACGCTGGCAAAGATAGGTAAAATGTAAGATGGCAGTGATGTAAGATGGAATATTTAAGATGGGTATTACATCATCCCTCTTCCATTGTACATCTTCCATCAAAAAAACGGATTGTTTTGTTTTTCAAAACCAATGCTGGTAGCTGGTCCGTGGCCAGGATAAACTTTGGTTTCATCAGGTAATACAAAAAGTTTATCGGAAATGTTTTGGATTAATTGCTGATGGTTGCCTCCTGGAAGATCGGTACGGCCAATACTGCCATAAAAAAGCACATCTCCACCAATTAATATATCATCAGCAGCACTGTAAAAACAAAGATGTGCAGGAGAATGCCCGGGAGCAAAAATTAATGTCAATTTGCTATTGCCAAAAGAAATCGTTCCTGTTTCTGGCAAAAAGGTATCTGGCAAAGGGGATACTTCATATCGGGTAAAACCCATTGATGGTGCATAACCGGGAACGGCATTTAAAACTGGCAATTCGCCCTGATGAAACTGTGGTTTTAAGCCATAGGTATCGAACACAAATTTATTGCCGAAAACATGATCGAGATGACAATGTGTATTGAGTAACAAAACAGGTTTTAAGCCTTCGTGTTTGATGAAAGCTGCCAATTCATTTTGCTCAAAACTTTCGTACATGCCCGGATCGATAATGACACATTCTTTGGTTTCATCGTAAAGCACGTAGGTATTTTCACTATAAGCGTTAAAGGTGAAGGTTTTTATTGTAATCATAAATTTTAGAAAAACCTGCTTTCAAGGGCAGGATAACAAATAATAAATTAATTTTTCCACCTAAAGGTAGAAATCAGGGTATCGATATCCTTTTTAATAAATTTAACAACAGGCTCAATGGAATCGTATTGTGGGCGTTCATTAAAATATAAAGCTCCTCTAAAATAATGCCTGGCACTATCGGTTAAAAAAAACTGGACGGAAGAAGCCGTATTCCCTTCAATGGCGTAATAAATACCATAAACTTTGTGATCAGGAAAATTGATGATTTTTTGATCAATTGCGCTTGCTTTTATCGTATGTTTAAAGGCAAGTTTTCGTGCATCTTCTACCATTTCGTCATATTCGACTTTACCTGAAACATCGTAATAGGTTAAATGCAAAAAGCCATTAAACTGTTTAAAGTGTAAATTGTACCAGTTTTTTTGGGCATCACGGCTTTGATCCTGCTCTACCGCAGCATAAGTAGGGTATTTGAACGTAAAGGGAACAGGTTTGGTAAATGTGATGTAGTCCTTTTTAGGAAAAATAATCCTGAAATAGGCTTTTGGCTTCGGACTATAATCATGGTTCTGACAAGCTGTTATGAATAAAAGCAGTACAAATGGAACACAGATCAGTTGTTTAAGTTTCATAGCATTTTATCGAAGATTGTTTCCCCCGAAAAGTTGGGGCAGGCTGTCGTTCCTGCTGCAAAACGGTAAGTTAAATTATTTATTCCAGATTGCCCAGGCTTTTTCTGCTTGTTTGTACAGCATTTCCAAACCATTTTTAATTGCGGCACCACGTTCGGCAGCTTTAGCCAAAAATGCGGTCTCCAGTGGATTGTAAACTAAATCGTAAGCTAAAAACCCAGGTCCAAGCAAACTGTAATCAATTTCTGGAAAGGTATCTACATTTGGCGACATTCCGAGTGGGGTGGTATTGATCAATAACTGGTGTGAAGCTAAAATCTCTGCTGTAATTTCTGAATATAGAATAGCATCAGGAACAGCTGTCCGGACCACAACCTGATATTGGATATTTAACTTTTCTAAAACATATTTTACAGCTTTAGCCGCGCCACCATCGCCAAAAACAAGTGCTTTTGTATGTTGCGGCTTTAACAATGGCTTTAGCGATTCTTCAAAGCCATACGCATCGGTATTATAACCTTTTAAATAGGTTGCGCCTTCAAAGGTTTTGATTGAAATACAATTTACAGCACCAATTTTTTCTGCAGCTTCATCTACTTCATTTAAATAGCATAGCACATTAACTTTATGTGGAATAGTTACATTAAGGCCACATAATGATGGGTTTTCACTCAGCAGATCGGGCAGTGATTTAATATCGGCGATGGGAAAAAGCTCGTATTGATGATCGGCTATGCCCTCATTTTGAAACTTTTCTGTGAAATATTTTTTCGAGAAAGAATGAGAAAGTGGGTACCCGATTAAGCCGTATGTTTTCATATTGATATAATAAGCAAACCTTACAGGTTTTTGAAATCTGTAAGGTTTATTTAACTATGCGCTTAGCAATGACGATTTTGTCTTTATTTTACCTGGTTCAGGAAAAAGTCGAAAGTGTCTCCACGTAATCCTAAACGAATGGTTTCTAAAGGAATTACTTCTGCCGGGGCAATATTACCAAGGTTTACGTTGCTACCAATTAATTTAATAAACCAAACCTGCTGTTCTTTTTGAGGGGCTTCCCAAATAATGGTTTCTTCAGGAATCTGGGTTAAAATTTCATCAACCAATCCTTCCCTAACTTCGCCGCTTCCACGGTAAATACCTACATTACCACCTTCTCGGGCTTCGGCAATTACTTTCCACGAACCTGCCTCAATTTCAGCCTTCATTAATTTAATCCACTTATATGGCGCAAATATCTTAGCGGCATCTTTACTGCCTACTTCGGAAATAACAGTTACCTGTTTAGACAGTTCGCGGATAAACTCACATTTTTTATCGTGCTCAATTTCGATAGAACCATCAGAAACTTCTGCATATTCCATCCCGTATTGATCTAAAACACGTTGATAATCTGAAAACTGGTTACGGATAATAAAGGCTTCAAATAATGTTCCACCGAAATAGGTAGGAATGCCTGCACTTTTATATAAAGCTAATTTTTCTTTAAGCTTCGGTGTTACGTGTGATGTTGCCCAACCTAATTTTACGATATCTGTATGTACGCCGGCAACTTCAATAAAATCTTCAACCTGGCGCAGGCTCAATCCCTTATCCATAACCATTGTTAAGCCTTTTTGGCGTGGTTTAGCTGGACGTTCGGGAACGTTTAATAATGGATAATTCATATGCGTACAAAAGTGAAAAAAATTTTGAGATTTATTTGTTAAATTTTTCCCACAAGGTCGTTACCTTATATATCTGTTTATAACGGTCAAAATGGCACTATTATCCTGCAATTGCGGTAAATATTCAAATAGAATATAGTGTTTTTCCGGGTCGGTTGTTAAAGCCGTTTCCAAATATCCCAGTGCATCGCTATAATTCCCCTGGGCAAAAAGATAGGCTACCATTCGGTAATACAGTTCTGCTGCTTCCGGATTATTCTTAATCGCCTCGGCCATTGTTTCCGATGCTTCCAGTAATTTTCCCTGCTCGTAAAGCACGGTACTAAAATCTAACCAGGCTTCAATATCCAGGGGATTATACTCCAATACCTTTTCGTACGCTTCGATCGATTCATCAATCTGACCTAATTTATAATAAGCATCGGCCATAGCAAACCAGAAATCAGGGTTCTCGGCCTCTAAATCGATCGCCTTTTTATAAAAGTGCAACGATTCGAAATAACGTTCTTCAAAATTCAGTGTAACACCAATCCCAAACCAGGCATCTGCCATTTTAGGATCCATTTTTACCGACTTTTTATAATAAGAACGGGCTTCGTCCATTTTTTCCAGTTTCTCGCAACATTCGCCAATAGCACAATAAGTGTCGGCATTAGGCTGTTCGTATTCGAAAGTCTGTTTATAAACCTCTATCGCCTCATCGTATTTATCCAGCTGTACAAGCGCATTTCCTTTGTTAAAATAAGCAGAACTGAAATCTTCTTTGATTAATATTGCATAATCATAAGCGTCAATCGCTTTTTCGAAAAGGTTCAACTTGTGGAAACTATTGCCCAAATTGTACCAGGCGGCATAAGAATATGGATCGGTATCGATGTATTGCTGGTAAAACTTAATACTTTCTTCTTGTTTATCTAATACATCATAACAGAAAGCCAGCTCATATAAACCATCCTGATTCTCCATATTCTGCTCTAAACTAAGCTTAATATAGGTAATGGCGCTTTCATAATCACTCATGCTCTGGTAAACATAAGCCATCTGTAATAAAATCTCATCCGTACTCTCGGCCAGTCCCAAAGCTTTTTCATAATTTTCCAAAGCCTCGTCAAAACGTTCGGTATTTTGGAAAATATTACCGCGAAGCAAATAAATATCTGGTTCAGACGGTTCTAAAAGCTCGGCCTTTTGCAAGGCAATAAAAGCATTTTCGTTGTTATTGGTTAGGATGTAAAGATGAGCCTGTTTAATTAAAAATACTGTTGCATAGGGGTGTTGACTGATTGCAAAATCAACTACCTGCAAAGCTTTGACCGGATCATTTTTCTCAATGTAGAAATCTACAATGTATTCGAAAGCCCCTGCATCGAAGAAATACTGATCCTGGTTCCGGAGCATTTCTTCGTAACGTTCAACCGAGCGTTGTGCATCTTCGTTGGATTCAAAAAAGAATTCTTCTTCCATATATTATACTATTAAAGAACCGTGCCAATTAGCAGAAAAACACATGATAAGTTTACCAATTTTAATTATCCGTTTTTAAAATAATTATTAACATAAACCTGTTAAAACAGCGTAAATAGCTGACTATAAAGCGTATTAACTGTGATTAAGATGTGTGGATAATCGATAGATTTTTTTGCAACATCGCGGTTCCTTTTCCCTTCTTTACAAAAATACTATAAATTTATGGCATATACGTAATTAAGAAGTCATGAAAGGATTAGCCATTTTCATCCTGTTTTTGCTCTGTTTTGCTACAAATACATTTGCACAAAGATTGGCAGATTATTTATATTCTTGATACAAGGAGAAAAGAGGGGTGGAACTAATGGTTGTTTAGGACTCAAAGATTTTATTGCAGGTCAGGCTATCATAGAATTCGTCATTGCGAGGAGGTACGACGAAGCAATCTTACTACTATGGGTTATAGCGATCGTTGTAAGATTGCTTCGTCGGCTGAAAAAGCCTTCCCGCAATGACGAATTGTTAATATTATTTATTCTTTCTCTAAATCTGCTGCACCTTTTTTAAATAATTCGGCCTGTTTGTCCAGTTTTGCTTTTGCTTCTCCGCTTGCAGCAGCTGCCTGTTTGGCTTTACCCTGTGCAGTTGCAGTATAAGCACCGGCCAATTGCTTGTTTAAATAAGTTTGTAACTTTAATCTTTCAATGGCGTTACTAATGTTCGTTATACCTTGCTCAGTAACCGCAGGGTTAGTGTTGGCTCTCAGATACTGAAAATACTGACCTACTACACCAAAAACTTTATTCCTATCGCCCGTAAGCATAATGTTATCGTAAAATGCCTGATAATCATCCTTTGGTTCGTTGATGTATAAGGATGCGATTGAAGGCGCAATGTGCGCTCTTGTATCTTCATCTAACGATGCTATGGCCGGAATGGTTTCCTGCGGTGCCAGTTTGGCCAGGCCATCAATACCAGCAGCAATTACCTTGTACGATCTATCTTTTAAACTTTCCAATACTAAAGTTTTATAAGCCTGATCGCCAGTTGCTGCTAGTTTCACAATTGCAGCTGATCTTGCTTCGGTATTTTTATCTGTTTTGGCGATCTGAAGTAAAACCGGCAAAGCGGCTGCTTTAATCTGAGCATCTTCTAAGTTAATGCCATCTATACTTAAAGCGCGTAAATCTGCGGATTTATCCTTTAAACCTTCTAACAACACCTGTTGACCGCTGTTGGCTTTGCTTTGCATAATGAATTGTAAGGCTTCAATTCTATTGGCATAACTTGGGGCATTTTTGTACTGGAAATAATAGTTTTCTGCAGTTTTATTGTCATTGGTTTCGCCAACCAAAATTTTATCCACATCAAAATCGATTAAATCGGGTTTGGCACTCACGTCAAAGCTAAAATTCTGCTCACGACTATTAATCAGAATTTCTTTCCTGATTTTTTTACCTCCTGCGTAAATATCAATTTTTATAGGCAACGTAAAGGTCTGCACGCTCGAATCCTGTGTTTGTTTAACTTTAATTGTTGCCTTGCCGTTTTCGTAACCATAATCGATACTTAAAACCGGGTGACCACCATTGTAATACCATTGATTAAAATAAGGACTCCAATCTTTTCCGGTAACATCTTCCATCGCTAAACGCAATTGATGTGTTTCGCCGTTTTTAAAGGCATTGGTAGTGAGGTAACGGTTAAGCGATTTGTAGAAAGCCTCATCACCCATCTGGTTTTTTAAGGCATACAAAATAATAGATCCTTTGGCATAGCTGATATTATCGAACATATCTTCCTTATCATTATAATAGAAGCGGGCTAAAACCGGACTTTCGCCTTTTTTAGTCGAACCAAGGTAAGATTGTAGTTTTTCGTAACGCGATTTATCTTCCGCATCCTGACCTGCATCATGCCCATGCCAGATTACCTCACCAAAGGTGGCGAAAGATTCGTTCATGGTTAAGTTAGACCAAGATTCGGCCGTTACATAATCGCCAAACCACTGGTGAAAAAGTTCGTGTGCAATGGTTCCTTCTTCATTTTCGTCCAATAACTCCCGATCGGTTTTTTGTACCTGTTCGCCGTGCAAAGTAGCGGTAGTATTTTCCATAGCGCCCGAAACATAATCTCTGGCTACTACCTGTGCATATTTGTTCCATGGATAATCCACACCTAACAAATTGCTGTAAAACCGGATCATCTCAGGTGTTTTACCAAAAATTTGCTTGGCGTAAGGTGCATATTTAGGCTCCAGGTAATAATTCACCTCCTTGCCTTTATAAGTATCTTTTGTGATTTTGAATTCGCCCACAGCCATCATAAACAAATATGGAGCGTGGGGCAAATCCATTTTCCAGGTATCGGTTCTTGTTCCATCTGCATTTGCTTTCTGGCTCACCAATTTTCCGTTAGAGAGCGTTGTATATTTCGATTTTACGGTTATCGAAATCTCTTCGGTCGTTTTCTGATCAGGCTTATCAATAGTGGGAAACCATGCTGAAGATGATTCCGTTTCACCCTGTGTCCAGATCTGTGTTGGCTTATTTTTATCAGTACCATCCGGGTTGATAAAATACAAACCTTTTGCATCGGTTATGGCCGCACTTCCTTTTACTTTTAATTCATCTGGTTTAGCGGTGTAGGCGATATAAACTGTGTACTTTTCGGTATTGGTGTACTTTTTATTTAAGGTGATATACAGCTTATTATCTTTATAAACATATTTAAGCGGAGTATTTCCTTTTGCGCCAACCAATGCAACGGTTTTAATATCCATTCCCTGTGCATCAAAGGTTAAAGAGTCTGTAGCATAAAAATGAGGCTTTAATGTAACCCATTCTTTACCGTTCAGGTATCGCTTAGCATAATCAAAAGATACATCGAGTTTGGTATGTACCAGATCGTTAACTTTGGTTGCAGTTACACGGTAAATATTTAAGTTGTTCGATTTTTCTGCAGGCTGCTCCTGTGCAAAAAGTGGATTAGCCATTAAGGCCGAAGCCAGCATCATACCACAGGCAATAATTTTTTTATTCATTTTTATGTTGTTACGGTTAGTACACTTTAAACAAGCTATTCGTGCCAAAGCTAAAACGCAAATGTAGTTCCCTTTCTTTTGTTTTTACAAACATTAAAAAATTTAATTGGTTGCTACAGGCTGCAAAATGTAACCTTTAAGCTGTAACCCTTTTATTAAACCCTCGGCACCTACTAAATGGCCAGCTCCAACAGCTATAAACAGCGACTGGTTTTGCATTAAGGCAGGTAATTGATCTAACCATCTTTTATTCCGGTTTTTCAACAATTCGGTCATAAATTCTTTGGTTTCCTCATCCTGTATTTTGAAAAAATCGGTTAATTTATCGATATCCTGGGCAATATAATTAGTTTTCAGTTCCTCCATTTGTTGTTTGCTTTTATCCGCTTCCCTAATTGATTTTAGCAATGCTTTTTTTTGTTTTTGCAGATCGCTATCAAACAAAAGTGCACCCTGATATTCGGCAGTTTCCAAACCATATAATGACTTTCCGTTTTTCCTGGCATATTTCTGAAAGCTGTCATCTATACCTTCGCTTATATCATTTAACATATCCGGGCTTTCAAAAAGCACCATCATTATCGATACCATTGCAGGTTTAAACTTATTCATCTGCTCTAGTTCAAAACCTGGTTGTTTGGTTTTAAAATAATCTTCAACCTCTTTAAATTCTGCTTTTGTTAATAAACGATCTAGTGTATTGTCTTTCATTATTAAAAACGGGGCAATTTTAGATTGCGTACTACTATCCATTACAATTTCGCCAACTACTGCATCAGCCGATTCCAATTTCTCTTGTAAAACCTTCATGGTATCGGCAAATTTTGCACTGATTAAATGATAGGTGCCAAACAAATAGGAGGGCTTTTTTAATCCGTTACCGGAAATTTCCCACAGCAGGGTGTTAGTAGCCTTTTTAGTTTGTGCGTTAAGGCTGAGCCCGAACCCTAAAAGGGCGATGAATAATAATTTAAAGTTTTTCATTGAATAGTAGCGTTGAGTAAAATTAGGGTAAGATATTAGAATTATGCTAAAGTTAAGCTACTGTAGGCCAGGAGAAAAATGCTCGTTCGTAAAATATTGTTTTCGCAAATACAAATCCTTATTTTAGTCAAATATGAAAAAGGCGCTTTTATTCCTCATTACAATCTGCATCACTACTCTGGTTTCTGCGCAGCAATATGTTATTAATGCACAAATCACTGGTTTTGAAAGTGGAACTAAGTTTTACTTAAACGATCAGGAGCTTGATACCGACATTGATAGTGCCATCATCGAAAATAACGTTCTAAATTTCAAAGGCACCCTTACAAAAACGCCTCAATCGCTATGGGTAAAAACAATTGTAGCAAATGAGTCTTATTACTTTACCTTACTGATGGGAAATGAAAAAATTAATGTGAGGGGAGACATTAAGGATTTGCCTTTTGATCTGAAGATAACCGGATCAAAAACGCAGGATATGCACAATAAAATGATAGACTTGACCAAAGAAGGCATTAAGCAACGGAATAAATTAGTAGCAGAATACTTTGCCCTGACTGATGATAGCGCTAAATTAAAGGCTAAAGCAATATGGAAGGTTATTGGAAAGATAGATAGTACAGACAAGGTTACAAGAATGAATTTTGTAAGGCAGAATTTAAATAGTTTTGAAGCGCTCGATGCTCTTTTCTATCTTAAAAATGATTTTCCAAGAGATACAATACGTAAATTTTATAATTCTCTTCATTCAGATTTTAAGAATACGTTATATGCAAAAAGAATTGATACGTATTTAAAGGTTGGAGACATTATCGATAAAGGAGATAGTTTTTACAATTTTAATGCTTTTGATAAAGATGGGAAGAAACATTCTTTATCTGAAGTATCGGGCAAATATATATTACTAGATTTTTCATCTACATTCTGTGGTCCTTGTATTGCTTCAATTCCAGAGCTAAAGGAGATCTCTCAAAAGCTCAGTGATAATTTATCAGTAGTCTCCTTTTCATGCGATGCCGGGAAAGAAACCTGGCTGAAAGGCTTAAATAGAGACCAAACAAAATGGCTAAGCCTCTGGGACGGGAAAGGATTTTATGGTGAAACAATCATCAAATATGGTATATCAGGTTACCCTACTTTTGTACTCATCAATCCACATGGAAAAATCGTCTCCAAATGGTCAGGCTATGAAGAGGGAGCGCTATTTAATAAAGTTCTTGGACAGATCTCTACAAAATCCAATTAATATTTTGTTTTGCACTTAAGCCTAAACCCAATGTAACGGGTAAAAGAGAATCACAAATAATCTGATCTTTCTATTAAGTAAAGGTTTTAAACAAATTGCGATAAGATAAGTGCTAAACATACCTGCTTTCCTTTATTTTTTTGTTTTTTTGTGTAAATCGTTAGATATATGACTACAGATATTCAATCCATTTTAAATAAGTTGGGCGTAAAAGCGGTCAATTCAGCCTATAGTACAGGTAGCCATTGGGGAGGCGAATCGAATACCGATACACTAGAAAGTTTTTCTCCTGTTGATGGTAAACTGATCGCTACGGCAAAAGTTGCAGGCAAAGCAGACTATGATGCGGTTGTTGTAAAGGCACAAGCAGCTTTTGCGGACTGGCGTACGGTTCCTGCTCCAAAAAGAGGCGAAATTATTCGCCAGTTTGGCGATGCTTTACGTGAGCATAAAGACGCCTTGGGCACTTTGGTTTCTTACGAAATGGGAAAAAGTTTACAGGAAGGATTTGGTGAAGTGCAGGAAATGATCGATATCTGCGATTTTGCAGTGGGTTTATCGAGGCAGCTTTATGGCTTAACGATGCATAGTGAACGCTCGAACCACCGCATGTACGAACAATGGCATCCATTGGGAATTGTAGGAATTATTTCTGCCTTTAATTTCCCTGTAGCCGTTTGGAGCTGGAACACTGCTTTGGCTTTGGTTTGCGGCAATGTTTGCATCTGGAAACCTTCAGAAAAAACACCCTTAACCGCCATTGCCTGTCAACATATTATTGCAAAGGTTTTTAAAGATAACGGTATCGCCGAAGGGGTTTGCAACCTGGTTTTAGGCGATAGGGAAGTTGGCGAACTCATGACAAATGATGGCCGTATTCCTTTAATTTCTGCCACCGGATCGACACGCATGGGCAAGGCAGTTGGAGCTGCTGTTGGGGCGCGGTTAGGAAAAAGCTTGTTGGAGCTTGGCGGTAATAATGCCATTATTATTTCAGAACATGCTGATCTAGACATGAGTTTAATTGGTGCTGTATTTGGTGCGGTTGGTACTGCAGGCCAGCGTTGCACTTCTACCAGAAGGTTAATTATCCACGAAAGCGTATATGATGCTTTTACCGCTAAACTGGTTAAAGCTTACGGACAATTGCGCATTGGTGATCCTTTAGATCAAAATAACCACGTAGGTCCATTAATTGATACCGATGCGGTTGCAGCCTACTTAGATTCTATTGCTAAATGTAAAGCTGAAGGCGGCAATTTTGTGGTAGAGGGCGGCGTTTTATCCGGGGATGCCTACACAAGCGGGTGTTATGTAAAGCCATGCATTGCGGAGGTTCAGAATGATTTCAAGATTGTTCAACACGAAACGTTTGCGCCAATTTTATACTTAATTAAATACAAAACATTAGAGGAGGCCATTGCTTTGCAAAACGCTGTTCCGCAAGGATTATCTTCGGCCATTATGACCTTGAATTTAAGAGAGGCAGAGCAGTTCTTATCGGCCAAAGGATCTGACTGTGGTATCGCAAATGTAAATATCGGTACTTCAGGTGCAGAAATTGGCGGTGCTTTTGGTGGCGAGAAAGAAACAGGTGGTGGCAGGGAAAGCGGATCGGATGCCTGGAGAGCTTATATGCGCAGGCAAACCAATACCATCAATTATTCGGATACACTGCCTTTAGCGCAGGGGATAAAATTTGATTTGTAAAGAAAATTCGTCATTGCGAGGAGGAACGACGAAGCAATCTATATTGGTTAGGATTTATAACTAGGGGTGTCCGAAACCTTCGTTAACAAAAAAGGCGCTGAACTAAAAATTCAGCGCCTTTGTGGTAAAATATATGATGGAGTTAGAATAGTTTTTCTAATAAAGAAACCTGTATGTCGTCATAACGGGACTTGTTGTTAGCCAAAAGAGATTTTCCTGTTAATCGGATACTACTTTCCAGCGCAGTAAAACCAGCCATGTTTATTCTGGATGCTACACCCATTACAGCTTGGTGTAAATCGGTAATCCCTTCTAATTTTAAGGATGCACCATCTTTAATATTTGTTGATAAATTAACAGTGTTGGCTTTAATATCTGCCGATGCCTCATCATTTAAAACAATGTTTAGGCTTAACAGGTTGAAATTTCCGGCAGTACTTACACTTGCAGTATTTGAAGCTTCGATAGCAGTTAAGTTATTTACGCGGACGATTACGGTTAGGGTATTTTTATCAAAAGAGCTAACTCTAAGTTCTTCACCATGCTGTTGTACCAGGGCATTTTTGGTGTAATATTGATTATAAACCTCAACACTTTCTTTGGCATCCTGAACAAGGACCAGTTTTACGTTTCCGGAAACTACAATTTTACTGATGTTTCTAACATTTGTTAATGCAGTGTAGCTGGCATTATTTTCTGTTGAATTTGCTACGGCTGTTGCGCTGCTTAAAGTAACCATTACCAATGCTGCTGCGAATAAATTTTTGATAGAAGTTTTCATGACCTTAATATTTTTATGTTTATAAAACTTTATTTTAAATCCCTAATTATTAGGTGGTTTTGTAATTAAGACTGCGGTATGGCAAAAACGTTTCAGCCAGTTACTGGCTATTATACCATGCACTTTTATTTATAGACGAACGCCGAATTAACCTATACGAAATCCTGCGTATTTTGGAAACATCGACGAAAAAAAAGGCCGGATTAATTAAAACCCGGCCTCCTGGAATAAAATTTAGCTTAAAGTTTTTTAATAAGCAGATAAGTAGTAGTCTCGTTCCAAAAATAATCATCACGATTATCGTCGTAATAAGTACTTTCTAATGTGGTAAGCACAATGGTGTATTGGTATCCGTTAATATTCTTGGAAACAGTCATTAGCTTTGCCGGATAGAGGTACGCCTGTTTTTTATCAATCGCCTTTAATTCTCCTTTTTGGTAGGCTTTTACCGCCTGATCGAACAACGCTTTAAAATCGATATGTAATGACGGCTGATTGTTAATTGATAGTGAAACATTTAGGTTGCTTCTCTCTATTTTAAGATCTGCACCATTAAGACGTATCAAATTTTCGTTGGGGTATTGATTAATTGGGATGAGGTAATCATAGCCCTTAACATTCAAAACCTGGTTTTCGTCGTTCTGAAGTTTAATGTTTACACCCTCATCGTATTTTCTTTCATCCCTAACCTTAAAAATAGCTAAAGCAGTATCTACTTTTTTTTCTTTCATACTATAACGGTAAGTATCAGAGGTATCGATTTTCTGCTCTATTTTGCTCAGGTCTTTTTTGGTAAAAGACTGTAAAGTTTTTAACCCATGAGTATAGACCAGGTACCTGATTACCGCAGGTCGTTCTTTTATATCCTCTTTTTTCGTACTGCTCATGATCCTTTTTAAACGGCTCAACTGCGAGAACTTAGAAACTGAAAAAGCACTCTGCGGACCATATGTAGCCAAAAGCGAAGTGATGCACAAGCTTATTGGGATAACTTTAATATTCTGTTTTTTACTGAAGAGAAAATAAATGGTTATACCTGCAAGCCATAGTGCCAGTGCCGTTAAAATATACCTGCTTTCGGTAATACCATAATGACCAACCCTTTTCCACACGGCTAATAATAAAAGTACCACTAAGGGGATCAACATGACATAAAAGAATCTCGAAAATAATTTAATCCAATTATTTCCTGCTGTTTCTTTAACCGGGTAAACCAACAGCAACGATAAAATGCCAAATACCGAATAGCCTAAAATCAGGCTCGATACCAGTCCTTTAGGCAATTGCCATTGTACTGCGATTTTAAGTTCGTAAATCAGTAAGATTGCCAGGTAAATGGTTACAAGTGGGATAAGCACAAACTGTGTAAATATTTTCAGGCCTCTTGGGTAACTTTGATCTTCTTCAAGCAATTTATAATCCGTTGGGATTCCTGCTAAAAAGAAAGTAGTATTAAACCCCGCACTAATAATGGCAAATAAAGTCATGTAAGTTTGCCATCTGATATCCGCATTAAATAATCCGTTAATGGCAACCAAGGCAATTGCTAAACCTGCATATAGAACGGCAGAGTAAAGCGCAGAAGTTAGAAACCTTAAAAAAAGTGCTTTGTTAAACTGCCAAAAACCATTCATTTTTGCATGACCAATAAATGGAGCAAATGCCACAAGCAAATGAAAGGCAAAGGCGAATAGGAAAATGCGGTAAAGATCTGCCGAATAGTTTGCAGGATCGAGGCTGAAATATAGTATTGCACATATCAGGATGCCTCCCACGCGCAACATCCATTTTTTTATTGGCAGATATTGGTTCCGTTCAGAAATTAAATCGAGAGCCAATAAAAGCGTAAGCGCCAGATTTAAAATAGCTATCGCTTTTATCAGGTGGCCTTCGAGTTTTTCATTTGGTTCCGAATGATATCGGTAATCTGAAATGTGGATGTAATAGCACCAGCAAATAGTTGCAGCAACGGCAAAAATAAATTGTAAGGGGAAGCGCTTTATTACGTTTCTAAAACCATAGTAAAGCTGTTGGAGAGAAGGTAATTTCATCCGGTTTTTTTGATTAAAGATATCATCTTTTATGGTTAATGGCTACAGCTCAATTTTTAAATTGTTAAAAAAGGTTAAACTATCAAAAACAACTAATATATTAGTTAAATTCGATAAACAAAACCAAATCCTATCTATGAAACCGCTGTTACTCTCATTGTTCTTTTTTATTTTTACAAGTACTTATTCAAAAGCACAGGGCCTCCATACGATTAAGGGCCGAACGATTGACACTGCATCGACAACCCTGTTATCGGGAACTTCTATTGCCGTTTTAAATGCAAAAGATTCTACTCTGGTAAAATTTACCCGGACAGCAGAAAATGGCTCATTCGAGCTTACCGGAATTAAAAACGGGAAGTTTATCTTATTAGTTTCTTATCCTAAGTATGCAGATTTTGTAGATCATTTTACGCTCGATTCTACTACTCAGGTTAAAGATTACGGAAAAATTAACCTCACCGGGATGGCCAAAATTCTCGCTGATGTAATTATTAAAGGAAACAGAACAGCCATAAAAATTAAAGGTGATACTACAGAGTTTGATCCCAAAGCATATAATATCGAACCAAACTCAAAGGTAGAGGATCTGATTAAACAGTTTCCGGGCTTTCAGGTAGATAAGGATGGGAAAATTACAGCTCAGGGCAAAACGGTGCCGAAGGTATTGGTAGATGGAGAAGAATTTTTTGGCGACGACCCAACATTAGTTACGAAAAATCTTCGGGCTGATATGGTAGAGTCGGTTCAGCTTTATGATAAGGCGAGCGATCAGGCTAGTTTTACAGGCATTGATGATGGCGAAAAAACTAAAACGCTAAACATTAAACTCAAAGAAGATAAAAAGAACGGTTATTTCGGTAAAGCGCAGGGTGGTTATGGCACGAAAGATTTTTATCAGGGTCAGGGAATGTTTAATAAATTCTGGGGCAAAAAGAAATTTTCGGCTTACGGCATTTTAGGCAATAACGGAACGGTAGGTTTAGGTTGGGATGATAGGGATAAATATAGCGGCTCGAGTGGCTTAACGGTGAGTGATGATGGCGGAATGTATTTCAACTATAGCGGGGGCGATGATTTCGATTCGTATGATGGCAGGTACAATGGTCAGGGTTTGCCAATGGCCAGAACAGGTGGTTTGCATTTCGATAACAAATGGAATAAGGATAAAGAATCGTTAAATACGAATTATAAAATTGGATCGATCAGGGTAAAAGGTAGCCGGAATTCGATCAGCCAGAATAATTTAGCATCAGGTTCGCAATTTAGCACTTCAGATGAAGATTTTGATAACGACATGTTCAGGCAAAAACTGGATGCGACCTACGAAATAAAAATCGATACCACGTTAACCATGAAAGTAAATGTAGATGGCGCTTTGAAAAAAAGCAATACTTCAAACCACTATAAAACGACTACAAATGGAGAAAATGACTATTTCTTAAATTCATCAGATAGAATGATCACCAACGAGGCGGACGACCAGAATTTCAACATGAATTTGTTGTTAACCAAAAAACTGAAGAAAAAAGGGCGTACATTATCTTTAAACCTTAACCAATCAATTAATAAAAACAATTCTGAAGGCTATTTAAAATCTGAAAATAAAAGACGTATTATAGAAACAGGGACAATATTGGATAGTCTTACCAACCAGTTAAAGGTAAACGATATCACAAACAATTCGTTTAAATTAAATGCAGCTTATACCGAACCGCTCTCTAAAACCTTAACGGTGATTTTGAACTATGGTTTAACGTTGATGAATGGAAAATCAGACCGACGATCATTCAATCAATCAGGAAGTGGCAGATATGATATGCTGGATACACTATACAGTAACAATTTTGAACTGAACCAAACCATTAATCAGGGTGGTGCCATTTTCAATTATAAAAAGGGTAAAACGGTAATCAATTTTGGTTCGAAATTTAGCGGAGTAAACTTTAAACAGAATGATGTTTACCACAACAGAACATACATCAGAAATTTTGTGAATTATATGCCTCAGGCATCATATCAGTATCGTTTTTCTCAACAGAAATCGCTCAGGATCAATTATGACGGGAATACCAACCAGCCTTCACTCGATCAGTTACAGCCGGTTAGGGTAAACAATGACCCTTTTAATGTAGTTAAAGGAAATCAGGATTTAAGGCCATCATTCAGAAGCAGTATTAGTACAAATTACAACTCTTATAAAGTGTTAACCAATCAATCCATTTGGTTAAGTGGTTCTTATAGTTTTACCTCAAACCCGATCATTGGTGATGTAAATACCGATGGTGCTGGTAAGAGTACTTACACTTATATCAATTTTTCGGATAAAATGCAGACAAACTTTTACCTGTACGGACAGATTGGTCGGAAAATTAAGTTTCTGGATATGAATGTTGGTTTAAATGTGGATGCAAACGGAAATTCTAACTACAACTACATCACTACTAACCAGAACAGGGTATTAAATAACACCAAAAACTATACTTATGGTGGTGGTTTAAACGTTTCGAAATACAAGGAGAAAAAGTATAATTTTTACGTCCGTTTTGGTCCTACATATAATATTTCGAGGGTAAGCGTAGGCTCCAACAGTGATGGTATAGGATATACTGGATATTTCTACGGAAATGTACAGTTGCCAGCCAAATTCGAAATATCTTCGGACGGAGATTATCAGTATAACGGTAAAACACAGGTGCTTAACAAAAGTTTCGAACGTTTTATCTGGAATGCATCGCTGGGTAAAAAATTCTTTAAATCAGAAAGCTTAAAATTCTCTTTAACGGTGAACGATATTTTAAACCAAAATGTAGGATTCAACCGCATGGCAACCAATACGACCATCAGCGAAACACGTAACACCACCATCCAACGATATTTAATGTTCTCGGTATCATGGGACTTCAACAAAATGGGCGGCGGCATTAAAACACAGAAATAATTATGAAAACTACACTAAAATATATCATCCTTTTTGCTGTGATTTTCATTAGCAGCGATCTTTTTGCACAGAATATACACTTCGTACAAAATGGCATAATTGAGTTTGAAAAGAGATCAAATATGTATGCTTTGATCCAAAAGAAGATCAACAAAGACAATGAAAGCTATCTGAATGAGGCTTTTGAGCAGTATAAAAAGAACAATCCACAGTTTAAGGTTACCAAAAGCACTTTAAATTTTACTAAAGATAAAAGTTTATACAAATGGCCAACGGTAGAAGAAACGGTAAACAATAACTGGTTGGCATCTGATGTGCTGGCCGACCTGAAAAATACCATTGCCACAAATTTCGATCTGCAAACCAGTACCACACAAAAAAGCGTATATGAAGATACTTACCTGGTTAAAGACAGTATACGTAAGATTAACTGGAAAATTACCGACGAAACAAGAGAAATTGCAGGTTATGAATGTCGTAGGGCAAATGCCATTATTATGGATTCGGTTTACGTGGTGGCTTATTACAGTAATCAGATTGCCGTTTCCGGTGGTCCTGAATCTTTTACCGGATTACCTGGAATGATTTTAGGTTTAGCTTTGCCTCATGAAAATGTAACCTGGTTTGCAACTAAAGTTACAGAAGTTGCCGTGCCGGAGAAAGATTTAGCGCCACCTACAAAAGGAAAGCCGACTGATAACAAAGGTTTAAAAGCAATATTACTTGGCGCGATGAAGAACTGGGGAGAATATGCACATCCAATATATAAGGCTTTTTCGCTTTAAGCCATTGATTTCATTTTTATAATTATACCTATTTTAGCTGATCAATAGTATGGAAATGGTTAGCGCACTTTATAAACACATTAATAAATTTATAGATCTGAGTAACGATGAACAGGAAATTCTTGCACCATTTCTTAAATCCTTTACTGTTAGAAAGAAAGCTTTTTTATTATCGCAAGGGCAAACCTGCAGGACAAATTATTTTGTGGTAAAAGGCTGCTTAAGGCTTTATTTCATTGATATAAAGGGTGCTGAACAGACGACTCAATTTGCCATAGAAAACTGGTGGATTACCGATCTAACCAGCTTTCTTTTCCAGGAACAATCTGAATTTTATATCCAGGCGGCTGAAGCTACCGAAGTCATCGCTATCGAACATCATCATTATGATGAGATGTTCCATAAACTCCCTAAGCTTGAAAGGTACTTCAGATTAATCCTGCAAAAAAACCACCAGGCATCACAACGAAGGATAAAATTCCTTTATAGCCAAACAGCTGAAGAAAGATACCGCCATTTTAACAGTTTATTCCCTGAATTTGTACAGCGTGTGCCGCAATACATGTTGGCTTCTTATTTGGGTTTTACTCCAGAGTTTTTGAGTAAGATCAGGGCAAAAAAATAGTTGTTGTTAACCGCAAAGGACGCAGAGAAATAAACGCAAAGTATGCAGAGTGGGTTTACAGTTTTTGCGTCATTTCGACTGTAGCGAAGCGGAATGGAGAAATCTGCAAGTTCTGTTATTAAATAAATTACCTATAGATTTCTCCGCTGCGGTCGAAATGACGAATCGCATAAATTTTTCGAGTAACATTTAAATGGCGAACTAACAGGACTTTTAACCCTACTTAGCGCACTTTGCATTTAGAAAATTCATTTCTTAAACTACATTAAGTTTTTTCAGGATCGGGATTCGGAACTTTACATCGTAATCAAAAAACAAATAAAATGGAAAGTAGAATTGATATCCCAAAAGTAGAACCCGCAGCTTACCAGGCCATGTACGGTTTAGAGAAATATTTATCAACCAGCAAACTAGATCCAATTCTTTTAGAACTGATTAAAATGCGTGCATCGCAAATTAACGGCTGTGCATTTTGTTTAAATATGCACTCAACAGATGCCCGTAAAATAGGGGAAACCGAACAACGATTGTATTTATTAAATGCCTGGAGAGAAACAACCTTATTTACGGCACAAGAAGAAGCTGTTCTGGCTTTAACCGAAGAAGTAACCTTAATTAGCCACCATGTTTCTGATGCAACTTATCAAAAAGCGGCAAACTTTTTTAACGAGCAGGAGTTAGCACAGCTAATTATGGCGATAGTTACCATTAATGCCTGGAACAGACTGGCCATTACTGCTAAAGTGATGGTTGGATAATTAGATTCCTCTTTCAGCTTATCACAAAGACACGATAACACCTGGTTAATGTTTAAAATAACCTGGTAATTTGTGTCTTTGTGGTTGAAAGTTGAACACTAAAGGGCCAAATTTACAGCACCCTTAATAATAGTCCTTTTAAGTATTCTCCTTCAGGAAAAGAAATCCGAACCGGATGGTCTTCCGGTTGGCAGAATTGTTTAATAATCTGTACTTCCTTGCCTGCATCAAGCGCTGCCCAGGCAATAATTTGCTTAAACGTTTCAATATCAACTGCCCCTGAGCAAGAGAAAGTAGCTAATAAGCCTCCTTTTTCCAGCAATAGCATCCCTAAACGGTTTAAATCTTTATAAGCCCTTGCTGCACGGTCTAACGCTGAACGCGAAGGTGCATATTTAGGCGGATCAAGCACAATCACATCAAACAATTCTCCTGAATCTTTAAATGCACGCAATTGTTTGTTCACATCCGATTGGATGGCCGTTACTTTATTTACATCAAATTTGTTTAAAGCTACATTTTGCTTTAACGTCTCTACGGCCAAACCAGAACTATCAACACTGGTAATACTTGCCGCATCATTTGCCAAACTGTTTAGACTAAAACCTCCGCTATAGCTAAAGCAATCCAAAACTTTTTTACCTTTTGTATAACTGGCTAAAATACTTCTGTTATCCCGCTGATCGCAATAGAAGCCTGATTTCTGTCCTTCAGCAATATTGATATGATAAATAATCCCATTTTCTTTTACCTCCAAAAATTCTGGTGGATTTTCGCCCCAAAGTAATCCATTTTCAATAGGTAAACCTTCGTGGGTACGAGCGGTTGCATCACTTTTATCGAATATGCCTCTTGGTTTTAATTCTGCTTTTAGTATTTCTACAATCTCTGTTTTAACCTTTTCAATTCCGGAACTTAAAATCTGAAGAGAAAGGAAATCAGCATATTGATCAACAATTAAGCCAGGCAGAAAATCGGCTTCACTAAAAACTAAACGACAGGTATTGGTCTGTTCGCTTAAAATAAATTGACGCGAAGCAATGGCTTGTTTTAACCGGTTCTGGTACCAGTTGTGATCAATCGTTTGTGTTTCGTCCCATTCTAACAAGCGAACAGCAACACGCGAATTGCTATTGAAGTATCCATAGGCCAGAAATTCATTATCGAAAGCAAAAACTTTGACTAAATCACCATCTTCAGGTTTTCCCTTAACTTTTTCTAATGCTCCGGAAAATACCCATGGATGTCTTTGTAATGCCGCCTTTTCTTTGCCCTTTTTTAATGTAATTTCTACCATAGCGCAAAGGTAATAATTTGCCGGGAGTTTGGAGTAGAGCGTTTGGCGCTCAGCGATGGATGATAAGTTTTGAGTTGAGAGGAGGGAGTTGGGTCAATGTCATTAAGTTAAGATTTTTAACCACAGATGGACACAGATAAACACTGATTTTTATATCTGTGTCCATCCTTTTTATCTGTGGTTAAATTATTTTCACCTGTGCCAATGGCTTAAATAATGACATCGAGCATTGGTCGACTAGCGTTAAGCGTTTAGTTATCGCTGAATGCTCTGCGCCAAACACTCAACGCTTTGCAGAAATCACCAACCGCTTGGTGCTCAGCGCTTCTTCACCAGTTCCGTATCTAAAACCTTGGTTTCGAACTCGGTAACGGGCCTTTTAGCTTCGATCATCGAAATCAATAATTCTGTGGCCACCTGCCCCATTTCGAATGCAGGCTGTTTAACTGAAGTTAAGGATGGTGAGAACAACTCGACGAGATTAGAATTGGTAAAACCTGCAATCGCAATTTTATGTGCCACTTCAGGATTGGTTTTCTTCAGGGCCATAATACAACCTGTGGTTAAACGGTCGCTTGAGATAAAAATCCCATCGGGCATAAATGGCAAAAGTTCTTTCACCGCTTCTTCCAGTTCCGCGCTGTGCATACCGCCATGCTGGCAATATTTCACCAGTTCGGGCCTAAATTCGATATGATATTTAATCAAAGCCGCTTTATAACCTGCTAACCTTTCTTTCGTTATTGAAAGGTTTTCTGAATTCGTTAAATGGGCAATGGTTCTTTTTCCTGATAAAATAAGGTGTTCTGTGGCATCGAAAGCGCCCTTAAAGTTATTGGCAATTACTTTATGGGTTTCAAAATCTTCGGGAACGCGATCAAAAAATACAATTGGTAAACCCTTTGCATATAAATGCCTTAAATAATCAAGATCCTGTGTTTCTGAAGAAAGTGCAATTAATAAACCATCAATAGAACGCGATGCCAGGTGTTCAACGTTTAGTTTTTCCTGCTTGTACGATTCGTGGCTTTGAGAAATAATTACATGGTAATCTTTATCGTAGGCAATTGATTCAATGCCGTTTATTACCTGAGAAAAAAAGTTGTTGGCAATTTCACTTACAATAATGCCGATTGAATAGCTACGGCGTTCCTTTAAACTTCTGGCAATCGGATTGGCACGATAATTTACCTTTTCAGCATAGGCTAAAACCAGCTTTTTAGTTTCCTCACTAATTTCGTAACGATCTCTTAAAGCCCGGGAAACCGTAGATGTAGACAGCCCTAATGCTTTAGCAATATCTTTTATGGTAGATGTTTCAAATCTCATGTATTGCGTACAAGTTACAAAAAATATCTCATGGTTGATTTACTCCGTAACATTAATAAACGTTAAGATAACGTTTTTGGGAACGTTTGCACACTTTTTTAGTTAAATCTGGTTTCAATTGCTTTTTAGTTTGTAAAATTGTTAAGTAAAAATAACCAAATATAAACAAACTATAACGCTCCGAAATAGAATTATATTCTATGTGCAAGCGATTGCACTATCTTAAAAAACCAAATCTTATCTACTAAATTAATAATTATGAGCAGAGTTTTACTCTTATTTACATTTCTCACTTTTATCGGATTATCATTGGCTCAGGCACAAAACCGGCAGCTTACTGGAACGGTAAAAGATAAAAAAGACGGCCAGACGCTGATTGGTGTGAGTGTTGCCCTTGCTGGTACGAAAAATGGAACCAGTACCGATGCTAATGGCACATTCAAGATCAGTATCCCGGCAAATGGTGCGGTTTTAACTTTTACCTACATTGGTTATAAAACCAAAAATGTTACGGTAACAAACGAAACGAAACTTTCAGTTACTTTAGATGAAGATGCGAACAATCTTGAAGAAGTAACCGTTAATGTTGGTTACGGAACAGTACGTAAAAAGGACTTAACTGGTGCTGTTGGTTCTGTAGGGGCTGATGTTATTGCTGCGGCTCCGGTATCCTCTGCACTAGAGGCCATTCAGGGCCGGGTAGCTGGGATTAATATTTCATCGTCAGAAGGCTCGCCGGATGCACAGATTAACGTAAGGGTAAGAGGGGGCGGTTCTATTACCGGCGATAACTCGCCATTGTATATTGTAGACGGATTCCCGGTAACCTCCATTGCCGATATTGCTCCGCAGGATATCGAATCAATAGATGTATTAAAAGATGCCTCATCAACTGCCATTTACGGGGCAAGGGGTGCTAACGGGGTAATACTTGTTACAACTAAAAACAGTAAAGATGGAAAAACGAATATCACCTATAATGTTTTTGGTGGCACCAGAAAAGTAGCGAAGAAACTGGATGTGTTATCGGCATCTGATTACGTACACTGGCAATATGAGCGTGCGCTTTTAGATGGCTCAATAACAGATTATACTCAGTATTTTGGAAATTATCAGGATATAGATCTGTACAATAATATTGCGGAAAATGACTGGCAAGATCTTTCTTTTGGTCGTACAGGAACAACCTTTAACCAGAATTTAAGCATTACAGGCGGAAGCGACAAAACCAAATACAGCCTGAGCCACAGTTTCGTAAGCGACAAGGCTATTATGCAGATGTCTGATTTTAAAAGACAGAACATCAACTTTAAATTAACCCATAAGTTATACAGTTCGCTGGCTTTAGATTTTGGTTTCCGCTATGCCGATACCAAGACCAATGGTGGTGGTACTAACGAGCAGAATGAAAAATCATCAGCCGATTCGCGCTTAAAATATGCGATCCTATACCCACCCTTTCCGGTACCAGGCCTAACAGCATCAACAGAGACCAATGATGAATTTAACTTATATAACCCACTGGTTGCCATTTCGGATAACGACCAGTATGCACACCGTAAAGCCTATAATATTAACGGAGCAGCAACTTATGAAATCATCGATAACTTAAAACTTCGGTCTGAAGTAGGTTACGACGGGCTCAGGAATGATCAGGATCGCTTTTATGGCATTACCACTTACTATGTAAAAAACCTTGCCGATTATCCCAACCTGCCTACACTTAATTCGATGAACAGCACTAGAAATAGTTTTAGGAATACGAATACACTTAATTATAGCTTTAATAAAATCCTCGGCCAAAACCACAACCTTAATGTTTTATTGGGTCAGGAATTTATCAAAACGGAGCAGAACACCTTAACGACTGAAGTTCATGGTTTTCCAAAAACATTTGGATTTGAGCAGACAAGGGTATTAACCACTCAAGGTAAAGCCGCTATAATAGATAACAATTTCCAGCCAGATGATAAATTGTTCTCTTTCTTCGGTAGGGCTAATTACGACTACAAAGGCAAATATTTATTGAGCGCGACATTCAGGGCAGATGGTTCTTCTAAATTTTCTGCCGTAAACCACTGGGGTTATTTTCCATCAGTTTCTGCCGGCTGGAGAATCTCTCAGGAAGATTTCATGAAGGATACAAAATCCTGGTTAACCGATTTAAAATTAAGGGGAAGTTATGGTGCTGCAGGTAACAACAATATCCCTGCCGGCCAGATTACACAATCGTTCATGAATTTTAACACCACCTGGATAAATGGTTTCAATAACTACTGGGCGGCATCTAAGATCATGGCAAATCCTGATTTAAAATGGGAAACAACAGTAACGCGGAACATCGGACTGGATTTTTCTTTATTTAATTCGAAAGTTACGGGTACAATTGATGCCTACTTAAATAAAACAAAAGACCTCCTGATCTTATTCCCGGTTGGGGGTACAGGATATGATGCGCAATACCGTAACCTTGGTCAAACGCAGAACAAAGGTTTAGAATTTTCTGTAAACTGGAATGCAATAAAAGAAAAGAATTTCGATCTAACGGTCAATGCAAACATCAGCTTTAACCGCAACAAGGTAATCTCTTTAGGTTCGGTTAAAAACATTAATGGTACTTCGGGATGGGCATCAACAGAAGTTGGTGTAGATTACCTGGTGGAAGAAGGCGCATCAATTGGCCGTATTTACGGATATAAAAGCGCTGGCAGATACGAAGTTTCTGATTTTACAGGTTACGACGCTACAAGCGGGAAATGGGCATTAAAGCCAGGTATAGTTGATGCGACTTCATTTGTAGGCACAGTACGCCCTGGTACAATGAAAATAGAAGATATTTCCGGAGATGGAAAGATTGATTTATCCGACCGGTCTATTATCGGCAATACCAACCCGTTAAATACTGGTGGTTTCTCTCTTAATTCGAGAATTTACAATTTTGACCTTGGTGCATATTTTAACTGGAGTTATGGAAACGATGTTTACAATGCAAATAAAATCGAATATACCTCTACCAGTAAATACGCTTCAAGAAATCTGATTTCGGTTATGGAGAGCGGACAACGCTGGACAAATTTAAAGGCAGATGGAACAATCAGCAACGACCCCGCCGAATTAACAGAAATGAATGCAAACACCACTTTATGGTCGCCATATACCAAAACCTTTGTACTAAGCGACTGGGCTGTAGAAGATGGATCGTTTTTAAGGTTATCGACCCTTACCCTTGGATATACCTTACCTGAAAAAATATCAAGTAAACTGAAAATGAAAAAATTAAGGTTTTATGCTTCTGCTTATAACGTATGGTTATGGACCAATTACAGTGGTTTCGACCCAGAGGTTTCTACCAGACGGAATACACCGCTTACACCTGGAGTTGATTACTCTGCGTACCCAAGAAGTAAATCTTTCGTATTCGGATTAAACGTTAATTTCTAGAAGACCATTCAATTTTAAGAAAATGAAAAAAATTATATATGCGCTATTCATTATTACAGGGATAACACTTGTAAATAGCTGTAAAAAAACGTTAGATGCACCATCAAAATCTTCGCTGGATGAATCTGTTATTTTTTCTACCCCTAGCTTAGCAGAAGGTTCTATAGCAGGTATATTACAATCATTTGGAGAAACCAATTCGTACAGAGGACGTTTTTTAGTCTACTATGGGCTTAACAACGATACAGAAGTATACAACACCTTAAAAGCGGTTGATGATGACAAAGCAAAACTGTCTAACTACAACTCTAATGTGAACAATAGCCAAATGAACACCACAGATAATGCATGGGCTAAATTTTACGAAGGCATTGAAAGGGCCAACCTGGCCATAAGGGGAATTAGAACTTATGGCAATATAGAAAGTAACCCGGCAATGGCGCAGATCCTTGGTGAAATTTTAACATTAAGGGCTGTTATATACAACGACCTTATAAAAGGCTGGGGCGATGTGCCTGCTCGTTTTGAGCCCATTTCTACCGCCACATCGTATTTGCCAAGAAACGATAGAGATGTAATTTATAAACAATTGTTAGCCGATTTAAATGAAGCTGCAGGTTACCTGCCATGGCCTGGCGAAAATACCACAACAGCTAAAGTAGAGCGCGTAAACAAAGCTTTTGCAAAAGGCTTAAGAGCACGTTTGGCACTGGCCGCAGGTGGTTATGCACAACGCCTGGATGGAACAATAAAATTAAGTTCCGATCCGGAATTATCGCACGATAAAATGTATGCCATTGCCAAAAAAGAATGCCTGGAAATTATTGCAAGTGGTAAATTAAGATTGCTTGGATTTGAAGAAGTTTTCAGAAAACTGAACGAAGAAACCGGTACAGCCGGTTTAGAATCAATGTGGGAAATTCCCTTTAGTGATGGCCGTGGCCGCGTAATTTTTGATCTTGGCGTAAAGCACATCAAAACAGACCAGTACACCGGTCAGAACAAAGGCGGAACAGATGGACCAAACCCGATTATGCTTTACGAATATGAAAATGAAGATGTACGCAGGGATGTAACAGTTGTACCTTATGAGTGGGATGGCGGCGATGGAACCAAAGGTGCAGCGCAGGTACCATCGGCACTTGGCCGTTTATACTTTGGCAAATACCGTTACGAGTGGATGAAAAGAAGGGTAACTTCTACCAACGATGATGGATTAAACTGGATGTATATGCGTTATGCCGATGTAATTTTAATGGCAGCAGAAGCTGTTAATGATATCGACGGTCCAGCTGCTGCAGCCCCATATTTAAAAATGATCCGCGATAGGGCTTTCCCTACAGCGCCTGCAAAGGTTACTGCTTTTATGGCTACAGCTACAGCGTCCAAAACTGCATTTTTCGATGCTGTTGTAAACGAAAGAGCCCTGGAATTTACAGGAGAAATGCTTAGGAAAAGTGACCTGATCCGTTGGAATTTACTGGGCACGAAACTGGCTGAAGCCAAAACTAAATTACAGCAACTGGAAAACAGGCAGGGTAAGTACGCCGCTTTACCTGCTAAAATTTATTACAGAACAGCGGCCAATGGCGAAACTGTAGAAATTTATGGTTTAAAATTCGGTGATACCGATGCGCAGGGTCTTGCTTTAGGCTACACTTCAAATAAAGCCTGGACAATGGTTACAACCGGTGAAACTGTTTCTTACTGGAATGCGCTTTACACCAAAGACCCTAACATGCAGCAATATTGGCCTATATGGCAGGTATTTTTAGATTCATCTAACGGAATGTTAAACAATAAAAATTTGGGCTTATAAACTTATTGGTAATGAAAAGAAATAATATATATATCATCATTTTCTTTCTGATGACCTTAATTGGGTTCTCAGGATGTAAAGATAATGAGCTTGAAGAAGTGACTAAACTACAGGTTGACCGGGTTTTTTCGAGCCCAGGTTTAACGGCAACTATAGTAAATAAAACCGGGGTTAAATTAACATGGAACGCCGTACCAAATGCTACTTCTTATACCATTGAGGTATACGATAATGCCGATTTTACCGGCACACCTGTAAAATCAATTGCCAGTGTTACTGTGGCTCAATTACCCTATACCGTAACCGGATTAATAGGTGATACGCAATATTCAATTAGGGTAAAAGGCGTTGCACAGGGTGTTGCAGATTCCAAATGGGTTAGCACTTCTGTAAAAACAGAACCCGAACAGATTTTTCAAGATATTTTACCAGCTAAACTAACTTCGAGAACAGTTACCTTAAATTGGCCAGTCGGTGAAAATGCCACTACAATATCGATTAATCCAGGTAATATTACACGCCCTGTTACCCCTGCAGAAGTTCTTGCAGGCGAAGTAATATTAACAGGTTTAAGTCCAAAAGTATCCTATACCGTAACCTTATTTTTAGGTTCAACAATTAGAGGAACAAAAACCTTTACTACTCCAGCTGAATTGCCCACAGGAGCTGATGTTGTGATTTTATCTGCAACTGATGATTTGGCAGCAATGATAACCGCCGCTACAAAAAGCACAAGATTTGTAATTTTGGAAGGCACAAAATATAACGCCGATGTTGCCTTTACATTACCAGCCGGAATAGATATCAGTATAATTGGTGAGGTTGCTACAGTTAAACCCATTATCTCTTTTACGCAGATTATTTTACCTACAATGGGCGGGAAACTGCGCTTTGAAAATGTAGACATCACAGCTTATGCAAAAGGCGATGAAACAACAACCAGACGTCAATATCTAATTAATCAAAGTCTCGCCACCAACATGGATGAAGTGTCTTTCGAAAATTGTAATATCAGGCATTTTGTTAACTCGCCTCTTCGTATTCAAAGCACAAATGCAATTACAATCAATAAAGTTATTGTAAACAACTGCATAATTGATAATATTAGTATAGCCGACGCTGGCCCGGGGGTTGGTAACTATGCTTTTATTAACTCAAATGTAGCTACTGGCAAAATCAATAATATTACCTTAACCAATAATACCTTTTCAAATATCGGCTTTGGCTTGATTTTGCATAATGCAGCACCATCCCTTAGCGTGGCCATAGAAAACAACACTTTTTACAATGTAGTTGGAGATGGCAGGTATTTTATTGATTATAATGCGCAAACCATTTCAGGTGGATTCTCGTTCAAGAATAACATAATTACCAAAACAATATCACCAGCAGCAACTGCAAGAGGCATAAGATCTGCAACAGCCCCGACTGTGACAAATAGTTACCAAACCTCAGATGTGGTATTTACAGCTAATGCGATTCCTGGTATTACAGCTTATGCCGGAACGAGTGCTACATTATTGACAGCTCCAACAACTAAGAACTTCAAAATAAAAGACGATGGTTTTGTGGGGAAATCAACCTCTGGCGACCCTAGATGGAGATTGTAATTTTATTAATTCATTTTTAAAGGCAGAACCCGTTTCTGCCTTTTTTTGTTGAAATTCACAGTAAAGAATTATTGTAATCATATGGCAAAATCAACCATAACCTACATTGCCGCTGTCTTGATTTTTTATGTCTGCATTTTCTCGAAAGTTTATGCTCAAGACCCTAAATATCCTTCAGAAATAACCGTTGCACAGGATGGCAGCGGAAATTACAAGACCATCCAGGGGGCTGTAAATTCGGTGAGGGATTTAGGCGAGAAAGAAGTTAATATCCATGTTAAAAATGGCATATATAAGGAGAAATTAATTATTCCTTCGTGGAAAATCAGGATTTCGATTATTGGAGAAGATATCGATAAAACCATAATTACCTTTGATGATTATTCAGGGAAGGCCAATTCATCAGGTAAGGATGCTTTTGGCAATGCTAAATTGAGCACCTATACGTCATTCACTGTATTGGTCCAGGGCAATGATATCCATCTCGAAAACTTAACCATTATCAATTCTGCTGGCCGCGTTGGCCAGGCTGTTGCGCTGCATGTAGAAGGTGATCGATTCATCGCAAAAAACTGCAGGTTTCTGGGCAATCAGGATACGCTTTATGCCGCTACTGAAAATAGTCGTCAATATTATCAAAACTGTTATATTGAAGGCACAACCGATTTTATTTTCGGCAAGGCCACAGTGGTCTTTCAAAATTGTTCCATCAAAAGTTTAAGCGATTCTTATGTTACCGCAGCTTCGACCTCCGCGCAACAGAAATTCGGATTTGTTTTCATAAATTGTAAGCTCATTGCAGATGAAACTGTAACCAAAGCGTATCTGGGCAGACCATGGCGGCCTTATGCAAAAACGGTGTTTATTACTTGCGAGCTGGGAAAACATATTTTACCCGAAGGCTGGAATCCATGGAAAGGCGATCTGATGTTCCCAGATAAGGAACTGACCGTATTTTATGCAGAATATAAAAATAAGGGGGATGGTGCCTCGCCCAGAACAAGATTAGCCTGGACGAAACAGCTTACTGATAAAGAGGCCAAAAAATATACTTTAAAAAATATATTGAGCGGATCGGATCAATGGAATTCAATCACAAATTAATTAAAATGAAAACGAATTTCCTTAAGATTTTTGCGTCAGCAGCCTTAGCCGTTTTATTCTCTTTTACTTTTGTTCAAAGGAAAACAAAGCTGTACATCATCGGCGATTCTACCGCGGCCAATAAAGAAGAAAAAGCTTATCCAGAAACCGGTTGGGGAATGGCGCTACAGTCTTACTTTAAAACCGATATTACGGTTGATAACCGGGCTTTAAACGGAAGAAGTACCAAATCCTTCAGGGCTGAAAAATGTTGGAACCCAATTTTAGCACAACTAAACCCAGGTGATTATGTTTTTATAGAATTTGGACATAATGATGAAAAAGTTGATAAACCTGCCGTAGGTGTTTCTTTAGCTGATTTTAAGATCAACCTGGTGAATTATGTAAAAGAAACCCGGAGCAAAAAAGCATTTCCTGTTTTATTAACGCCCATCTCCCGCAGAAGTTTTAAAAACGGAGTTCTGATCGACTCGCATGGCGATTACCCAAGCGTAACCCGCCAGGTCGCCGACTCGTTAAATGTTCCTTTAATTGATATGCTGGCGAAAACAAAAAGTTTACTAACCCGTTTGGGCGAGGAACCATCCATTAAATTATTCAATTATGTTGATTCAGGGAATGTAAACTATCCTAATGGCAAAAAAGACAATACACATTTAAGCCCGGAGGGAGCGAAACAGGTAGCAGGTTTGGTAGTGCAAGGGATAAAAGAGTTGAAGTTGAGTTTGATAAAGAGTTTGAAGTAAAAAATATAGTTGTCATCCTGAACGCAGTGAAGGATCTTTTTTTACCACCGAGTGCACCGAGAAATTCACTAAGTAAACAGAGTTGGGCGTATAAATATGATCATCGTCCTCGTTTGCAACGAGGATGTCTGAGAATGGCGATTGTATCGCCAATAGCATAATACCGCATTACAAATGCGGATCTCGCTAATCCTCGTTACAAGCGAGGACTATAGACAAAAAGCCGCAAATCCATGATTTACGGCTTGCTTTTTATAAACCGGTTCTTTAAAAAACATAATTTGTCATCCTGAACGCTAGTGAAGGATCTTTTAGTTAAGCGTACTAACCTCTCAAATAATCTAATCTTTAAGTGATAACTTAATTTGGGTTCTGCCTTTCATCGTTTGGGGATTCTTCACTGCGTTCAGAATGACAGCTAAGAATACAAAACAAAAAGCCGCAAAACACAGATTAACATCCATGTTTTTGCGGCTTGTTTATTATAACTAATCTTTTAAAAAATATACTTCGTACTTAAAAAGTTAGAATCATCACCTCTCACAATTTCGTTCAGTAATTTTTTATTATCTTCAGTAAACTTAGTGGCTACTAAAGAGCGGATCGAGAATGAACGCAGGGCATCCACTACAGAAAGTGTTCCTTCGGCACTGTCTTTACGACCGGTGAAAGGGAACACATCTGGCCCACGCTGACATTGGCAATTGATGTTTACACGACTCACCTGGTTAACCAAAGGATCGATCAACGAAGAAATTACCGCAGCATTGTTACTAAAAATACTCACCTGCTGGCCGTGTGGCGAACCGATTAAATACTCGATAGGTTCCTCCAGATCATCAAACGGAACAACAGGAACAATCGGACCAAACTGCTCTTCGCGGTACAGTTTCATGTTGCTGTTTACCGGATAAACAATCGCAGGATAAACAAAAGTTTCTAAAGTCTGCCCACCATTTTTGTTCACCACTTTCGCCCCGTGCGAAACGGCATCATCAATACATTCTTTTAAATACTCGGGCTTGTTCAGCTCAGGCAGCGGTGTAAGGTTTACACCTTTTTCCCAAGGCATGCCAAATTTCAGTTTTTCTACTTCTGCAGATAAACGTTTTAAAAATTCCTGTGCCAAACTGCGGTGTACATAAACGATTTTAATGGCTGTACAACGTTGGCCGTTAAAAGAAAGTGAACCTAAAACGGTTTCTGAAACCGCTAAATCCAGGTCAGCATCTTTGGTGATGATCGCTGCATTTTTGGCATCTAAACCTAAAATAGCCCTTAAACGGTTTACTTTAGGGTGCAGTTTTTTAAGTTCGTTGGCAACCTTACTTGAGCCAATTAAGGTAAGTACATTAATTTTTCCCGATTTCATTAATCCCGGAACGATGGTATTCCCACGACCATAAATCGTATTCACCACACCCTTAGGAAAACTGGAACGGAAAGCCTCCAATAAAGGATAGTGCAACAAAGTACCATGTTTAGGTGGTTTGAATAAAAGCGTATTGCCCATAATCAAAGCCGGAATCAATGTAGTAAAAGTCTCGTTTAAAGGATAATTGAAAGGCCCCATACAAAGTACCACTCCTAAAGGAGAACGGCGTACCTGGGCCACAATACCCTGTTCTATTTCGAAACGTGATGACTGTCTGTCGATATCTTTCAATGCATCGATGGTTGCGTAGATATATTCAACTGTACGGTCGAACTCTTTTACCGAATCGGCATAAGATTTTCCGATTTCCCACATAATGAGCTTGGCAACAATCTCTTTTTGCTCAATCATTTTATGCGTAAAGTTTTCCACGCAGCTAATCCGATCAGCAACGCTCATGGTTGGCCATTGCCCACGACCATTATCATAAGCGGCTACAGCTGCATCCAAAGCTTCTGTCGATTCTTTCTCTGTACATACCGGGAAACTACCAATACGCTTTCGTTTTAAGCCTTCAGGGGTTTTTACGCATACTGGAGAAAACACTTCATTAAACGGTCCGTTCCATGGTTTCATCTCTCCATTTGATAGAAACTCCTTTTGATTGATTTCTTCCGTGAGCCTAAATTCATCTGGAATCTGGCCCTCTTCAACGAAAATACTTTCGAGGTTTAGCGTTGTACTCAATTTATTTGTTGTTAGGGTTAAATTAATGTTAAATCTATAGTTTAAGTATAGATTCGTTTGTATAAAAAGGCTGATGGTTCAGAAAGCTTTCTGAACCATCAGCCCTTGGTTTATTTTAATTCGATTACTTTATATTTTGGGACTAAGGATTTCATTACCGTCCAGCCGATTAAATAACATACCGCACAGATGGAAAAGATAATGAAATAACCGGCCTCTTCACCTTTAAAACCCATAAAAACAATCTTGTTTTTGCCCGTATAATCGAACAGCAAACCAGAGCCTTTATTGATGATGAATGAGCCTAAGCCACCCGCCATACCACCAATACCGGTAATGGTTGCAATGGCTTTTTTAGGAAACATATCGCCCACAGTAGAAAATATATTTGCCGACCATGCCTGGTGGGCTGCACCTGCAATACCGATAATGATTACCGGAATCCAGTAAGTAATGTGACCTAAAGGTTGCGCCGCCAAAGCCAACAGTGGGAAAAATGCAAAAATTAACATGGACCTCATTCTACCTTCGTAAGGATTCATACCTTTTTTATCAACGAAATAAGTAGGCAACCATCCTCCGATAATCGAAAGCAGCGTAATCATGTAAAGCACAAATAATGGTAATGCACTTTGAGTAGAATCCATTCCGTAAACCGATTTCAGGTATGCTGGGGTCCAGAATAAAAAGAACCACCAAACCCCATCGGTCATAAATTTACCAAAAGCAAATGCCCAGGTCTGTTTGTATTTAAAACAATCGATAAACGAAACTTTTTCTTTGGTTTCTTCAACATAATCAGCCAATTTCCGGTCGTTGATAACATCCTGCTGGATATAAGCCAGTTCCTCCGCGCTAACCCGCTTATGCAACTCTGGTTTATTGTACACAAAAACCCATAATCCCATCCACACAAAACCCAGTGCACCGATAATAATGAACGACATTTCCCAACCATAAGCTTTGGCAATAAAAGGAATGGTAATAGGGGCAGCCAATGCACCAACCGTAGCACCGGCATTGAAAATACTGGTTGCAAATGCCCGGTCTTTTTTAGGAAAATATTCGGCAGTGGCTTTAATTGCTGCAGGAAAGTTCCCTGCCTCACCAACCGCCAATACAAAACGGGCAAAAATAAAGAGGGTAACACTTACCGAAACCACTAAACCGGTATCGTTAATACGGGCAATAATTTCTTTTGCGCCTTCAAAGCCTACAAACCAGTTACCATTGATAATACCTGCAGTTGCAATACCACAGAAAGCATGTAAACAGGCTCCAATCGACCAAACACCGATGGCCCATAAAAAGCCTTTTTTAGTATCCAGTTTATCAACTAAACGTCCTGCAAAAAGCATCGATATGGCATAAAAAATAGAGAACAGGGCCGTTATATTTCCATAGTCGTTATTGTCCCAATGAAATTCCGGTTTAATAAAATCTGTCCAGGTTAACGAAAGGACCTGTCTATCTAAATAATTTATCGTAGTGGCTAAAAATAACAGCAAACAGATGGTCCATCTATATTTGCTTGTTTTGGGTTGGTTCATTTGGTTAGGTTTGTTAAATTTTATTTGCTCTGCTGAATTAGATCGAGCGCTAATTTGGTATTGTCGAATAACTCCTCGTAAAGTCCTTTACTCATCACGTCTTTACTGATTAATTTACTGCCCATACCAACCGCACAAACGCCAGATTTAAACCAGGTTTTCAAGTTATCAGCATTAATTTCTACTCCACCTGTAGGCATAAACAGCTGCCCGGCAAAAAGATCTTTGATAGATGAAATAAACTCAGGGCCTAAAATATTGGCAGGAAAAATTTTGATCAGCATGGCTTTATGCTCTTGGGCTACACTGATTTCAGTCGGCGTCATACAGCCCGGAATCCACAGCATACCGATTTTGTTTGCAATTTCGGCAACAGCCGGATTTACGATCGGTGCCACAATAAAATCCGTTCCTGCCTCGATAAAAGCATTTGCATCAGCAGGGGTTTTAATGGTTCCGATACCCAGATAAAGATCTGGCATCTCTGCATCGCGGATTTCTTTTAACTTTTTAAAGTTCGGCAGGGCCGATTTACCACGGTTGGTATATTCGAAAACACGTACACCCGCTTTATACAAAGTGCGTAATATTTCTACACTACCCGATTCACTATCCTGGTAAAAAAGCGGTAACATGCCTTGTTCTAATATGGCATCTAAAATTTTGTGCTTGTTGCTAATCATTGCGTATTATTCTTTTTTCTATATCAGCTACGGTACTGGTTGTAGCATCACTTGGAATGTATAATTTATCGTATGCTGCTGCTGTGGCAAAATTTAAGGTTTCTTTGACTGATAACTGGTTGTAAAAACCGTAAATCAGGCCAGCCATAAAACAATCGCCACTGCCCACCTTATCTACAATCTCTTCAGAAATATATTCTTCGGAAACAGTCAGTTCATCAGCGGTATAAATAGCTGTATAATACCTGATGCCTTTGCCATGATCAAATCTGAAGGTATTTGCTACTGCTTTGCAAGCCGGAAACAAACTTAATATTTCTTTAGAAGTATCTGTTGCCTGTTGCAGTAACGTTTCTTTTGCATAACCCTCTGTTGGTGTTAAATCTTCGTGCAGCGCAGTACCCAACATTTTATTGGCTGCCCAAACATTACCCATAATCAGGGTACAATATTGAGCCAGCTCTGGTAAAACATCAATGGGATCTTTACCGTATTTCCAAAGTTTGGCGCGATAGTTTAAATCAAGCGAAATGGTAATATTTTTTGCATTTGCTGCCTTTAAAGCTTCTAAACAAACATCAGCAATAGATTGGTTGATTGCAGGGCATATCGCACTGAAATGGAACCAGCTTACATCTTCAAAAACTTCATCCCAGTTGATCTGGCCAACCTTTAAATTAGCATAAGCAGAATTTGCACGATCGTAAATTACACCGGCATTTTTAAGGTCTTTCCCCTTCGAAAGATAATATAAACCTAAACGTTCACCATGGTAAACCATTGGCGTGGTATCGATATTACGGGCATCAAGATAATCTACAATTTCGCGGGTGACCGAATTATCGGGTACAGCCGATAAATAGGCCGAAGGAACATTCCAAAGGGCAAGTGCAGTAGCTACATTCAGCTCTGCACCACCCACATAAAACGGAAGTTTATTTTCTTTTAACCAGGCACCATCCATATCGGGGCAGATGCGTAACAGGATTTCACCAAAGCTTAAAACTTTTTTTCCTTTTTCTGATGAAGCGAATATTTGGGTGCTCATTTTTATATTTTATCGGCATATTTCATGCTGTTTTCTGCAACCGCATAAAAATGGAAGGAAAACGATTGAAATGATTTGATTCCAATGAAATACCCTCCTAAAGCCTTATTTTGGGTTAAAATTTAAAGTAATTTTTTGCGTTAAAGTACGAAATATCCTGAACAATCTTGCCCACCCATTCCAAATCGTTAGGCAATTCGCCGTTCTCAATATCATCTCCAAAGAGGTTACAAACAATCCTTCTGAAGTATTCGTGGCGTGGAAAAGAAAGGAAACTGCGCGAATCGGTAAGCATACCTACCAGGCGGCTTAAAAGCCCCATGTTGGATAGTGCGTTTAACTGTTTGATCATACCGTCCTTCTGATCCAAAAACCACCAGGCAGAACCAAACTGAACTTTACCCGCAACCGAACCGTCGTTAAAATTACCGATCATGGTGGCAATTAATTCGTTATCGGCTGGATTAAGATTATAAATAATGGTTTTGGCTAATTTATCCTGATTATCCAAACGGTTCAGGAATTTAGAAAGCATACGGGCCTGGCTAAAATCGCCGATTGAATCCCAACCGGTATCCGGACCTAATTGTCTCAACATACGGGCATTGTTGTTACGCAAAGCACCAAGGTGATATTGTTGCACCCAGCCTTTTTCGTGATCCCATTCTGCAAAATAAACCAGCATGGCCGATTTAAATTTCAGGTTTTCCTCGTAAGAAATATCTTGTTTAGCGCGAATTTTATCAAAAATGGATGAAATTTCGGCTTCAGTATAATCCTCGGCATAAATCTGCTCTAAACCATGATCGGAAACTGAACAGCCATTATCTGCAAAGTAATCGTGACGGCTTTTTAAGGCATTAATATAATCCTGAAAACTGCTGATGGTTTTATCGGCAACGCTTTCTAACTTGTTAATATATTCATTTAATCCCTCAATATCATCACTATTCATTGCCTTATCCGGACGGAAAGCAGGTAACATTTTCAAATTCGCACCTTCTCTTGCCAACTGCTGGTGAAAGTTTAAGCTATCCAACGGATCATCGGTTGTACAAACAGCTTCGACATTCATTTTGGCCAGCAAACCACGTACAGAATACTCCGGAGTTTGCAATTTTGCAGAACATTCGTCATAAATTTTCTGTGCCGTTTTGCCCGAAAGTAAATCGGTCACACCGAAATAACGTTGAAGCTCTAAATGTGTCCAGTGGTATAATGGATTACGCAAAGTATAAGGAACAGTTTCAGCCCACTTCTCAAATTTCTCATAATCTGATCCAACACCTGTGATGTATTTTTCATCTACACCATTGGCACGCATGGCCCTCCATTTGTAGTGGTCGCCGGCAAGCCAAACCTGACTGATATTGGCAAACTGGGTATTATTGGCGATCTGCTCCGGAATAAGGTGATTATGGTAATCGATAATCGGCAATGATTTTGCAAAATTGTGGTAAAGCTTTTCTGCTGTTTTGCTTTGCAAAAGAAAATTTTCGTCTAAAAAAGATTTCATACTATATGATTTGAGACATTAGACAATCGTTTAAGCTGATCAGAACGAATATCTATTAATTTTTTATTTAGCCCCGATCTGTGTCCTCACAGATCGGAATTGAATTTATATTTATCTATTGGTGGTCTGTGAGGACACAGACCACGGCGATTTGAAATATTTTAAGGCTTCATACAGGCCTGCACCTAAGACTCTGGACTACAAACTAACTCCCCTTTTCCATGGAATAAAATCATCCTGGTTGAGCAACACTGCCTTAGGGATTACTTCGCCACTGGCCGCTTTAATGCAATATTCCAGAATATCTTCTCCCATTTGTTCTATGGTTTTTTCTCCTTCGATTACCGGACCACAGTTGATATCGATGATATCACACATGCGTTTTGTCAATGCATTATTGGTTGAAACCTTAATGGTCGGGCAAACCGGGTTTCCCGTTGGTGTGCCTAAACCTGTGGTAAACAAAATTAAAGTTGCACCCGATGCTGCTTTACCAGTGGTGGCCTCTACATCATTTCCAGGCGTACAAACCAAATTTAACCCTGGTTTAATTGCAGGTTCGGTATAATCCAACACATCTTCTACTGGTGAGGTTCCGCCTTTTTTAGCTGCTCCGGTACTTTTAATCGCATCGGTAATTAAACCATCTTTGATATTTCCCGGCGATGGATTCATAAAAAATCCGGAACCTACATTTTCCGCAGCCTGGTTGTAAGCCGTCATTAACTGGATAAATTTGCGCGCGGCTGTTTCATCTTTTGTACGATCGATTAACTGTTGTTCGGCACCGCAAAGTTCAGGGAATTCGGCCAAAAGTACCGTTCCGCCCAAAGCCACCAATAAATCGGACGTATAGCCTACAGCAGGATTGGCGCTTATGCCACTAAAACCATCGCTACCGCCACATTTTACACCCAAAACCAGTTTGCTTAACGGCGCAGGCTGACGTTCTATTTTATTGATTTCGGTTAAACCGATAAAGGTTTTACGGATGGCTTCCTTAACCAACTGTTCTTCGCTCTGCGATTGCTGCTGCTCAAAAATAAATAGCGGTTTATCGAAATTCGGACTGCGCTGTTTTAAATCGTCCATAAAATCTTTAACCTGTAAATTCTGACAGCCCAGGCTCAACACGGTTACACCAGCCACATTGGGATGATCGGCATAAGCAGCCAAAAGCTTGCTCAACACAGCGGCATCCTGACGGGTGCCACCACATCCACCCTGATGGTTTAAAAACTTAATGCCATCAACATTTTTAAAAACACGGTTAGCCGATGGATTGGCCAATCCGATAGAATTTGGATCGGCCTCTTCTAAAATCTCGCCGTTTTTATAGGCCTCTACCAACTGGTGGGCATACGATTTATATTTATCGGTTACGGCATAACCCAATTCGTTGTGCAAAGCCTCACGGATGACATCTAAATTGCGGTTTTCGCAGAAAACAGTCGGGATAAATAACCAGTAATTGGCAGTTCCAACACGGCCATCGCTACGGATATAACCATTAAAGGTTCTGCCTTCAAATTTGGAAACATCGGGCGCATGCCACTCGTAATGGTATGGACGAAATTCGTAAGGATCGGAAGCATGTTTGGTATTTTCGGTATCCATTAAACCACCTTTGAGGATGAAATGTTGTGCCTTTCCTACCAGTACGCCATACATAATAATGTGATCGCCTGCATTCATATCCTGCATAAAAAATTTATGCTTGGCCTGGATATCATCCTGTAAAATATATTCCTGCCCATCGTGGATAACGGTTTCGCCTTTTGCAAGATTTTGCAGGGCAACAAGAACGTTATCGTTAGGATGGATTTTTAAAATTCTAGTAACCATTTTAATTTGTTCTTTCTGAATGCAAGTTACTTAAAGTTTCTTTTGCACCCTTATTTTGTAATAATTCAACGTATGATTTTACGGCTGCGTTAAAGCCGGGGTAATTGTTCAGGTTTTTATCCCAAAGGCGCCTGTCACCAAGTGTATTATCTACAACGGTTTCAGGATTTTTCCAGTATTCGTATAACACTTCAGCAAATTCATCCTGTACAGGGAAGGTTTTTCCGTTAGCACTAGCCGTATAAATATCCCCATCTTTGTTCACCTTCATAAAAAGAATATAAGCGGCAACCCCCAAAGCGGTAAGTTGTGGCACTTCATTTTTTAAGGCATAATACCTTCTGATGAGCGGCATGTTGCGCATCTGCATTTTTGAAGTGAAGTTTAAGGTAATGGCCTGCCATTGGTGCTCTAAAAAAGGATTACTGAAACGGTCGACCACACTTTCGGCAAAAGCCAGGGCTTCATCGTAAGTAATGTCTTCATTTACCACAACAGGAGCAATTTCCTCTTTCATCAATTTTAATACGTTGCTGGCGAAATCTTTATCGGCCATCGCCTCTTTTACTGTACTAAAGCCTGCTAAAATGGCCAAACCGCAGCTAATCGTATGTGTGCCATTAAGTAAACGGAGTTTTAGTTCTTTAAATTTATCGATGGAAGGAACAATGAAAATGCCTTTATCTGCTTTTGAGAAGGATAAAACTTCTTTCACTTTTTCGCTTGATGATTCGATTGCCCAAAGCCTGAAAGGTTCGGCCATGATCATGAGTTCGTCTTCGTAGCCTAATTCATTTTGGATGGCTTTTTGTTCTGCCGCCGGAAGTTTTCCCGGCACAATACGATCGACCAAAGTTTTACAGAAGTGATTGGCTGTTTTTAACCAGTTTTCGAAATCCCAGCCCAATTTATTCTGGATAGCAAGATCCAGGACAATCTCTTTCAATTTATCCGCGTTATCGCTGATGAGTTCAGTAGGAACGATCACCATTCCGCTTTCTGCTGAACCATTAAAGGCTTTATATCTTTCGTGCAGAAAGGCCAATAATTTGCCCGGGTAAGATTGTGGCGGATTATCGGTGATTTTATCCTCGCTTTTAACGATTCCAACTTCAGTGGTATTCGAAATTACGACCTGCATTTCTGCCTGATGGGCTGCTTTTAAAATTTCGGCCCAATCTTGTGAAGCCGACAAAACCCGGCTGATTGAAGCGTTGATTGAGTTTTCTTCAACATTAACACCATCTTCAATACCTTTTACACAAAGCGTGTATAAATTATCCTGTTTCGAAAATGCGTCAGCACCACCTCTTGAAGTAGATTTAACAACCAAAACCCTACCGTTAAAAATACCTTTTTGGTTGGCTTTATCAATAAAGTAATCTGGCAGGCCGCGTAGTAAAACACCCGTTCCAAACTGGATTACTTTTTCGGGCAAGGCTAAAATTTCGGCTGTAGGTTTTGTAACCTTGTCGCCGTTAATGTTTTTTAAATTTTCTTTGTTTAAAATCATTTTAATGTGATTTAACCACCAAGACCCGAAGGCACAAAGTGAGATTATAATTTTCTTTTGACGAGTTATGATTTATTTATTTCCCATTTGTGATTAACCACTTCGGGTATTCTTTTTCAATTAATTTTTGCCCCCAGTTGCCGTACCAGGCATAACCGTTGCGCCTTTCTTGACTTAACTCTTCCAATTTTGTTTTAATTGTATGGTCGCGGTCGCCGAAAATCGGGGTATTTTTATCAAGGTCGTAAAAACGCGCCCAGGTGTTAGCTGTATGATCCGCAACCAAAGCTGAAATATTTTTATTCCGATCGAACCGGTAGCCAACTATTTTATAAGTATCAAACCATTTCACTGCTGCTGAAATTGCATTTTTCACTTCTGGTGATGGGTTTTTAAGCCTCATGAGGAAACGCACAATACCCATCGATTCACTTGTGCTTAACGAGGCCGGCTCAAATGCCCTGGCTTTTGCAGGCAACATCGAATCTTTATCATATTGCGCAGCCCAAATGGCTAACGTTCCGTTCTGTTTTACCTGTGTTTTGATAATACAATTGATGCCTTTTGCAATGGCTTTCTCTGCTTTTTTGATATAAGCCGGATTTACTACTTCGAAATCGTTCGTTTGCATGGCAATATCCTGTAAAATGTTAAGAACATTGATCATCGCATCATCGTTGTAAGTAATTTCTGAACGGTACGAAGCTTTATCAGGATAATATTGAGGCCAGCCACCATTGGCATATTGAGCAGATAAAATATAATCCAATCCTTTTTCAGTTGCCGTTAAATAAACCTTATTCTGTGTTTTTTTATAGGCTTTTACCAGGTAAACCACTTCTCTGCTGGTGGCTTTATTATCGAAAGTAGCATGTAAATCTTTAGTGGCTTTTATTTTGGCCAATAAATCAGGGGTTAAAGCTGCACCATAGTTAACCACACTTTTATCATCCAGTTGCTTTGGCCAGCCACCATTGCCTAATTGATAAACAAGCATTTTATCTGCCGTAGAATCGGTAGGCTGCTGGGCATAACACGATAGTAATAAAGTGTTGCAGACTAGGGTGAACAATATTTTTATTTTCATCATTTTGTTTGTCCGTGGTCCAGACCACTAATTTTCTTTTTGTTTACATGTACCATGGTTTTTGTTTGCCACGGAGGCACGGATTAACACGGAGACTTTTCTTTTTTATTCGCCATGGTTCGTGTCTCCATTCCGTGGTCTGTGTCCACACAGACCATTAGATATTTTTTCCATCGCTCTGCCAGCGTCTTCCCTGGCTAATTATTTATCTGTGTTCATCCTTTTCATCTGTGGTTAAAACCTACTTCTTCCCTGGCACCTGTTTAATCAGCCAGTTCACCAAATCATTCGTAGCCTTAAAATTTTCAAATTCAGCAGGTAATTTTCTCCCGTCGATATATTCATTATAAAACCAGGGATCGCCCACTGCGAAAACAGTTCCCCTGCCATATTTTGCAGTAGCAACAATCACATCTCCTTTATCGGTTAAAGCAGAAACAGCGGGATTTTTCGCTACAATGGTAGAAATTTCTTTGATGTATACCTTTTTGGCCGTCTTGAAAATAGAATTCCCTGCCGGGATTTTTATTGCACCCTGTTCAAAATTTGCGCCCTGAACTTTATTGCGGCTATCTTCATTAAAATGAATCCCAAAGGTTTCAGGCAACACATTAAATTTCGAAATTTCGCAGTTACCCACATCGTTTAATAGCAGGACCAAAACGCCACCTGCTTTTACCCAATCACTGATCTGTTTCGCATGGGCAGCATTCATGAAATTCGGGTTTGCTGTTTCCTTTTCGGTATCAGGATCTACAATAATGTAAATGTTAGTTCCTTTTAAATTTGAAGTTGTTGGCGCAGTTTTAAGCGTCCTGGTTTTTACACCTGCATCATTAAATACTTTACCGAATAAAGAGAATCCGTTGTTATCATCTTCTTCCCAAAGGTAATGGAAAGGGATTTTATCTCCGGTTGGACCGTTCATATATTCGTTGTTGAAGAAATTATCAACCGTAACCGTTAAACCTTTTCCATGTTTTGGCAGCTGATCGACTTCCATTTCGGCAGCGGCACACACAAATGCACCCATTCCTTTAGGGTCGTTGGTGATTACTTTTTCACTGATGTAATAATCAAAGCTACCGTCGCGATATTTAGGTTTTCCGCCCAAACCAGATACGGAAACGGTTTTAGTGAGGTTTACCCTTTCATCGCCTGCTTTTTCTATAAATTCTTTCTTCAAGCCTGCATAACCTTTATTAGCTGCAGCCATAAATGATGGTGCCAGCCAGCCCTTACGTACGCCTTTGGCTAAACCATATACAAACATGCCCGATGCCGAACTTTCCAGGTAATTCCCTTTACGGGCAGGCATGTCCAAAATATCAAACCAAACACCCGATTTCGGATCCTGGTATTTTACCGCCACTGTTGCCGTACGGTTTAAAATAGCCAGTAATTCTTTTCGTTGTGGATGATCGGCCGGAAAATTATCCAACACATCTACCAAAGCCATGATGTACCAGCCCATTGCCCTAGCCCAAAAGTTTGGTGATCGCCCGGTTGTTTTATCCGCCCATTGTTCGGTTCTGCTTTCATCATAGCCATGGTAAAGCAAACCTGTTTTAGCATCACGGGTTTTTTTTTCCATGAGGATAAACTGTTTGGCAATATCATCGAAAGCAGCATCTTTTTTCATCAGCTTGGCGTATTCTGCATAGAATGGCTCACCCATGTATAAACCATCCAGCCACATTTGGTTTGGATATATTTTCTTATGCCAAAAACCACCTTCTTTGGTACGTGGCTGTTTTTGCAGCTGATCGTATAATTTAGTTGCTGCTAACAGGTATTTCTGCTGTCCGGTAACTTTGTACAATAACAATAAAGCACGACCATTTTTAATGTTATCAATATTAAAATCATCTGGTTTATAGGTAGTGATGTTGCCTTCTTTATCCAGATAAGCATCCATCGAACTTTGGATGTATTTGAAATATTTCCCATCGCCGGTATTGCGCCAAACTGCTGCTGCGCCTTCCAAAACCACCCCCATATCATAGGACCATCTCGGCCCCTTTGGTCCTTTTAAAACGGTAGTATCCTGCCAAAGTGTTTCCATCGCAGTTAAGGTTAACTGTTCTGATAATTTCTTTTGAGCAAATCCACTTTGTGATAAAATGGAAAAACCGATGAGGGCAGCCGCTGTATATAAAATTGATCTCTTCATTTTTATTATTTTGAAATTTCCAGTGCTTTTTTATCTACCTCAGTACCTAAGACAGAAGCTGTTTTCGCTTTAGAAACATCCGTTCCGCTAATTTTTACCCCTTTTGATTTTTCGCCCGAAACATCAAATAAAACTTTGCTGTTCGTTGGATAGCTGAGGTTGGTGATGTTGATATTAGAACCGTTCTGGATCATCACCACCGGACTGGTATTATCAGTAATTACGTTTACGTTTTTCAGGAAAATTCCTGTTGCCTCAATAATTTCGATACCCTTCTTAGCTTTTATAGTTACGTTTTCCAGATGCACATCTTTGATATTCATCTCTGGTAATCCCCTGAAAAATATTGCCTTTTCGGCGCCATTGGCTACTACATCTTTAATATAAAAGTTTCTGAACTGCGGAGTAGCTTCAGTAACAGGAACAGTAACCGTTTTAATGGCTTCACGTTTTTCGCCAGCCAAAGGAACCGGATCCACCGCAGCATAATACATATCGAACAAAATGGCTTCACCAGGAATATCGATCATATTGATGTTGTTGATATAAATATTTTCTACCACGCCGCCACGGCCGCGGGTGGTTTTAAAACGCAGACCAATATCGGTACCGATAAATGAACAATCGTACACCCAGATATTTTTTGCACCACCGCTCATTTCGCTACCGATTACAAAACCGCCATGCGCATGATAAACTATATTATTTCTTACAATTACATTTTCTGTAGGCACGCCTCGTTTACGGCCAGCTTCATCGCGACCAGATTTAATGCAGATGCCATCATCTCCCACATCGAAAGTGCTGCCTTCAATCAATACGTTTTTGCACGATTCTACATCAACGCCATCCCCGTTCTGTGCAAACCAGGGATTTTTCACTTGTAAATTTCTTAAGGTTAAATCCTCGCAAAGCAAAGGGTGTAAATTCCAAGCTGGCGAATTCTGAAAGGTAACACCTTCTAAAAGAATTTTTTTACAACCTGTTAGCACCAATAAGTTCGGACGGAGAAAATCTTTAATATCTTCATAATCTGCTGCTGTTTTTCCAGCTTCAATTACGCCTGCATTTTTAGTATTCGAACCCTTAACAGTTTTCTCTGAAGGGTACCACATTTTTCCATCGGCCTTCACTATACCACCAGAGGCAACCAGGGTTTTCCACTGTGTTTCGGTAAGTTTATCTTTTTTAACCATGCGCCAGGCACCACCGTTGCCATCAATGATCCCGCTTCCGGTAATGGCAATATTTTCGAGGTTTATACCCGAAATCGGGCTCTGGTTTCGCCATGCAGGCTGACCTTCCCAATTTCCCTGAACGAGTTTATACTGGTTAAAATCGGCCGTAAACTGAAGAATGGCATCGCGCTTTAAATGCAGGTTAACATTACTTTTTAACTCGATAGGACCAGTTAACCACAAACCTGAGGGAATTAATACCACACCTCCGCCTTTTTGGCTAACGCTGGCAATGGTTTTATTAATGCTTTCGGTATTTAAGGTAATGCCATCACCTTTTGCCCCGAAACTAACAATGCTCGTGGTATCTTTTTTAAATTTAACCTGCTGAATAATGGGTAAGCTTTGCTTTTGTTGAGCCATAGCAGTTGCAGAAAATAAAATTAAGCATGCGAGAGCTACTTTTATATGGCATAAACGACCAGAAATATGTTTCATTATTTGCGCTGTTAAATTATACTTGGTTATCGTAATAACAAGTGTACGTTGTTTGCACTTAAAACAGAAGAGAAATCTATGCAATCGTTACCGGAAAACGAGGCAAAAAAACATCTTTAAAAACAAATTTAAAACCTGTATACCAACATGTTACACTCCTTATTTCACCTCTGGATTCCATCCATGGAAAACGTTTTCCAAAATGTAGTCCTTATACTCATTATCAGTTAATTGGTGCGCCCATTTTACTCTGTTTTTAGGATCGCTGCCTTTCCCCGTGCTTTTATATTCTGCATAATAAGCCGTTTTCTCATTACTTTCTTTCTCCCAGTTGTTCCAACCAGCGGGGTGGATAAAATCAGGCAGTTCGCAATTGAGGTAAACAACTTTAGCATAAGGTCTCCAGGGGCGGCCCAGGTAAAAACTATTGGCAGGGGCATCTCCCTTGATTTTACATTTGTTGAGTACGTAACCATATTTTGTGGTATCAGCAGTTGAAGCAGCTGTAATATAACCCGCCTTTTTGCAGAAAATAGTGCAACTTTCAAACCAGGCTGTCGAAGCCCCGAAAATAAAATCGACCGTACCTTCGATGTAACAATTTTTATAATACTGGCGGTTATTGCCGCCATAGGTATAAAGCGTATCCTGGAAACCCAAAAATCGGCAGTTGGTGAAAATCAGTTTATCGCCGCCGGCCCAAACGGCCACTGCCTGCCCCACCGGACCAGATGAGTTTTCGAAAGTGATGTTCTCAGCAGAAAAGCCTTCGCCATAAATGTAAAAGCTTGATGAACCCGAAGTACCTTTTTCTTCGCCAAAAATATTTTTCTTCTGTGCATAATCATCATAGGTTAAAATGGTTTCGTTTAAGCTCTCACCAATAAACTTTACATTCTTTTTAGAGGCCGCCAATACCAGTTTTTCTTTATAAATACCTTTTTTAATGAAAATTATGGTTGTTTTATTCCTGAAATCCGGCACAGCGTGGATCGCCTCCTGCACAGTTTTAAAATTTCCACTTCCATCGGCAGCGACCACAAAATCGGGTTTAACATCCAGGGCATAAACTGCTGATGAAATGCTTGTCAGTAAGAATAGGATGATTGCTTTCATATTAATTTGGTCAGGCTTAAATTAAAATCGGCCACGTAAAAGTATAAACTTTGTAACGCAGCCGTGTTTTAAAATATATGATGAACAATTTTAAACATTAATATCGAAGCGGAAGAAGTTTTCAGCAGATTAAATGTTGCAAACGATGTCGGGAACGATTGCAAGGTATCAGCTTGCCTGAAAATAAAAAAGGTTAATCTTGTTGATAACCCAGAAGGCTAAATGAGGCTGTCTCATAAATATAGAATTGTCGTCCTGAAGGGATAATTTATTATATAAAAATCAATATGAATGGACAGATGGATAAAGAAGTTGAATGGTCTCGAAATATCGTCATTTCGACCGCAGTGGAGAAATCTTTTAAATTAGATTTCAATAACTTAGTCCAAAGATCTCTCCACTGCGCGTTGCTCCGGTCGAGATGACTACCATTCTATTGGAGTCTGCCTATGGTAGCTTGTCGAAGGACCAGTTTTAAATATCTTACAAAGCATTTCGACGACCTGTTCCGATTCATCGGAACGCTCAACGTGACAAATTCGAAATGTATTACAATTTAAAAACTATAATTCTTCAGAACTTTCTGGCAGGCGATCGTACTCACCTTTCCATGCATAAAAGCCAAATATCATCAACCCTAAACTAATTGGGAGGAAAATAAATAGGATAATTGCCCATTGCAGAATGGTATTGGTACGCTCGATATCTGTATGGGTCAAGCCCACTTTATCAATTGCCTGGATAAACAAAAAAGTCATTGTTAATGGCCCTAAAACCATCCAAACCAATCCTAAAAATTTCTTTAACGTATTCATCTTCTTCGTATCTAGTCGTTAATATTTTCGTCTCTTTTATTCGATAAATAAATGGTGCCAATAACCAGGCTCAATGCCGCTATACCTATCGGATACCAAAGGCCTGATAATGGTGTGGAGCCAGAAAAGCTTGCAATTAGCGTTGCAATAAAGGGTACTAACCCACCAAAAACACCGTTACCGATATGATAAGGCAGCGACATAGAGGTGTACCTGATTTTAGTCGGGAATAACTCTACCAGGAAAGCAGCAATTGGCCCATAAACCATGGTTACGAGCAAAATCTGGAAGAAGATTAAGCCAACAAATTTCCAGAATACTGGAGTAGGTAAAACTTTGTCTTTTATTACTTCTTTGCCTAAAAGAATCCCTTTTGTTGTAGAAATCGTATCGGTTTGCACCCTGTTAAAGGAAGCACCACTTCTAAGCATTACTTTAGTAGAAACCGTTCGTAAACTATCGGTTGAATTCGCAATTAAAAGAGAAGTTACCGGAGCCGGCCTAGTAGATAAAATATCAGCCTGTTCAATTTTAGTATAATCGGTATCATCTAAAAACAGCTGATAGATGGGACGATAAAAAAGAATACCTAAAAGCATACCACTTAACATGATCCATTTCCGGCCAACCTTATCACTCCAGGCGCCAAATACCACAAAAAATGGTGTGGCAAAAGCGATTCCCCAAAGCAAAATATACCTCGAATCGTTAAAATCCAGCTTACAGGTATTCTCTAAAAACGATTGTGCATAAAATTGACCAGTGTACCAGATTACTCCTTGCCCCATAGTAGCGCCAAACAGTGCCAGGAGCACCATTTTAAAATTCGCTTTATTGTTAAAGCTTTCTTTAAGTGGATTTTTTGAGATATTTCCTTCGGCCTTCAATTTAGAAAACATCGGAGATTCGTGCATTTTCATGCGGATGTAGATCGAAACTACCACCAGTACAATTGATAATAGAAAAGGAATTCTCCAACCCCAATCGCCAAAAGTTTCTGCGCCTAAAATATTTTTCGTAATAACGATAATCCCCAGCGAAAGAAACAAACCCAATGTTGCAGTAGTTTGGATCCAGCTGGTAAAAAACCCGCGTTTATTTTTCGGCGCATGTTCTGCTACATAAGTTGCCGCGCCACCATATTCGCCACCCAAAGCCAAACCCTGGATTAACCTTAATATTAAAACCAAAATGGGCGCAGCATAACCAATACTTTTATAAGAGGGAATTAAACCGATAAAAAATGTCGAGCCGCCCATCAGCACCAAAGTGAGCAAAAAAGTATATTTCCGGCCGATTAAATCGCCGAGCCTGCCAAAAACCAATGCGCCAAATGGGCGAACAATAAAACCAGCTGCAAAAATAGCCAAGGTGTTAATTAGTGCTGATGCACCAGCATCTTCCGGAAACAGCTGATAGCCAATGATAACCGCAAGGCTACCAAAAATATAAAAATCATACCATTCAATCAGAGTACCTAAAGATGATGCACCGATAACTTTAAAGATATTGTTCCTGGGTAAAGTGTCGCTCATAAGTGATTTAGAATATTTGGTTTCCCAAGATAAACATTTGAATGACAATTGGCAACCTGTACCATTTGTCATTTAATTTGTTACATTACCAAACATTTCGGCTTTAGTTTTGTATTTTCATCCGTAACGAATTTATTTTCCATAAGATTATATGCTTTTAATACAAAACATCAGATTAAGTAGAATTTTAAGAAATACGTGGCGTATTGATCTGATCATGATTGCTTCATGTACTGCGGCTTACTTTGTACGCGAGTATTTAATTGCCCATCATTTCTCCATTCCATCCATTATTCCAACGGTTTTAGGTACAGCTATCGCTTTTTTCATTGGATTTAACAATAATCAGGCTTACGATAGGTGGTGGGAGGCCCGTAAAATATGGGGAGCATTGGTAAATGATTCCCGCTCCTTTGCCAGGGCTTTGATTAACTATGTCGATGAAGATGATGAAAGTGTAAAAAGGATGGTTTGCAGGCACATTGCTTTTTTATATGCTTTAAAGGCCAATTTAAGGGGAACGGTAGATGAAATTTACACCAAATATCTATCTGAGGCAGATTTAAAAGAAATTGGTAAACACAACAATACACATAATGCCATTTTAAATATTCAATCGAGAGATTTGCAAAAATTATCGAAAGCAAATGCTATTGATGGTTTCCGTTTTATTGAGATCAATGAGATGCTTACACGATTTTCCGATTCTATGGGTATGAGCGAACGCATTAAAAACACCATATTCCCTACTACTTATTCCTACCTTACTAAAGTATTTATCTGGTTATTTGTGGTAACATTTACCCTCGTAATCAGTCAGGATGCAGGGCCTGCAGCCATATTTTTAGGCTGGTTAATCGGTTTTGTATTTGTATCCACGCAGATTAATGGGATGAGCCTGGTTAACCCTTTCGAAAACAATTCGGCAGGTGTTCCGCTTAACCAAATTACCAGGACAATAGAGATCAATCTTTTGCAAATGCTCGAAGAAGACGAAATTCCCGAGCCTGTTAAACCTATAAATAACGAATATGTGCTTTAAGCGATTTGGGAGCTTCCATAATTCCAACTAATTGTTTAACTCCATTTTTAATTTCTCCTCAAAAAGCATCGACTTTGCTTTGAACTGTGGGTCAGAAAAAGAAATATTGGCTGTGGCATAAATAATCTTTCCATCCTTTCCAACCAATACATTCGATGGAAAACCATGGTTAATGTTTAGTTTTCTAATCTCGTCTTTACTCAATGATACAATTTCGTATTTGTAACCGTTCCGTTTTTGAAATCGCCTGGCACTGGCAGGGGCATCATGGGTAATGCCGATAAACCTTACACCTTTTTTGCCATATTTGGACACCAAATTATTTAATTCTGGCATTTCAGTTATGCAAGGCGGGCATTTTTCGAACCAAAAGTTAATGACCACTACCTGGTTTTTTAAGTCGGCATTGGAGAAAGGCTTTTTATTGATGGTTAAACCATTAAATGAGGGTAAGTCTGTACCAATTAAATCTTCGAAGAAAGTTTCCTGCGTGGCCCATTTAACCGGGGCATCTTGCGCCAATGCTGTAAAAGAAAAAACAGAGAACAGCAGAACAAAGTAGGTTTTCATTAGCCCTAAATATAAAAAAAGTCCCACCAATACGGCAGGACTTTAACATTTGTTTGGTTTAGAAAATCTTATTTAAAGGTAACGGAACCATATTCAGTTTTGATGGATACGTTTGCAGCACCACCGCTACCAATCTTGCCCGAATATTTTTTAGTTTCATCATCTTTACTTACCAAGTTTGATGTTACGTTTGAGCCATATTTAAAGCCGGCATACGAAGTGGAAACATTAAAATTTCCATTATAACGATCTGCAAAGCCCAAACCAACACTTACATATTCGCCTCCAAAGGTGAAGTTTCTACAGGCTGGGGTAATTTCGCTCACATTTAAACGGTTATAATCCATGTTGATATTTGCATCACCATTAATTGAGCCTAGAGTAACGTTCGAATATTCTGCTTTAACCGCAATTTTACCCGCTGATGCAATATTTAAATCGCCATAGGACTGTTTAACAACCGTATTGCCTTTAACCGTGTTGATGTTTACTTTGGCATATTCTGCATTTAAAAGAAGGTTTCCCCCAATAGTGCCAATGGTTAAACCCTTGCCGTATTGTACTTTAATATCAGCAGATTTCCTGATCGTATTGATATTTACAGCAACATACTCTGCGTCAAGCTGTAACGTACCCACAGCGCCAATGGTTACCGGGCCATTATATTCATGTTTTACCACTGCAGCATTCATATCCTGGATATCGCATTTACCATATTGAACATTGATGTAGTTATTTACGTTGCTTAAATTGCCAGCCACCAAGTTTCCATATTCTACTTTTAAAGATGTAGGGCCGGCAAAATTACCCAATTCTACATTACCATATTCTTGTGAAACCGTTAATGGATTTACTGCAGGCATATACACCACATAGTTTACTTTTACTTCCCTCCGCCAGGTGGTTACTCCATTTTTCACCCCACGGCCATAACGTCCGTTTCTATCACCCATATTCGTTCTGAAAGTAACTACGTCACCGTTTTTAGTCGCATCAATACTTATCCCATCAATCAGTTTTTGCGCATCATTATCCGAACTGCTGTAAGCTTTAATATCTACATCAACACGTACTTCTTTTTTGTCCCAGGTTTTAATAGTGATCGATCCGTATTGATTGTTTAAATTAATCTTGTCGTTATTGTCTACATTAAAACTCTTGCTAAAAGATTTTGAACGTTCGGCATCGCCCCCCGTTTGTTTATACCTTGAAGTATTAACCATCGCTACCATCGATGATTTTTCTACATTTTCTACAATCACTTTCTCTGATGGACTATTTACCACCCCTTCTTGCGCATTTGTTTTTACGGCAATTAAAGCCATAATGGCTAAAAATATTCTTATTGTTTTCATGTTTTTAATTGTTTAAACACCTATGCACTTAAAACCTGCCGGCTGGCCATAAGCTTTCGATGTAGTGAGCGTTCCCCTCTTAGTATCAAGTTATTTGAATCGGGTATCAAGACAGATTCTGTTATTACTATAATTTTGTTTTTGCTGCTTTTAGCTTAAATCTGGTTAACTCTTTTGTAATCGTCAACCTGGTTAATAATCAATAATTGTTGTTTTAATAATTGCAATTGTATTTCACGGTTTTTTACCATGGCCTTTACCACAAAAGTTTGATTGGGCGAGGTTGGCAGCTCTGCTTTTAACCTTTCGTAATCTTCGTCAAGCTTTCTCAAATCAGCCGTAAATTTTTTATAAAGTTCCGGATTTGCTGAGGCAAAAATAGCCAGACTGTCTCTTTTTTCGGTAATTAAACCAGCAAAATGAACGTCTTTTTTGGCATATGAGCTACTAACGTCGGCTATTTCTAAATCTTTGTTTTGTGATTTCCCTACGTACAACCAAGCTAAACCGAAAACCACTACGATAGCTGCTGCTGCATTCATCCATAAATACAGTTTTACCGGTTTTTTTTTCTTCTTATTGTCTAAACCTTGTTCAATCTTTGCCCAAAGTTCTGCCGATGGCTCCATGATATCGAAAGCTTTACGGTTTTCTTTTACAAAAGTTTCTAATCTATTATTCATCTCTCATCCCTTTCGTTTCTAAAATACTTTTTAACTTCTTTTTAGCCCGCATGTACTGTGTACGGCTGGTGTTTTCACTTATTTTTAAAATGTGTGCAATCTCTTCATGGTCATAACCTTCTAAAAGGTATAAACTCAATACAACCCTGTAACCATCTGGCAATTGGGTGATGGCTATTCTTATTTCCTCAGCCTGCAACTGCATTTCACTTTCTTCAAAACTATCTTCATCAGGTACCTCCGATATTTCGTCTGTACTTACAAATTCCATCTTGCGCTTACGCAGGTAATTAATAGATTTGTTGATCACGATCTGCTTTAGCCAAAGCCCGAAGGTTGTTTCCTGCCTAAAATCAACAATTCTGGTAAACGCATCTAAAAATGCTTCCTGTAAAACGTCTTCCGCCTCTTCCTCGTAATTTAAAATACGCAGTGCCACATTATACATGGCCTTTGCATACAGTTTATACAATTCAAACTGTGCTGCGCGGCTGCCCTGCATGCATTTTTTTACGAGTTCAAGATTTTTATCGATGTATACGGCTTCCAAAATTTCGAATATTCTGATTATAAGACATAAGGGATTTTAAAACGTTGCATCAAGGTAGAAAAAAAGTTATATAACTTCTAAATTAACCAAGGCAACCATCAAATGGGGTATTCCTCGCTAATGCGAAAACAACTATTAATTGAACAAAGTGAGGCTGTTTATTCTAATGAAAGATTAAAATAAGGTCTTTTTCAAATTACAAGAAAAGTCACGGTTACTGGAATCAATATTTGGTATATACTTTAAAATATAAATCTTTATCCAAGTAAATTGACAGATATGATTTATACCTGAGAATTTAGCAATTTACAAGAATGGCATAAAGAAATTAATTAACCAATTTAATTTTAATAGATTTTCTGGCTGATGCTTCAAACCTGTACGTCTTTATTTGATACGGGCTAATTTCTACATCAATATTAACAGTATTAAGTCCTGAATAACCTGTATTGTGCGTATTAACTATAATTAAATTTTCTTTGCCATCTTCGATTGTAAAATTGAAAGTTCTGCCAGTACGGTTAATCACATATTTTTCTACAATACTTTTATCATGATAAACGATATCAATTTCATCATTATCATCAATATTTCCATCGTAAAAGCGGATACGGACTTTTTTACCAACGCAAATAATTTTATTTACTTCAGTTATAGACAATTCTGTTATTGTATTTTGGCTCTTTTTTATGTTTTCAAGAGTATCGCTAACCTTTTTTATGAACTGTGTCATATTTACAGAATCAGCCATTATAGCACTCTTGCGAACTAAGTAAATCTTACCGGTAGCACAAACTTCACCTTTTTCATCTTTGCCAATAAATTTACCATCCAACACATCTATTTTGCCTTTTGTCTTTTTGTTTAAAACAGCGTTAACAAAACAAAATGTTGTCTTTTTATTCTTTATATCAGTTTCAATTATTTTGTGTTCAGAAAACTTAAAAAGACTTCCATTTTTTGAAACTTCACCACTTAAATTTGCTTTTGTTTCATTATTATTTCCCGTGGTGGTAATGGTTGTTCCGGTGATTTTATTATCATTTACAGTTATGTTAATTTCGTATGCAAAAGATCCAATATCATTAACTCGAATTACCCCGATATATTTGACATTATTAAAATTTTGAGCAAATGAAAAACTACAATAGAAACTTAAGAAGACAAGAAAAATTATTCTACGCATTTTTTTTGTAAAAAAAGATTTTGTAAATATTTGTTTGCTTAAATGTTTCAAACAAATACTGTAAATACAAAATGGAAATTATTGGAAAAACTATAAAGGCAACTTTATTAAAATTTGCAGCACCTAAAAAATCTAGATGTATAATATGCATACAAGCTCGCGTCATTCCACAACCAAAACAATTCTCTCCGGTTAGTAGTGTAAATAAACATAAACTTTGTCCTTTATCAAAAAAACTCCTGGGTAGTAAAAATAAAATTAAAGGAATAACAACCAAAACAATTGCTTTGGTTGTTATAAATAATGAACTATCGAAAAACTTATAAAGTTTCGTCATAAGGCCCATCTTTTGGCTCTAAATTACCTGTGGCAATTCTGACAAGGTCTATTAGCGCCCAAATACCGCAACCACCTAAGGTTAGTAATTGAACAATACCCTGCCATGTGTATCCTAAGTAAAAACGGTGGATACCAAGCGCACCAACAAGAATTACTAATAACAAAGCAATAAGTTGGCTTTTACCTCCATTACGAAGTTTTTTCCAAAAGCTTTGTTTAATTTCTTTCTTTGCAACTTTAGCTGCTTTCTTTTCGTTGGATTTAACTTCACTGGAAATGCCAGTTTCAGTGTCAGTCAACTTTTGAGATACAACCCCAGATTGAGTTTTTACTGTTTTTGTTGTGTTTACCGGGAAGGCAGCCCAAGCCGAGGGCACAGTGATTAAGGCGATAGCCAAAACCACCATTGAGGTTTTAATTTTTGAAAGCATAATTTACTTAATTTGAATGGTTCCTCAAATTAACAATAATTAAATTTTAATAACAACTATTTTTTTAGTGATTTGATTCAAGCAGTATTCGTAATTTTTGCATAACCTTCTATCATTATCGAACCATGCAAAAATCTTTTATCCCATCTATCTTTGTATGTCAGTTTAAATCCTATTTTAACCAGATAATAAATAGCATTCCAAATAAACCGTAAATTATGTTTTTGCTTCCGTTCATCTAGTTGTAAGGTCTTTTTTATAAATTGCCCCTCGGTTATTGCTTAAATTTGTCGGATAAGTTTTTATACTAAATTGAGTTTGTAGTGACTCACAATTAGTATGTATTTGGCCGATAAGTGATGACCATTTTATTAACTTTTCAACAAGCAAAAATCTTATTTATCATTTATTTTTAAACAGGTTCTAAATTTATCTTATGGAAACCGATTTAATCCTTTCAGCAATTAACGAGCTACACCAAAAAGAAAATCAGGCGCTAGAAAGCAAAGATGTTACGGCTTATACCGAGATGTTTGATGATGGCTTAAGCTTCACTCCTTTTGAAAAACCAACCATAAACAAACGCGATTTTACCATCGATTTAAAAAAATATTTTAGTGGAATTAAAGAAATCCATTCCAGTTATTACCGGATAAAATCATCTATGGAAGATGAAGTTTTTACCGAAAAAATTGCCCGTAAATCTGTTCTTTTAAAACCTAAAATGCTTGTTTTTTCTAAAAAGCAGACCATCCAGACAGAAGAAATATACCACTGGAAAAACATTAAAGGCGAATGGAAGGTAATCGCTCTTGAAATTGTGCTGGAGGAGAAATATTAAAACAAATAAATAGCGAGCACCATAAATATAGAATTGTTATCCTGAAAATGCAACATTTCGGCAGGCAGACTAACATTCAAAGTATTTCATCAGGTCACAGATCTAACATTATCTCCTTTTTTGACCTACATCAAAGTTTAAGATTTTTAATCGCTGCACCTTTGCAACATTATAAAATTAAACAAATCAAAAATGAAAAAAGAACATTTCAAATACATCAACACGCTTTTCGTGGTGATTCCGATGACCTTAATTATGGCATTTGTAGGGTTAATGCGCAATTATGGTTTTGGCGAAGACTGGTTTATCAAATTCTTAAAAGCATGGAGTATTATGCTACCTGTAGCCTATTTTGCGGCCTTTATCATTATTCCCAATGCGCGGAAACTGGCCGAAAAGATCGCTTCTAAAAGCTAAACATGTTACATTTGATTAAGCCTAAATTAAATGCATAAACAGCTTTCCGCTTATATCAGAGGCAAAATTATCATCAGCGATGAAAATTTGGAGATTGTATTCTCCTTTTTCAAAACCATGCAGGTAAAGAAAAACGAAATCCTGATTAGTCCTGGCGAAACAAGCCAACGGATTTATTTTGTTGGTAAAGGCTGTTTGCGCATTTTTTTCCTAACCGAAGGAGGTACCGAAGCCACCAGGCATTTTGCTTTCGAAAACCAGTTTGCTACGGCTTTGGTCAGTTTTATTACCAGCCAAAGTTCCAAGGAGTTTGTGCAGGCCATAGAAAACACTGAACTGTATTACATCTGGCAAAACGATTTTACCACTTGCTTAAAATCATCCCCGAATGGGAAAAACTCTACCGCCATTACCTTGAATATGCGTATGTAACCAACACCAACCGCTTAATGTCGTTTATTACGCTCGATGCCACTGAACGTTACCGCCAGCTGCTCGCCCAAAACCCAGGTGTGGTGATGCGTATGCCAAACAAAATGGTTGCCTCTTATCTGAATATTTCTCAGGAAACGTTGAGTAGATTGAAGTCAAAAGCATAGTTTATTCAAGGATAGTATTTTTTAAGCATTAGCAGGTTTGTTAACTTACCTGTCTCTTTGTGATCTTTGCGTCTTTGTGGTCAAAAAAATAATAAAATCATTAGCACAAAATTTCCTTAAATCTTCTATCCTAAACTTTAAAACAAAATCGGTATTTTTGCCGCTCAATTTAGATTATATATATGTTAAGAACAGTAACTTGTGGTGCATTAAACCTAAATAACTTAGGCGAAAGTGTTACGTTATGTGGTTGGGTACAAAAATCAAGAGATTTGGGCGGTATGACTTTTATCGACATCCGCGATCGTTATGGTATTACCCAGTTGGTTTTTAACATGGACGATAATAAAGCGCTTTGCGAAACTGCACGTACATTGGGCCGGGAGTTTGTAATCAAAGCAATTGGTACGGTTGTAGAAAGAAGCAACAAGAACCCTAAAATGGCAACTGGTGATGTGGAGATAAAAATTTCTGCGTTAGAGATTTTAAATGCAGCAAAATTACCTCCGTTTATGATCGATGATGAAACCGATGGAGGCGATGAGTTGCGCATGAAATACCGTTATCTGGATTTACGTCGTAATCCGGTTCGTAATAACCTGGTTTTACGTCATAAAATGGCACAATCGGTTCGCCGTTATTTAGATGCTTTAGATTTTATTGAGGTAGAAACCCCTGTTTTAATTAAATCAACACCAGAAGGTGCCAGGGATTTCGTGGTACCTAGCCGCATGAATGAAGGTGAGTTTTATGCTTTACCTCAATCGCCGCAAACCTTTAAACAATTGTTGATGGTTTCGGGTTTTGACCGTTACTTCCAGATTGTAAAATGTTTCAGAGATGAAGATTTAAGGGCCGACCGTCAGCCTGAGTTTACACAGATTGATTGTGAAATGTCTTTCATCGAACAAGAAGATATATTAAACACTTTTGAAGGCCTGATCCGTACTTTGTTTAAAGAAGTGCGTAATTATGACTTACCAGAAGTACCACGTATGCAATATGCAGATGCAATGCGTTTATATGGCTCTGATAAGCCTGATACCCGTTTTGCCATGCAGTTTGTAGAACTTAATGATCTGGTTAAAGGAAAAGGATTTCCCGTTTTCGATAATGCCGAACTGGTAGTGGGGATCAATACAAAAGGCGCGGCAAGCTATACCCGTAAACAATTAGATGAATTAACCGATTTTATTAAACGCCCTCAGATTGGTGCTACAGGTTTAATTTATGCCCGTCACAACGAAGACGGAGCCATTAAATCATCGGTAGATAAATTCTTTAACGAAGAAGATCTTAAACAATGGAGCGAAGCTTTTGGCACAGAAAAAGGCGATTTATTACTGATCTTAGCAGGCTCTACCGATAAAGTGCGTAAACAGTTAAACGAGCTTCGTTTAGAAATGGGTAACCGTTTAGGTTTACGCGATAAAAATACATTTTCTGCCCTTTGGGTATTAGATTTCCCACTTTTAGAATGGGATGAAGAAACAGAGCGTTACCATGCTATGCACCACCCGTTCACTTCGCCAAAACCTGAAGATATTGCCTTATTAGATACCGATCCTAAAAACGTACGGGCCAATGCTTATGATATGGTAATTAATGGCACTGAAGTTGGTGGCGGATCGATCCGTATTCACGATAGGACATTGCAGGCTTTAATGTTTAAACATTTAGGCTTCAGTGCAGAAGAAGCACAAAAACAATTTGGTTTCTTAATGGATGCTTTCGAATTTGGTGCACCTCCACATGGCGGAATCGCTTTTGGTTTCGACCGCCTGACTTCAATTTTTGCTGGTTTGGATTCTATCCGCGATGTGATTGCTTTCCCTAAAAACAACTCTGGAAGAGATGTAATGATTGATAGTCCGAGTACAATTGATGAGAAACAATTGAAAGAATTGAAAATTAAGACTGATTTGTAGATTAATTAGTTCACTGGTCATTCGTTCATTGGTCATGGAGTAGAATAGCATGACTCACAAGCCTATGTGTTACATGTCCAATAAACAAACAAAGCCTCAGGATTTGGAATCCTGAGGCTTTGTTATGATATCATTTTTACGCTTTGCTAAACGAATGAACCAATGGCTAATGAACCTTTGAACTAATACGTTTCACTATCTGGCGGGATGCCATAATCGATAAACTTCTTGTCCTTTTTTTCTTTCTTTTTGCCAAACCAACCTTTAACCGAGTTAAAAATGGCTGACAAATGTTCTGCATCCAATGATTTACCTACTTTGCCTGAAATCAATCCTACAGCTGCTTTTGTTAAAAACCCAGCACCTCTGAAAATGGTTTTATTTATCACCATAGGCAAAAGCAATGACATTGCCGTGCCACTGATATTTAATTTTTCGTCTGCTTTGAATAGATTATTGGGGGTGGCATAACGCTTAATTAATGCACCAAGCGTAAACTGCTTAAAGAAAGTTTTTGTATCCGATTTAAGCATATTCTGCTTAAGCGTGTACTCAACCTTAAGTTCTAATTTTCTAGCCTGCAGGTCTTCTAAGTTTCGGATTTCTTTATAGCTTCTCATCTTCCTCCTTATCTGCAAGTTTATCAAAGTATTTTCTAATCGCTACATTGATAATTGCTTTTTCAATGTATTTGTCTTTGGTTAAATAAACAATTATAGCCAGTAAAATATAAAAAAAGGAAACACAGCCAAAGCCTCCAGCATAACTACCTAAAAGGTCTGATAAATACAAGGCCAAAGTTACAGAGCCAAATAAAAAGGCTAAAATAAAGCAAACAATAACAGCAGTACTGGTTACCAAATCAGCAAAAATTTTGGATGCTTTTTCTACAATATAAAGCCTGGTGTACTCTACTCTGGCGTCTAAAAAGCCCTTGGCATCGTCTACAAGATCTTCAATACTTTTATCTTTATTCTCCTGCATAATTCAGATGAGATTTAGCCGGGCAAAAATGCCCAGCTATGCAATATTTATTTATTAAGCGTGCTCTACGTCGTCGCTGTATTCTTCTTCTACGCTTCTCAATTTGGTTTTAATCGAGCTTACTACTTTGTCTTTCAGGCTAGCCAGATTATTAATCTCGTCTGCAGCTTTGTCTTTGATAGAATCGCCCAGATCTTTTAAAGATTGGCTTAGTTTATCGCGGGTTTCATCACCTTTATCCGGTGCGAATAAAATTCCTAAGGCTGCACCGGCAGCTAATCCTGCTAAAAGCGCAACTACAACTTTTGAGTTATCATTCATAATCAATTTATTTAAGGGTTAACAATTATGTACAATATAAAGCTACTACATTATTTATTGTTAAGCTATATTATAACTCACTATGCTCATCATTTGTTTTAATTCTTTCCAATCTTTCTGATGCAAGCGTACTGGTTTCGTAAATCTTGACAAGCAATATAAAATAAGATAACAGTAGCGGACCAAATACAAGTCCCAATATTCCGAATAAAGGGATACCAATAATTACGCCAATTACTGTAATTATAGGGTGAATATTGCCAACTTTTTTTGCAATAATAAACCTTAGCACATTATCGATATTGATAATGACTACAAAACCAAAAACAAGCATGGCCCATCCAGCAAAATTATTCCCATTTGCAATCTGCAATATCGCAGCAGGAACAAATACAACAGGGGGACCTAGAACAGGTACAAAAGAAATAAATGTTGTAATTACGCCCCAAAATACCGGGTCTTTATAACCCAAAACATAAAAAGAGAGGCTCAAAAGCGAACCTTGAACAAGGCAGATCAGACCTTGCCCCAATACATTCGCATAAGTTGTATTTCTCATTTCATCGCCAAAACGAAGGGCATTCTGCTCCCTGAATGGCGCATATTTGATCAATGAAAACTCGAATCTTTCTCGCTCTATTAACATAAAGTAGAGTAAAAAGTACATCACAAGCAAGCTTAATATAATATTTACTGCACTCGATATTAAAGACGGAAAAAGCTGAGTAGCCCAATTTCCCAAACGGTTTAATCCATCTTGAATAACATCCTGGTTAATTTTAACCGGAATGAGGTGTTGTAATTTAACCAGTAGATTCTTAAAAAAAACCTCATTGTTTCTCAGTTCTGAAATTTTGCTAATAACCATACTACTTAATGCATAAAAAGGCATTACAATAAGTATGATAGAGATGGTGATGAGAAAAATGGCCGTAACTCTTTTGTTCCAGCCCTTATTTTCTGCCAAATGAACATAGGCTGGCCTCATTATCGTATAAAGCACCAAAGTACTTAAAATGGCACTAAAAATACTTTGCAAGGAATATGCAATTAACACCCCAAGCGCAATAATAATAACCAGGTTGATGTTATTGCGTTGTTTATAAGAGAATACTGACATTGTTAGGCAATAAGATTAATCTTTAAATGCTGAAATGGCTAATTTTGTTTTTCTAATTTAAAATTTATTGCCCATCACCAATCTCAATAAATCTGATTTTATTATATAATGTTTTTCTGTCGATATTTAAAATTTTTGCCGCTTTGGTTTTATTAAAATTAACCGCTTTTAGCACTTCTAAAATAGCAGAATATTCTGCTTCTTTGGCAGCATTTCGTAAATTAAGGGCTTGATCATGATTTAATGTTAACGGCAAAAAAGGCGCTTTTTTTTCGTGCGGTGTTTTTGCATAATCAGTCCTTCCAAGCTCCAACGGTAAAACATGAGTTTCTATGCAATCACCATCAGTTAATAAAGCAATTCGCCTGATTACATTCTTCAGCTCGCGTACATTACCTGGCCAATTGTATGCTAGTAAACATTTCTTCACTTCATCAGAAAAGCCTTTAATATTCTTATTCAGCTCTTTGTTTACTGTGGCCAGAAAGTGCCCGGCAAAAATAAGGATATCATTATCCCGGTGTTTCAATGATGGAACATGTATAGAAAATTCATTAAAGCGGTGGTATAAATCTTCCCTGAATGCACCCTTTAAAATCGCTTCCTCTAAATTTTCATTTGTAGCTACAATAAGCCGCACATCCAGATCAATTTCCTTTGTACTTCCAATGCGCTTTATTTTCCGCTCCTGAACCGCCCTGAGTAAAGTTGCCTGGATCTCATAAGACAAATTACCGATCTCATCAAGAAATAATGTACCACCGTTAGCTTGCTCAAAGTGACCAATTTTAGTAAAAGCTGCTCCGGTAAATGCTCCTTTCTCGTGTCCAAAAAATTCACTGGCAGCTAAATCTTTGGTTAAAGAGCCGCAATCCATAGCGATGAAAGGCTTTTCGCTACGCGAACTATTTAAGTGAATGGTTTTAGCAACGCATTCTTTCCCTGTCCCACTTTTCCCCGTTAAAATAACGGTATAGCCTGTTTTCGCGATGAGCTGGATTTGTTTCAGCAATAAGGCTGAGGCGTTGCTCTCTCCATTTATATACTCCGGGCAATTTAGCGCATCGGAAATGACATTGCCACTAATACCTTCAAAATTTTTAGGTGATTTTAGTGTTCCCTGGGTTTCCAGGGCTTTATTTATGGTATTTAAAATTTCATCCGGGTAGAGCGGCTTAACAATATAATCATAAGCCCCAAGTTTTATCAATTCTACTGCAAGTTTAATATCCGAGTAACCTGTAATAATAATCACACCCGTGTTTGAATAGTTCTCCTTAATGTGGATTAAAATCTCTTTTCCATCTGTATCATCCAAGCGATAATCACACAATACCAAATCGAAATGCTCTTTTTCAAGGGCTTGTAAAGCCTTTTTACCTGTTGTTACATTCGAAACCTGAAATCCTTTTTTAGTTAAAAATTTGGAAAGCAATAAGCCTAGGCTAATTTCATCGTCAACAATGAGTATCTTTTTCATGAGCAGCGTTGTTATTATGAAAACCCATATGCAGCGATAAATACACAAGGGTTAATAATTAAATAACAAATTACTCAAAAAAATTTGCATTGAAAAGCTTTTGCAACATTTTTGTGATGCAAAAAGTAAAATTAATACTACATCGATACTACTTTCCAGAAAAATTTGCTTTTCTCTTTTCAACAAACGCCGTTACGCCCTCCTTAAAATCGGCTGTTTCAAAACATTTACCAAATTCTTCAATTTCGGTAGCATAGCCATTGTTGTTATTCACAGCTGCGACAACAGCTTTTATTGCGGCCGAAACGGCCAGCGGTGCACGTTGCTTAATCGCATTTAGTATTTCTTCAGCCTTGCTAATCAGATCAGCCTGTGAAACAACGTAATTTACAAGACCTATTTTTTCTGCCACTGAAGCAGTAATCATGTTTGCGGTCGTAATCATTTCTATTGCTTTACCTTTTCCAACCAATTGGGTGAGGCGCTGGGTACCACCATAACCAGGGATCAACCCTAAAGTAACTTCCGGCAGCCCTAATTTCGCATGATCTGATGCAATGCGCATGTGGCATGCCATTGCCAACTCCAATCCTCCACCTAAAGCAAATCCATTTATGGCTGCAATAAATGGCTTTGGAGAATTTTCAATGGCATTAAAAACCTGATCGTGACCAAGTTTTGCTAAATCTTCTCCCTGTTTACCGCTATAATCAGAGAACTCTTTAATATCAGCTCCTGCAACAAAAGCCTTATCACCTGCCCCTGTTAAAATAACGCCTCTTATCTGTTCGGTTTTACCTGCGTAAGCAATTACATCTGCCAGTTCAGCCAAAGTTTCTTTATTTAAGGCATTTAACGCCCTTTCGCGATTGATAGTAACGTATAAAATGTTTTCTTTTATTTCTGAGATTAAATTCTGGTATGCCATAGCTTAAAAATTTCTGTTTTCTGTAACCCAATTCTGAATATATTCTACAATACTGGCCATTGTTGTACCTGGAGGAAATAGCTCTCCAACACCCATGTCGGCCAGCTTTAACCGATCTGCCTCAGGGATAATCCCTCCGCCGGTTAACAACACATCATCTAATTGTTTTTCTTTCATAAAATGAATAATCTTTGGAAAAACCGTCATGTGTGCTCCCGATAGGATAGAAATCCCGATGGCATCAACATCCTCCTGAAGCGCTGTATTCACCACCATTTCTGGTGTTTGGCGCAGGCCGGTATAAATTACTTCCATGCCGGCATCTCTTAAGGATGTTGCGATTACTTTGGCCCCTCTGTCATGGCCATCCAATCCAACTTTAGCTACTAAAACGCGGATAGGCCGATTTAATACTTTGCTCATCATTCATATTAAGTTGATGTAAATGTATCAATTTTGGCTCTCAAATTAATCATTAACTAAAACAAGTAGAATTGGACTAATCTTTTTACATTTGCATTCCTAATTTACAGGTTTTTATGAGTGAAGAAAAGTCATTGAACTTTATTGAAGAAATTGTTGAGAACGACTTAAATAGTGGTAAGTATGAAACTTTGGTTACGCGTTTCCCGCCTGAACCTAATGGTTATTTACACATCGGCCACGCGAAAGCAATATGCTTAAATTTCGGACTAACACAAAAATACGGCGGCTATACCAATCTGCGTTTTGACGATACCAATCCGGTTACCGAAAAAACAGAATATGTAAACAGTCAGCAGGAAGATATCAGGTGGTTGGGTTTTAACTGGAAAAATGAATTATATGCCTCAGATTATTTTGATGAGTTATATGGTTTTGCTGTTAAACTGATCGAAAAAGGTTTGGCTTATGTTGATGAAAGCGCTGCAGATGAAATTGCAGCCTTAAAAGGTACGCCAACTGAACCGGGACAAGACAGCCCATATCGTAACCGCAGCATTGAAGAAAATTTAGACCTTTTTACGAAAATGAAAAATGGCGAATTTCCTGATGGTGCTTATATTTTGAGAGCAAAAATAGATATGGCGAGTCCAAATATGTTAATGCGCGATCCGATTATCTATCGTATCAAACATGCCGAACATCACCGTACAGGCAACAAATGGTGCATTTATCCAATGTACGATTTTGCTCATGGACAAAGTGATAGCATCGAAAACATCACGCACTCTATCTGTACACTGGAATATGTTTCACACCGTGAACTGTACGATTGGTTTATCGAACAATTAGATATTTTCCCTTCAAAACAATATGAATTTGCCCGTTTAAATCTTACCAGCACGGTAATGAGTAAACGCAAGCTTCTTCAACTGGTTAACGAAAACTTAGTAAATGGATGGGACGATCCGCGCATGCCTACCATTAGCGGTTTGCGTAGAAGAGGCTTTACACCAAAGAGCATCCGCGAGTTTTGCGAACGTATTGGCATTGCCAAACGTGAAAACTTAATTGAGCTAAGTTTATTGGAATTTTGTATCCGTGAAGATTTAAATAAAACGGCTAACCGGGTAATGGCAGTTTTAGATCCGATTAAATTGGTGATTACGAATTACGAAAAAGGAACTGAAGATTTAATCGGCGAAAACAATCCGGAGGCTGAAGATGGTGGTGGCACACGTGTAATCCCTTTCAGCAATGAACTTTGGATAGAACGCGAAGATTTTATGGAAGTACCGGCAAAAAAATGGTTCCGCCTGGCTCCTGGTGCAATGGTACGCTTAAAATTCGCCTATATTATTAAGTGCGAAGATTTTGTGAAAGATGAAAACGGAAACGTTACTGAAATCCGTTGTACTTATCTTCCGGAATCGAAAAGCGGAAACGATACCAGCGGCGTAAATGTTAAAGGAACCATCCATTGGGTAAGTGCTCCACATGCCAAAACTGCTGAAATCCGTTTATATGATCGCTTATTTACCTCAGAAACACCAGATGCTGAAGAAGGAGATTTTAAAGATTATTTAAACCCTGAAAGTTTAACGGTATTGCCTAATGTTTATATCGAGCCAGCATTAGCTGATGCAGATTTAGATGGCCGTTACCAGTTTATCCGTAAAGGTTATTTCTGTTTAGATAAAGATTCTACTGCAGATAAATTGGTTTTCAATAGAACAGTAACCCTAAAAGATACATTTAAGAAGCCAAACTAGTTTTTGCTTTTTTGGCCACAGATAGGCACAGATGAACACAGATTAATGTGATTTGTCTGTGCTTTTTTTGTTAGTTCACTGGATCATTAGCCATTAGTCATTGGTGACTTGTAGTGCCAGATAATTCCATCATCCCTCTTACATTTTCCATCTTTTAATACTTCGTATACACATTATACAGTACCAATATATCTACTGGCGTTAAAGTTGGCGTAATATCACTCTGGATAAAATGGATTTTGAAAGCGGTAATTGCAGCAGGCAGGTTACTCGTATCATAACCGATATATTTTAGCGCCATTTCGGTATTAAAATCTACTGGTGGGTTTTTCAGCACATCATCATACCAATAACCAAAACCTTTATCGGCCAGTTTTTTCCAGGGGAAGTTTTTTGGATCGTTTTTACGTTTAGGTGCAATATCAGCATGGCCAATAAAATTTGCAGTAGGGATCCCGTATGTTTTCTTTAAAGTCGCCAACAACTTTAACAAGCTATTGATCTGAGCATCGGGCCAGGGATCTGTTAAGCCATTATTATCCAGCTCAATACCAATTGATGAAGAATTCAGGTCGGTATCTTTTCCCCATTTACTCACGCCAGCATGGTTTGCACGTAAATAATCATTAACCATATGCACTACTTTACCATCACGACTAATTACGTAATGTGCGCTGGTACCTGCTTTAGTGGAAAAAAACGTTTTAACAGTTTGTGCCAAACTATCCTGAGCGGTATGATGAATCACCACAAAATTTGGCTTACGTATCCCAAAATTTACAGAACCAATCCATTCCTGATTTGATGCTTCTAAAGAATCGTAAAGTTGACCAACAGGCGGCGTACTGTTTATTATTTTCGAAAAATCTTTCGCCTTTTCCTTATAGATTTTTTCTGTTGCAGCGTATTTGCTGCTTCCGCAGGCAGATAAAATGAGTAGCAGAGAAAAAGCGGAAATAGATAATGATTTTGATGACTTGGAAAATAACATGGCTTGAACGGTTAGCTAATCGAAGTTACAAAGTTATGTTAAACTTCCTCCAATACATCAAACTTTATACAAAGCTTTCAAAATTTACTAATTTAGCAGCCATATACTTTAATATGAAGAATTTACACAAATCAACACTGTTTTTATCAGCAGTAGCTATTTCAGTTGGCGCCTTATCGTCCTGTACTGGTAATAATAAATCTAATAATGAAAAGGCTGTGGTGGTACAAAAAGATAGTCTTACCAATTATGTTGCTCAACGTTTACCCATTTACGAAAGGGTAAAATTAACTACTAATATTAACGATTTAAGTGTTAACGACCGTAAAATTTTGCCTTTGTTAATTCAGGCAGCAGAAATTATGGATCAGCTATATTGGAAACAAGCCTACCCACAAAGAGATAGCTTGCTGGCCACTATTAAAGATGAAAAAACACGCGATTTTGTTAATATCAATTATGGTCCGTGGGATAGATTAAATAACGATAAACCTTTTGTGGTAGGTGTTGGCCCCAAACCGGAAGGGGCATTCTTTTATCCATATGGAACTACAAAAGAAGCCATAGAGAAATCGGACCTTGCGGATAAATTCGGCGCATATTCTGTCATTCAAAAAGACAGCACCGGCAAATTATCAACGGTACCCTATCATGTATTATATGCCTCAGAATTACAAAAAGCAAGTTCTTTATTAAAACAGGCCGCTCTGATTGCTGAGGATACCGGCTTAAAAAAGTATTTAAACTTAAGGGCCGACGCTTTGGTAACAGATAATTTTACTGCAAGTGATTATGCCTGGCTGGATATGAAAAACAACGGTCTGGATATCATTATCGGCCCGATTGAAAATTACGAAGATAAACTCTTTAATGCACGTACCAGTTACGAAGCTTATGTTCTAATCAAAGATAAAGAGTGGAGTAAACGCCTTGCGAAGTATGTAAAAATGCTCCCGGAGTTACAGAATAACCTGCCTGTAGCAGCAAAATATAAAACCGAAACACCAGGAACTGACTCGGAGTTAAATGCTTATGATGTGGTATATTATGCCGGCGATTGTAATGCCGGATCGAAAACCATTGCTGTTAATCTTCCAAACGACGAAAAAATTCAACAGGAAAAAGGCACGCGCCGTTCGCAGCTGAAAAATGCAATGCAAGCAAAATTTGATAAAATCCTGGTACCGATTTCAAAAGAATTAATAGAAGCCGACCAGCAACAATACATTAAGTTTGATGCTTTTTTTGCAAACGTAATGTTTCACGAAGTAGCGCATGGTTTAGGAATTAAAAAAACCATTACCGGAAAAGGTTTTGTTCGTGCAGCATTAAAAGAACAATATAGCTGGCTGGAAGAAGGCAAAGCAGATATTTTAGGTTTATATATGGTAACAGGCTTACTTAAAAAAGGCGAATTAAAAGGTGATATAAAAAATTATTACACCACATTTATGGCTGGTATTTTACGCTCAGTTCGCTTTGGTGTTTCTGAAGCACACGGAAAAGCGAACATGCAGTGCTTTAATTATTTTCAGGAAAAAGGAGCTTTTGAGCGTACGGCTAAAGGCACTTACAAAGTAAACTTCGAAAAATTTGCTACGGCTATGAATGATTTAAGTGCATTTATTCTTACGCTTCAAGGTAATGGCGATAAAGCTGCAGTAGAAAAAGCACAAAAAGAAAAAGCAGTCATCCATACAGAACTTCAAACAGATTTGGAACGGTTAACTAAAAAGAATATCCCTGTTGATGTTGTTTTTGAACAAGGTGTTGATGTACTTGGGGTAAAATAAAAGTTTTTTTTTACTTGAGAATTTAAGGCCATAGGTATGCAGGCGAAAGCTTGTTTATCTGTGGCTTTTTTAGTTTGGTTCATTTGTGAGATCGGTAATTTCATAAGGCGCCAAAAAACCGGCCGTCATTTCGACTGAAGCGCAGCGAAATGATACTCCAATTCACTTCCTTAAAATCATGTCATTTATATTGATTTATACAATAAATTAATCCTCAGCATGAAGACCATATTGGAGTTACACGGTAATTTATTCCTGACTTCGGACTTTTTTAAAATCCTTGTAACCTTTTTAAAAAACGGTCGTCTTATCTGTAACTAAGCAATTGGAACCTTTCGTTTCCAGCTAAACTTTAAAATAAGCAGGTAATTAAACTGAAGCGCATGCAGATGCGGTATAGGAATTTTTTTGCCCCATTTTTTAAAGAATAAATACCTAAACATGAAAACACTATACAAAATAGCATGTACTCTTACGCTTCTTTTTATTGTTACAATAGGTTTTGCGCAAACAAATCCTAAACCGAACATCAGTGGAGTAATTTTAGATGAGACCAAAAAACCTGCAGATTACGTTACCGTCGTACTCTTTAAAGCATCCGATTCCAGCGTGGTTAAAACAGCATTTACCGATCCAAGCGGAACATTTAATTTCAATGTTTCGGGCAAGGGAAGTTATTATTATAAAGCCAGTAACATGGGTTATAAAACGCTTAAAAGTAAAACCATTGTTTTAACAGAAGATAATCAAAAAGCAGATTTCGGAACGGCACAGCTTATTGCAAGCACTCAAAACTTAAAAGAAGTGAATATCGCGATAACCAAGCCATTAATTGAAAGGAAAATGGATAAGGTCGTGATGAACGTTTCCAATAGTGCGATTATGACAGGTTCAACCGCGCTGGAAGTTTTACAAAAAGCACCGGGCGTATCGGTAGATCAAAACGATAAGATTTCGATGATGGGAAAACAGGGGGTATTAATTCAATTGGATGGCAAACAAACTTACATGAGTAGTGCCGATGTGGCCAACCTGCTACGGAATATGCAGAGTTCTGACATAGAAAGCATTGAGTTAATTACTAATCCATCTTCCAAATACGATGCCTCAGGAAACTCAGGAATTATAAACATCAAAACAAAGAAAAATAAAAATGGCGGAACAAACGGCAGCATAAACGGATCTTTAGGATATGGCAAAAACCTAAGGGCAAATGCAGGTTTAAACCTGAACCACCGTACACAGAAACTTAATCTTTTTGGCAACTACAACTATGGTAAGTTTGAGCGCGATAACCTGATCGCTATTGACCGGATTTCGAACGGCACGCCCGATATTTACTTTATGCAAGTAGGTGAGAGCAAAAGAAAACAATATAACAATAACCTTAAAGCAGGATTAGATTATTTTATTGATAAGAAAAACACCATTGGTATATTGGTAAATGGTTATTTTAACCATGGTACCGAAGCTTCCGCAAACAATACTTTAATTGGCACATCTTTTCAAAAAGCAGACTCCAGCCTGATAACCAAATCATTGCAGACAAACAAATACAATAATGTTTCTTATAACTTAAATTATAAATCTGTTCTGGATACCACGGGTTCAGAAATCTCGGCAGATGTAGATTATTCCAAATACAAAGGAAACGATGGTTCTGATTATGAAAACGATTATCGGTTTCAAAATGGAAACAGCATTCGCCCGATCATATATACCAGAAACAACACCCCTTCTATTATTGATATCAAGGCATTTAAAATCGATTATAATGTTTCGCTAAACAAAACGGTTAAACTTGAAGCCGGGGTTAAAAGCAGCTGGGTTAAAACCGATAATGACTTACAGGCAGAAGTGTTAGTAAGTAATGCCTGGCGGAACGATGTAAAAAGAAGCAATCAATTTATATATGATGAAAATGTAAATGCGGCCTATACCAATCTAAACAAACAGTTTAAAAACACCAGCGTACAGATTGGTCTAAGGGTTGAGCAAACCAATTCGAAAGGAAATTTAATTACGACAAATACAGTTGTAGAACGAAATTACTGGGATTTCTTTCCAACGTTATTTGTTCAGCAAACGCTTTCTAAAAACAACCAGTTAGGGTTTTCTTATAGCAGAAGGATAGACCGCCCGAGTTATGATGCCTTAAATCCCTTTATTTATTACTTAGACGAATTTACCTATAGCAAAGGGAATCCATTTTTAAACCCACAGTATACACATAATTTTGAGCTCAGTTATACCCTGTTACAAAAATATATGCTCTCGATAGGCTATAGTAGGATTAATGATGTAATTGCTGAGGTAATTTTACCAGATGCGGCAAATAAATCATTGTATCAAACCAATGCAAATATTGCGACCAACATCAGCTACAACGCTAATTTGAATGTACCTGTTCAGCTTACGAAATGGTGGCAGACCAATAATAACTTAAATGTTTTTTACCTGAGTTTCGAAGCACCAGATCTAGCCGGGAGTGCTTTAAAAACCGGAAAAACGTCATTCCAGTTTAAATCGCAGCAAACCTTTACTATTATGGATGGTTTTACAGCAGAAATAAATGGCAGCTACGAATCACCGCTGGATTATGGAACGCTAAGTTTAAAAGCCCGTTACTATATTGATGCAGGTTTAAGCAAATCGCTATTCAACAAAAAAGCAAGTTTGAAGCTGGCCTTATCAGATGTATTTAATATGTCTGAAAACAATTTATCAAGTGCCTATCCGGGTTTAACTTACTCCGTACATCAGAAAAATGAAACTCAAATTGGCAAGATCAGTTTTACCTATCGTTTTGGTAAGAATGAAATCAAACCAGCTCGTCGCCGCTCAACAGGTACCGAGGCAGAACAAGGAAGGATGAAGAATTAGGGATGATTTTACCGTCATTTCGACCGTAGTGGAGAACCCGAAGGCTCTGCGAAGCAAAATCTTTGGACTATGGTAAAAGATTTCTCTCCCGAAGCTTCGGGACTGCGCTTCAGTCGAAATGACGATAATTTGAGAAGATTTAAAACTTATATTCCATGATATAATCGTCCATAATGTAGCCCTCACCTATATCAAGTTTTACCGATTCTTTAATGGTGAAACCTCCTTTCAGATAAAAGTCTTTGGCTTTATTATGTTTGTTCACATTCAATTGCAGGGCGCTTCCTCCTGCATCTTTTACCTGGTTAAAAACCTCATTAATTAAGATTTTCCCAACGCCCTTACCATGTGCAGATGGCAGCACATAAAGCTTGTGCAGTTTGTAAATACGCGCATCATGCCCAATAATAGAATATCCTGCAAACCCGAACTGATTTTCGCCTTCCTCCGCAATGAGGAAAATATGCCCTTCCATAAATTGTTTCAATAGCTCGCCTTTGTTATACATTTTATCCAACATATAATCAATCTGCGCCTGCCCGATAATATCAAGGTAGGTTGATGGCCAGGTTGCCGCAGCAATGTCCATGATGATTTCTATATCATCTTCTTTTGCTTTTCTAAGGGTAATCATATAGGTTCGCTAATAAAAATTGGTTGTCCTGAAAAGGTAAATTCTACAAAGCCATCTTTAACTACAGTAAAAATTTCTTCTTCATTCTGTGCGAGGTTGGTTACTTCCATATATCGGTTACCATGGATCAGAAACTCACTTCCCGCAGGTTTCCAAACAGAGAATCCCGATTTTATAGGATAGTGCTTTGCTCTTTCGGTAAATACTACCAGATTAATTTTGTCTTCAAATCCTGCAAATTTCTCAAGATCGAATTTCTTAGTAATTACATTTACCGCAGGGTATTTCTCTTCGTATAGATAATTAACGGCTACCATTAAAGCATCAACAGGTCCCTGAACAACTTTTGTATCTTCCTGCGCTTCCTGCCCGTTCCCGTTTACCAGCACATCTACCTTTAAACCTAAAGAAAAAATCTTATCGTAATTTTCTCCGTTAACCAAAAGGGTAGGGCTCCATTCAAGCAGTTGGCCCAAAAGCTCTTCGTTAAAATTCCCAAGCTCATCAATATATAAAGCTGGTTCTTGTTTTTCTTTTACAATATGGTGTGAAGACATACTGCGAATATATAAATTTCACTTTAAGTACGGTATAGGAAGAATCAGCCGGACGTAAAATGATTAACGATTATATGGATATTCACTCACCCAATGGAAATCCCTGTTAAGGAGCTTAAAATCTTTAAGGTCTTTTCGCTTAAAACTTACCGATATGGAATCTTGCTCTGTCAGGCCCGAAAGCATCAGTCTGTCTTTTCCAATAATATTATAGTTTAAAACATATTTAGTGGAGTCTTTATCAGTTGATTTAAGTACCAATTCTTTTTTCTTCTGATCAAAAACAGTAGTGAAATTAGCGGAACTATCGTTCATCTTCTTTATCCTTGCATACCCTGAATAATTAATTATCATCTGTCTCCATCGCGTACTATCCGTAGTTAAAGGCGCTAAAGCTTTACCTTTAACCTTCATGCTTTCAACATTATAAATGCCATACATAAATGGCTTGGGTGCACCATCGCCATAAGTTTTATATCGCTCAATTAAAGATGGGAATAAGAAAAGTATAGAAGCAGCTATATACAGATATTTACATACATATATCAAAATAAAATGCCATCTTTTTTTATACTTTGGACGATACATTTTTTCGAGCTGCTGGCTTTCATACCTCACAAAGAACCGGTATAACTTAAAAAAATGTGGGGCCAGAATAAACAGGCACATCACCACCAGTGCTGTAGACAGTATCTTTACCGGAACATCAAAAAAATAGTTCATTGACATTACGTGTGCAGTTGCAGCCAGAGCCAGAAATGCGCCAACAATTACTGTTCTACGAAACAATAATAAAATTGCGGAGATTTCGATAACCCCCATAAAAATATTGTAACCCTTAGAAAACCCGAGGAATCTCCAGGCGAGGCCCATTGGCGAGGCATCACCAAAAGGGGTTAGCAACCTGTCTAAAGATGAATCGTAAAACTGGAGCTTGATCACTTTTATAGCCCCATACATTACCAGAGTAAACGCCAGGTAAAAACGTACGAGCACGATGAGCCAATAATAGGCAGCATTGTAGCTCTTGCGTTTTCGGTCTAAAACCGACCAGATGATGCTACCAATTACCGATATCGAAAATATAAAGAGTAGCAACGCCCATTTATAGGAAGTATCGCCACTTCCGCTTATATGAATTTTTAAATCGTTTTGAAAAATATGTTCAGATAACCATGGGATTAAACTTTGTAACACCATGTCTGCATACTGCATTACATAATAGAAAAATGGAAAAGTGCCATTGTTGTACAGGATGATGAAAAGAGACAAGAGGAGAAAAAAGAATCTGAAAGAGATTTTTTTATAACTATTCCAGGCCGTATTATTTTGAAGAGCATTTTCAGACATATTTTATTCGGTTTTAACCAAAGCTAAATATTATCTAAAGGGCTTCAAATTATAAAATGTTAATTAACAGCGCTTTCTTTAACAACTGTGTAAAAATCCTGATAAGTTTCAATAAAATCGTCAGCAAAATTAATGGCTCCGGAAACGGCTATACCATAAATACCGGTTTGCATTAAAGCTTCTACATCGTATGTTTTTATCCCGCCTACAGCCAACACCGGAATACTGATGGCCTGAGCTTTCAATTCTTTTACCATTTGTTGATAGCCTTCAATGCCCTGGAGGTTATAATTGTTGGGTTTGGTTTCTGTTATTGCAAATGGACCATAACCAGCATAATCGGCACCTTCTTTTGCAAGCCTGATTAAATTGTCTACAGTATTCGCCGATCCTCCAAGGGTAATATCATTTCCAACCAGTTTGCGCAGTTTGACAAAATCGGCATCCATATCTTCGATATGAAACCCCTGGATATCCGCCTTTCCATTTAAATGAACATGATCGGTAACAATTAAGGTGGTGCCCCAGTCATCACAGATTTCGGCTATCGCATTAATATCCTGTAAGAGTTCTTCATCACTCTTACTCAGACAACGGTACTGGATCCATTTTGCACCCGCCTCACAGGCTTGTTGCACCTGTTCAATATGGCTTAAATGCGGGATATCGTTAGTAATGTAATGAAGCTTTTCGATGTATTTCATACTGGGTGGACAGGATTTTTAAGATGATTTGATTTTAAGATCAGGAGGGCAATATAAACAAAATCGCCATTGCCAGTATATTCTGCAATGATGATCCTATTTTAGCTCTAACCTTTTTTCAGTTTCATACTATATGACGCAAAGACCATCTGAATGGGATCTTGTTTAGTGAGCCAACGATTAATGATTCGAGTTGACAACTTTAATAAGCGATTTGCCTAAAAGTTGTCAACTCTGAATGACAGATTAAAATTTCACATTCAAACTTAGTAAAAAGTTGGTTCCGGCCTGTGGGTAAAAAAAGTTTTCGGTTATCCTGCTTCCTCCATATTGGTAGCCATAAGTATAACCGTTGCTTTCGTATTTTTTGTCTAATATGTTATTGACTAACAAGCCCAGGTTAACGTTTTTAACTCCTGCAAATTTAAAGTCGTAACCCAACCGTGCATTGCTTACCCAGTAACCATTAATAGTCCTATCGTTGTTCTGCGTGTTATCCAGATATTGTTTGCTCACATATTTACTTTGCAAAGCCACCGCAAAACCTTTAATCGGTTTATAAACCAGCTCTCCGAAAAGAACCGCTCCTGGAGAATAGGAGATATCAGTTAATTCATAGTTTTTAATTACTTGTCCACCATTATCATAATCATCGTAATACTCTGCAAAGTTTTTGATTTTATTCCTGCTCAGCGCGGCATTTGCATTTAAAACAAATTGAGAGCTAATGGTGTATGAGCCATCTACCTCAATCCCCAAACGATAACTTCTATCTACATTTTGACGAAAATAAGCACCAACATCGTTTATTTTTCCTGTTACTACCAATTGGTTTTTATAGAACATGCCATAAGCATTGGCACCTATATTAAATTTGTCATCTTTAAAACGGTATCCCAATTCTACATCGTTCAAGCGCTCCGGTTTAGGTGTAATGCCAACTGTTGCATCCGCATAATCATCGCGGTTCGGTTCTTTATTCGCCACACTGAACGAAGCATATACATTGCTCTGCGGATTGATAAAATAGGTTGCCCCAAATTTCGGATTAAAGAAATTTAAGGTTTGGTTAATCGCCAACGTATTCAACTTATTTTCTGTTCCGGCAATATCATAATATACACGGCGGTATTGCAGATCGGCAAATAAACTCAAATCTTCAATAGGGCTATAATTTACTTTGCCATAAATATTAAAATCGGTTTTAAAACCATCATTATCATAATAATGCCTGTCAATGTTTCCGTTTGAAGCATATTGTGCCCAGATTACCTGCCCAAAGTGTGCGCCCTTATATTCGTTGTATGCACCACCCAAAGTAAAGTTTAAATTCTTTTGGGGTACGTAGTTAAAGGCATAAGTAACACCATAAAAATCGTTATCCAACCAACGGCGGCGGATTAGATCTGTTTTGGCTATAGGTGTACCACCAGCAACAGCAACTGGGTTCAGGCCATAATGTTTCAGACTATCCTGTACAATGTATTCTTCATAATAACCTTCTCCTTTGGTATAATGTAGGGCACCATTAAAAGAAAACTGATCAGAAATCTGTCTGGCATAAATTAGCTGATAGTGGTTCTGTGTATAATTATCCGTCTGGTTGTTATAAAGGAAACTATTATACCTCCTGCCAGAGTTTAAAAGATTTGCCGCATCTTCGGCACCTAATCCATTTCTATCGATATAAGCGTTCATTCCTGCTACATCATTTTCTAAACGCGACTGTGGAATGCCATTCCACGATTGGTAGGTTTTTTCATTTCCAGAGAAAACATTTACACGCAATAAATCCTTATCTCCATGGTAAGCACCAGATAGAAAATACGATTTTAGTAAAGATGATCCGCGGTCCACATAACCATCAGAACTGATTCTTGATAAACGTCCGTCGAAACTAAAACGATTATTAATTAAACCCGTACCAACTTTTACTGTATTTTTCCAGGTATTGAAACTGCCGTAAGTATTATTCAGTTCAGCATAGGGTTCTGTTTCGCTCGCAGTAGTTTGGATGTTCAAACTTGCGCCAAATGCGCCCGCACCATTGGTTGAGGTACCTACGCCACGCTGAATCTGCACATTATCAACTGATGAAGCAAAATCGGGCATATTAACATAAAAAGTTCCCTGGCTTTCGCTATCGTTGATGGGAATACCGTTAACGGTAACGTTAATCCTGCTATTATCGCTTCCGCGAATACGGATTCCGGTATAACCCACACCAGCACCGGCATCAGAATTAACCACCACGCCAGGAGTATTCTGGAGGATAAAAGGCAGATCCTGTCCGAAATTATTCTGCTGGATTTCTTCCTTGCTGATATTCTTATAAGTAGTTGCTGATTTATCTGTGGCACGGGTTGCACGTACAATTACCTCATCAGCCAGGAAATTTTGAGGTAAGAGGCTAAAATCAGCCGTTGTATTCTGATTAAGTTCAACGGCTTTTTCAATTGTTTTATAGCCAATATAACTTACCACAATAGTGTATTTTCCATTGCCGAGGTTTGTAATAGTATAATTTCCATTAGCATCACTCACTACTGCCGTTTTTTGGTTTCTTAATTTAACCGTAGCACCTGGAAGCGGCTGCTGATTTTGGTCTGTTACTCTACCAGTAACCGAAATTTGTGCCGATACAAAGAATGGCAACATTGCAACAAGTGCTGCAAAAAGTAAATTTTTCAATCTTATTGTTTTTAGTTAAACCCATCGGAAAAGGGGCATTGCCGATTTTCAGTTAAACTTCCATAACTCCAATCCCTACGCCGGCATTACCCGGATCAGGTGCATTTATAAGGCATGAGGTTTAGGGTTTAGGGCATAGGGTTTTTACCCTCCGCCTTTAGCCTTTTACCTTTAACCTATAAAATGGGTATGATCTCAGCCTGTTTTTGTGTTATATAAACAAGGCACCCCTAATGATGCTGCAAATGTAGAAAATATTTGGGAATTCGTACGATTCTAGCAAATTTCAATTCCAATTGATTAAAATCTACGGTTAATTCCATTACTTATAAAGTTATTGGTTTTTATTTTAGAAAATGGGCGGTCCTGCGCGTATAGGATTTACAGTCCCGCTTTCCCTCCTGCCAATTTGAAGGAAATCGGCATCCGTTCCAATCGGGTTTAGGTGGCCAGGCCGGTAGAAATATTTACTGATCATCACCAAACGTTCCTACGGAACGAAAACGCCAATTGTAAATTGGCTACCCGCCAAGCGTTCCCATGGAACGCCCTGTGATTATTATACCTTTCCCGTTCCATGGGAACGACTTCCAGGTAGAAAAAAAATGTTTTATTTTTTCGTTCCGTAGGAACGTTTCGTGTTTAGGTACGAAGGTAACAAGCCTATGTTCAATAAACCCGACAGGAGCGAACACGAATCCCGATTTTTCATCGGATGATTAAAGCGAATGGCGGAACTGCCGGCAGCCAAAAGCTACTGACAATCATTTCCAAAAAAAGATAAACCTCCTACCTGCTCAAAAAATCATCAATGGCTTTAATCGCATTCGCCAGCCTTTCATCACCCAAACCGCCAACTACTTTATAATTTGCATTCAATGCTTTCAGCTCCTTATGCCAAACCTGCATAAAATATTCGCGTTTCTCCGGAAAATCGCGCAGCGGATCATCCTGCCATGGCAAATCGATATCCATTAACAGATATAAATCGTATGGCTTTTTCGGTAATGCATCCAATACAACCTGGGGTGTTTCACCAAGCACTTCATCACTCCATATCTTTACCGTAATAAAAGTGGTATCACAAATAATAAAATCACTTTCGGTAATCACTAAAACTGCGTCTTCTAAAGCTACCTGGCCGTAGTACATATTCACCTCATCTTGTAGCGTATAATCTGCAACCAGATTTTCGCAATAGTAGCGGGCATATTCAGGCACCCACGAAACTTTGTAGTATTTAGCCAGCAGCTGAGATATAGTAGATTTTCCCGTACTTTCCGGGCCAACAATAGCAATCTTTTTTATGTTTCTATTCACGATACGTTTTCTGAATACGATCAAATGTAAAAGAAAAAGCCTTAAAAGAAAAAATCCGGTTGAGGAGGGCTCCTCTAACCGGATAATAAACCAAACAAACTATTTATGAAGAAATCCTCATGGCGGTTAACTACTCCGCGGAGGAAGCTTTAGATCATTGTCTAAAGTATATACAAAACGCATATATGTTCTGCTTATTACAACATCATTGCCAATATTTCGAGCATCACAACTTCGTGACGTAATTCTGACTAACAGGACTACTTTTGCGAAATTGTTTTAACACTAATTAACATTTGTAATAAAAATAAATATTTTCACTTTACACACCTCTATAATTTATAGTACAATCAGAAAAATAGTGTTCATTATTTAAAACTATATATACTAAACGCTGTTATGTATTTTAGACATTAAGCAAAAAAATCATTATCCCATGAAAAAATTGTGTGTTGTATTATCTCTTCTTATTGTATTTGCTTTAGGCTCAATTGCCTTTACTCATATTAAATTAGGTGGAATCATCGGAAAAATTACGCCAGGTGATTCGGCTTCTACAGTTTCGCTTATAGCAGAGAAAGACACCTTAAATGCACAGATTAATCAAGGTGTTTTTACTTTTACAAACCTTAAAGAAGGTGTTTATACGGTTGTGGTAAAAGCCAATCCGCCGTATAAAGATGCAGTAATAGAAAAGGTTGCCGTAAAAGATAGCGCTACTACAGATTTAGGCGAAATTAAATTACAACAGTAGCTCATTTCTCAAAAGAAAAATCTAAAAAGAGCGCTTAAATAGGGCTCTTTTTTATTTTAAAAAAAACGCCTTAAAATCATATCTAATGATGTATCTTTGCATCCCGACAGAACAGTTGGGATTTTTCTTCTTACAAGCATAATACCTTCTTGCTTCTTCACCTTCGGGTTCAACACTTTAGAATTTTAATTATTGTTTAAGCTTTATCATGCCTAAAGACACTTCCATACGCTCAGTACTGATTATCGGATCTGGACCAATTATTATTGGCCAAGCCTGTGAATTTGATTACTCAGGTTCGCAAGCGGCGCTTTCTTTAAAAGAAGAAGGGATTACCGTTTCTATTATCAACTCCAATCCGGCTACCATCATGACGGATAAGGTTATCGGCGACCATGTTTACCTGCGTCCGTTAAGCGTTGATTCAATAGAGGTTATTTTACAAGAGCATATCGACTCTGCAGATTTACCTAGAATTGATGCTGTACTTCCTACAATGGGAGGCCAAACCGCGCTAAACCTCTGTAAAGAAGCGGAAGAACGTGGTGTTTGGGAAAAATACGGTGTAAAAGTGGTTGGTGTAGATGTTGCAGCAATCGAAAAAACAGAAAACCGCGAAGCTTTCCGCCAGTTAATGGTTGATATCGGCGTAGGTGTTGCTGAATCGAAAATTGCCAACTCATTTTTAGAAGGTAAAGAAGCTGCACAAGAAATCGGTTATCCATTGGTAATCCGCCCTTCGTACACTTTAGGTGGTTCTGGTGGTGGTTTTGTGCACAAAAAAGAGGAATTCGATGCTGCTTTAAAACGTGGTTTAGAAGCTTCGCCAACACACGAAGTATTGGTAGAGAAAGCTGTTTTAGGCTGGAAAGAATACGAGTTGGAGTTGTTAAGAGATAGCAATGATAACGTGATCATTATCTGTTCGATCGAAAACTTCGATCCTATGGGTATCCACACAGGAGATTCAATCACTGTTGCTCCGGCAATGACTTTATCTGATCGTTGTTACCAGGATATGCGTAACCAGGCGATTAAAATGATGCGTGCAATCGGCAACTTTGCCGGCGGCTGTAATGTTCAGTTTTCGGTTAACCCGGCAAACGATGAAATTATCGCTATCGAAATTAACCCACGTGTATCGCGTTCATCAGCTTTGGCAAGTAAGGCAACCGGTTATCCGATTGCGAAAATTGCAGCTAAACTGGCTATCGGTTACAACCTGGATGAAATTGAAAATCAAATTACCAAAACGACTTCAGCGTATTTCGAACCTACTTTAGATTACGTAATTGTTAAAGTACCGCGTTGGAACTTCGATAAATTTAAAGGCGCTAACAAAGAGCTTGGCTTGCAGATGAAATCAGTAGGTGAGGTAATGGCAATTGGCCGTACTTTTATTGAGGCATTACAAAAAGCTTGTCAGAGTTTAGAGATCAACCGCGCTGGTTTAGGTGCAGATGGCAGACAGGTACGCAATATTGAAGAGATTATGGACGGTTTGGAGCACGCTTCATGGAACCGTTTATTCTTAATAAAAGACGCCATGACAATGGGTGTACCTTTGGAGTCTATCCGTAAGGTAACCAAAATTGATAAATGGTTCTTAAACCAGATTCAGGATCTTGTTCTTTTGGAAACTGAATTAAAAAGATATTCGCTTAACAATATCCCTCAGGATTTCTTTGTAACACTTAAACAAAAAGGATTCTCTGATATACAGATTGCCTGGTTGTTAGGCAATGTTACCGAAGATGAGGTTTACGATCGCCGTAAAGCTTTAGGTATAAACAGGGTGTATAAAATGGTTGATACCTGCGCTGCTGAGTTTCCGGCCAAAACACCATATTACTATTCTACTTTCGAAGAAGAGAATGAATCAAAACCTTCTGACAGGAAAAAAGTAATTGTTTTGGGTTCAGGCCCTAACCGTATTGGTCAGGGTATCGAATTCGATTATTCATGTGTACATGGTTTATTGGCTGCAAAAGAATCGGGTTTTGAAGCCATCATGATTAACTGTAATCCTGAAACGGTTTCTACTGACTTTAACATGGCCGATAAATTATACTTCGAGCCTGTTTTCTGGGAACATGTTCGCGAAATTATCGAGCTGGAAAAACCTGAAGGTGTAATTGTTCAGCTAGGTGGTCAGACCGCGCTGAAAATGGCAGAAAAATTAACTGAAAAAGGTATCAAAATTATCGGAACATCTTTCGAAAACATGGATATTGCCGAAGACCGCGGCCGTTTCTCTGATCTTTTGAAAGAATTAAACATTCCTTATCCAAAATATGGTGTTGCAGAAAATGCCGAAGAGGCAATTGTTGTCGCAAATGAGGTAGGTTATCCGGTATTGGTCCGTCCGAGTTATGTATTAGGTGGCCAGGGTATGAGCATCGTAATTAACGATGAAGACCTTGAAAAAGCAGTGGTGAAGTTATTGGGCGATTTACCGGGCAACCGCGTATTGATTGATCACTTTTTAGATAGGGCAGAAGAAGCAGAATCCGATTCAATTTCTGATGGTGATGATGTACACATTGTGGGTATGATGGAGCACATCGAGCCTGCAGGTATCCACTCAGGAGATTCGTTCGCCGTATTACCTACATTCAGCTTATCAGAAACGGTAACTAAAGCAATGGAAGAATACTCGATCAAAATTGCCAAAGCATTAGATGTACGAGGTTTACTTAACATTCAGTTCGCCATTAAGGATGAGAAAGTATATGTAATTGAGGCGAACCCAAGGGCATCGCGTACGGTTCCTTTCATCGCAAAAGCTTACGATGTTCCATATATTAATATCGCGGCTAAAATTATGTTAGGCGTAGCAAAGCTGAAAGATTTTACTATCGTTCGTAAACTTAAAGGTTATGCCATTAAAGAACCGGTTTTCTCTTACGAGAAATTCCCGGAGGTAGCTAAAGAATTAGGTCCTGAAATGAAATCTACAGGTGAAGCGATCCGTTTCATCAAAGATTTAGAAGATCCTTACTTCCGCAAGCTTTACAAAGACAAATCAATGTATTTGAGTAAGTAATCTGCTTACAAAGGTTTATAAAATAGCAATGGCCAGTGAAAAAATCACTGGCCATTTTTGTTTCGTCATCTCGACTGAAGCGCAGCGAAATGGAGAGATCTTTTAACTGGCGTAAAAGATTTCTCCACTTCGGTCGAAATGACGATCTGTATTAAACCTCGGTTATTGCTTCAACTTCGGTATCCTGGTTGGTGTATCTGTTCCGTTTACAATGCTGGTTGCACTCTTAGCAATTGCTTTAATAGTAGAAAGGATATTCTCTACATCTAAAGAGCTGTATTCGTCCTTTACGCTGTGGTACAATTTATCAATATCAATTTTATCCGTACTGATGGTATGTGCCGGTACGCCTAAAGCAGCTAAAGTTGCATTATCGCTTCTATAAAATAAGTTTTGATCCGGATAGGGATCCGGATGGAAAGTAAATTCAGTTCCTGCTAAGTTTTTCTGTAAAATCTTCCCAAAATCAGATCTTTCGTAACCGGTAATAAATGCGGTGTTTTTTCCAAACTTAGAATCTTTGCCGATCATTTCGATATTGAACATGGCTACAACATCATCAGGATTTAGTTTTTCTGAGAAATATCTTGCGCCAAAACCACCAATTTCTTCAGCAGTAAAAGCAACAAAGATCAAGGTACGTTCGTTATTTTTTTGTGCTTTATAATATTTGGCCAGGGCAATCATGGCCGTTGTACCCGAGGCATCATCATCAGCTCCATTGGCAATACTATCGCCATCTACCGGTTTTAAGAAACCCAGGTGATCATAATGACCCGAGAAAATTACAATTTCTTTCGCTTTTGATTTACCTGGAATTACGCCTGCTACATTAAACAATGGCATTTTGGTTACTTTGCTTTTAATAGTGGCCGAAAAATCCGTTGCCGCATCTTTACCTAAAACAAAAACCTGTACAGCACCGTTGGTTGCATTTACATCTTTTTCATCAACAGTAGTTGGTTTGCTGAAATGATCTTTATAACGGTTAAAAAGATCGGCAAATTTATTATCAACTAAAACGATCTGGTTTTTATCAGTGTTCAGCATGGTTCTGAACTGCGCTACAAAAGGCTTTTCAGGATCTAATTTAGCAACAGTGGTGTTGGATTTATCAAGCGTAACACTTTCTGTGGTAACACCGGTAACCATTATATTTTCTAGTGCAATTTCCTGTCCGTCTATTTTAACACTGGTACTTTGGTTAGCAACCTGGTATTTGTTAAAAGTTTGTCGGAATGTTTTTTCACCTGTTAAGGGCTGCAGACCGATTTTCTTAAATTCTGATTCAATAAAAGTAGCGGCTTTATCAATCCCAGGAGTAAAGGTTTCACGCCCTTGCATATCATCTGCACTTAAAGTTTTAATCAGGTGATCGGTGTACTCACGTGTGATGATTTTATCAATGTTTTGCGCTTTAAGCTGCAAACTTGCCATCCCGACAAGGGTAAGGAGGAATATTTTCTTCATATAATAAGTTGTAAAAAGGGTGAATTTAGGGTTTTTGGTTGATAATCCTGAGGTTTTGTGGTTGATAGTTTATTGGTTAATGGTCTGGTTGCTCATCGTTAATAGCCTAATGGTTTATAGTGTATCACTTTTGGACATGATCTATGATCCATCTAACTATGAACCATTTGCTACCTCTTCCATTAGCCATCTTCCATACTATTCTCCGTTCCAATCGTATTTTTCGAGGTCGCGGTATGCTTTTCCTTTTAATATTTCTTTCTTCTTTGACGATTCAGAATCAACCCTCGTTCCATGAATATTATCGGCCACCTCAAAATGAAAATCCTTGTCCTTTTTCGAATGATAAATGGATACTTCGTCTCCATCCGCTATTGCATAATCATATGGTCCGCGGGCACTCATCAGTTTTACAAATACAGGCAAACATTCAAAAAAGATAAACAGCAGCCCGATAAAAGTAACCGCAATTGCCGTATTGTTATCCCGGGTGCCATCTACGTTGAATTTAAGTTGCCCCAATGCCCAGTTGCGATCAGCAAAACCAGCAATATCCGATAAACTGTCTAACTGTTTTTTGGTGTATAGCTTTTCAGCAAACAGTCCATCAAATTCTTTGCGTTTATCTACAAAACCTTCCGATTTATTGATGTTGGCTTTCAGCGAATCTAATTCTGCCGTGCGTTGTGCAATCTCCGCTTCCTTGCGTTTGGCGTATGGCCCATAGCCCATTACACCTGATGTTTCGGTGGTTTTATTTCCGAAAATCTCGAAATTAAGCTTTTGTCTATCCGCTTTAATTCCTTTCTCAAGTGAATCCCGGGTGGCTTTCTGCTGATTTAACCTGCCAAACTCTACCTGATATTTTTTTTCGAAGGCTTTGTTCAAGGTGTCGATTTTAGCACGCTGACCATTCAGGTAACTCACCTTTAGGCGTTCTTTAATTTCTTTATCGAAAATTTTAAGCTCTATGGGTCTCGAAATAACCATACCGATCATAATGGCCAATAGAATACGCGGTGTGGCCTGTAATAACTGTTTATTGGTGCTGGCACTTTTATTAATGCTCGATACAATATAGCGGTCCATATTAAAGATGGCTGCTCCCCATAAAAAGCCGAAAACAATAGCGAAAACCACGGCCAGATCGTCGCCTTTAAACACAAAATACATGGCATAGCCTCCAGAAAGGGCAGCAAATAAGCCTGTAAAAAAGATGGTGGCACCAATGCCAGTATATTTATTTTGTTCTGAAGGATACTTTTCCAGTGTCGGGATATGAGCGCCAGAGCAAAACCAAAAGAAACGGTTCAGTTTGTCCATTTGTAACTGTTTATAATTAAACGCCTAAGGGTTAAAGTTGTTACAGTTTAAGACAAAATTTATGGCTTTTTTTTGATAGGAACCGTAAAGTTGATTTTCCTATATTTGCATAAATACATTTTATAAAATGAAAGAAATATCGGTACAAGAACTAAAAGAGAAAATCGATAACAAAGAAGATTTTCAATTAATTGATGTTCGTGAAACATTCGAATACGAGGTTTCCAATCTTGAAGGTGAGAATATCCCTTTGGGTGGAATTTTAATTGAGGCTGATAAGGTTGCGAAAGATAAGCCGGTAATTATTCAATGCCGTAGCGGAAAAAGAAGCGCAGCAGCAGTAATGCAGTTGGAGCAACAATACGGATTTGATAATCTTTATAACTTAAAAGGCGGCATTTTAGCCTGGCAAGAGGCTTTTGATCCGAGCATGCCGGTTTACTAAGGTTCATAATAACCAATAAACAAATTCCAATTATCAAACTGTAACCGCTGAAATGAATCGTAAGTATTCCTTTCCGACACAAGGGTTTGATAATTGGTTATTGCAAGTTGGTCATTAATTAGTTCATTCTATTACAAAATAAATTTCCTCATTGTGGGTAAAAAATTTGCTTTAAATATCTTCTATAACCTAGCCATTATCCTTTCTATTTTCGGATTGGTGTGGTGTTATAACAATGCTAAGTATCTTCCTGCTGGTTTTTTGGTAGGCACAACGGCTTGTTTGTTTTACTTTAAGTATCAACTTACTAAAGACATCAGAAAAAGCTTTAAAGAAAAAGATCAGAAGTAATACCTGCTAAGCCTAAACCTGGCAGATTTTTTAAGATATACTTCCCGTTTTCGAAAGCTGGATCAGTAAATGGGTTATTTTTGGTCAGCCATGGCCCATCTAAATCGGCCCAGTTGCATAAGGGAGCCAAAGCGGCAGCAGCCAAAGTAGCGCAACTTGTTTCGCTCATACAACCGATCAGCACTTTCATTCCAAAAGAACGGGCTTTCAAAATCATCTGATGGCCTTCATACATTCCGCAGCTCTTCATCAGTTTTACGTTAATGCCATGATAAGCCCCTTTCAGTTTGTTCATGTCGGCTAAACGCTGTACCGCTTCATCGGCCAGTAATGGAATAGGGCTACGCGCTGTTAACCAGGCATTTCCGTCCAGGTTGTTTTTATCCATAGGTTGCTCAATCAATACCACACCCTGGTTATGCAGCCAATAAATTAAATCAATCGCTTTTATCTTATCTGTCCAGCCCTGGTTCGCATCTACATATAAGGGTACATTGGTCATGCTCCTAATGGTTTTGATAATTTCCTGATCATTATCTCTCCCCAGTTTAACTTTAATCACTTTAAAAGCTTCCGCATCTTTCAGTTTTTCGCGGATTACTTCAGGCGTATCAATGCCAATGGTATAAGAAGTTACCGGCATGTTAGCAGGATCTGCGCCGTACATTTCATAACAGGGTTTATTTAACAATTTCCCTTTAATATCGTTAAGCGCAATATCTATCGCCGCTTTAATGGCTGGCTGACCTGGAACAAGGCTGTCCAAATAGCTAATAATTTCTTTGAAATCGAATGGATATTGGATTTTGTTCCAATCTACAAGCTGCAGAAAAGCTGCTGCACTTTCGTAGCTCTCGCCCATATATGGCACCATAGAAGCCTCACCATAACCAACCACACCTTCATGCGCTATCTTTAACAACATTAAGGGTGTACTGGTACGGGTAAATTTCGAAATCGAAAAAGGATGTTTTAATTCTAATTCAAATTGCCTGCAACTAATCTTCATTGTCAATCGTCTTCTAAATAAATAAGGTAATTATCGCTTTACAAATTATCTTTGTTTTATTAACGCAACTACCACTGCCATGAAAAACAATTCAAGATTACGGTATTTTATTTATTTATCCTTAATAATTATTGGAGGATGTACCACCGGAAAAAATGCCTTACAAAAAGGTGATTACGATGCTTCGGTTGAAAAATCGGTAAGCAGACTACAAAACTCACCGAAAAACAGCGAAGCCATGCAAGTGTTAAAAACAGCTTACGATTTAGCACTAAAGGATCATTTAAGAAAAATTGAAGAGGCAAAAGCATCTAACGATCTTTTTAGATGGGAATCGGTGATGTACGATTATCAAAAAATCAATCAATTGGCTGATGATATCAATAGTTGTCCGGCCTGTTTAACGGTTGTTCCAGGTCCGACAAAATACATCAATGAGCTTGCGGATAGTAAATATAATGCTGCAGCAGCCAGATATAACTCTGGTTTAAGTTATTTGAGGGAAAATAATCGCCAGGCAGCTAAAAAAGCCTATTACGAGTTTGAGAAAACACAAAACCTTCAGGCCAATTATAAAGATGTAAAAGCTAAAATGGAAGATGCCTATTGGGCAGCAGTAGCAAGGGTGGTGGTACAACCAATTATTGTAAACAGCGGGGCGTATAAGTTGAGTGCCGATTATTTTCAGCAACAGATTGATCAGTTTATTGGAAGTTACTCGAGGAATAAGTTTGTGATTTTTTACGGCGAAGCGCAGGCTACCGAGCAAAAAATTGTTCCCGACCAGGTATTGAGTTTAAACTTTGACGATTTTGTGGTAGGCCAAACCTATGTAAAAGAAAGGGTTGAAAAGTTAAAACGCGACAGTGTGGTAATCGGCGAAACACGCGATAAAAAACCGGTTTATGGCACAGTAAAAGCAAACTTAAGTATTTTCGAAAAGAATATCTCGTCATCAGGATTACTGGATATGAGCATTACTGATTGGAAAACAAAAAAATTGGTTCGCCAACAGAAATTCCCCGGAACTTATGTTTGGCGTGATAGCTGGGCCAGTTATAAAGGCGATGACAGGGCCCTGAGTAAACAGCAATTGGCCATTACCAGAAGAAAAGAAACACTACCACCTCCACCAAGTGCTTTATTTTTAGAATTTACCAAACCGATTTATACTCAACTGGTTGAAGATATCAGTTATTATTACAACAACTATTAGCTTAACCACCCCCGACCCCTCCTTGAAAAGGAGGGGAGTTAACACCTCACCCTATTGAAGGAAGGGGTTTCGCTTACTGCAGTAACGCCCCTCTCCTGCAGGAGAGGGAGAAATTGAAGATTGCAATACCATTCACGTAAATAGGGTGAGGTGGTTGTAATCCCTGCGTTAAAATAAAACATCATTGCTTAGCCCTAAAAATATAATGGCTAATATTGCAGTAATGAACACTGGCTTATACAATCCTTTCCAAAACTTCGATTTTTTATATAAAACCTGCTTTTTAAGCGGAAAAACTTTTAATTCTCCTGTAATCCAGGTGCCTTTGCTTCCCAAATGGTTGCTTGAACAGGCGGCTTTAAGTGGCGAAGAGCAGATCCAGTTTTTGGATGAGAGTATCCGTTCGTACAATACGCTGGTTATCCCGGTAAATACTGAGATAAACGAGCAGTTTTTAAATCCTTTGGAAGATAAAATCGAAGCTGCATTTGCGAAAGGTTACGATGCCGTTTCTGCATTGCCTGAACTGGATCTTTTCAACTGGATCGGAAAGTTTTTATATGGCTTTGTATATATCGAAATGCATTCTGCTTTACGGAAAGAAATGACTGCTGATGGCTTAAACATGTCGCAATCTTTGATGATGAAATTTGCCAATCTGAATTTCATGATGCAGAACCTCTATACCAGCCTGGAGTTTGAAGATTTTTCACCATGGTCTATCACGGTAGTAAAACTCGAAAACGGAGAAACGCCATTCAGTTTCCGTGATGAGATTAACACTTTAACCTTCTCGTTAAAAATGAAAGATTTTGGCATCATTGCCTGTTTACAGGATAACGGCACCAATAAACGCTATCATCAGGATCTCATCAATGAGATAAAAGGCAAAGCTTTAACTGCCGAGCAGTTTGAAGAGCTGAGCGCCCGTTTTTATTATTCAGCCTATCTTTTTAACCGTTTACCTGAATATACTTTTATGCCTGTAGAAGGTACCACTTATATAGAAGCTATGCCTTTACGTGGCAATATGACCAAGCCGCTTTTTGATGTTTGGCAACATAAAGTATATGCGCAGGTGTTGGAAAACTTCTGGAAACCATGGGGTTATGTGGTATTCGAGATCATTAAAAATCCTGATGAACCAATGAGTTTCTTCGAGAAACCTTTTCTCCCAAATGCGGGGTAGACTTTTTTATCATTAAGAAATTAAGAGCATTAAGAAAAGGGCAATACCTTAATCATCTTAACCCCTTAATGTTATACTCTTAAAACATTTGCCCGTTAAGAGATTAAGACGTTTTATCTAAATATTGAATGCAGATTTAATTTCTTCGATAACCTAAATGCAATCGTCATTTCGAACGAAGTCAAGAAATCCATTGTAAATCTCTCTCAGCTTAACTTTTAGGGCTATGCTTCAGTCAGGTTAACGACTAATTAAATCCCCAGTTTTGTTCTGATGACGGTGAAGAAATTCTCTAAAATACCAGGGACAAAAATAATGGTAAAAATCAGGCCAGTTAATGCGCCAAATAAGTGGGCATCGTGATTAATGTGGTCTCTTGCGTTACGCGAGGCATAAGCACAATAAACTAAGTACAATACCCCAAAAATGATAGCAGGTATTGGAATGGGAATAAACATGAGATATAAGCCTGTTAACGGGCTGTATAGTATAAAACTGAATACTACGGCGCTTATTGCTCCGGATGCGCCTAAACTATTATAGTTAAACGTGTCCTTGTGCCTAAAAATAGTAGGAAGATCGCTTAAAACCATCGCAACAAAGTACATCAGTCCAAACCGCCAGCTTCCCATCATGCTTTCGAGTGCAAAAGCAAAAGCATAAAAGGTAAACATGTTAAAAAATAAGTGCATCCAATCGGCATGGATTAAACCACTGGTTATAATCGTATAAATATTCCTTCCCTTTGATACAGTGTACGGATGCAACATGAACTTTCCATAAAGAGAGTGATCGTAGAAAGCGTATAGGCTGGTAATAATGGTAAAAACAAAAATTATTGAAGCAACTGGTGCAATATTAAAGTATTCCATGGGGTTTATTTTAAATCAAGTTTTACGTCTGTAACCAAACGGGCTACCGGATATCTGTTGTGTGTTTTTTCGTAATAATCAGAATTTTTATACACAAAATCAAGCTGTGCAGCTGCATTCTTCGCAAATTCGGTATCTGAAGCCTTTTTAGCTTCGAGTTTATTTTTTAAATCAGGGTTATTTTTGAGGAGTTCTGTAGCCGTATCTTCAAAAACATAGGCCGAATAGTGTTCTTTCATATCCAGAATAGAATCGAAAAAATTCCAGTTGAAATAAGAATCTGTGGCCTGGGGCTCCAAGGTTTCTACAATATAACGGTTAGTCGGCTGATTTACATAAACCACATAATCGCCGGCGTAGTATTGCAGTTTCTGAGAGTTGGTATTCACTTTTACGCCCGAGTGCAGGTAATGACCTTCATATGGGCGGGTTCCGGTTTTAAAATCACCGATATAATAATTGTCAACCGCAATTTTCTGATCGCTTTTTAATTCCCTGATTTTAACTTGATTAAGCTTAAGCAGCTCAATAATGCGATCCCAGGCTTTCGGAATAATGTAAGCAACAGGTTTTTGAACAGATAATGCAGGTTCAAACTTGTTCCATTCTTTAATGGTTTTGGTGTAAGGCTTGCTGCGATCATAGTATAAACGGTCAGCACCGCTTACCGTGCTGGGCTTTTGCCCGGCCTCAAAGCCCTTAAAGGTCAAATCGTTTACCTCGGTCTTATTCAACTTCCATTCTAAAGGAAATTCATTTTGTGCAGCTACAAATTCATCAGCCTTTCGCTTATTCTCCCCAATAATTCTGGTATCTCGTTCTACAACCTGAATATAGGTTTGCAAAAGCTTGTAAGTGGCATCCACACGCAAATCGTACGATTTTAACATGTGTGTTTCGGGCATAAAACCAATAGTATTGTGCAGGGTGGTATACCCGGTAGAATAACGTGGAGGATCTATAAAACCTGTTATTCCAGTTTCCGGAGTTTCGCCTATTGAGTTTACATAAGGAATCATCGGATAACCCAACTTTTCCATACCGCGATATAGATCAGGCACCAGTGTTTTAGTCAAATAATCAGAAAGTATAGGGTTCAGCTTATCTTTTTGTGTTGGGATAAGCGTCATCACATATTGATAATCGGCACCATTGCTGGTGTGGGTATCTACAAAAATTTCGGGCTGCCAGGTGTTGAAAATGAGTTGAAATGTTGCCGAATTTTTCGAATCAGTTTTAATGAAATCACGGTTCAGATCGAGGTTTTTACTATTCCCTCTAAAGCCATAAGCAACTGGCCCGTTCTGGTTAGCCCTGGATGTTCCGCTACGGTTAAAACTGCCATCTACATTGTAGATGGGAATGATGCAGATCACTACATCTTTTGGCAATTTACCAGCTTTAAGGAGATCGCGGGCCAGCATCATTGAGGCATCAATTCCCTCTGGTTCGCCCGGATGGATTCCATTATTGATCAATAACACCCTTTTGTTGCCTTTCCTGATCAGAGCCGGATCGAAAACCTGATCATGTGACAATACCAATACATGTAAAGGTTTTCCAAAATCAGTACGCCCATAGGAAAATAGTTTGGCTTCGGGATAAGTTTTAGCCAGGTTTTTGTAATAAGATATTGCTTCGGTATATGTTGTAGTTTCGATTTTCCCACTTAATTCGAAAGGTGTTTTTTGTGCCGCAGCTTTTAACCTGATAGATAGCAAACAAAACACAAAAAATTTTCTCATGCCTTTAAATCTAAGAAATTGAAATAATGTTATTAAAGTGTTTTACGATAATATTTAAGACCACCAAACATGTATTTAAAACCTATGGTGTAGGTGTTATAGATATCGGGTGAGAAGTTTTTAAATTTTTGCCTCGAATCGTTATAACCATCCAGGCCTTCGCCTATAGTATAGTTCAATTGTGAATTGATATTGATGACATACCGCATGTAACCATATCCATCGTTAATGTAATAGTTAAACCCTAAGTTTAAAGGCACCAATAGCTCCAAGGTCTTATCTTCTCCCAAAAAAGGGCCATAACCTGGAGCAGAAGCGGCCCAAAGTGGTTTATACCTTACAATATCTGTAATGTTATTGTTAATCGCCCCTATACCCAAACCCAGATACAAGCCTCTTATATTGTATAAAAACTCACTTTTATTGTAGTTCACCACCTCGCCAAGCATCAGCTTTACATTGGCTGTAATTGCTGTATATTTGTTTACAAACTGACGGTTGTTCGGGTCGGTTCGTATATTCCCGCCTTTGACCATGCCGTACTGCCCCTCTAAACCCAAGGTTAAAAAGGGCGTGATATAATAATCTAATACACCATAGCCAGTATATCCAATACCTCCTTTTTTTACATCGGTATAAGAGTTGTTTATTCCTGCTCCAAAACCATACGACATGTTAAAATAGTTGGCTTGGGCAAAAGCAAAACCTCCTATAAAAACAAGCGAAAAGGTAATGAAGGTAGCTTTCAGCAAATTAAAAATCATATCGTTTTTTTACAAAAATAATATGATTATTCGATATCTATAACTTTTACCTTTGAATTATGAGCACATACACCAACATTAACAAATCAATCGAGCAGCGATTTATAAAATATGCAAAGATTGATACCCAATCTGATCCAAATTCTCCTACCTGTCCGTCAACCCTAAAACAGAAGAACCTGGGCAAAGTATTAGTTCAGGAGTTGTTAGAAATTGGCATTTCTGACGCCGAAATGGACAATAATGGCTATGTGTATGGTACAATCCCATCTAATACCAATAAGCTGTTACCTGTAATTTTCTTTTGCTCGCATATGGATACCTCGCCTGATTGTAGCGGCGAAAATGTTAAACCGATTATTCATGAAAATTATCAGGGACAAGACTTAATTCTACCAGATGATCACCATATTGTTATCAAACTTTCTGAACACAAAGACCTAAAACATCAAATTGGAAATGATATTATTACCGCTAGCGGCTCAACTTTATTGGGCGCAGACAATAAAGCTGGACTAGCAGAAATTATGGAAGCAGCAGCCTTTTTAATGAAAAACCAAGAGGTAAAACACGGAACCATCAAACTTCTTTTTACACCAGATGAAGAAATAGGCAGGGGTGTAGACAAAGCTGATTTAAAGAAATTAGGTGCCGATTTTGGTTATACAATAGATGGAGAAACACTGGGCTCCATTGAAGATGAAACTTTTTCTGCGGATGGTGCCACCCTTAAGGTTTATGGCGTAAGTACACATCCGGGCTTTGCAAAAGGAAAAATGGAAAGCGCTATAAAAATCATCGCTGAAATTTTAGATTCGTTGCCGAAAGATACACTTACACCAGAAGCTACACACCAAAAGGAAGGGTTTATCCATCCGGTAAGTATAAACGGACAGGTAGAAGAGGCAGAAGCACAGTTTATCATCAGGGATTTTACCGATGAGAAACTAGCCGCGCATGGGCAGTTTTTGGAAGAAACTGTAAAAAAGGTTATGGCTAATTATCCAAAATCTACCTACAAGCTTAATATTAAAGCACAATACCGCAATATGAAACAGATTTTAGATCAGCATCCTAAAATTGTGCAGTATGGCATTGAAGCCATTGAAAGAGCTGGCGTGGTTGCCAAACAACAAAGTATCCGTGGCGGAACAGATGGCTCGCGACTTTCATTTATGGGTTTACCATGTCCCAATATTTTTGCCGGCGAACATGCCTTTCATAGTAAACAAGAATGGGTAAGCGTACAGGATATGGAAAAAGCTATACAAACCATTATAAATATTGCTTGTATTTGGGAAGAGAAGGGGTAAGTCCTAAGTCTTGAGTCAGTAGTCTTGAGTCTAATCATCGATTAATAAGGACTTTGGACTATTGACTTTGGACTCAGGACTAATAAGAAGCTTGTCCAATATCTAACCTTGCTATTTTTCCTTCTTTGTTTACCTGAAATTTAAAGCAGGTTTTAAAATCGCCCCATTGGTCGGAGTGAAAATGGCCATATACTTCCAAACCATTGTTTTCAACTTTATCTATACTGGTAAAACGCTCATGCCCTAGTGCTTTCCTGAAGAAATTATTAAATTTCATCTGGTTCCCGTCATCATAAAAGGCAACTTCGGCAGCAAATAAAGAAAACCACGTTTTCTCATCGCCTTTTTGCAACGCCATAATAGCAGCCTTTACTTTTACATTTGATAATTTAGTTAAATCTATCGCCATAGGTTCTGATCTTGTTTTGAGGGAAAGTAAATTTGCGGATAATAAAACAAACAGGGGTATTCAGCTTAAGCTTTAAGCTGTGATCAAAATTAATAAAAAAGATATTTTTAAAGACCATCTTTTTACTAATTTAGCTTGTCATGATAACTCTCGAAAACGACTATATAAAAGTTAGCCTGGCGGCTAAAGGCGCAGAACTTCAAGGTTTATTTAGCAAAGAAACCAAGCTGGAATATTTATGGAATGCCAACCCAAAGTATTGGGCAAAACATAGCCCGGTTTTATTTCCCATAGTTGGCTCGTTAAAAAATAACAGTTTTAACTATGAAGGTAAAAACTATGAGTTACCCAGGCATGGATTTGCCCGCGACCATATCTTCAGTTTCGAAAAAATAAGTGAAAACGAAGCTGTTTTTACGTTAACCCAAAATGAAGATACGTTAAAAGTATATCCCTTTGATTTCGAGCTGAAACTGAGGTATAGGCTAATCGACAGGAAACTGAATTTAACTTATGAAGTAATAAACACCGGTACTGCCGAACTTTTATTTTCAATTGGTGCGCACCCGGCATTTGCGGTGTCTAATACCCCAAATACTGTTTACGAAGATTACTATCTGGCTTTTAATGCTGATGAGAAATTAAACTATTGGAAACTTGAAGATGGTCTGGTGGCCGATGAAACCAAAAATATCGAGCTTAATGCACATCAGCTAAAGCTTAAACATGATTTGTTTTATAACGATGCGTTGGTTTTTAAAACCCTGCAAAGCAACTGCATCAGTTTGCTTAACACTAAAAATGATTATGGCCTGCATTTCCATTTCGAAGATTTTCCATTTTTTGGAATATGGGCGGCAACAGATGCGCCATTTGTATGTTTAGAGCCTTGGTGCGGAGTTGCTGATGGCGTTAACCACGATCAGGAATTAACACACAAAGAGGGCATAATAAAGCTTGAGGCAGGCAAAAACTGGTCGCGCTTTTGGGAAGTGGAGTGTTTTTAAACTCGTTTTTTATTGATTGGTTATTTATCAAAGTAACGCGTAGTTCTTTATCTGGTTAAGATTTTTTTTCCAGCTAAAGCGATAACCTGCTTAATGTTTCTCTGGTTACCCCAAGATAGGATGCAATAAGTGTTTTCGGAATCCTTTGCTGTAAAGATGGATATTGGTTGCACCATTGTTTGTAACGCTCGCCGGCATTGTTACTCAATAAAGCCAATACCCGCTTTTGTAAAGCCATATTGCCTGTTGTATACTTTTTCCTGAAAAAATATTCCATTTTGCGTGAAGAGTCACAAAGCTTTTCCTTGTTTTCAAAAGAGATGGAAAGTGTTTCGGTATCTTCTATACAGTCTACATTTAAAGTGGCAGGCATGCCGGTATTAAAAGCATTTGGGTCTGAAAACCACCATTCTTCCATAGCTAACTGTAAAATATATTCTTTTCCTTCATTATCGGTATATGAAGATTTTACGATGCCTTTCACAACAAAATGTTCCTGGCTGGCTACATCACCCGCCTGGATAATGTACTGATGTTTTTTGTACTTCCTTTTGGTAAAAAAAGATGCAGCATGTTCAAATTCTTCATCTGTTAAACAGATAATCTGGTGAATGTGTGCTCTTAAAAAATCTAATTCCATGTTTATGATGCAAACAAATGTACTCTTTATTCCAGATTTTTAAACTCAATCTATTTGTTTTGATGAAACATTGGCGTGATAATCATCACATTAAAATAGTGATATATGTCCTTTACTAAAATTTGTGCTTGCATTATGTTTGCAAAACACAACACACAAATGAAACTTAAATTATTAGCCTTAATCGCCGTATCATCATCTTTAATTTGCCTAAAGGCACATGCCCAGAGTTTAGCAAAAATGAACTGGTTTAACGAACCCGAAAAATGGGAAATTAAGGATAAAAACACCTTTAGCATGTTCGTTCCTGCCAAAACTGACTATTGGCGGATATCGCATTATGGTTTTACGGTTGATGATGCCCCTTTTTATTATGCTACTTATGGTGGAGAATTTGAGGTGAAAGTGAAAATTACCGGAAATTATGTAACCACTTTTGATCAAATGGGACTGATGCTTCGCATTAATGAAGAAGAATGGATTAAAGCAGGAGTTGAATTTGTTAATGGGAAACAAAATGTAAGCGCCGTTGTAACGCATAAAACGAGCGACTGGAGCGTAGTAGAACTGGAACAAGCACCTGCATCAATCTGGATGAAAGCGATAAGAAAACTTGATGCAGTAGAAATTTTCTATTCATTTGATGATAAAAAGTATACCATGCTGCGTACCTGTTATTTTAAAGATAATGCCCCGGTAATGGTTGGCCTTGTAGCTGCCTGCCCTGACGGGAAAGGTTTTAATGCTACATTCGAAAATTTTAAAGTTACGCCTACGCCAGATCAGCGCAGGTTGGATTGGGCAAAAAAACAACAGAATTAAATAAGACTCACCCGTACCGTTATTTTGAGCGATTGCAACGCAACCGAGAACCCGAAGGCTCAGCGAAGCTAAATCTATCTAGAGCGTATTTTTTTGACTTAGATCTCCCCATTTCGCTGTGCTCCAGTCGAGATGACGCGAAGATTTCCGCCTGCGCGAGAATGACGACCTTTCTAGCAATTGTAATTAAATCTGAGCCAACTGATCAACTAATTCCTTAAAACCTGGTCGCTCTAAAGGCACTGTAGCCAAACAGGCATTTCTAAGTTCACTGATCATTTTATAAACTTCCACACCCACCGCTTCATTTTTTAAAGAAAGTAAATCATCAAGCAGATAACCATAAGCGCTTACTTCTATCCGTTCCAGTAGCATAGCCGTTTCAGTAGAAGTTTTATCGTAAAAACTGGCTGCACCAAAATCGCCGAACAAAGTGCTACCCTCATCATCAATCAAGGTATTGTGTGCATATAAATCGCCATGCATAATGCCCGCTTCATGTAGTTGAGCCGCTAAAGAAGCAATGGTTTTAGCGATGCTGATGATCTGTTTTTGGGAGAGTTTTCTGTCAGCAGGAAAAACATCCCTTGTACAGCTTTCTAAACTTGGCGGATTGCCAAGATTGTAAAAATGATTCGGAATCAGATCCATAACCAAGCCTTTTTTATCATCCGGATGGTGCGCAATCTGTCCGATCAGGTTAACCAAACCCGGATGGTAGCCTGCAGCAATATAGGCAGTCATTTCATCTTCAGGCAGGCCATCACTAGTAACATTTCCCTTAAATATTTTAACGGCTACTTCAGTAGTTTCTTCTCCAATTGTTCTGTTGGCTTTCGAAATAACACCCGATGCACCCTCACCTAACAAATGGCTGATTTCTAAATCGTGCCAATGGATTAATGAAAGTGTTTCTACAGCCGGCGTTTTACTAAAGTTATTGCCTGAAAATGCAATCCACGAAAGTTTTGGCAGTTGCGTAATCCATTGCGGCAATTCATGCAATTTATTCGCCGCAATCCGCAATAATGATAAATTCTGGCAATTGCTCAATTCATCGGGCAGTTGCGCCAAACGGTTGCCCGAAAGCATCAGTTTTTGCATCCTTTTGCAAAGGCCAATTTCCTTAGGCAGTTCAGCAATATTGTTATTGGTTAAAATTAACCAGCGTAAATTTGGGTTGATCGACTTCGGAGGTACCATTTCAATCCGGTTGGATTTAAAACCAACAATATCCAGCGAAGGGCAATCGCCCAGTACTTCAGGTAAAACCGTGAAAAGGTTTTCGGAACAGAAAAAAATCTTCAGCTTCGTTAACCGGCAAAAATCTACCGGTAGGGCACTTAGCTTGTTAAAAGAAAGATCCAATACTTCCAAAGTATCAGCCAACTCGAATATTTCTCTGGGGAATTCCGTTAAATTTTCAGAAAGCTTTAAAGATACTGCTCCTTTAAGTTCGCCACTCTGTAGTGCTAACAGGTTTTGCATAGGTGTACTGGTTTCTAGTTAAGACAACGAAGATAGGGGTTTTTCTTAAGTCGGGAGTTGATCAACGCATAATCCCACATGCGTTCTTAATTCATAAGGAACAATTTATTTAATAAAATAAACAACTTTGCAGGGCTTTTAGGTTTTTGGAAATGACACCGTGTAGTCGAAGTGAAGAATTATTAATTGAACCATATAAGACATAAAAGGATCATATAAGCTCAATATCCTTAAATGTTCTTCAATGTCTTATATGGTAAAAACTTTACGCCCTGTGCGCTTTGCGGTTAAAAAAATGGAAAATGTAAGATGGATGATGGAATTGATTCTGCTCTACCATTTATTAACCCATTTAAATAACCATCATTCACTCACTATATTACAAAAAAACTAAATAGATTTCATCTATATCTATAACTCCTCCAATACGCAACAACAATTAAACCTAGCGCATTTTTTCTAACACCATAACCCAATTTATTTTTTTATTTGCATTAGAAATTTAATCGCATATATTTACAAAAAACTTTAGGGGTGCCTACGTGCTGAGAAATACCCTTTGAACCTGATGCAGTTAGTACTGCCGAAGGGAAAAGTGAAAGCAATCTTAATATTGCTTTCTTTTCGACCTCCATTTTGGGGCAATCTCTATAGTTTTTCCAATTTTTCAAAATATGGAAGTAACTATAAACAATCAAAACTATCTGCTTAACGAGGCCTGTTCTATCGAACAGATGCTTGCTGCTGTCATTTCAACCGAAACGAATGGCCTTGCCATAGCCGTTAACCAAACTATCATTTCCAAATCTGTTTGGGATACACATGTGCTAAACCCAGGCGATCAGATTATACTCATTAAAGCCACTCAGGGGGGGTGATATAATTATTAAATGAGAGAATGACAGAATGCGCCATGTCTCTCTTTCAATCAATCACTCATTCTCTCATTCAAACATTTCAAAATGAAACAAGAAAAAACACCAAATCAGGAAGTCATCAGCCGCAGTCCATTTCCGGCTTCACGCAAAATATTTGTACCGGGCAAAATTCATAATATCCAGGTGGCCATGCGCGAGATCAGTTTAACGGAAACCAAAATCCACAATGGCTTTGGCTTAACTGAACCTAATCCGCCTGTAACTGTTTATGATACCAGCGGACCATATACCGATCCCAATGCTGTTATCGATGTAAAAAAAGGGTTGCCACGACTAAGGGAACAATGGATTAAAGACAGGCTTGATGTAGAAGAGCTTCCCCAATTATCTTCTGCTTACGGACAACAACGCCTTGCTGATGAAAAGCTTGATGCCTTACGCTTTAATTTTATCAAAAAACCTTATAGAGCGAAAGCTGGCGCCAATGTATCGCAGATGCATTACGCAAAAAAAGGCATTATCACAGCAGAAATGGAATATATTGCCATTAGGGAAAACCAACAGATTGAACTGGTGAATGCACAATTGGGCGATCAGCACGAGGTAATGAACCACCAGCATCAAGGCAATAGCTTTGGCGCCAACACCCCAAAAGGATACATTACGCCAGAATTTGTGCGTGATGAAGTCGCTGCCGGACGTGCAGTAATCCCCTGCAATATCAACCATCCTGAACTCGAGCCGATGATTATTGGCCGCAATTTCCTGGTGAAAATGAATGCCAATATCGGTAACTCAGCCGTTACTTCTACCATCGAAGAAGAAGTAGAAAAAGCCGTTTGGGCCTGTCGCTGGGGTGCCGACACCATTATGGATTTATCAACAGGGAAAAATATCCACGAAACCCGCGAATGGATTATCCGCAATTCGCCAGTACCCATCGGTACCGTTCCGATTTATCAGGCACTGGAAAAAGTAAACGGCAAAGCCGAAGACCTGACCTGGGAAATCTTCCGCGATACGTTGATTGAGCAGGCCGAACAGGGCGTTGATTATTTCACCATCCATGCCGGGGTATTGCTTCGTTATGTGCCATTAACGGCAAAAAGAATTACCGGAATTGTTTCGCGTGGCGGATCGATCATGGCGAAATGGTGTTTAGCACATCATAAAGAAAACTTCCTTTACACACATTTCGAAGAGATCTGTGAGATCATGAAAGCTTACGATGTAGCATTTTCTTTAGGTGATGGGTTAAGGCCTGGATGTATTGCCGATGCGAACGATGCTGCACAATTTTCAGAACTCGAAACCCTTGGCGAACTCACTAAAATAGCCTGGAAACATGATGTACAAACGATTATCGAAGGGCCAGGACATGTACCCATGCACCTGATTAAAGCAAATATGGAAAAACAGCTTGACCATTGTGGTGAAGCTCCTTTTTATACTTTAGGCCCTTTAACTATCGATATCGCACCTGGTTATGACCACATTACTTCAGCCATTGGTGCCGCGATGATTGGCTGGTTTGGAACAGCGATGTTGTGTTATGTCACCCCAAAAGAACATTTAGGCTTACCAAATAAAAAAGATGTAAAAGATGGTGTAATTACCTATAAAATTGCGGCACATGCGGCTGATCTGGCTAAAGGTCACCCCGGTGCACAATACCGTGATAATGCTTTAAGTAAGGCAAGATTTGAATTTAGGTGGGAAGACCAGTTTAATTTGTCGCTCGATCCGGATACGGCAAAAGAATTTCATGATGAAACCTTACCTGCAGAAGGTGCCAAGATTGCGCATTTCTGTTCAATGTGTGGACCAAATTTCTGTTCGATGAAAATTACACAAGACGTGCGCGAGTATGCTGCAAAACAAGGAGTAGCCGCAGACGAGGCTTTGGCTAAAGGCATGGAAGAAAAATCGAAAGAGTTTACTGAAAAAGGAAGCGAAATTTACTCTTAACCGATATGGAACTGATCGTAATTGCCAAACCAACCGTTTTTAAAGAAGAAAGTAACCTGATCAACCAGCTTTTCGAAGCCGGTTTACAGGTTTTTCACCTACGCAAAGAAAACGTTGATGAGGCAGCATACCGGGAGATTATTGAAGGAATTTCATCCGAATACCATCCACGGATTGCTTTACATCATTTCCATTCGCTTGCTAACGATTATAATATCCAGCGGATCCACCATACAGAAAATTTCAGGAAGGAAAGGGATAATGTGGAATTGCCAGAAAATAAGATCTTCAGCACCTCTATCCATCACCTGGCCGATATCGAACAGATAAAGCAATATCAATACAGTTTCTTTGGTCCTGTATTCAATAGCTTTTCTAAACCTGGATATCAGGGCGTAATTCCGGCAGATTTCCGTTTGGAAAAACAACAAGCCATCCCGAAAATTATTGCCCTGGGTGGTATCGGTTTAGCAGAAATCGGTCAGGTAAAAACAATGAATTTCGATGGTGTTGCGCTCTTGGGGAGCATCTGGAATGATCCTTCCCAAGCCCTGACTACCTTTAAAAAAGCCCAGGCCAAATGCCAAACTTATGCTCAAAACTTAACAATACAACAATGATTCAGCCCTTACAATATATCTCGCAAGCCACTGAAACAGGCACCCATATCGACGCCATTGAACAGGTTCTCCGAGCCGGCGGAAAGTGGATCCAGCTCCGCATTAAAAACCAGGCTGAAGCCGAAATCCTGCCTTTTGCAAAAGCCACGCAGGCCTTATGCGAAAGTTATGATGCAAAACTGATTATAAACGATTATCCGCACCTGGCCAAAGCCGTAAATAGTTGTGGCGTGCATTTAGGCCTGCAGGATATGCCTATTCCGGAGGCCAGAAAAATTATCGGTAAACACCAGATCATCGGAGGTACCGCGAATACTTTCGAACATATCCAGCAAAGGGTAGCCGAAGGAGCCGATTATATCGGTTTGGGTCCATTCAGGTTTACCCTTACAAAAGAAAACCTGAGTCCGATTGTAGGGTTGGAAGGTTACCAAAAATTGATGGAGCGGGTAAAAAAAGCTGGAATTACCACCCCGATTATAGCCATTGGCGGTATCGAAGCAGCAGATATTCCGGCTATACTTGAAACCGGAATTTACGGAATTGCCATCTCGGCGGCACTCACCAACCAAACACAAACGGCTGCAGTTCTTGAAGAAATCAGCAGTAAATTCAGTATTCATTCGATTTAAAAATTACAGATATGTTAACCATAGCAGATCAAACCTTTAGCTCCCGCCTTTTTACCGGAACAGGAAAATTTAGTTCGGCAAAAGAGATGGAAAGCGCTTTAATTGCCTCGGCTTCCGAACTGGTTACCGTGGCCCTTAAGCGCGTAGATTTAAAAGGTAAAGATGACGATATCCTTCATCACCTTAAATATCCGCACATCAATTTATTACCCAATACTTCTGGTGTGCGTAATGCAAAAGAGGCCGTTTTTGCCGCTCAACTGGCACGCGAAGCTTTAGAAACCAATTGGATCAAACTGGAAATCCATCCCGATCCGAAATACCTCATGCCAGATCCGATCGAAACCTTAAAAGCAACTGAAGAACTGGTTAAACTCGGTTTTGTCGTGTTGCCTTATATCCATGCCGACCCTGTTTTATGTAAACGTTTGGAAGATGTGGGTACCGCGGCTGTAATGCCATTAGGCTCTCCAATTGGCAGTAATAAGGGGCTAAGAACAATTGATTTTTTAGAGATTATTATTAGCCAGAGCCGGGTGCCGGTAATTGTGGATGCAGGTATTGGATCGCCATCTGATGCAGCTAAAGCCATGGAGATTGGCGCCGACGCCGTTTTGGTGAACACTGCCATTGCCATAGCTAAAAATCCAACCAATATGGCTATTGCCTTTAAACTGGCTGTAGAAGCCGGCAGAATGGCATTCGAATCTAAATTAGGCACTCAGCAACATTATGCTGCAGCAAGCAGTCCACTAACCGCATTTTTAGATGAAGAGTTTTAACGATTTATTCGAATCCTATAACTGGGATGATACCAAAGCCAGTATTTACGATAAAACGGCTGCTGATGTAGAGCGGGCTTTGAGCAATACACAGCGGAATCTGGAAGATTTTAAAGCGCTTATTTCTCCCGCAGCATTGCCTTATCTTGAGGATATGGCACAGATCAGTCAGCGCTTAACTTTAGATCGCTTTGGTCGGGTCGTCCAGATGTACATTCCGCTTTACCTTTCCAACGAGTGTAATAATATCTGTACCTATTGCGGCTTCAGTTACGATAATAAAGTGCGCCGGCGCACCCTTAACCCAATCGAAATTATGCAGGAAGTGGCTGTAATTAAAGGGATGGGCTACGACCATGTGCTACTGGTAACAGGTGAAGCCAACCAAACGGTACACACTGATTATTTTAAAAAAGTATTGGATTTGATCAGTCCGCATTTCGCACACATTTCGATGGAAGTACAGCCATTAGATGTGGCCGATTATGAAACGCTTATCCCGCACGGGCTGAATACGGTCCTCGTTTATCAGGAAACCTATCACCAGGAAGATTACCGGAAACACCATCCAAAAGGTAAAAAATCTAATTTTCTATACCGTTTAGAAACCCCTGACCGTTTGGGGCAGGCAGGCATCCATAAAATGGGGCTAGGCGTATTAATCGGCCTGGAAGACTGGCGGACAGATTCTTTTTTTACGGCCCTGCATTTATCTTATCTTGAAAAACAATATTGGCAGAGTAAATTCAGCATTTCTTTCCCCAGGTTGCGGCCTTTTAGCGGTGGTTTGGAGCCAAAAGTGGTCATGAACGACAGAGAATTGGTACAACTAATCTGTGCTTACCGCTTATTTAACAGCGAAGTAGAATTATCTATTTCTACGCGTGAAACGCAGGCATTCAGAAATCAGGTAATTAAATTGGGGATCACAGCCATCAGTGCGGGTTCTAAAACCAATCCAGGCGGTTACGAAGTAGAACCTCAATCATTAGAGCAGTTCGAAATATCTGATGAACGTTCTGCCCAGGAAATTGCGGCCATGATCAGGAAACAGGGTTATGAGCCGATTTGGAAAGATTGGGACAGGAGTTTGATCAGTAAATCATGTTCATAAAAGAAGAGATAAACCGCTATAACAGGCAGATGATTTTGCCTGAATTAGGCTTAAAAGGGCAGGAAAAGCTAAAAGCCACCAAAGTATTGGTTATTGGTGCCGGTGGTTTGGGCTGTCCGGTATTGCAATATTTAGCCGCAGCCGGTGTCGGAACAACCGGCATTGTAGATGATGATGTGGTAGAATTGAGCAATTTGCACCGGCAGATTTTGTACAACCATACCGATATAGGCCTTTCGAAAGCAAAAACTGCTGCAACAAAACTTAAGTTACTTAATCCGCATGTGGATGTCAATGCTTATCACGAACGTTTTACTGCTGATAACGCCATAGCTATTTGCCAGAATTATGAGCTGGTGATTGATTGTTCGGATAATTTTAGCACCCGTTATCTGGTGAACGATACTTGTATGGCTTTAGGTAAAACCCTTATTTTCGGTTCCATTTTACAGTTCGAAGGTCAGGTTGCGGTATTTAACCACCATGATGGGCCAAATTACCGGGATCTTTACCCTGCACCACCAACCGAAAACATCAACTGTGTAGAAGGTGGGGTAATCGGCATTTTACCCGGAATAATCGGCTTGTATATGGCCAATGAAGCCATTAAACTAATTTGTGACATCGGCGAAACTTTAGCCGGTAAATTAATGACCATTAATACATTGAACAATACGGTGCTTGTATTTAAAATTGCTCCAGAAAAACAAGCCGAAACAATTAAAACGGAAGCTACAGTTCGTAAAATAAAGGAAATCGATAAAACGACTCTGGATCAATGGCTTTCTGAATCCTCTGATAAAATTTTCCTGATCGATGTACGAGAAGATTATGAACATGAGGAAAATAATATCGGTGGAGTAAATATTCCCCTATATGAATTAACAGCTTCTCTTGAAACCATTCCAAAAAATAAAAAACTGGTATGTTATTGCCAAACCGGGCAAAGAAGCAAAATGGCTGTGCAATTACTGGACGGGCTTTATGAAGGTGAGGTTTTTAGTTTGATCGGTTCGTTGGATTGATTGTTTTAACTGATAACTATTGTAAATGCACTAACCATTCCAACATTCCATAGAAACTCATAGTACTCGCTTGTAATGAAGATTAGCGAGACCCGCATCTGCATTGCGGAATAAAAATATATTGACGATAAAACCGTCATGCTCATCCATCTTTTGTTCTAAAAGGTGATGGATATTACATTTGCTTGTATTAATAAAATATTCCTGCCGTGAGCTGCCTGGAATCATTATAGCAAGCTATTCTCCTTGTACTATAAGCAAAAATCAATCATTCGCTAAGAGCCTTAGCCTGCCAATTAAGGATTTCAGATTAATAAAAGCCAGCCCAAATTCCCATCTCTTAACCTCAAGCCAAACCCAAGATATGTGTCGTATGATAAGAAAGTCAAAGTTGGCCAATTATTAATGTGTGGTATATCTCTGATTTGGTCATGAAAACATATCATTTGGTCGAATATATTCTATGGAATAAAATCAAAAGTGAATGTTTGTATCATAAACAACAAACAAAAACTATTATGAAACACAACTTAAACAACACTGAAGAATTAGAACTGAAAAGAGAAATCATCACATGTGAAAATGTTAAATGTGGTATCGCTAATAAAGACAATACAATTTTAGGTGACACGCTGACAATGACCAGTACCATGACAGGTTTCGCTATTTAACCAATTAAAAAAATTATCCATTATGAAAAAGTATGAATTTAACCCAGAAATTAATGAAGAAGATTTTCGCCCCTTTATGGATGATGAGTTAGGAATGATCTTGGGTGGCGGGGGCGAAGAACAATTTCTTCACTATTTAAAAGAAGAACACCGTAATCAGTTCGACCAGAACGACGGCAGTTTTCAAAAGTTTAATCACTGATTACGTTGGCCACGTAGTTAGCATTAATAAACCCTCCTTAATACGCACACCGGTTAGCGCAGTTAAATGGGAAAACAAATTAATCAAATCAATTAAATCATTTTAAAAATTAAACATCATGAAAAAAGTTAATTTATCAGACAAAGTACAATTAGACAAAGAAATCATTTCAAAATTGAGCGAAGATCAATTAAAAGAAATTGAAGGTGGAAATGCAGCAGAATTCTCTTGCGTTTCGGATTCTTGCAAAAACAACACTAAAGCTTCTTTAGAAGAAGAATTAGGAGGATAAAAAACCTTTAAAGAGTGTGCCGTCTAGACCTCGGCGCACTCTTTATTAATCAAATCAATACTCATCATGCTTTAATGTTACCTCAATGCATTGGGTAATGGCCTAAGCAATCAGATTAAATCATATTAAACAATTAACATGAAAAAGGTAAAGTTATTAAATAAAGCGCAATTAGAGAAAGAAATTATATCAGAACTAAGTGAAGATCAGCTTAAAGAGGTTCAGGGTGGCAATGCCATCGAATTTTCTTGCTGGGCAGATTCTTGCAAAGGGCCTGTAAAAGAAGATCAGGATACCCTCGGTGACTAACGACCCTACCTATTAAACTACCTCAATAATATCAGCGCTATGAAAAAGAGAAAAAAAGCCTATGTCACGCATTTAACGCTTCTATTCCTCCTTATACTTTTATCGGGCATTAATTTCGCCTATGCACAGGGAAAAATAAAGGGAAGGGTTATCGACGATAAAAAAACAGGCATTCCCTATTCTAGTGTTGCTTTGTGGAATGCAGACGGCACTGCACTGGTAAAAGGTGCAATTACCACCCTTGAAGGACGATTTACCGTGGATACAAAACCAGGTGAATATACCATAATATTAAGTAATATGGGCTTTATCAAATCAACAAAAAAAGTTGTACTTACAGCCGATAAAGATTTAGAACTGGGCGATATTATGCTTAATGCCGATATCCAGAACCTGCAAGAAGTGAAAATTGTAGGCAGCAAGCCCTTTATACAGCAAAAAACAGACAGGATTATACTAAATGTTGGCGAAAGCGTACTGGCCGCAGGTAACGATGCCTACAGCATTATCGGTATGGCACCTTCCGTGCAGATGAGCAATGGAAATATCTCTATGGAAGGCAAATCCAACGTATTAATTATACTGGATGGGAAGAAAATTCCCAACGCTACATTATCCAATATATTAAGCGCTATACCTGGCGATCAGATCGACCGCATAGAACTGATTACTAACCCATCATCAAGATATGATGCAAGTGCAAGTGGAGGTGTAATTGAAATTTTTACAAAAAGAAGCAAAAAACTAGGCTGGACAGCCAATACAGGCGGTAACCTTACCCAGGGTTACAGGTTTGGCGGTGGTGCAAATGCCGGCTTAAGAATTGGTGCCCCAAAATTAGATTTTACCTTAAACGGCAGTTATAACAAACGTGGCCATATAGAAAGAGGTTACGATAACAGGGTACTTTTTCAGGGCGTAAACCGTGTGGGTAATTTTAACCAAACCATCGATATCTCAGATGGTGCAGCTGCAGATGGCAGTATTAACGCCAGCTTAAATTATTATATCAATAAGAAAAATACCATTGGCGCCGATTATACTTTTGTTAAAGTACACATGTACGGCAAAGGCGATGTTGATGCATTAATCAGTCAGCCCAACAATTTTAGCAAAGTAAATACCTTTAATAATCTGGACCTGAAGGTTGATTTTGCCAATTATGATGTGTTTTATAAACTGGATCTGGATACCCTTGGATCTAACCTGTTGCTAACAGCCAATTACACCAACTACATCAGCAACCAGAACCAACAGTTTAACCAGGATAAATTTAACAATGGCGCTACAACGCCTGATGTTTCATTGTTCAGAAATAAAGCCTCATCCAACTACGATATCTATACCACTTCGTTAGATTATACACAAAATCTAAATTCGGCATTAAAACTGGAGAGTGGTTTAAAATATACTTACACCACTAACAGCAGTCGTCAAAACCCTGCTAATTTTGTCAATAACCAATGGCAGGAAACCGGTGGTGTTTTTAACAACCTTGGTTATAAAGAACAGATTCCCGCTGCTTACCTTAACCTCAATTACGAATTAGGGAAGTTTAATTTTCAGGCGGGTTTAAGGGGCGAGTTTACCCAGTATTCGGTGGTAATGGGCTTAGATTCTAATTATTTTAACCTGTTCCCTAATGTTAGGGCTGATTATAAAGTAAATAAAAACTATACTACATCGCTGGCTTATGCTAAAACCATCAACCGCCCGTCTTATGATGACCTGATCCCTTATGAACTTTATATCGATAATTATACACTTACCAGGGGTAATGCCCTGTTAAGACCAGAATATCAGCACGCTTTTACATGGTCTAATTTATACAAAAAGTATAGCCTGCGTTTCGGGTATACCCAAACCGAAGATGCCATTATGAGTACCATTTTGTACGATCAGAACACGTTGAAATTTATAAAAACAAAGGCAAATTTCCTTAAAAACCACCTGGTAAGCGCCAGCTTTGGTTTCCCGGTCAAGTTTGCCAAATGGTGGAATTCTAATAACCGCTTATCAGGTTATTACCAGAACATCCGTTTCCCTGATCCTGTAGCAAATGCCAACATCATGATACGGGCAAAGTATTATTTCACCATTAGCTCAAACCATACCTTTAAAATTTCGCCAACAGTTTCCGGTGAGCTTTCTGCCTCGTACGAATCGCCTACCATTTCGGGCCTTTACAATTACGAGGGATACTCAAACGTAACAGCAGGCATCAGGAAAAAGATATTTAAAAACCAGGGGTTTATCAAGTTTGATGTAAGCGATATTTTTTACAAAAACAATCAACTACTGTCAACCAATATTGTACCCTTAATTACCGAAACCATACACCGCGTAGATACCAGAAGGGCAAGAATTGCTTTTGGCTACAATTTTGGCAAAATCGGTAACGACAGGCGTATACAAACAAACGGCAACAGCGACGAGCTGGGCAGGTTAAAATTATAATTATGGAAACAGCATCTACAAACTTGGGAAAAATGAATACAGAAGTGCTGTTGCCAGAAATTATTGATCTGGTAAACAGTCTCGCCCTTAATACCCTACCTAATTTTGGTGTAGGCCATGGTAAAGGCGGAGCTATTTTGTTAAACTGCTTATATGCCAGCTATACAAAAAACGAAATTTATTATACTGCCGCAGAGCGGTTTTTAGAGGCCGCCTTTGATGACCTTAATCCATCAAAATATAAATCGACATTAACCTCCAACTATTACCTGGATATTGCCGAATTCGGCAACTTGTTGATTTATTTGGAAAACGAAGGCCATATCGAAGAAGATTATATTTCCTTTAAACGTCAGGTTGATGATTTATTGACCGGAAAAGTAAAAGACAACATTGCAGAGCGCAACTTTGGGATGTCTAAGGGAGCCATTGGGATAGGTTTTTACCTCATTAACAGGGCACCATCATCAACAATAGCCAGAAATGCGGTACTGCAGATTCTTAATGCGCTCGATGAACTAAAAGAGGGTAATACGGAAACAGGTTATTTCTGGACCACGCACTATTTTAGCGAACCAAGGGTGTATACCGGCCTTGCCCATGGGGTAGCAATGGTAATCAATTTTTTATCTTCAGTTTACGAAGCGGGCATTGAAACCGTAAAATGCGCAGAATTGATGCGTTACGGTTTAAAGTTTCTGCTACAGAACCGTATGAACAGCCAGTTGTTCACCTCTGCTTTTCCACTTTGGATTAAAGAACACGAAAAAATAGTTAATCATTGTTTAGTGTATGGCGATATTGGCACATGTTACGCAATCATTAGGGCGGCTAAAATTTTAAATGAGCAAAATTACCTGGCAGAAGGCATCCGGATTGCTCTCGATACCGTTAAAAGGAAAACCGTAGAGGAGACTTTTTTAAACGATGCTTCTGTAAAATATGGCGTGTGTTCACCCATTTTAATTTATAACAGAATTTACCAGCTTACCGGAATCGAAACTTTTAATGAGGCTTCGGCTTACTGGCTGGCACAGATTCCGTCGTATGCTACCGGGCAGAACAAATACTTAGGCTTTAAATCTTTTTTCTTCGGTGAGTACGATAATGCACAACTCGATTTAAACTTTGGTTTAATCGGTATTGCCTTAACCATCATGCAATCTGCATCAGATCAGTATAATATCAATCAGTTTACCTGGCTCCATTAATTATGAAATTCAGCTGTATAATACTAGATGACGAACCACTTGCCCAGGAGCAGGTAGAAGCATATATATCGCAATGCGATGAGCTTGTTTTATTGGGAAAAGTAAGCAGCATGCAGGGCTTAGAGCGCATGTTAAACGCACATAAAGCCGATATTTTATTTTTAGACATTAAATTCAGGGGTGGAGACATAAACCAGATTGCAAAACTAAAGATTAAAGACTATATTATAATCGTTATTACGGCGCTCTCTCACAAACATTTAGAGGATTATAATTTAAAGTTTGCCCGGGACATATTGTTTAAACCATTCTCTCTTGAGAGTTTTAAAGAAAGCCTTAATAAAGTTATTCCACTTAAAGCTGTAAAATAAAAACTTAACCATGGGAAACAACATCAAGCCTTTCGATTTTTACTTAATGCGCCTTCCTGCCGAAAGCATGCAGTCTGTTTTAGCCTTAAACCAAATAGAAAATCGCAGCACTTTTATACAGGAAGTATACAACAGATACCAATCTGGAGAACTGCAGGACGCCATTTACCTGGCCAGCCCTGAGTTGTATGCCGAAGTAATAAAATGGCTTGATGGCCCTGCTGATGCCATAGATGATAAATTGTTGGTTACCCTTTATAAATATTTATTAAGGATGGGCACCAGGGCAACTCCTTATGGCCTTTTTTCTGGCTACAATACCGGAAAGATTACTGAAAATGCCACTGAATTAAAGCTAAAAGCACCCGAAAACCGCTTAACCAAATACACCCGTTTGGATATGAATTATGTTTCCGAACTGGTTCGTTCTTTACTAGGTAACGAAAATATCAAAGCCAAACTGATTTTTAAGGTAAACAACAGTTTATATAAAATTGGCGGCGTTTACCGCTATTTTGAGTACAAATTCATCAATAAAAAGCGTCATTATTACGTAGTAGCCATTAAACATTCCAAATATATCCAGTGTTTGATAGAAAAAGCCGAAGCAGGTGCAAGTTATCAGTTTTTGCTCGATGAGCTAACACTACTTAACCTCAGTATTGAAGATGCCAAAAACTACCTCGACCGCGTAATTGATGCCCAGATACTGGTATCCGAACTTGAACCAACGGTTACGGGCGACGAGTTTTACAAGAAACTAATCCATATTCTTAAAAGCAATAATCCCGATCATCAGGGTATTTTGGCTTTAACTGCCATTGAAACGCACCTGCTCGAACCAGAAGATTTTGTAAAAACCTGCACGGAGATCCATCACATTATAAAAGAAAACTTTCCGTTATCGCATGCCAAAGACCTGGTGCAAACCGACCTCCATATCGGGATGGATCATAACAACATCAACATCGGGGTAATGGATACGCTTGCAGCCGAACTGCAGTCGCTTTCCGTTTTAAACGAAAATAAAACGCCACCGCGTATCAAAAGTTTCCTCAAAAAATTTACCGAACGCTACGAAGACCAGGAGATTGAACTGTTAGAAGCGCTTGATAACGATGCCGGAGTGGGTTATGATAAAGCCGGCACGGGGAATAATAACCATGCCCCTCTGGTTGATGATTTAATTTTGAACAATACCGCTACGGCAAAAAACATCAGCTGGACCAATTACAGGGAACTGGTTTTTAATAAGTTTTTAGAAAGCACCAAAAACCATGGCAGTCCTGTTGTTTTAACTGATCATGATTTAAATGCCATTGATAAAAAAGAACAAAAGGTTATCCCGTCAACTTTTTATGCCATTGGCAGTTTGGTAAGTAAGAATACCGAAAGCCTCGATAGTGGTGATTTTAAATTTAACCTCAGCGCTTGCTGCGGTCCTTCTGCGTTGCCTTTATTGGCCAGGTTTGCACAAAACGATAATATTTTATCGCAAAAACTGAAAGAATGTTCGCTGTTCGAAGAAAAAAATATAGAAGGTGCCGTAATTGCCGAAATTGTGCACCTGCCCGATTCAAGGGTGGGCAACATCTTACAGCGCCCTCAGTTAAGGGAGTATGAAATCCCTTTTCTGGGTAACTCATCACTCCCGGCCGATAAGCAAATCCCGGTTTCCGATTTAATGATCTCGGTAAGCAATAACGAAATTAAACTGCGTTCGAAACGCCTCAACAAAATTGTAGTTCCAAGGCTCTCTTCGGCGCATAATTATAACAATGGAATAGCCGTGTATAAATTTTTATGCGATCTGCAGAATCAACACGGTGCTTACAACATCAGCTGGGACTGGGGTACTTTAAACGATCAGCCTTATTTGCCAAGGGTAGAATATAAACACCTGGTGTTGGCGCGTGCACGATGGAAAATCACGCCTGATAATTATGCAGAAATAAAGGCCATTAACAGCCCGCAGCAGCTCGAACTTTTTTTAACAAAATACAGGCTACCTAATAAAGTGGTTTCAATAGAAGGCGACCGCGAGTTGCTGATCGATTTTAAAAGCGTTTTAGGCCTCGGGTTGCTCTTGCAAAACCTTAAAAAAAGCACCATAATATTATACGAATTTTTGCACGAAGATGATCATGCGCTAATGCGCGATCATGTAGGCGAAGCTTTTATAAACGAAGTGGTTATCCCTTTTCGCAAAGAAGAACCTGCCTTAAAACAGGTGAAAAGTATGCCATTTAACGCACACAATTTACCACGCAAGTTTAACCTGGGCTCTGAGTGGACTTTTGTTAAAATATATTGCGGGTCTAAATGGGCTGAAAAAATTTTAACGGATTATATGTTGCCCCTGATTAACAGCTCAACCAAAGAAGGCTTGATCGAAAAATGGTTTTTCATACGGTACCACGATCCTGAAGGACATTTAAGGATTCGTTTTCTGCATCACAACCAGCCCGAAACCATGGCCGATATTGTTAAACGCATTAATGCCGGTTTAAAACAGCTGGCCGAAGAACGCATTGTACACAAAATTCAGTACGATACCTACAAGCAGGAGGTAGAACGTTACGGAACCCGTACCATGGCCTTTAGCGAATCGATATTTTATTATGATAGTAAAGCCACCATCAATTTCCTGAATATGATTGAGGGTGAAGAAGGCGAATATTATCGCTGGTTGTTTGCTGCACGCAGTGTTGATTTTTTACTAAGCGATTTTGGTTTAAACGATCAGCAGAAGCTCGAAATCGCCACCAGGATGCAACAAGCCTTCCATTACGAATTTGGCGGGAATGATGGCCTTAACGTGCAGCTTAACAATAAGTACAGGGCCATCAGTAAAGCGCTGCACGGCTTTTTAAGCGGTGCAGACGATACAGCAGAGGTTGCAGAAGCGGTTAACCTTTTCAAAACGCGATCATTAGAAAATACAGCAGCTTATCAGTCCATAAAAATGGACTATGCCTTGCAGTATCCGGATCACGATCTTGATGCCGAACTGACAGAAATTCTTCCAAGTTACATCCACATGTTGCTGAACCGGATTTTTGTAACCAAACAGCGCATGCACGAACTCGTTATTTACCATTACCTGGCCAAACACTATCAAAGTGTAATTGCCCGCAACAAGCAAAAAATTGTAACCTCTAAAATGTACTGATATGGATAAGACAGAACACGTTTACAGCGCAGAAATTAAAGAAATTGTCGGCGAACCTCCAAAATGGCTGCTAAAATCGGGCGGCGGAAGTCTGCTTTTACTATTACTGCTGTTGGGGGCATTATCGGCCTTTACCCGTTATCCGGATAAAAAGATTATCGCTGTTCAGATTTACCGCGGGCAGCATGCTTTTATCTTTTCTAAAAGTTCAAATGTAAAGGAGTTTTTAAAATCATCCGGCGCACCGGTGAAAAAAGGGGAAGCCATTGCCTTAGCCGATAGCAATGGCACAAGTAAAACCATCAGGGCACCCTTTACCGGTAAACTGTTTTATGATGAGGGTGCATTAACCAGTACGGCAAAAACCGATACCCTGGCTATGCTGGTGCCTTCTAACGGGGTTTTTAAATTTAAAGGCGAAATCAGTACCGAATACGCACGCTTATTAAGCAATGCACAGGGCACAGCCTTTAAAATAGAACCCAATAATCAGGTAGCAAAAGGCCTTGAAATATATGGTAAACTTACTGCCCTTGGCCCCTTAAAAGCCAATAATATGCTCGATTTTACCGGTACAATCGAAGCTGCTTCCGGAACGATTCTCGATCAAAACTATGTGGCCATTTTAAATTTAGATGCCAAACTTACTTTAGTGCTCGAGAATAAAACCGTACTCGCCCGCATACTTCATTAATCATTTTTAAGGCCAAAACGTTCAAAAATAAGATCTTTATATTGTTTGCCTATAGGCAGTTTATCACTTACATCATGCAACTCTGCCATGTTGCCACTAATAAATTTTAAGCTGTTGATGTTGATGATATACGATTTTTGTATCCGGATAAACTGTTCTTCCGGAAGCTGGTCTTCTACCCGTTTCATGGTAAGGTGCGTAATAATACTACGGTCTTTTAGTACCACTTTAATATAGTCTTTCATCGCCTCAATGTAGCAGATTTCATCAAAAAGTACGCGGTGCAGTTTGTGCCCATCTTTTACGAAAAGATATTTAGACTGATCGGTGGCCGGTTTATTGTTTTTCTGCTGGCTCATGGTTAAACACTTGTTTACCGCCTTGAAAAAACGCTCAAAAGAAAAAGGTTTAACAATATAATCAACCGCATCAAGCTCAAAACCTTCTACAGCATAGCTTGCATAAGCTGTTATAAAGATTACATAGGGGCGGTGTTGCAACATTTTAATCAATTCAATGCCATTTACTTCGGGCATGTGGATATCAGAGAAAAGTACATCAATCTGTTCTCTTTGTAGTATTTCTATCGCTTCGAAAACGTGTTTGCAGCTGCCTGCCAGTTCAAGAAATGGAATTTTTGATATATATTCTTCCAGGGTTTCGCGGGCCAAAGGCTCGTCGTCAATAATTAAACATTTAAGCGTCATAGCGTTATTTGGATAGGAGGATGAAGTTTGGTTATTTAAGATTCAGTTTTAATGTTACGGTATATTCGTTTGGCTCGTTCCTGATCATCAGTTCGTGTTGGTTAGGATAATGGATTAACAGCCTTTTTTTAATGTTGGCAATCCCGAGGCCACCAAATTTTGTTTTTGCAAGCCTGTGGGTACAGCTGTTGGCCACCTCAAAATAAAGCTGTTCGTCAAAAACTTTGATTTTGATCCTGATCCATGCCGATTCTATACTGGCATCGGGACCGTGTTTAAAAGCATTTTCTATAAACGGAAATATAATAAGCGGTACAATGCGCAATGGTTTTTCGGGCTTATCTATATCAAGGTCAATCTCTACCTCATCGCCATACCTGATACTTTCCAGCTCGAGGTAATCCCTGATGAATTCAATTTCGCGCGATAACAGTACCTCCGGATCGTTCGATTCGTAGAGGGTATAACGCATTAAACCCGCCAGATGCAGCACCATTGGCCCTGTTTGCTCGTCTTTTTTGTTTACCATGCGGTAAATATTATTTAAGGTATTGAACAAAAAATGGGGGTTAATCTGTGCCTTTAAAAAGTTGATCTCCAGGTTCAGGTTATCGCGCTCAAGCGCAATACGTTTATTGCTCTGCGCCACAATAGATTTCATCAGTTTAATACTCAGCGGCGGGAACAGCAGGTATAAAAAATCCAGAAAATAAAACAGGAACATCTTAACCGTAAAGATCCCGATAAGGTGGTTATCTACCACAAAATTGGCATATAACATCAGTTTCGAATCGGGCGAAAGGTTGGCTTTTAAGTATAAGCAAACTAAAAAGGTAAGTGTTGCCCACCACAAATAACCTAGCACTACAAATAAAACGGTGGCAAAAAACTTCCCCTTAAATAGATACCGGTCGAGTATAAAATAAGCCCCTACATAAAAAATACTGGTTACGGCAACAAGGTCTTTGCCTACCAAAAACCAGCCCATTGTTTTATCGAACTTGCTGTAGCCGCGGTAATACATATAGCCGAGTAAAACCCATAAAAGGAGGTGTAGGGTAATCCTGACTGGGGTTGTATATTTAATATCCCATTCCAACTCTTGCACCCGCTTAAAATTCCCTTTGGCAGAACCTATAATATCCAATTTTGTAGTATTTAAATGTGATTTCGTCGAAAAAAAGCTGAAAGATAAATATATATTTTTTCTTTTGATATATAAGAAGGTTTTAGACTTTCCTATAATTAAATATTTACAAGAATGAAGATACAGCTCGCTAATTTTCCGCATTATAAACAGCACGATGTGATGGACTGTGGCCCTACATGTTTACAGATCATCACCAAGTTTTATGGTAAATTTTTCTCCATCCAAAAAATCCGCACACTGAGCCAGATCGGTAAAACGGGGGTATCGCTGTTAGGGATCAGCAAGGCGGCAGAGAAAATAGGTATCCAGTCTGTAGGAGGCAACATTACCTTCGAAAAGCTCGAAAACCGTGGGCAGCTGCCCTGTATTATCCATTGGCGTAAAAACCATTTTGTAGTGGTGTACAAAATCACCAAAAAGAAAGTCTACATATCCGATCCCGCCAGTGGTTTGCATGCTTATACACACGATGAGTTTTTAAATAACTGGGCTTACACTTCCATTAATCAAAAAGCAGCTGGTATAGCCTTATTATTAAGTCCAACAGCCGATTTTTACCTGACAGAAGAAGACCTTGTAGAAAAACGGGGCAGCATGGGCGTACTGCTTAAACACGTATTCCATTACAAAAAACTCCTCAAACAACTTGCTGCCGGCTTGCTTGCCGGTGCAGTAATCCAGCTCATATTCCCCTTCTTTACCAAGGCCCTAGTAGATGTGGGCGTAAAAGGAGATGATGTGCATTTTATTTATATCCTCCTGTTTGGCCAGTTGTTAATGACTTTGGGACAAACCTCTGTAGAACTTCTGCGCGGCTGGATATTGCTCCACATTACCGCAAGGGTTAACCTCGCCATTTTATCAAACTTTTTAAATAAGCTGTTAAGCCTTCCCCTATCATTTTTCGACACGAAACTTAACAGTGATATTTTACAGCGGATAGAAGACCACAAAAGGATCGAAAACCTTTTAACAGGCAGTACGCTCAATACCCTGTTTATGATGATTGCCTTTGTGGTTTTTAGCGTGGTACTCTTTATTTACAGCCCAACCATCTGTATGGTGTTTATTATTGGCAGTGCCATTTATTTTGCCTGGATTTACATCTTTATGGAGAAAAGGAAAAAGCTCGATTTTAAGCGTTTCGAATTATTGGCCCAGAACCGTGCAAAAACTTTACAGATTATAAACGGAATCCATGAGATAAAAATAAACGATTGTGGTACCAAAAAAATATGGGAATGGGAAGGCATACAGGCCAAGCTCTTTCGTTTAAATGTAAGCACGCTCTCCCTCAGCCAATACCAGCAGGTAGGCGCTACCTTTATTAACCAGGCTAAAAATATCCTTATTTTGTTTCTGGCTACACGTTTGGTGATCGATAAACAGGTAAGCCTGGGCGATATGATGGCCATTCAGTTTATTATCGGGCAAATGAATGCCCCAATTGTACAACTGGCTTCGTTTTTACAATCCTATCAGGATGCGCAGATCAGTATGGACAGACTGGAGCAGATCCAGCACCTGGAAGATGAAGAGTCACTGACTAAAAACTATACTTACAAAATGCCGCCCGGACGGAGTATCCACATTAAAAACATGAGTTTTATTTATCCAGGTGCCGGCAATAAACCGGTTTTAAATGATCTTGATTTTACCATCCCAGGGGGCAAAACCACCGCTATTGTAGGCAGTAGCGGAAGCGGTAAAACCACCATTTTAAAACTGTTACAAAGAATAAATGAACCTACATCGGGCGAAATTTATGTAGATAACCTGCCCTTTAGCATGATTAGCCCCAGGTTTTGGCGCCAGCACTGCGGTGTGGTGATGCAGGAAGGTTTTATTTTTTCTGATACCATTGCCAACAACATTGCCCTGAACGAAGAATTTACCGATCCGGCCGAGATGGACCGCGCCATTCATATTGCCAATATCGATCAGTATATTAAAACTCAGCCATTGGGCATTTATACTAAAATTGGCGAAGATGGTAAAGGCTTAAGCGGCGGACAGCGGCAACGGGTTTTAATTGCCCGTATGGTTTATAAAAATCCTGAATATATTTTCCTGGATGAAGCCACCAGCTCGCTCGATTCGTCAAACGAAAAGGTCATTATGGAACGTTTGTATAACTTTTTCGAAGGTAAAACCGTACTTATTGTTGCGCACCGTTTAAGCACCGTTAAAAATGCCGATAACATCCTGGTGCTCGATAACGGCAATGTGGTAGAACAGGGCGACCATAGCGCGCTGGTTGCCAAACGCGGTTATTATTACGAACTGATCAAAAATCAACTGGAGTTAGGAAATTAATCATCAGGCCATGAAAAAAGCAACTATATCATTTATCGAAACCTTAAGCTTGAACGAACAGCATAAAATAGCAGATAAATTTGCCAAACCACAGCGGGGCGTATTTAGTACCTTATTAAATGCCGAAGCAGTGAAAAAAATGGGGCACGAAATGAACAACCGCATTTCTGAAATAGCCGATACCTATTTTAAGGCTGTGGTATTGTGCCGGAAAAATAAAATTACCGAAGCACTTACGGTATTACTGCAGGGCGATGCAGCTTACGAAAACTTTGAGGACGAACCCCAACAGGTAATCAATCTTTTTAAAATATCGGCCTGGGCAAATTACCATTATAAAGCCGGGCAGTTTAAACCGGGTATTGATTTATTGGTTTCCGGTTTATCGTTAAGTGCCAAACTAGAAGCCACAGGTTACGAAGTATTGCAGTTTAGGCGGATAGAGCAATTACAGAACATCTGCAGGATTTTGTTCAGCAGTAAAAAATACCTGGAAGGTTTTACTTTAATGCGCTCGGTAATCCGGTTTATCATCAGCGGAAATACCGACGGATTATATACCAGGGAATGGAACCATAAAAAGTTTACCCAAATCAGGCAGATGATGGAAAATACCCTCGATTCGGTATTTCTACAATTGGCTATTTTAAACAGTACGGCTCAGGAAACACCATTTGGCGATCTGTTTTACTACGATTTCTTTTTTAAGGAGTTATTGGAAACCATGGAAACCGATACCTATAACCGCAGCATTCTCTACAACTGGATGTACGTAAAAGCCTCTTATTTTAAAGAAGGACAGGAAGCTTTTTTAAACAACATCAGCATCTTTTTAAAAGACGAAGAAATTTCGCCTGATTATAACAAACTAAAAGAAAACCTACTGTTACAAAGTATCCGGGTTTTAGCACAACACGAATGCGAAGATTTAAAAAAGGTACAGGAAAGTGTTTCCCTATACCTTAACAATTTACAGGCTGTTGCTGTGTAAAGTTTAATGGCTCTTCTTCAGCCTGTGGTTTTTCCACGGGCGGTTTTACTTCTTTCTTTAACCTACTTGCGCCAAAGCCACATAATACTACAAAAATGATTGCATACGATAACCAAATTAAACGGGTTTGCAGGTATCTATTATTGGAGATGTATTTTGCTAAAATTATGGGTGAAAGCTTTTTTAAAACCCTTGTAGTGTCGGTAGGATATGGGCCCGCAGCTGTAAAAAATTCATGATCCTTTACAAAACCTTTATACCATACTTTACCCAACGAATAGCTGGTTAGGGTATCTGATAGATTAATCTTTCTTTGACGCTGTAACTTTTTAAGATCTAATGGGATTATTGTAGCATTAGCAATTTGTGCATTACATTTTACAGGTTCGTAATGATCTTCATTCCAATACATACATTTCTCATCAGCATTAGGCATTCTAACTGAAGAGGTGCTATTTTCCCAAGCTACAAAAGAAGTGGTTCCAACAAATAGTAAAATAATACAGGCAATGGTGATGTAGCGGGGTGAGAAACGATATTCATAAACTGGATCCTCAGGGCGATGTACATTTATGGGGCTGCCTGTGTCTTTATCTCCTTCATTAATTTTTACAGAAGGAGTGGTTGATTTAACCACAGGCTCCTTTTTTCCTTTATTTTCTGTTTCACCAATCAGTTTATTAGTATTTGATTCTTTTATTTCCTTTTCTACCTCTTTTTTTTTGTCTAATTCTTCAATTATATTATACCCTCCATTTTCAAGCTTCTGCTCTCCTTTATCATTATCTCTAATTATCTCATTCTTTATTTCTTCCAATTCAACATCAGTTGCTCCTATAATTTCTTCTATTTCATTTTGGTGCTCCCCATCAAAACTTTTATAATAAGTTGTACTTGGTCTAGGCTGAAAATCTATTAACCAAGCTAAAAGTTCACTATTCTTTTCATCAGTTCTCTTTGTTGCACCATTTATATGATTTAGCAACGGTCTAAAATCACCAGGATCGGCTTTTGATAAAATCAAGGAGATATTATCCATCTTGTCTTTATCAAAAAAGCCCGAGAATACGTCTTTAGCTTCATCACTAGCATCATACTTCTTAAGGCACTCCTTTTTTAGTTTTACTACAGTTGGCTTTAATAGGTTCAAATGGAGCTTCCTTTCTTCACATTTCTTTTTATAGGTAGCTAATACTAAGTCTTGATAATCTTCAGGCATTTTCAAAAAATTTAGCATAAAAGTAAAAACGGTATTTCAGGAATTTTTACGGTTTTCCGGAATCCAAAAGAATTAAAAAAGTATTTCATGTAGAATAGGAATTATCTGGCAATTAGCTTTTTGAACCCGCCATCTTTGTTCAACAATTAGTTCAAGCGGCGATTCAATATTTAAATCTAAGCAAAAAATTAATTTATTAAAAGAGTAGAAATCGCGGTAGTTATTAGCCGGTTTGGGAAGCAGTTATTGGCTCCCGCGACAGACACTCAAACACTTCCCAAAAATTTCAGAAGGCCTTCTGATTTACAGTTTGTAGCAACCCCCACGCATGGGGCGTGGGGAACTACGTGTACATCACTTTTTAAATTTTTGAATCATGTTTATTCCATTTTTTATTGCCATATTATTAGGCTTAGTAAGCCCATCGAATACAAGCAGCAACTGTAACCACAACAGCGGTACAACCGTAAGTACCAACAGTAACACCCCTGGCGATCCAGGTACGGACCCAGGAGATGGTGAACCTGGTGACGATACTGGTGGTGATACAGGAAATAACCCTCCAAGATAGTATCTATAATACGGGCAAAAATTTGCCCGTATTTTTTTTTAAATTAGAGGATTAAATAAAAACAATTTGAAAAACTATTTAGCGCCTCTTCTCTTACTCATAATCCTGTCTTGTAAGAACAATAAGACCGAAAATCTGACCAGTATTAATAATCCCTATTACGAGAAAGCGTGGTATTTTTCTGAGCATGATATTCCTGATAGTAGCTTTATTTATTTTAATAGAGCCAAGGAAGAATTCCTAAATCGCAATGATAGTGTGGGAGTAGCCAAAAGTTTAATAAATATGGCTATCATAAGTGGCGACCAGAATGATTATTTTGGGAGTCAAGAGATATCATTATCCGCAATACAATATCTCAATGTAAACTATGAAAATCAAAAAGAGATATTATCCTCTAATTATAATAATCTTGGCAAAGTAGCTCATCATTTAAAAAGATACGCCGAAGCGGATCATTTTTATATTCAATCTATCGATCTTGCAAATAAGGAAAAATCTCGAGTGATATACATAAGTAATTTGGCAATTAATTTATCCGATCAAAAAAGATATAGTGAAGCACTATCTTATTTTGAAAAAATAATAAAAAATAAAAGCCTTACAAACGATAGTAATTCATTTCCTCGCGTATTAACTAATATGTCTTTGACGAAATGGCGCCAAAACCCAAATTACAATCCAGTAGCAAACTTTTTAAAAGCTTTGCATATCCGGGAGAAAATCAATGATCAATGGGGACAAAACTCAAGTTACGCACATCTTGCAGATTATTATATCCAAAAGCAATCCGATTCTGCATTGTTTTATGCAAATAAAATGTATCATGTGGCTAAAGAAATAAAAAGCGCAGATGATCAGCTTGAAGCTTTACAGAAACTCATAAAACTAAGTCCACCCAAAGAAACAAAACATTTTTTCAATGTTTACGAAAAACTAAACGATAGTGTCCAAATTGCCCGCAATGCTGCCAAAAACCAATTCGCACTGATCCGTTACGACACTGAAAAAAGCAAAGCCGATAACCTCGTGCTGCAAAAAGACAACGAAGGCAAAAGGTATCAGATCATCATACTCATTATCGGTATTCTTCTACTCATTATTGTTGGTACCCTTTGGTATAAAAAAAGAAAACAACGATTAGAACTCGAAGCTCAAAACACCATCCGCGATAATAAGCTTAAAACCTCCCAAAAAGTACATGATGTGGTTGCCAACGGGTTGTACAGGATCATGAGCAAACTCGATAATCAGGAAACCTTAAAAGACAATCCAATTGTTAACGAAATAGAGGAACTTTACGAACAATCGCGTGACCTCTCTTACGAGAAACCAAAATCCAAAGATCAGAACTTTCACGAAAAAATATTTAATCTGTTAAAGTCATTCGCTTCCGAAAATACCAGGGTAATACTGGTTGGGAATTCGGCCCCATTGTGGGAAAAAGTTTCTGAAAAGGCCAAAGATGAAATAGAGCACATCCTTCAGGAACTGATGGTAAACATGGGCAAACACAGTCAGGCAAGCGATGTGGTGATCAAATTTGAGCAGGCAGAACAAAAAATAAACATTTATTATACCGATAACGGTATTGGCATTGCGGGTAAGCCACAACCTAAAAATGGCTTAACAAATACGGGAAACCGTATTGATGCAATTGGTGGTACAATTACCTTTGATACCAAAGTTGAAAAGGGGCTTAAAATCCAAATCTCTTTTCCGGTTTCCTAATTGTATTAAATATGTTTAAAAGAATACTTATTGCCGAAGATCAAGAAACACAGAATATTTCCCTGCAAAAAACATTGGCCGAAATAGGTGTCGAAAAACCCGAATATGTATATTATTGCGACGATGCACTTACGTGGATTAAAAATGCCGTTAGAGAAGAGCGACCTTATGACCTGTTAATCACCGATCTCTATTTCGAAGAAGATCATAACCCGCAAAAAATCGACGGAGGTGCCGAACTCATCAAAGCCGCCAAAGAGGTGCAACCCAATTTAAAAACCCTGGTATTTTCCGGAGAAAACAGGCCGGCAGTTATCGACATGTTATTTAAAGAAATGCATATTGATGGGTATGTGCGCAAAGCCCGTCACGATGGGCAGTACTTACGCCTCGCCATATCGGCTATCCATAACCATAAAAAATATCTTTCGCCTGATTTAAAACAGGCCAGAAAAGAAAATAATTCTCACGATTTTACCGACCTCGATATTGCAATCATCTCTCAGCTGGTTGATGGAATGCCACAAAAAAACATCCCATACTATCTACAAGAGAACAACATCAAACCCTCAGGCCTGAGTAGTATCGAAAAACGCCTTAACCTGATGAAAGAGGTACTTGGCTTCTCCAAAAATGAGCAGCTTATTGCCTATTGTAAAGACATCGGGATTATTTAGGATTGCGTCAGGCGATTAGCGCAGAGCGTTTAGCAGTCTACTAGCCCCAAGTCGATTAATCCCGGTTAACCCAACCAGAATATGGTTTCCCGTAAGGAAAACAATCACAGCCGCTCTACATTTGATCAAAAAACTCAAAAGCCAAATCAAATGGACCTTAAGCTTAAATTAGAACAACTTCATCAACGGGTGGTCGGATTAAAAGATCAGATCAATACCGAAGAGGCTACGAAAAATGCATTTGTAATGCCCTTTATTCAAATCCTTGGTTACGATATTTTTAACCCTACAGAAGTGATCCCCGAACACATTTGCGATATCGGCACTAAAAAAGGAGAAAAGGTAGATTACGTGATCCGAAAAAACAATGAGCCCATCCTCATTTTCGAATGCAAACACTGGAAAGAAAGTGCCGATGCACACAACTCTCAGTTGCACCGCTATTACCATGTTTCGAAAGCACGTTTCGGCGTATTAACCAACGGTACAGTATACAATTTTTACGCCGATTTAGAAAAACCGAATATTATGGATGAGAAGCCTTTTCTGACCATCGATATTGAAGACCTGAAAGATAATGCGCTTAAAATCCTCGAAAGTTTTACCAAAAACGAATACAATTTAGAAACCATTCTCGATTCGGCCGAAGGTTTAAAATACATCAAGGCCATCAGAAAAGAATTTGAAAAAGAAATAGACACCCCATCTGATGAAATGGTAAAATTACTGGTGAACCGGTTTTTTGATAAACCTTTAACGGCAAACCGGATGATCGCCTTTAAAGAGTATACCAAAAAGGCCCTGGCTATTTCCATCAACGAATCGATCAGCGACCGCTTAAAATCGGCATTAAATATCAATGAGAAAATCGAGAAAAAGGAAGAGGACAAAGCAATTCCTGTTATAGAAGATCCTGATGCTTCTAAAATCGTAACCACTGAAGAAGAGTTGGAAGCCTTCCAGATTGTAAAGGCCATTTTACGCGAGAAGATCCCTTCGGCACGGATTGCAGCCCGCGATACCCAATCTTACTTTGGCGTATTACTGGACGACAATAACCGGAAACCCATCTGCAGGTTCCACTTTAATACCGCCAATAAATACCTCGAAACTTTTCAGAACGGCAAAGATGCCGGTGAGAAAAAACAGTTGTTCAACCTTGATGAACTTTACGATTACAGGGCTCAATTGCATCAAACTTTGGAAAATTATTAATTACCCGCTCAATACTCAAAAAATGCAGGGATTGCTCCACCGTTTGTGTTGGTAGCAGGCAGGGCAATCTCTCATTTTTAAACGCATAAAATCCTTCTCTATTTTTCATCCTGAGCGGAGTCGAAGGATCTTTTATAACGATTAACAAGCAGCACATTCTTATTTTCAACCATATAAGAAATATAAGATCATTTAAGCTTGCAAAACCCTCACCGCTCATCGTCCTTTAGATTTGTAATGATATATTATTTAGGAAAACTTAATATTTGTTCTACTTAAATTAATTAGCAGATTACCTAAAATGGTAGCGGCACATTAAAATTCGTCAAGGTTTTTATGCCTATGAAATGATTCAATCCGCTACCATTTTTTCCCTTAGTGACCAGATAACAATTAGGGCAATACTCATTATTAAGGACTAGGATCGATGGGGTAAAACTTAGGTAACCACTACAAACATAAAAAATAACAGGATGATTGCCACTACAAAATTTTTTATCGGTATTGATATTTCCAAACCGCACTTCGATGTTGCATTGATGGCCGTTGTGAACCATGTAAAACAGGAAATAGCCACCGCACGGTTTGACAACACCGCGCCAGGGATAAAGCTATTTGAGAAGTGGTTGAAATCTCAGAAAACCACATTCAATGGGAACTCCCTGGTTGTCATGGAAAATACAGGGATTTATCACCGTTTAATATGGACTTTCTGCAGCAACAGAAATCTGCCCATCCATATTGGCAATGCAGCCCATATCAAATGGAGCTTTGGGATAGCAAGGGGCAAAAATGATAAAATAGACAGTATCCGTTTATGCAACTATGCATTTAAGGAAGCGGATGACCTAAAGGCTACAGCTGCCCTGGATCCCGAGCTGATGCTCTTGAAAGATCTGATATCAGCGAGGACAAAGCTGCTCAAACAAAGGTCCGGCATTAGCGTTTCGGTAAAAGAACTTGGCAATGTCAATGGTAAAGAACATCAGAAACTGATTGAAAAAGCACTTAAAAATGCAATTGAGGGTATAGCAAAGTCAATCAGGAACCTCGAAGATCAGATCAAAAAAATTATCACAGGAAACCAGGGTTTCAAGCAGAACTACAAATTATTGCTCAGTATCCCTGGGATAGGACATGTTACCGCAGTATACCTGATTGGCTGCACTGGGAATTTTGCAGGGCGGCCCAGTGGAAAAGAACTGGCCTGTTATGCGGGGGTTGTACCATTTGAACACAGCAGTGGTATAAGTATCAAAGGTAAAACCAGAGTACACCGGATGGCCAATAAAGAGCTTAAAAGATTGCTGCATATGTGTGCATTATCTCTAATTCAACATAATGAAGAATTCAAAACATATTACAATAGAAAAAAGGATGAAGGGAAGCACAGCATGAGCATAATTAATGCCGTTAGAAACAAAATAGCATTGAGAGTTGCAGCAGTTATAAAAAATCAGGCTAGTTATAAAAATAACTATAATATAGCTGCTTAAAATTTGTTTTTATCATAACAATCATTTCGACCGCAGTGGAGAAATCTATATCACCTAATTTAATCCCCTCTGTGTTCTCCGTGTTTATCTCTGTGAATCTCTGTGGTTGAAAAAGCGTTTATCATCCTGAGGGGTAATTTATTTTATAAAAATCGATATAAATTACAGTAATCAATCTACTTATAAAAATTCTCTCAAGTTACCGTCATTTAGAGCGGAGTGCAACGCAGTCGAGAACCACGAAGTGCTCAGCGAAGCTAAATCTGCCTTGATAGATCTCTCCATTTCGCTGCACTACAGTCGAGATGACGACTCGTTTTATTAATTCTGCCGCCGGTATTTATTTTTTTAATCGCATTAAATAGTAGTTCTCATTTACGGGTTCCCGTAAGGAAAGCCCTCTTGATCAGGGTACTTTTGAATCATTAAACCACAATAAAAAATGATCACGAAGGATCCGGTTAAACCATCAGTTGCAAAAAAAGGTCAGCACAATAGCAGTGTAATGCTGCCAAGGCTTGTAGGTGCCATTTGTGCCATAGCCTGTTTTGTTGCCATATTAAGATTGCCGATAGGGTATTACACCTTTCTCCGTAACATTATTTCATTAGGGGCATTGATATTCATTTACAGCTGGATCAAACAAAAGAACTACAACCTGGTAATTGTTTTTGCACTTATACTCATTCTTTTTAATCCTCTGTTTCCCATTTACCTGCATCGGAAAAGCATCTGGATCCCACTTGATATCATCACCGGACTATTGTTTTTAATCATTGCTTTTTATAAGAAAAGTGAACCTGTAAAACAAGACGAAAAAGAGACTGAAATTTTACCCGTTCAAAAAACATACTCCAGAGACCGGATTGTTTCGTCAAAAAAAGAAATACAATAATCACATTATAAATCAAACTAAAACTTAATGTTATGATTGCCCAAATAGAAGAATTTTTTAACCCAAAAACAGCCGATGCGCCTCAGGACGAAAATGTAGAGATTAAGGAGCCGGCTACCGAACAAGAGGAGGAAGTAAGAAAAAGAACTTACCACGAAGCCGGCTTTAGGGATGGATCGAGAAATAGTGGTAGTCCACTGGCGCTTTCGATCTGTTTGAACGCCATTTACGCCAGGTTTCAAAATGAAGAAAAAGAACTGGTAGAAAAGCAGCAGCTAGCGAAAGAACCTTATATCAATGAGCAGAAAACTAAAGAAACCGAAATAAAAACACTGGTAATCAGCAAAGAAAGTAAAGAACAGCAGATTAACAAGGTAGAAACCGATATCAGGGCGGTAAAAGATAATATCGAAGAGCTAAAATTCGAAATCAACGACCTGCCCCGGAATCCCGAAAAATACCACATCAGTGCTTCAAAAGGTGCTTCAGGCAAGTTTTGGATCGGTTTAATCATCCTCATGCCTTTAAGCCTGTATTTATTTACTTTTTATATTTCTACCTCTTATTCTGCCTTTTTTAAACCCTTTGATGCCAATAGCACCATCATCATGAATGTGCTCGATTCGAAAGCTTTTGAAAAGGCCTGGCATGATGGATCGTTGGAAGGTGCTTTTGTAACCTTTATCCCTTTTGTGTTTTTAGGACTGGGTTATTTAATCCACATGTTCAGAGAGGTTAAAAGCATATGGAACTATTTCAAGATCGGACTACTTTTTACTATCACCTTTATTTTTGATGCCATTTTGGCTTACCAAATTGAAGAAAAGATTTATGATCTAAATAAAACTATGGATGACCCCAATTTTAATATTCCCATTGCTGCAGAAAAAATCCAGTTCTGGGGAATCATCTTTGCCGGTTTTGTGGTGTACCTCATCTGGGGAGTAGTGTTCGACTTTATCATGAAAGAACACCGCGAGAAAGACAAAATCAAACACGAACAGCTGCGGAGAAAAAAAGACATTCAGATCCATCAGGATAGGATAAGCGATATTGAAATTCAAAAAGCAAAATTGCTCGAGGAACTTAATAAATTCAAAACAGACTCAGTTGCAGCTCAAGAACGGGTTAAAGCACTTCAGCATATTATTGATGCCGTAATTATTCCCACCAAAGAGTACGTGTTATATGCTTCAGAATATATGCAGGGCTGGATTACATTCGTTAACGAAAAACTGCGCATTTCACAACATGAAAAAGTTGTTCTTCAAAATGAATGCATGGAGAGTTATCAGGAAAATCTTAAAAATGTAGGAGCCAGTGAAGATTCGCAAAATTCTGTTTATGTCACTACTTTATAAGCCCTAACATCATGAAGTCAACATTACTAAACATATTACTGCCGCTCTTAATTACAACTGCTTTTGCGAAAGAGGGTAAAGCCCAGCCAGCAAAACAGAATCTCAATATTAGCTTTTTATTGGATTTATCCGATCGGATAGATCCTAAAAAGAATCCCGGGATTTACCAGCGCGACTTGCAATATATAAAATCAGTACAAAAAGCATTTATTAACCATGTAAAGGGGAAAAAGATGCTCCTGTTAAAAGACCAGATGCAGGTTTTCTTTAATCCCCTGCCCAATATTCCCAGTATTAATCAGCTTAGTGAACAGTTAAAAGTCGATTTTAACCCCAAGACCAGTAAAAAGGATTTCCTGAATATAGATAAGGTGTATAACGATAACCCTGCAAAAATTTACCAGAGCGCTATTAAAGACCATAATTATGTGGGCTCTGATATCTGGAGGTTTTTTAAAAGCAATGTGCAACTGTATTGCATTAAACCAGAGCATCGGAATATTTTAGTAATACTAACTGATGGTTACATGTACCATGCGAATAGCATTATCGTGGATGGCGGTAAAAGCTCTTATATTACTCCAGAATTTCTCCGTTCGAAAAAGCTCACCGCTGCAGATTACCAAAGCATTATGAAGAAAAATAACCTTGGTTTTATTGCCTTCCCTTATAATTTAAAAGAGCTCGAAATTATAGTGTTAGGCATCAATCCTTCCATTAAAAATCCCTATGAAGAAGATGTGATTAAGCAGTATTGGAGTGATTGGTTTAAAGAGATGAAAGTGAAGAAATTTGATTTACTAACAAATGATTTGCCGGCTGCATTAGACCCTGTTATACAACAGATTATTAAATAGCTAAAAATTATAACTATTATTAAATATCCATTTATTTTTATTAAATCATTCCCCTCATCATGAAAACACTTTCCTTACTTATCTTTTTCTTGGCCAATGCTACCTGCAAAGAAACCACAACCGTGTATGTATGCAACAGTCCTGGCGCTAAAAAATACCACATTACCTCCGGTTGTCGAGGTTTAAGTAACTGTACCTATAAAATTGTAAAGATTGATATCGAAAAAGCCAAAAAAGACGGCAAAACACTATGCGGCTGGGAAAACTAAGCCTGCTGCTGTTGTTGCTCACGCTTCAGTCCTGCTTCATCCAGCCAGCTGGAAATAAAGGCATCAATTACAGTAATCTTGTTTTTACAGCAAAGGTCATCCGGATTTTAGATGGCGATACTATGGAAGTATTATACCAAAACCAGCCCGTCAAAATCCGTTTGGCGCATATCGATTGCCCCGAGAAACGTGGCCACCAGCCTTTTGGTACCAAAGCCAAACAAGCCCTGTCCAATCTGTGTTTCGGGCAAATGGTAAAGGTTCAGGGCCAAAAATACGACCGCTATAAAAGACTGATTGCCGTAGTGATTAACGATAAAAAACAGGTGCTTAATCAGGAAATGCTTAAACTGGGCATGGCCTGGCATTTTAAAAAATATTCGAGTGATCCGCTCTATGCGCAGTTGGAGATAAACGCAAGGAAAAATAAAATAGGTTTATGGCAGGATAGCAGTGCCGTAGCTCCTTGGGAGTGGCGAGAAACAAAGCATAGTTTGGTTTTTTCCCTCAATAAAAAGTAATTCATCTTTGAATGCTGCGCTTTACTTTACGAAAGAAAGCTTCCTTTCCATCCCGGGTTCGTAGCAGATGATGATATAGATGAAAAATCGTAAAATGCTTTATATTACACCATCAGGCAGACTATAAAGTTTCAGGGCAAAGAAATTATCTTCTAACTTTCTGGTTTATCCGGACGGATAGATGAACGACTGGATGTTAGGAATGAAAAGGTGCAGGAGAAACTATATAGTTTAAAGTAGATCATCAAGTAGCGATTGCGAAATTTCATTGATAACGGTCCCCTCATCTTTGGGGTTATACCCAAATTACAAGATAAGTAGAACTAAAAGTATTCACCCTTAAAGTTTCAGAATTAATATGGCTAAATTAGAGGGATGAAAAGGACGTTCCACAAATTTTTATTCATGCTTTCTCCGTTGTTCATATTAGTTGTTGCTCAAACAGAAGCGCAGATATTATTAAAATCTTCAAATAAAATAAATAGCTCAAAAAACCTGAGCTATACAGATGTTGTCGAAACGAAATTTTCATTTCAGGATCAATTTTATGGCGATACAATTAAATCCAAATTAATACCGGCAGAGGAGAAAAAGCACGAAATAGGCAAGTACAATTTGGAAGGAAAAAATGTAAAATACGCTTTTGATGGCATTAAACTTTTAACATTAAATTACGGAGATAGTACATATTCCGCTCAAAAAGAGGCTATATCAGGACAGGATACCAGAACACTGATTTATTGGTCTGATAAGATGAAAAAAGTAAGTGGCTCATCAAAAAACAAAGCATTTTCAATAACAGATACCGTTATCAATGCCAACACCTATGCTAATGTCGAAGTAATTGAGAAGGATACCATCGATAACAACCAACACCATTACATTATAAGTAAGTTTATAATTGATAAAAAATCCCTGCTACCTATCAAGATTATCAGTATGTTCAAAGGCAAAGCGAATGACGGCAGTGATTTCGGGTTAATTGAGATTCATAATTATAGTGAGTATAAAATCAACCAAACAAGTTTTCCTGATTTGAGTTCAGCTACAATCCCAGATTATTTCAGATTACCAAAGAAAAGAGAGCCGGTTAAATTTCTGAAAAATGGATTGCTTGCACCGCAGCTGAATGCATTTGATCTGAAGGGGCTGAAACTTGACAATGAAACTTTAAAAGGAAAAGTTGTTCTTATAAACTTTAGCCTGATAGGGTGTCCGCACTGTGTGGGGGCAGCGCAGATGTTGAACAGGTTGGACGAAAAATTTAAAGATCGCAATCTAAAGATCATAAATATTTACCCCATTGATACCGGCGAAATTGTTGCCCGCTTTGACCGAAGGGAAAATGTTTCCTCACCAAGTTTTACAGCAGATAGATCCGTACAGAAAACTTACCCCTTTGATGGCTATCCATCTTTTTACCTAATAGATGGTCAAGGAAAAATTGCGCAATCATACAATGGGTACTATAAAGAGCTTGAAGCTGAACTTGAGAAAAAGATAGCGGCTTCACTTTGATTTTATAATCGGTCTGGCACAGAGATTTCACTGTCATGATGGGCGATAAAAACAATGATTTTGCGTTTAGATTTTAACTTAGCTGTATGAAATTACACTATCAACCGACAAAATAAAAGGCATGACAAAAACCTTCCTTTAAAGCTCATTGATTGGCTTATTTAAACGGGAAAAACTAAGCCAATGGTAATCATTCTTTTCAATTAATGACATGCCTTTAGATAAAGCTAATATTAAAAAAATAATACAAGTAAGCTGCGCTATTATAATATCCCAGCAAAATAAAATACTGGTTACCCAAAGAGCTGCTAACATATCTTTACCTTTAAAATGGGAATTCCCTGGGGGCAAAATAGAACAGGGAGGAATTGAAGAAGAAGCGATCATAAGAGAAATACGGAAAGAACTGTATGTAGAGATAAGCGTCATTAGTAAATTGCCAGAGTTTATTCATAACTATGAAAGCTTTAGCATTACCTTAATCCCTTTTATTTGTAAGATTGAAAAGGGAAAGATAAAACTTACCGAACATCAAGCTTTCCGTTGGCTAAATCCAAATAACTTGTTAGATTTGGATTGGGCAGAGGCCGATATCCCGGTTGCTCAACACTATTTAAATACGTTCAACAAATAAGATATGCCATTTGAACTCGGTCTGTACGAAAAATTGATCACCAAATTAATTGCTTCAAAACTCGACCAAATGGATGAAGAGAAATTCTTCATACAAAAAACGATACTTGATAAATCGGAAGCAGCCAGATACCTAAGTCTTTATCTTTCTGAAACCATTCAATTTGCATTGCAACAGATCAAGGAAGGGGATCAGGGGGGTATCCAAAAGAAAATCGAACTATCCAATCAGATCATCCAAGTGCTGATCTCGGCGCTACCCGATTTAACATTAACCAATAACCTCATTACCTCCGAAGGGCAATTATTAGAAGCCGTTTTATCTATTGAAGATTCGCCATTCCCTGACTTAAAAGAGCGCGTGAAGCAAATTATGCCCTATACCCGGTTAAGCCAAAGCGAACTGTTTACAGGTAGCAATGCAGGCATTTCTTTAGAAAGTGAAATTAAAAAGGAAATCCTCTCGGCAGATGAGATATGCTGGCTCGTATCCTTTATTAAATTTTCGGGTATCAGGATTTTTAAGGATGAATTAGAAGCATTTACCAACAGCGGCCGTAAACTGAAAATTATCACCACCACCTATATGGGGGCAACGGATGTAAAAGCAATAGAATTTTTATCAGGCTTGAAAAATACCGAAATCAAGGTTTCTTACAATACCGAGCACGAGCGATTGCACGCTAAGGCCTATCTATTTTTAAGAAAATCGGGATTTGATACAGGCTATATTGGCTCTTCCAACCTTTCACGCTCGGCACTCACCAATGGCCTAGAGTGGAACTTAAAAGTTACCCAAAAGGAAATTGGGCATATTATTGATAAGTTCAAAAAGACATTCAACACCTATTGGGCCGATAAAGAATTTGAACCCTATGTGTTCGGCACCGATCAGTTGAAACTCAGCACTTCGCTAAAACAGCAAAGAAGTCGCGATCAACGAGGTATTGTTTCTTTCTTCGATATTACGCCAAAACATTTCCAACAGGAGATTTTGGAGCAACTCGAATCTGAACGGGTTAATCACCATCGCTTTAAAAATTTGATTGTTGCCGCAACGGGTACTGGTAAAACGGTAATCTCAGCCTTCGATTACAAAAGATTTAAAGCCAATAATTCACAAGCTAGACTTTTATTTATTGCGCATCGGAAGGAACTTTTAGAACAAGCACAAGATATGTTTCGCCATGTATTGCGTGATGCTAATTTTGGCGACCTCTGGGTAGATGGAATGGAACCCTTGCAGTACGAACATGTTTTCGCATCGGTACAAACACTCAACAACCGCCTACCCAACTTGAAACTCAGCGCTGGCTTTTATGACTTTATCATCATCGATGAAGTACATCATATCTCCGCGAATAGTTATCGTTTGGTGCTAGAGAAGTTTAGTCCTCAAATATTACTTGGTTTAACCGCTACCCCCGAAAGAAATGACGCAGTGGATATTTTAAAAGATTTCGATCATACCATTGCCGCAGAAATCAGATTACCCGAAGCGCTCAATAGCAAACTGCTTACTCCATTTCAATATTTTGGTTTGTCGGATTCTGTAGACCTGAATAGGGTTCAATGGAAAAACGGCAAATATGAACATAAAGAACTGACAAAGATTTATACCGCTGATGACCGCCGTGTGCAGGAAATCATTTCTAACTGCGAAAAATACCTTACAGATGTGAATGAGGTAAGGGCGCTTGGATTTTGCGTGAGCAAAGAACATGCACGATACATGGCCGAAAAATTTGTTCTTTATGGCTGGAAAGCTGATTATCTTACTTCGGATGATTCAGCAGTTAAACGGGATGGTATACGCCATCGCCTGCTCAATAAAGAAATCAATTTTCTATTTGTTAGAGATATGTTTAATGAAGGGATCGATATTCCCGAGGTGGATACTGTACTATTTTTAAGACCAACAGAAAGTTTAACCATTTTCTTGCAACAGTTAGGAAGAGGCTTGCGATTAGCAGAGCATAAAGATTTTCTAACTGTACTCGATTTTGTTGGGCAGGCTAGGGTTGAATATGATTTTGAACATAAATTTAGGGCACTAGTAGGTAAAACAAATACACCCATTTTGAAGGAGGTACAAGAAAACTTTCCACATCTCCCACTTGGGTGTAGCATTATTCTAGAGAAAAAAGCAAAAGCGGTTATCCTAGCCAATATCAAAGATGCTACTGTCCTTAACCGCAGACAGCTCATTGTGAAACTGCAAAATTTTAAACACCAGTCCACACTAAAATTATCATTACAAAACTTTCTCCATTTTACAGGCTTGGAGCTAGCCACTCTTTACAAAAAAGGTAGTTGGAACAGGTTATGTGCAGATGCTGGATTAATCGAAAATTTTCAAGAGTCATTAGAAATTCAGATCACTAAAGGTATTAAAAAACTGATGCAATCTAACTCGATTTCCTACTTTAATTTTCTTATAAACCTTATTCAAAACGACTTTAAAATAAGAGATCTAACAGAAAAACAAAGATTGATGGCGCTGATGTTTTATTACGACTTCTTTCAGTTGGATCAAAAAACAAGCTTAAAAACCTTGGAAGAATATTTTTTAGCAATTAAATCTAATCCGGTTATGCTTGCTGAATTAAAAGAAGTAATTCATTATTTGATTAACCAAGTTAAGTTTGTAGAAAAGCCTATATTACTGCCTTTTGCTTTTCCACTTCAGGTACACAGCCGCTACAACAGAGATCAGATTTTAGTTGCGCTACAGTTGCATCAATTTGAAAAAGCCTCTTCTAACCGAGAAGGAGTTGCTTTAAACAGTAAATTGAATACTGAAGCCTTATTCATTACGCTAAAAAAATCAGAAAAAGAATATTCTCCGACAACGCTGTATGATGATTACGCCATTAATGAAACACTATTTCATTGGCAATCACAAAATGCAACCAGTTCAACTTCACCAAAGGGGAAATCATATATTGAACAGAAAAAATCGAATAAACATATTTTAATATTTGTGCGGGAACAGAATGAAGATGAATTTAGCAATACGATGGGCTATGTTTTTTTAGGTAAAGCTGGCTTTTTAGAAAGTGCAGGAGACAAACCCATGAATATCCAATGGCTTTTAGAAGAACCCATGCCCGCCTACATTTGGAAAGATAGTGCTAAATTAGCGCAGGCTTAATTAGTACATCCCTATTTTAAAATTATTTTGAACCTTAGTCTCCAAAAATACCTCAAAGCTTTCACCCGCCTCAAACGCGGTGTAACACCATATGGTTTAGCGCCACATAAACCTGTTTTATTGCTAAGCTTAATTGAGCTTATTGAAAAAGGTGTGGTCACCAATAATCAGTTCGAAGTAAATGCAAATCTTGTAGCCACTTTTAAAGAAAACTGGTTATTGCTCGTGCCTACTTTACATCAGGCCGATTTTACACAGCCTTTTTATTATTTGCAGAGCGAAAAAGTGGAAGGTATGCCCTTTTGGATTTTACAGCCTAATTTAGGCATGCAAATTAATGCACACATTAAATCGGTAACCCGCTTAAGTGAAACCTGTGCCTTTGGTTATTTTGAATCAGAACTATTTATATTACTCAGCAACCCCAATAATAGGGCCATAGCAACTACATTGTTGCTTGATACATATTTTGCAGAAAGTAAAGTCGGTTTTATTGCGGCTAAAAACCATGGTGAAGGCTACCTGCACGATCAGGAAGATTTTGTGTTAAATGAGCCTGAAGCCATATACAAACGAATGATCATCAATACCGAAGAAGATGTTTTCGTTAGGAATGGATTATTTAAGAAATTGGTGCCGAAAATTTATGGGAATAAATGCAGTTTTACGGGTATGCAATTAAGCAATACCTTTGGGTATAGTTTTATAGATGCCTGCCATATTATACCATTTAGTGAAACGCACGATGATAAAGTAACCAATGGCATTGCCCTCTGCCCAAATCTGCATCGAGCATTCGATCGTGGTCTGGTTAGCATAACTAATGATTATACCATTTTAGTTTCTAAACACCTTATCGAAAACACTAATCATCCTTATGCTTTACATGCATTAACTGGGCCGAGAATTTTATTACCGAACAAATCAACCCAATATCCTGAAATTGATGCAATAGAATGGCATCGGAAAAATATCTTTAAGGATTAAGTAAAACAAAGCACTCCGGGCAGCTTTAACGTACACGACAATTGTAGGCAATACCTTTGCCGGCGATGTATTTTGTGCCTTGGCTTTTGGCGTTAAAGCGCGAAAACGATGTGGTGTCTGACAGTCAGTACCTGGGCGACTTTACCATGCCACAGGCTTAACCCATAAACCCTGCCCTAACTGTTGATTATAACCGTTGGAACAGGGTTTATTAAACTTTTGTTTTTGAGCTACACTTTTCTCACTGCCGTTTTTAATACAGAAAGAAGGAAAAGGATCAAAAATACGATGATCACAGGAGCAAAAACTTCTAACCAGCCTATGCGCCCGATAATTATTTTGATAATAAAAAGGATGCTGCTAAACAGCATCCCCAATAAGATTAAGATTTCTTTAAAACCTCTTTGTTTTGTTTTTCTGGTTCTTTTTTTTGCCACAGGTTTTTCTTAAATGGTTAACTTATAGCAATGTAATTTCAACACGCCTGTTCTTTTTTCTTCCAGCATTGGTGTTATTTGAGGCAATCGGATTTTCAATGCCTTTTCCTGTTGTACTTATCCGGCTTGCTTCAATATTTAATGCCGTTAAATGATTTTTAAATGCATCGGCCCTCGCCTGCGATATCTGTTGGTTTAGGGTTACAGGGCCATCGCTGCTGGCATAACCATCAACATGGATGGATGCCGTTGGGTTTTTGATCAAATAAGCAACAATGCGTTTGATTAAAGTTTTGTTGGTGTTTGCAAAAGATGATGAGCCTTGAACAAATGTTACCGGTACCGTATGGTTCAATGCTTTGAGTGCTGCAGTTTCTAATTCAGGCGAAGCATCATTCAGACTATCTTTTTTGTTTGATTTTTCTTCAGTTCCCAAAGCCTTTATCGGCGCAGTTGTTGTGTCTGTACTATCAACTTTTTCTTTTGCCGGTGTTATGGCCGTAGCCGCGCCAGCCGGATCTGAAGAAACATTTTGGGTAGGTTCTTTTGCAACAGTATCTAACGTTTTATTAGATGAATAATACCAGATACCACCACCAACAACCAGTATCCCAAGCAACCAAATTAACCACGCCCATGACCTTGGAGCTGGGTTCTCAACCTCTCTTTTAGAAAGATCAAATTTAGATGGTTCTTTTTGAGAACCATCGTTTTTATTTAAATCAAATGCCATAATTTTTTATTGTTTAGGTATACATATCAACTAAAGTTTGTAAACTACCGGTGTGCGCCCTGCCCATTGCTTCAAATTCCCAGCTATCGCCAACACGGAATAAACGCCCAAATTCTACAGCATCTTCATTGGTATATTGGTCTTTCAGGTCGTAACGCAGTATTTCAGAACCATTACTTTCATCAACGATTCTGATGTAACAATCATTTACTTTCCCAAAGTTCAGGTCTAATGTTCTCCGGTCTTTTTTATTGTCGTGAGGGTATTTACAGATTGTACAGCAAATGATAATTTGTTCAATTTTATCGCTGACTTTGGACAAATCAATAAACATATCTTCATCGTCTTCGCCATCACTTCTGGTTCCGTCCGGATCATCAATGGCGCCAATAATTGCCCCGTCTTCGGTAAATGGCCTAAAGAGGCCTTTTTCCACCTTATCCTCAATTTTATTACCCATACGGATCTGTCCGTAAAAGGTAAAGTACGAATCAGAAGGGATCTTGAAATCGCCACCAATCGAAAAGGCCGAAACATCGAGGTCGAATTCTGGTCCTCCCGGTTGCTCGTTAGGATCCCAGCCCATTCCAATTTTTACAATGGTGAGTCCAGGCGCTGCCTTTGAAAGGGAGAACCGGTCTCCCTTATTTAAGTTAAAACTGCTCATCTTTTATTGATATAATTCTATTAATGTATTAAGGCCACCAGAAAAAGCCTGGCCAAGGGCCTCGACATTCCATTCGCCGCCATTTCTGGACAAAGAGGCAATCATGAGGGAATCTTCACTTGTAAATTCTTCCTTAAGCATATATTGGCACAGAACCGATTTATCGGCATGGTTCCTGATATTGATGTAGGAGTTTTGAACGTGGCCAAAATGATGGCCTCTTTCTTCGCTTTGATCGATGGTTACTGCGAAATAAAGGAATTCCACTTTCGGATCTATTTTGGATAAATCAATATGGATTACTTCATCATCGCCATCACTTTCGCCACCCCTGCTATCACCCGGGTAATGGGTAGAACCATCCGGACTCATGTTGTTGTTATAAAAAACAAAGTATTCATCGGCAAGGAGTTTGCCGTTTTCGCCCAGCATAAATACCGAGAGGTCGAGGTCTACCGGGTGCCCGTTTACAACAGCGGTATCCCAGCCCAGGCCTGCAATGAGGTGACTTAAGCCCGGTTCTTCCCCGATCAGGGAAACGGGTTTTCTTTTTTCTATTTGTATAGCCATTTTATTAAGTTTTAGATTTTATACGTGCTAACTTTTTTTTGGAGGTAGCGGTGGTGGTTTTACTGAATTGTTTTTTGTGCTTTGCGTTACTTTTAATTCGGGTAGCCTGGGGATATTCACCGGTTTTGGAGCGCTACTTTCCATTTTTGGAGGCAAAGGCGGTGGTGATTTAGGGGTTGGTAGCGGAGGCCTTGTCATTACCGGTGCTGCAGCAGGGGCTTTTATTTTAACACTGTAATTGGTACTGGCAATTTCCTGAAAAACAGCCTGCATGGTATCTTTAACATCAAGTTGTTGTAATGCGACAACATGGTGATATTTTTTAAGCAGTTTTTCGGAAAAATAAAGTGTGTTGATTTCTTCTGATCCAAGTAAGATTATCACATTATCTACCGATAAGTTATTTACCTTCAACAGATCGTCTATTGCCGTAAAAATCATTCCATCGTTGGCATAATAATGAAGCCTGTCGTTCAGGTTTTTCCACTTTACATTAAACCAGTGCCGGTTTCCGTCGGATAGTTCAGCGTCACCATTAATAATCGGATTGATATTTTGAAGTAGACCTGCACAGAACGGCAGCAGAAAAGAAATTTCGTTCTCTTTATTAATCGACAGATAGGAGTTTTGGAGGATAATGTATTCTACAATCATATCGGCCAATATTTTTACCCTTGGATCTGCCCCCTGACCTACCAGTTTGGCTGAGCCCAGCACGTTGGCCTTACTATTTTTATAAAGTTTTAAATAAAGTACATCATCAATACCGTTCATTAGCAGGATAGCCTTATTGTTTGGCAGTACCTGTTTTTGAGTCAGAATATTAAAAAGGGTATGGTGATATCCAACGCGGTCTAAATTAAAGTAACCGGCTTCCTGGAACAGGGTTTCGATAAGCGATTTTTCATTATCTTCAATATCATCATCAAATAAAAAGCGTAAAGGGAACTGCTGCCTGTACGATTCGATAGAATCGGCTTTATATAATAGCGTATTTAAAAAGTGCGACAGGTATTGTTCAATCCCGTAATAAAACAGCTGTTTAACAGGCTTTTGGTTGCCGTAAATAATAAAGTGTTTACTGGGATCCTTTATAATTTCAAAGTAATTGCCATAAGCATATGGATCATTCTTATAGAAACGTTCCCTCGCTGAGGCCCCAAAAATAAAATCGTTGCCATTTACGTAAAAGTATAAAGGAATTTCATTCGATTCCTTCATTTTTAATGAGGCATAAGGGTTACTGTCTGATTGATACCAGAAAGTAACCGTCCGCTTCGATATTTTTGCCAATACGCAGAATTTCATCACTATTACTGTTTTTGAATACCCTTAAGCAAATGTTTTTCGAAGAATTTCATTCCTTCCAGAATGATGATCGGCGCCACATAATCGAAATCTTTCTGATCGTCGTGTTTCCGCTTTTGCGCTTTAATAAAATCCGGCTCGCCTTTGATGTAGTTTTCGATGTTCATATCCTGAAAACCGGCCATAAAATCTGTCGCATTCATTTTCAAACCGAACATACTCGAAGAGACCTTATAAAACAGATCCGCAAAATCCATAAACCTTGGGCAGTGCGGCTTGCCTTCCTGCGGCAAACAGATAAAATGATTCCCAATGTGCTCCAGCATTTCAGAGGTAATGGAATTGGTTGATTCCAGGTATTTAAATTCGCCATTTGGTGTAACTACACAGAAATTATCTTCACCCAATATCTCAATGGCCTGTTTATTTGTCGGCACCAAAATACTGGTGATATTGGTTGGAATTGCCAAACCTTTCGATACTTCGTATTTAACATCCGCATTATCTGTTCCGCGTTGCGAATTGATATCGATTATTTTTAAAGGGCTTGTGGTAATCGGACTAATTGTTTGTTTGGCCACTGCTTCTCCACCCATTCCCCTGATAAACATCTGCGTATAATAATCATCGGCTGCGGCTGGATTTACTGCCGTAAACCAGTCGAATATCCTGGCGCCCTTTCCTGCAAAAGCAATTTTTATTTTAGGCGGGATGGCTTTAACCGCTGGAGGGGCATCTTCAGATTTTACAATTTCATTCCTTAATTTATAGGCAAGCTGACCTGCATAAAACATGATCAGGCCTGTAACATACAGGTTAATGCTCATCATTTCTTTACACTCGGCAGCAATTAAAAGGTAAAAAGTTTCAAAATCTGAGGCTTCTAAACGGTCGACAACCTGTTCGAAATAATAGGGTGCGGTATTTTCGTTAAATTTAGGCGTACCGGAATTTAAGCCCTGGATCGATATTTTTTTCTTTTCGCAGATCCTGAGCAGCACATTTTTAAAATTTGGAGAAAACCTGGTCGCCTGTGCCACACGTTCGGCAGCGAAACGGATCGAGTTCTGTTTGATCATTGCCTTTCCGCCTTCCATCTGGCACAGCGCCGTAATATCTGTTGTACTTCCGCCGATATCGAAACATAACACCAGTTCTCCGGGATTAATGGAGTAACCCCCATTTGGGCGAACCAGATAGTTTGCTACGGCGCAGGCCTCGGATAAGGATTCTTCGTTGCTTAACTTTTTGAAATCGAACCTTACCGGACCGGTTTCAGTTTTGATATCTACCGCTGTAAGTGTTTTTTTAGCCTCATTTCCCCATCCTGTAGCAATAGCTGCTTTAGATTGCTCGCCCCAGCCACTATTGACCGTTTCTGTTGCACCCCATGCCGGTGTTGTGGTTACAGGTGCTGAATCCTGGCTGCCCCAACCACCCGATTGAGCTACCGGAGATCCCCAGCTGCTGCTGCCCGATGTATCGCCGATATCGGAAAGATCAGAAGGAGGGAAGGTTTTTAATTTAACGCTGCTTTCAATCGGTGATATTTCTTTAAGCGAATCCCATATCCCCCTGTATTCGCTTAATAATTCTTTACCCATTGATGAGGGGTACGACCATTTTAAAGTATGTGGTTCATGGCCTTCGATAAACAATTGTGCATACACATGAAGCAGTAAGGTACTTAAATAGGCAGTTTTGTAACTCTTGTCAATCTGCTGGGTAGACCACTTCATATTGTATACCAGCTCTGCCCTGCCAATCCGATTATAACCTAAAATGTATCGGTTGTTTTCTGCATTTTCAATGGGTAGGTTTTTTTCAAAACATGGAAAACCACCTTTTACCGCCTGCGCCATTAATGAATTGACCTGAATGTTGCCGTCGTTCACCACTCTTCTAGAATCGTGGATGGTTAAAACAGATTTGATGGAATTGGTCAGGATTTCGTCGTTCTGAAAGAAGAAAATCTCATCTTCTACTGCAGGCCTCTCGTCATTATTTTTGCTATCGCTGGCCAGCAAGGATACCCTCTTATTGGTCAGTTTTAAATTTTCGCAAACCTCATTCCGTTGATCGGAAAAGTAAGCTATCGATGAATTTGTACTGCCAAAGTCGACACCTAAAAAGGCTGGCGACAATGTTCTTGGCGCGTTTAACATATTCACCGGTAAAGCCTGCGTATTGCCCGATCCATCGTAACGGATAATCCCAAAACCACAATCAACCCCTGCATGTGCAAATTTTACGCCTTTAAAGGGTTTATTGCTTTCGTATATCTCGTATTTGTATTTATTGTCGGCCACCGCGTTATTGGATGCGATATGCAACTGCGCTTTAATGTTGCCGTATTTTTCGGAGATTACTGCTGCCTTTCCGTTATTGGCGAGGTATAAAGGAACACCCTGTTCATCCAGTACGATCCTGAAAAAATCGTCATCCACATTTCCGATAAATGGCGTAGCCTGAAACTTGGCGTCGTTATGCGGTATTTCTGAATAAAGAAAATATCGGTTCCATTGTTTGGATATGAAATTAGGCCACATTAAAATGTCTTTGCCGCTTATCGATTCGGAAGTTACCCTGTAAATTACCTCTTTTACAATCTCATTTCCGGTTTCGGCATACAGTTTTAACTGAACGATCAAGCGTTCGCCGTCTTTATCTGTTGGGTCGTAAATAGCGGTAATCCTAGATTTTACGTTAGATGATTCTGAAATACCCACCAATGCGTCAAGCGTGGCGCCAAAAACATTTAGCGCCAAAGGTGTTAATGGGAGGGTAAAATAAGCGTAGCTGTTCAGCTGGCCCTTGGTTTCAGCCGCCAATAGCAATATGGGTTTTGATTTTAGAAAGTTCCGGGTTTCCATCCCCTCTCTGCCAAAATCGATCTGGGCAATCTCGGTAGTATCCGGAAGCAGTAAATCTTTCGGATCGAATAGGATACTTCCTTCTTTCAATTCATTATAAATAATTCCCTCCGAACCGTATAATGCTGTGGAATAGTTAAAAAGAAGGCTAAAAGGATAATTGAACAGCGAGCCGACTTCGGGTGGGGTAGATTTATCAAGTTTAGGGTAACCTTTTGCCTGCTGATAAATAACCATCTCGGTCATCCATGCCTGGATACAGGTCGAAATATTTCCATATTCAGGCCTGATCAGTTCTTCTACTCCGGCATAATTTAACCTGAACCTTTCAATATTATCCAGAATGTGTTTAGCGTAACCATACAGTGTAAAAAGTTCCTGCGGATTAATTTCAGATTGTAAAGGATCGATAAATTTTCCGTTCTGTACATTGATGAAAGGGAATTTTTCCTTAATCTGGTACGATACCGAAGTAAAAACAAAACTGTCAGGTGAAGTTCCGCCAATAACGTTACCCTTAAAAGACATTACATCAATAAAGGGTATTTTATCTGCATTATTTGCTAAAGATTGATCACACCATAAGGGTTTTCGCTCGAATAACATATTGCCAAATGCACCAGTGGGTTCGTATATATTTTCTGTTGTATTTAAATGGCCGCCGTCCGAATAAGATAGATGAATCCTATTCACTTCTATATCTTTATAGTTTAAAGCTATACAGCTGATCAGTCCTTTCCATTCACTGATCAGGGATTTATAGAATAACATTAACCCTGATGCTTCAGCGTCTTTATCGCGGATATTATCTATGGCATTTTTGAATAAATTGGCCCGGGCAAATACAGAAGGTATGCCAGATACAATTGTTCCGATATTAACAGCAGAATTTCCATCCTGATCAACAGCGATTTCGGGTATCAGGATGTTTTTTGTAAATACTTCAAGCTGGGGAATTTTATCCCAGGCAAATTCTACTCCGTTCGGCTCTGTTTTGGGATGAACTTTTATCGCCAGTGCTTTGATTCTTTTATCAGACATGGTTCTTTAGTTTATATCGAAGTTTTGTGAAATGGTAAGTGCATTAAAAATGTGCGCAAGGAATTTCTCCTTGGTGGTATTTACTTTTTGCTCGTCTTTGGGATTAGTATTGATCAATTTTTCGACGAAAAGATCATAACGATCCCTAAAAAGCCTTCCTTTACTCCAATGGTGTTTTTCATCCAGGAAAATGGTGCCAACATCCAGTTTTTTTAGTTCGGAAGGGTTATCAGGGAATGCTTTGCTATCAAAGAGGAACCTGCCCGGGGCAACGGAATTCCTCACCTGGTAAAGCCAGCCAGGTATAAATTTGGCATCTTTGAATGTGTAGGCAAAGAGTTTAAAGTATTCGTTTATATCTTTGCATTCTGCATCGGTAATGGTACTGTACTGATTGAGTTTTTGGTTCTCACATTGTTTAATGAAACCTTTTATACCGGCATCATCAAAAGCACCACCATTTTTGGTTAAAGAAATGTGTGCGAGGGAGAAAAAAGCACCCAGTTTATTTACAAATATTTCACCTGATTTATTTTCATTACCTATAAAGTCGTCAAAAGAAAAATTGAACGAATTATCTTTAAATTCTACTGCTTTATACAGGTAATCGGCTTTTGCACTGTTAAAGCCATCATTGCGGGTAAAGAAATCGTATGCTGCACAGGCACATAACAATTCTGTAATGTGACAGGGATTTTTTTGTTCGCTTCCTCCGGTTATGGTTTGATTGGAAATGTTGTTGCCATCAATTTTTTTGCTTTCTATCGGCCAGCCGATATGGTACAATAGCTTATAACACTTCTGAACCGTAGGGTCGCTTTGGTAAAACTGCAACGCAGCCTGACTGTTTAAAGGAAAGAATGATGAATCGGCGATTACACTATTCGCTTTGCTGGCTTTCTGTTTATCATCGGGTTTATTAAAAGTGAAATACTCTGTTAATAAAGTAGAACCAAATTTGGCCTTGACGAAATCAATACTGGCATTTCCGTTAGAGCGGATTTTTACAAAATCCTGTAGTGCTTTAGGGATGACCGGGATAGATGATGCACCTGTACCACCGAATATAGACCCAAAAATGAAAACCCTCGCATTTGCACCGGCACTTTCCAGTTTACCCATAAAAGTATCCAGTTCGCGTTCCTGCGATTGTACCGCAGAACCTTTTATAATATTTCGCGCTGCTTCTACAATGCCATGGTACATCAGCATAGAACCCAGGTGGGTTTGTGCCCGGTAGCCATGATCCAATGCAAACTCCTGTACTGAGCCATTGTCCAAAAACAGATCAGAGATTAATTTATTGGCTTTTTGCTGCTCGGGTGAGCCCGTGGTAATTTTACTAATGTTTTTGTAGGTTTCCCTTCCAGGTCCAGCATAATTGGTGAAAAACCGGTGTAAATTCAGTTTTGCTGAGAAAAAAGTATTTGCATTTGGGGTTCCGCCAACACTGGTACCGGTTGTTTTGATCCGGTTATAAAGACTGATCAGTTCTTCAACCCGTCCTTTATTCCCGTTATTTTGATCGGTATCAAGCGTGAGGATTTCGATTTCCTGATTATCGAACATCCCGATTCCACACAAGTGGGTAAAAGCTTCCAGGCAGCGCATCCCGGTACCGCCTATGGCGATTACGAATAATTTATCCATTGATGTTTGATTAGGGATTAAAACCAGTGGCCGATTTTTCCGGTGGCAAATATTTTGCTCATTACAAAACCGATGATGATGTAGAGCATAAAACCGATAGCTGTACCAATACTTAAGGCTGTTACATAATTATTCAATACCATAATATTTGCATCTGGTTTGAATACATAATAGCCCAATAGAAAACAGACTGCCGGATTTATGATGGCCAATACCCAAAACCAGGTTTTACGTGCCTGTGGGTCTTTGGGATTACTCCCACCTTCGAACTTGATGGCGTTTGCAATGATGGCAGATAAAAGAAGAAAGATCAATGCGGTAATGATCGAAATGATGTAAGCTGACGTTGATTCCATTTTTAGAATTTATTTTAATGATTTTAGATTACTGTTTAGTTTTGATATAGTACGAGTACACTACTTTGTCTACGGGTTTAAGTTCCTGTAAAGTGTTTTTTATAGATTCCGACAAAGCGGTATTAGGAGTGTTTTTAGCATTAACCCACTCGAATTTGGCCATTTTGGCGCCCTGTAGACTAGGAGTAGCTGTGTTTGATAAAATATCCACCTTGATCAACCCTTCTGGATTATGGATGTTGGCTACACTGAATTTAGGGTCGAAAGAAACACCAAACTCTACATGTTTTGGATTAGACGCCCTGGTATTGGTAAAAAGGGTTTGGTTGAGGGTAAAAACCTCATTTAATTGGCTTGATGCTTGCTGTTTGTAAACCCATTGTTCTTTTAATTTCCCATCAGCATTGAAACATGCCAGTGCAATTGCATCACTTTCTTTATCAGAGAACTTTGCCTCGCCATTATTTCCTTTGGTTAATTTGGGTTGGTGTTTTTTAGCTTCTTCTGCTTTTGCAAAATTTTCAAAATCAGCTGTTACATCCGAAACTTTTACGCTGAAATTCCCGAAAGTGTAGCTATCTTCATTACTGAGGTCAATAAAAAGTTTCCTGAAGAAATCGTTAAATTGATTTTGGCCAGCGTATGTAGTATGCAGTTGATCGATGTTTTTCCAATCTAAACCAAGTGGATAAAACTCAAAGTTGTACCCGTTTTTAAGGCCGTTAATGTAACCTTCTTTTAAATCGAGGATGTTTTTTGCCTTATCTGATTTTGCACTTTCATCATAAAAAATACCGCCTGATTTTTCTGAAGGATATACTGTAGATAGCTTATAAGCATTGTTCGATAAATCAAATCTGGTTGTTGACGGAGAAAGTTTTGATTCGAGTTTTGAAATCATACTTCCTGCATCTGGATTGCCACAGCTGAATATGGTAAAATAAAGATGTTTATTCACCTTGCCTTCTTTATAATCTGCAATAAAAAAATGGACAGCATTACCTTTTTCGAGCCATTTGGAGAATGGGATTTTAAGAAAAGCAGTATTGGTCACCTCTATGTTTTTTTGCCACTCTTCAAAATCCGTAATCAGGAGGGCATCGCTGTTCCCGTCAACAATTTTTTCTACTGTTGCTTGTAAAGGTGCCCAAATATCAGCGTATTGTTTTGGGTCACTTACCTGTTGGCCCAGTTCGGTAGTATTGGCTACGTTGAGTAATGAGATTTTGTTGGAACCTAATTTGTAAACTTCAAACTGTTGGGCGAGAACGGTGTTGAAACAGGCCGACATCATGCTTTTAATCGTAGGATTACTAAAAGCCTTATTTATCCCTGAAGAGAAATCAATATAAAGTGCCGGAGTACCTCTTTTCGGATGATTCCCTGGGATTATGGCTTTATTGTATGCTTCGATACGCTTTCCTAAATCCTGATCATAAAAGTTGAAATTTGTAGCAGCAAACGGATCTTCTGATTTGGATCCTCCAGAACCTTTACATGCTGAAATTGCAAATAAGCCCAGTAATCCCATTATCCTGAAAAAATTCAGGGTATTGCCTGTTTTCATAATTTATAAATTTTAATGTTCCTAGTATTGTTTAGTTGATCAAAAGTATAAGCATAGTAAGGGCAATCCTTACGGAAAACCGTAAAGGGAAAATTAAAGGCAATAAAATTTTGATTTAATTTTTAGAACCGAATGAAAGTGATGGAGCTCGAAAAAAGATATGCTTTAAACCAATACACATTTTACTCATTCAATTAATAAGGCCTCACTGAGAAAGGAATAAGAATAGTATAGCGCATTTCATTTTCAATTGGTTTAAGGTTCGGGCTTAGAACAAAGACGTCCGGAAAATACAGAACGTTGCATTGAATCGAAAATATAATTACCGGTCTAAAACCAGGGTTACAAGGTAGTTATAAAAACGACCCCTGCCCATTTTTAAAACTTACAATCTTATGGTTACGCATTATACAGAAATATTTTTTAAATCACTCCCTTAAACAAAAAAAAGCCACCCAATTGAGCAGCTCTTATTCATCCGAAAGAAAAATTTCTATTTGGCTAAAACCATTGCATTTTGTTCGGCTTCCATCATCGCTTCAGAAGCATAGGATGCTGATTTAAGACTGGCAAAGTCAGCTAATTTTACATTATTCCTATTGCTTACAATCATTGTACTTTGGCCGGCAGTACCATTTAATTTTAATACAGCATCATCTTTAACAATGGTATATAAACTGCCTGCTGTAGTTTTAATTTTTGCTGTAGCACTTTGGCCCAAAAATAACTGAAGGTATTTTACATCAAAATTATTATTGGTTACTACAACCGATTGCCCATAAGCTTCTATTCTTTCTAAATCTTTTACGGTAATATTAAGTGTTACCTGACTGGTTTCTAATGAATTGATAAATAAGGTTTTTCCATCAGTGGTTACGGAGGTTTTTGCAGCATTGTAGTTGCTGGCACCGGCTACCTTTTGCTCTTCGCCTTGTGTTAAAACGATTTTCACATTCCCGCTTACCCAGATCCGGTTGAATGTTGATAATGACGCAGTTTTTGTTTCTGTTTTAACGGGCTCAGCGGCTAAAGTTGCCATGGCAGACGAGGTGAATACTACTGCTGTTAATGCTGCTGCGAATAAGGTTTTTGCTAAAGTTTTCATATCTTTTATATTTTAGGTTTTTGCTATTGTTTGTTATTAAGACGCAGCCATACCCCAAACGTTGCAGGCAAAAACCTTGTATTATACCAGCGTTGGTAACCGCCAGACCAACGCCTGTAATTTCTAGACGAATGGGTGTTCGTTGTATAAGCTGAATGCATAAACCCAGCGGATGTGGTTATACTTATCCTGGCCGCCAGCTTTATTTAAATTATGGAGATGCTCATTTTAATTGGTTGTTCACGCATTATGGACAAAGTGAATCTTCTCACTCTCGTATACAGTATACCCTATGAGGTATACTTTCATACAAGAACCTAATCTGGCCTGGGAGGGAGGAAATTAATTTATGGATGTATAATTTTATCTGCAAGGGCTATCAGTTCGTTCTGGGTGGATGGATCTGCCTGGTTAGAAAGCAAAACAATACCTGAGTTCAACTCCGGGTAGTAGACCATATAGCTGCTAAAGCCTAAGCTTCCGCCAGTATGGGAGATGCTGCGTTTACCGGTGCCTGTTTTTCTGATTTTCCAGTTCAGGGCAATTGCCCCATCTTCCACCTTTCCAAAGGTTGGCTGGTGGGCTAACTTAACTGCAGGATTTTCTTCGTTGAGCTGGTAAGCCATGTACTTTAACATGTCCGAACTGGTAGAGGCAATGCTGGCTGCCACCCGTAAAGCCTCCCAATTGATGACAGGCATCTGGCGTCCTTTACCGTCGTAACCTTTTGCCATTTCCCGCGGCAACTTTCCCGGCCCTAATAGTAAAGTATTTTTCATTTTAAGCGGCCGGGATATATATTTCTTCAAAAGATTCTGAAAAGAATCCTGGTATACTTCTTCCATAATATAACCAAGCAGCTGGGCGGCTGTATTACAGTGGCGGCTAACGCTTCCCGGCATTACTTGTAATTTAACGTTGTGCAAATCCCTGTAAAGGTCTTGCCTGCTATAAACCGAGTGTACCGAATCTAAGATAAATGGTATCGAATCCGGATGGGCCTTTGAGAAGAGGTCTTTTTCTGGCATCCAGTTGGGTAGTCCGGAAGTAAGGTTGACCAGGTTCAGGAGGGTGATCGGTGTTCCGTTATAATTTAGATTGGGATAACCTTCTTTGAGGTACTTGCGGATATCATCATTAAGGGTCACCTTTTTTTCGAGAACAGCCTGGGCAAGCAGGGCAGCGCCAAAGGTTTTGGTAATTGACGCAAGTTCGTAGACCGTATTTCCCGTTGGCAATACAGGTCTGTCTAATCGGGTGGAGCCATAATTGTAGAGATATGGTGTTCCGTTTTGGATGATCCCAATGGACATGCCTACCCTGGCATTATTTTTCATAAATATCGAAGCAGATTGTTCTACAACTGAATCCAGCTTGCTTTTCAACCTATTATCGCTGGCTACTTTGCTACTGTTTTTTTGGGCAAAGCAGAAAGATAAGTGCATCAGAAAGATTAAAAACAGGCTTGCTTTTTTCATGTGCTGGTTTGGGTTTTTTGAATAAGACGCCGGAGATGGACAAATGGTTGCACGGCCGATGAAGGTTTAAAGGTTTTTAGCAACCATTTCGTTGTTCTGATTTTGTAAGACCAGTTATGCTGCTTTTAGTATGCACATTAAAGATAATCGAGGCAGCTGAATACCAGACCAAAAAGATGAGGCCGCTAACGAAAAACTTACTTTTATTGGAGAATGCTTATATTTTCTGAAAGTTTTTTTAAAAAAAAGACCTTAAACATTTCACTTACAGCCTTTTATACATTTTGTTGATGTTTATAGTGGTCCCGACGAAGCCAGAACAAGCTTTATTTATATTACGAAATAAAAACTTTAGTGCCAAACCGAATATGCGTTGATAATAGGATCAGAATTGATCACTGTCACTTATTTATTTTAAAAAGTAATTAGCCAATGACTAATACATCAAGAACTTTTCAATGGGGTTGATGGAAAGGGCTAAAGACTTTCGTAGAAGTAGAACCTATAGCATATTTATTAACGACTTAAGCAAACAAAAGTTGACCCGAATTACTCATAATAGTAGTAGTTTCTTAAAAGTAGAGGAACAACGTATTTAAGTATAGACGTTTGCAGTTATATTTTTTGCAAAGTTTAGGAAATTATTTATACGTAAAACTTCTTGTAATTCTACAATTTTATTTAATTTAACGTTACAAACTCCAAATACTTAATAGACACTATGAATTCTATAAAATATGTTTTAGCAAATAATAGAAATATTAAGGGGTGTTTCGTGGTTTTAATTGTAATGATGGCCTTTTTTTCTAAAAGTCAGGTCGCTTTCAGCCAAATCAAAATTTTCTCCAAGCAAAGTACTTTTCGGACACAGCTTGATTTACTTGCATTTGCTGAACAAAAACATGCCATAAAAAATGAATATATTTTTTTCCCACTTCTAGAAAGTTACACCGATAGTACTATTAAAAAAGCTTTGGTAATAGGTAGTACGCATTCTTTAAGCAAAGGTTTAGTGAAGCCTATGATAACAGTGTTATTTGATAAGCATCCATTTCCAGCCAAACTTGACAGCCATCTGTACCTAAACTATTATGCCGAAAACATTTCCAGTATATCAGTTGAGCTTACTAGTGACAAGGATTCTTTATACAAGTATATTGTCCAAGTAGAATCTGACAGGTATTCCGGCCCATTGTTATTTTCTATGCAGAATTGGATTAAAAAAAATCAAGAAGTTAACATTAGAAAAATTAGTTTGAGGGCTGTTGAAAAGAATAAGGGTAAGCCGTTCAAACTCGCTGTTGGGGAATTAAAGATTAAGAAAATATTTAATTCAAATCAGCCGGCTAAAGGCTATTTCTTTTATGAGTTTACTGAAGACCCTGTGAATAATTCTCCCTCCTATTCCTATGCCGACTTTGGTGATGTATATCCCCTTAAATCATTTACAATATTTCGCGATATCAATGCCCAAAATTATTATGTTGAAAGTGGCGATAAGGATTTCAAAATAGTCGAAAAGCAGACGCTGGCAATGCTTTCATATACAGTGAAGAAATATCCTTATTTTCTAGAAAAAGGAATAAATAAGAGACGGATTTTATCGATTGTAGATTCGGTCATAACAAGTATAAATATGTCATTCCAAGAAAAAGTGAATAACATGGATCAAATTATTGAATCTCTGAATGATAGACACTTCGATTTGGTCCGAAACACCAATGACAAGTTAAATATACCTCTGTATATTAGAGAGATTAATGGAGAATTTATTGTGGTTGGCATTTTTGATCCAGTTATCAAAGACAAGGTGTCAGTAGGGGATCGAGTACTTAAAGTAGAAGATGTAGTTCTAAGAGAGGTGAAAAGCTTTTCAGCACAAGAGCAGATAGTAAAATTTGCTGATCGAACCCGAATGGACTCTGTAACGTTGCTTATTCAAGATCATATAGGAAAGCAAAAAAACGTAACATTACACTTTTCTAATAAGATAGAGATACCAAAAAATTATAAACCAATCCATTGCGAAACTAGAATTTATGAAGATGCTGTTTACTTTAGGTTTAATACATGGGATGCTAAAACCTGGACAACATTTTATAATTATCGTGATGAAATACTTAATAAGAAAAATATAATATTTGACCTTCGTGGTAATCCAGGAGGCTCGGAAGCAGAGGCATATCGTCTATTCTCTTGTTTTATAGAAAAGGAAATTGCAGCTAGCAATAGCGTCTACACATTTGAAAATGGTGTTAAAAAAATTGCAACTAATATAGTTAAGCCTAATCCGCATCTCAATCTTACAAAAAAAAGTGTTAAAATATTAATTGATAAAAATACAGCTTGTGCTTCAGAAATTTTTATTTCATTAATGAAAAAATATGGTGGGGCTATTCTTGTTGGGAATGAATCTTCCATGGGATCTTATTCAAGTGCGGAGTTTTTTTATCTACCTTTTGATCTAACTTTAAGAGCCAACGTTGTTACACAGTTTTACATACCAGAGATGCAATTTATAGAACAAAAAGGTATTGAGCCAGATATATATGTTCCCTTCTACACCTTTTCTGATCTATATCCTTATGATGACAAAATTTTAAAATATGCATTAAAAAAATAAAAAAAATTTGGTTTTTATTTATTTAATTACCTATATTAGAGCAACATAACATAATCTAAATATAAATCTTAATCAGAAAAAACATGGAAAAAAAGATCAAAATCAGAGATTTGATTGTTAAACAAGAAAACTCAAAAAGCGAATTTGAAAAGATGGCTGTTCCTTATTGCAATTCTGGATATTCTGCTGGTGCAAGTGGCGGTGCATCTTGTGCTAGCGGTTATTCCAGTAACCTCTGGTGCGTTAGTAATGCCGACTCCCCTGAAGAAGTTCTTTTTTAGTTAACAAAGGAATTAGATTAGGATCACAATCAAATTGTGATCCTTTTTTAGTTAAAACAGAAACTCATATTGCAAACTATACTAACATTGTAACCGTAAAAAATATTTTTTATGCTACCAAATTTAAAATTGAGCTATTACAATCATTTTGTTCCCATTGAAAACCGTCAGGTGTTTGTTATCTATAATACTTTCTCTGGATCAATGTTGGAATTAGAATGGGATTTAGGGACTCGTATCTCTAAAATGAATAGTATGGAGATACACTTTCTTGAGGATGAAATCATTGATAGACTTTTACAACATGGAATGATTGTAGATAATGCATTTAATGAATTCAATGCTATATTTAATTCTGCTGAACGAAACAGGGCTGATATACAGGATTCGGAGATTTTATTTATGGTTATCTCCCCAACTAACTCATGCAATATGAGCTGCCCATACTGCTTTCAAGGGGATAAGAGTATTAAGGCAGGAGATACTAAGTATCTGAGTGAAGAAAATATTGAACATTTAAAAGCATATGTTAACACAACAATTGCAACAACCAAAATAAAAAAAATAGCCATTGAATGGTTTGGTGGAGAGCCGCTAATTAAATCTAACATCATTGAGGAGTTTTCAGAGTATGTAATAAACCTTGCTAACAAAAACTCCATCTTATATGAGGCTAGTATTATAACTAACGGCGTACTACTAAATGAAAAGAACTACGACATATTGGAAAAGTCGAAAGTTAGAAAAATCCAGATTACGATTGATGGAAATAAAGAAATGCATGATTCTGTCCGCTATTTAAATAATGGAAAGGGTACTTATCAAAAGATTCTGGACAACTTAAAAAATATTCCAAAACACAAATTTTATTTTATTTTAAGAATTAATGGTGATAAGCGCGTTTTCGATAAGTTAGAGGGACTATTTGAGGATTTGGAAGCCATGGAGATTTGGCCGCAAAGAAATGATGAAATTCAATTCGACTGGTCGCCAAAGTTTTTCAACGTTACGGGTTTTAATGAGGAGAAGGCCTTTTACTATACAAGCTACGAATATCAGAAGTCACGTGAGGATTTTGCAAAGCTAAAAATTTCTAGATATAATAAATGGGCCTCAAATAATGCTAGAAATAGCAAAACTTTAACATATGCCTTGCCAGAGCCTGCAAAGTTTTATTGCGCTACTGTAGAAAGTCCATATTCTATTTCATTAGATGATGGGGGGTTTATTCATAAATGTTATAATACCGTAAATGATAAATCCAAGAGGATACAACATATCTCGGACTTCGACCCATATGGAGCCGGAACAGATTATTATATGAATTTTGACAAAACTAAGGTTGCTGATTGTAGTACTTGCAAGGTTTTGCCTATCTGTGAAGAAAATTGTAATATGAGATTTGTAACAAACGCGGAAAGTAAGATTTGCTCAAGCTGGAAATATTTCATGAATGAACGGATATCAGCGATTTATGAAAAAAACTTTGCTGATTAAACATAAAGCCTATTCTAATAGGCAAGATATTCATTATCCCTTATTTTATTATATAATTCTTAATCGTGATTTGTCCTTTGAAGAAGTTGATCATGTTAAGGAACAGTTTTCTGGAAGGAAAGAATACAGACGTATTGGGCAAGCAAATATAAAGGATAAAAATACCAAGAGCCACACTATCTTGGCTGTAATTGAGGAAGCGGAGGCTAAAGAATATGATTTTATAATCCTATGCAAAAACTATCATGACTTTCCACCCTCGTATAATAGCAAGTTTTTCGAAAATTGCTTATTACAGGCAAATAGTATTGGTGCAAATGTATTGCTCGGGGGCGCAACCGGATTTGTTGACAGCGTTAAAATCATAGATAATTTGTTTTGGATAGATTTTTTTGCAGACTCGACATTTATTATTATCTATAAAAGATTTTACAAAAATTTGGCCAGTTTGGTGAGAAATAATTCTTTGCAGAGCATTGAAAGAATTATATCTGATAATGCGAATAATATTATGCTGACTTATCCATTTATATCTTTTCCCAGAGAATTTCAAAATTCGAAGTCTAATACTTTTAAGGAGTATTATCTTAGTGAGCGAGCATTAACGATTATTGGCAATGCCTATAACTATTTAAAAATAAGACGCTATTAACGCAGTAATACTTACAAGTAAATCTTATGTCTATTGAAGCAATACATATTGATTTACCAACAGTTTAACGCTAGAGTATTTAACTAATATTTATATCTTTTAGCAATCGCAAAAAAGTTTCAGACTTGAGCCTTTCTGTTTTATCAATTTTTTGCATTGTATTGGCAATCATGCCTGCAACTTTTGCGCTTGCGAAGCTAGTTGCCTGCACTATAGGATTTGTGAAATAAAATGCGTTCAGTAGAATATCTACATCTGAATTGAAACAATAAATTATCTTGTTTTTATCTGGCTTATAGGTAAGCCCTACGCCATATACCGCAGGATGAGACGCAGGAAAGCAGCGTAAGTGATCTTGGTGAGCAGGAGATATAATAGGTATATTTAGATTATGTGCTCGATACAACACTTTATTAAGATGTGATGATATTTTACGTGTTCTAATACCCAAACTTATATTTATGAGGTCGACTTTTTCTTCCAAACATTTTTCAATAGCAGCGATTAGTACCTGTTCATGTACAAAATATTGATCTGAAATTATTTTTACTATAAGAAAGTTTAGGCTTGGACACTCTTCCTTTATTATGGTATAACATATTGTGCCATGACCAAACGTATCTCCAACAACATCTCTGTCAAGTTTAATAGTACCGTCGTCATCCTTGTAAAGGAATATACTCTCTATGCTTTCGTGAACATCACAATTCAAACCCGTGTCGATTATACCAATTCTTAAAGCCATAATTTGCCAGGTAATAGCATGGACATCAACTTATTAATTTTAGTAAAAATATACCACTGATAACAATTGCTCATTTCGCTATGTTTAGTCTTTTCAGAATAATGCCTTCTTCTTTATTAAATTTTTTATATTGCCCCAGCTAGCTGTAAGTTCTTCTATTTTGCTTTTATAGCTTAAATTTGATAAGGACTTGGGTTGCTTACTGTTGGCACCTTCTATCAAGGTGTCTACCGTCTCAGTATTCACATTAACGGCAAACCAAGTAATATGCTCATAGGGCAAAACTGCCCCAAGAATCATTCCTGGCAATCCATAGATCGATTCAGGACCATCTGAGCTTTGTATATCAGTTGTATAAAAAGCTACAACATAAATAGAATCCATTATAAGCGCATTAGCTCGACGACATTCAAATCCAGCAATTTCTCTGGTTTCATCCGTTATCTTCCATTTTATATGGCGCAGAGTATCTGAAATTAAAAATTTTGACGCAAAAACTTCCTTCTCCCATTGAGCAATCCTTTTCTTTGTATTTTTCTGAACTCGATTATTATATCCACACATAACAAACCACTCATCATTAGAAGCTGGGGTAACTTGTTTTGACTCACTAGGATAATAAAAAGAAGAATCCCCTTTAAATTTTAAGGTAAAGATGCTTGATTTAAATTTTGGTTGAGAAGAAATATAACTTTGGTAAGCCTCATCCTTAATACCATTAAGACTGCGCATTTCTTCCATTAAGAATTCCGAGTTCATCTTTCTTTCATAAGTTATCGTGCCAGAATTCCATTGACCTACCGAATTAAATGGTATACCAGTAAATAAAAATAGAATCACTTTTAAAATGTTTTTCTTCTGGATAATAGATAAAGTTAATTTTACGCTCATAAAAATATCCTCCTATTGTGTTTTCATTCTATTAAAATCCCAATTTAAGCTTATTAAGAAATACCTACTTAATGTATTATAGGTCTGCTGGCTAACTGAATTGTATGTAATATATCTTCTAAATCCGATTCTTTGATTTAATAAATCATTACCAGATAATCGTAGTAGTAAATTCTTTTCTTTGAGAAACTTTTTCTCTAGAACCGACGAAATAACGAAAATATTTACATTGTCATTAAATGTTGCATTTTTTTGTCTAAACTCCAAATTAGCATCAACTGATAGGGAAAAGTCAAGTGGTAGATCTAAATAAAAATTACCTGATAAATTGTGTTGCCAAAAATTTCCAACTCTGCTTTCCTGTAAACTAGTCCGATTAATATTATATTTAGTATTAAAGCTCATTGCCATACGAAAACCGTTTTGGAAATTTTTGTTGGCGTAAGGCGCCAAAGAATAAATGGAGCTACGTACATCACTCATAACACCATTTAAGATGATGTTATTTTTAAAACCATCTACATTAAAATTTACACCTATGGATCCCTCACTGATCGTTGATATTTGTTTACCAATCCCCAGATACCCATTGTATTGGTATGAACTTCCTATATTTGCATATTGATACATACTCTGGCCAGTTTCTGCGTTAGTATTAACCTTTAAACCAATTGGATCATCCAAAGTAGTGAATGTAAAGTTACCAAATAAATACTTTTTCCCAGTAGGGATATAGTTATTGTAGGAAATAAAATAGGTATGTTTATAAAACGGTACTATCCCCATATTGCCACTATAAATATTCAGAGGATCTATGTTATTACGTACCGGTTGAAATTGTTGTACGGTTGGTTGTAAAACATCACCCTCATATCTAAACTCAATCGATTTTTGCGGTGAAAACGAATATACAAGCGAAGCTTTAGGATACAGGTAAAATAATTTTTTGTCAAAGTTATCTTGGTTACTCAAATCGTTTTGATTTAAAGCAATATGCCCTATATCAGACGCCAAAAGAAGTCTAATTTTATTTTTTTTATATAATACAGAGAATCCACCTTTATTAATTATCCGGTCAAAGTCATAGACACCACTAAATGCTGAATCTAAAGTCTTATATATATTGGCTCCCAAATTGTAAGTTTCTAATTTTGATCTATTAGAATCGAAATCTATAGCATAATTAAGAGTAATGTCCCAATATTGATGAATAGGTTCCGTATAATATGCTTTTATCTTATAATAGTTAGATTTAGAGGAATTAAATTTATCTTGATTAGTAGTTAGTTGTTCGTAATCATCAGGAGTGGCTCCTATTTTATAGATAGAAGATAAATTGCCCCTAGAATTTTGCTCAATCTTAGTTTGACCCAATGTCAGCCCAAATATCCGTCTCGGCATTGTTATATATTTCTCAAAATTTATATTTGTTGATAACCGCTGAAACCTTGTTTTACTAGCAATATCGCGATATCCAGAATTGATTGTGTCTAGGTCATTGTTTAGTTGATAAGAATCAAACCTGTTGGTAGAATTCTTGTCGTTCGAAAGCGCCGAAATTTCAAATCTTAGCAATGCTGTCGAATCAAGTTTAATCTCGTACCCAGTTTTAAAACTATTATTCAACCTATTGTTATTTGCAAGAGAATTATTTTCTGAATAAATGGTATTATTAGGTAAAGTTATTTCAGATAGAGTTTTTTCCTGCACATCAATTTTTAAAGATGAAAGTTTGTAATTTAAACTAAAAGATTGCCGATCATTATCAAATCTATTGCTGAAATGGGTACCAAGCGAAGCATTCTTCGGTAGCCCGAAGCCACTATAATTTCCATCCCAGGTATCAAGATCTATATCATATGTAATTGTTTCATCAATCCCTTCGGCGTAAGTTTCTCTGTTTTTTCCGCCCAGACCTATCAAATCAGTATTGCTAAATGTTCCGAAAATCGAGGCTTTCATTTTACCCTTAAATCTGTTGATCATGAGCTGGTTTTCATAAGTAGACTTCGGTGCCCCACCTATGACAGCTTTTCCAAAAAAACCATTTTTGCTGTTCTCTTTTAGCTGTAAATTTACAACCTTGGTTTTGTCTTTCGAAAAAGAAGAAGTTTTGTCATATACCTGAACTTTGTTTATCATTTTAGATTTAAAGTTTTTAGTAACTAATGTGTAATCATCGCTAAAAAACTCTTCATCATCTACTAATACCTTGCTAATGCTCCTGCCTTGAACAGATATATTTCCATTTCGGTCCACTTGAATACCTGGAAGTAGCTTTAGCATATCTTCTACTGATGCATTTTTTGGAACCTTAAATCTATCTACATTATATTCGGTTGTATCACCCCTGATTACGACAGCATCGACTCTCTTATTGATCAATACTTCGTCCAGCAAAATACCCTTTGGAATAAGCGAAATCGTCTTAAGATTCGTCTGGCTACTTGATACTATAATAGTATCTATTAGGTCAGCATAACCACGCTTGGAAACAATCATAATGTATTTATTTGGCATGACATTGTTAAATACAAACTTTCCCAGGTGGTTTGAATGTGCAAATGAATAAAGCATGGAATCTGCTCGATTCAAGATTGTTATAGTCACGTCCGGTAACTGGTGCTGATTGACAGTATCAATTACGGTTCCATTTAGGGTCGTCTGCCCCATTAGAGCCTCATAATTTAAAAAAAGGAAAGCCAACAATAACCAATTCTTAATTTGCATACATAATTTTAAGTTATTTCCTTAGAAAATATTCGGCTAATAGAAAATATGCCAACCAAACCAAAAGAATGATAGCAGCTCCTAATGCGAATAAAAGCATGTCATTGATAATGAATAATGATACAGAAAAGATAAAAAGAAAGACGACTACAAAAACCGCATTACTTGTGATTAATACAGGCGAAGACTTTATTTTATTTCCATCGAAATTCTGCTTCTTTATTAATAAATACTGCGTTAAAACACGCTGATTAAATTTTTCCGAACCCTTTAATTCATTACTGTCAGGATTCGAGGCTTTACCTTTATTATTCATAATACTTTGCTTAAATGATTCGACATTTTTTTTCTAGCCCGGTGAAGCATCACTTTAATATTTGAAGTTGATTCGTTAGTGACTAGCGCTATATCATTGATTGTTTTTTCGGAAAGATAAAATAGATTGACCACTAAAAATTCCCGAGCTGATAATGCTTTCATAGCCACCTCGATCTTTTCTTTAACAAAAATTTCGGTATCTTCTTGTGTATGCTGTTGCACTTCTATCAGTGGATCTATACTAGAATAGAGAGTGTGTAACTGATTGTTTTTTCTTAAAATCCTAATAGATTCGATGTATACGATCCTGTATAGCCAAGTCGAAAAGCTCGCCTCGTTTCTAAATTTTTCAATATTAAGGAAGACTTTAATAAAGGCTTCTTGAACGACATCTTCAGCTTCTGCCCTTTCTTTGACAAATTTAAGAGCAATAGAAAAGGCGTTATTCCTAAATTTATTTAATAAATGCTCCAAAGCTCCCCTATTACCGCTAATTGCGGAAGTAATCAAAGCATTGTCCATTAATGCCCTTTCTTAGTAATAAAATAGAAAGTTAACGAGCCAATACCGATGGATAAACTACAAATAGCAATGTATATAATGAACTGATTTTTTACACTAATTGAACCTGTAATATAATAAGAAGTTATCAATCCTATACTCAATGCAATTAGTAAGATGCCATGACTTAAGGAAGAATATTTCATATTTTCCATCATTGATGTGTTTTCAAACATAATATCACCTTTCTTAATCAGTTCCATTTTCTGCCTGTGTTTTAATTTTATTGAATATCCTAATAGAATAAAAAAGGTTATAAAAGTTACGATAAGGAGAAGTACGGTTAATAAATCTTGTGAGTTCATAATATTGTTCTTTATTTTTTTATACTTTGATCTGTGAAACAAAGAAAAGGTTACACTTTTCAAATAAATTTATGAGTGTATCCTAAAATAGGAAGACACATCGCAAGTTTAACATATATTGTAACTCTTTCTTTTTAGGTTATTTATACATCAAAAGGAAATTAATTTAAACATGATTAATACGTCATAATTAAAAATAAATGTTAGATATATTTATGAACACGAAAAAATCGCAAAGTAGCATTATATTAAGTATACAGAATATTTTATGCTATTTTTAAATAAATGCAAACCCCTTTTTTACCTTATTTCTTATTGAGCATTAAATTGATTAGTTTCATTCGGCTTAACTAAGTGGTGATCATTGATAAATATCTAACTATTATTTTGTTCTGATGAAGTTTAATGAGGTTTGTTCCAAAGCATTATCTAGTAGAAATGAATAGTTGTTATACATTTCGTTTGCAACTTTATAATAATAAGGAAGTGAAGAAATTAATTATATGGAATGTTTATATTCATATTCTAAATAGAACTATAATATTTAACTTTAAATGTGTTGATTATAAAGAATAGTTCAAATGCCTCAGTAAGCAATGATAACGAGTTTTAATATGAACACATAATATCATAAACTATGATTCCTACTTTCATTTTTAACGCAGACCAACGGTATACGTGTTTAGAATTAAATCCTTACGAAACTTTAGATATATCGCCAAGTAATATTTTAATTGGTCAGTCCAAATACGAAAATTTAAATCGAGCAATTAACTGGGCAATAAATAATGATGAAGATATTATTTATTGTGTATGTGAGGAATACTTAATTGAAGAATTAAATTTAAGTAATTTAGAGTACGTAGTTCGAGATATTGTAGCTGAAGGTGCATATATACTATATGTACACACCCGTCATGAAAAAGCCTTTCCAGTTAATGACCTATGTCATGTGGTTCACGAAGTTTATCAAGTATCTTCCTTCTTATTAACCAAACCAATTTATGAAGATGTTAAATTATTTATTGATTACATCCATAAATCACAGATCAACATAGAATGGTTGGATTTCTTACAAATGTTAAATGCTAATCGATTTGCGTTTTCAACATCAAAATTGCATAGCAAACCAGATAAAGAATACTTGATTCACATTATTTCTGCCTTTAGAAATGCTTCTGAATTCATCAAATGTAATTTTGACTCAATAAAATCTCAAACCTATCAAAATTACCATCTTCATTACGTTGACGACGCCTCTAATGACTGTAGTTTGGAATTAATCCCTAATAAACCATTTATAAGCAAAAAGATTAATACTGATAGAAAGTATGCTCTTCAAAATATTCTAGACGTTCTTATAAATTCACAATTTTCTGACGACGACATTATCTGCTTTATTGATGCCGACGATTACCTCCCACATAAATATGTTTTACTGACTTTAAATCAAGTTTATCAACAAGAAGAAACTATGATAACTTATGGTTCTATGCAGAATCATAATGGAAATAGAAACATAGGTAGTAAATATACGAAATCAGAATTTCAAAATGTACGAAAAAGCCCATGGCGTGTTTCGCATATGCGTTCATTTAAATATAGCATCTTCAAAAAATACCTTGAATCAGACCCTTATTTACACATGCTAAAAGATTCCGACGGTTCCATTTTAAAAATGCCCTATGACATGGCTATATTATTTCCTTTGATGGAACTGGTTGAATATCATCAGGTGATTTTTTTGTCTCATTTAACATATAAATATAGAATCCATTCACTCAATGATATGCATCAATGGAGAGGCGAACAATTACGTGGCGAGGAAATCTTACGTTCCAAAAACAAACTTGAATAAAAATATTAATGAAGCACAGTAGTTTACATTTGTCATTTGGTATAGAACACTATGAAATATATTAAAGCATTTGCCAAGTTTGTATACCCATTTATTAAAATTCAGTTATTGCTCTTGGTTTTTATAATAATCAGTACGGCTATCAGTTTAGCACCACCCTATGCACTAAAGGTTTTAATAGACAACTGTATACCTAATAAGGATCTTGATCTTCTCTACAAAATTGGTGAAATATTACTTTTAGTATATTTAGCTAGGTCAGGAATTAATCACTTGAATGCACACTATTCAACACTGATATATAATAAAATAGGTGATAATATACGCAGAACGCTATTTAATAATATGATATTGCAACCTTACGAATACTTCGAGAACAACACGCAAGGAAACCTAGTTCAAAAAATAAATTTTGAAGTCAGTAAAATACAGTCATTTCTATCAAATGTAATGATCAGTTTTATCAATAACTTGTTTCTAGTCGTTGGCGTATCATTCATGCTAGCAATAACAAACAAATTATTATTTTTACTATATCTCTCTGTCTTTCCCATTCCATTTTTAATTAATTTATTCTTCAATAAAAAGATTAAAAAGCTAATAAAAGAATCATCCATTTTGGAAGGCGATCTTTTTAATTTTTACATAGACAAAATAAAAAACATTTCATTGATCAAATCTTACAATTCCATTTCAATAGAGAATGAAAGATTGAAAGAGCAATTGAGTACAATTTTCAGTAATATTAAAAGCAGATCTGTGTTTGGTTCTCTTTCAGGTAATCTTTCCGGATTGTTTATATCTATTGGTCCACTTTTAATCCTAATGGTTGGAGGTTACCAAGCAATACTGGGCAATCTAACTATTGGTGCAGTAGTGGCATTTATTCAATATTCAAATAGATTAACACCTCCCCTGAATGGCATTATAGGTATCCATTTGGAATACTCTCAAGTTTTAATCTCAATGAAGCATATTTATCCCCTTTTAGTACTAAAAGAAGAAGATAAAAATGAATTGGGTAAATCTTCATTATTTATTAAAAACATAGTTAAAATCGATATTAACAAACTGACTTTCGTGCGAGATGAAAAGCCAGTAATAAAAGATTTGTGTTTTAAATTCGAACAAGGCACCAGTTACGCTATAGTTGGTGAAAATGGATCTGGAAAAAGTACATTATTAAAGATATTATGTGGTTTTTATACCCCGACAGAGGGTACTATTCTTGTGAACAATGAGCACTCTCTATCTGATCTAAATGATAACTCGTGGCTTGATAATATTGCTGTAGTTTTTCAAGAACCTCTAATTTTGAATGATTCAATTCTGTCAAATATTTCATACGGATCGATTGTTCCCGTGATAGAAAAAGTTTGGGACGCCTTGGATACAGTAGGTTTGGCAAATTTTGTAAAAAATCTACCTAATGGTCTTTTAACAATTTACGGAGATGGAGAGAATGAATTGAAGATGTCAGGCGGACAGCGACAACTATTAGCTCTAGCAAGAGCATTATATAGAGATCGATCCGTTCTGATTTTGGACGAAGCTACATCTGCAGTGGACACAAAAAACGAGGAACAAATATTGATAAAGATTAAAGAAAAATATAAAAATAAAATTGTAATATTTGTTAGTCATCGACTAAGTACGATAAAAAATCTAGATCGTATAGGGGTAATGGCGAATGGATTAATCTTGGAGGAAGGTAAACATGCCGATTTACTCTCGAATACATCCCACTACCGATCAATTTTTCAAAGCCAATTCTAACTAATTATGGAAAACAATATCCTAGAATCATTACGTATCTTCAAGAGTTCCCAAAAAGCATTTAATTCGAAGATTCCTTACTATCAAAACCTAGAAGTAGATTCAACTAACATTTACACTAATGTGGGAGTCATTGGGGGCGGGCTAGCTGGCTACTTAACAGCTATTGCTTTCAAAAAATTCTTTAATATTCCTGTCACTGTAATTGAATCGCCAAATATACCTATAATAGGTGTTGGAGAAGCAACGACACCCATTCTACATGATTACTTATTTGATATTTTAGAACTTGATAGGGAGGAATTTTTTAGAGAAGTAGAACCTACATGGAAATTAGGAATAAAATTCTTTTGGGGCAAACCTGGAGACTATACCTTTAATTATCCGTTTGACAGTAAAGATATTTTATCCTCGTTGCATCATAATGGAGATATAGACCATTGTTCGCTAAATTCTTTACTTATGACAAACAAATCAAGTTTTCTAATGCGTTTTAGTGAAAACGATAATGTAAGGTTCGAGTCTTTAGATAAACATCTCAAGTATGCTTACCATTTAGATAATAAAAAGTTTGTAGCGTATTTGAAGCGTAAAGCAGAACAATGTGGCGTGAATTTCATCAACACAGAAGTCCAGCATGCTCAATTAAAAAACGACAAATTGGAAATTGACCATTTAATAGACCTTGCCGGGAACAAACATTATTATGATTTTTTTATCGACTGTAGCGGATTTAGGTCATTGCTATTAGAAAAGACATTAAAGTCTAAATACGTTTCTTTCAGCGACAGCCTATATAACGATAAAGCGATAGTTACGAAAATAAATAATGATACTCTAAACTGTTACACTTTGGCTGAAACAATGGATAACGGATGGTGTTGGACTATTCCCACAAGAGGAGAAGATCATCTGGGGTATGTGTACTCTTCAAGTTTTTGTACTGAAGACCAAGCTATTGAAGAAATTCTTAGAAAGAAACCTGGTACGTCAAAAGATATACAGTCGATATCTTTCCGAAGCGGAAGACACGAAGAATTCATTATAGGTAACACAGCTGCAATTGGGAATTCCTATTCCTTTGTAGAGCCTTTAGAATCTACTGGAGTACACATGATTATTCAGGAAGTAATTATATTAATGAATAACTTTATCAATTTAAAAGGTAATAAGACACTGATTTCCTTTATCAATAGAGACATGAATGCTCATTGGGATTACATCCGTTGGTTTCTTTCTATACATTTCAAATTTAACAACAAATCGAATACAGCATACTGGAGAGAGTCTAGAGCAAACGTAGATGTCTCTGGATTCCAAAATCTTATTAATTTATATAAAGAAATTGGATTTTTATCTTACCAAGATATTCCGTTGAGGGAGATCCTAAAATATCATATACACGATCAAATTTTCGATGTTTATGGAATAGACCACATCTTGGCCGGCCAGGGGATACTGCCTAATAGCATCCAAAAGATTTCGTTAGAAAATAGTAGAGAGTGGCAAGAAATTTTAAAAAGCTGGAGGCATATCGTATCACATACTATTCCTGTTAATGGAGACTTATCGTTGCTATTAGATCAAAAATTGCTTTAATGCAATTAAAAGATGCTATAAAACCTTTAGAAATTTATCAAAGGGTAATCGCCAAGCATAATACACGCCCTATAAACCGTTAATTTAACTTTAATTCGATGTTTAAGATTAAAACTTTTATTATAAACCTAAAGGAACGAACAGATAGACTGGAAAACATTCTTAGTGAATTCAAAGATAGAGACGAATTTGATTTAACAGTTATCCCGGCTATTAGAGCCGATGTAGGCGCAATAGGTCTTTGGAAAACAATACGTTATATAGTAGAGGAACATGCAACAAATGAGCCTTACATACTGATCTGTGAGGATGATCACATCTTCACCCCCGCATATAACGCTAATAAATTTCAGACTTACATCAACAATATGAAAAAAAAGAAAGCCGATATTTTACTCGGTGGAATAAGCTGGTTCCATGGTGCAATTCCAATAGATGAAGATTTGTTTTGGATACACTACTTTAATGGCACCCAATTTTATGTTGTATTTAGAAAATTTTATGATAGAATCTTGAAAACAAAATATTATAAAAATGAAGTTGCCGATTTAAAGATCTCTTCTTTGTCTATTAATAAATTTTGTATACATCCTTTTATCTCAATACAGAAAGATTTTGGTTACTCTGATGCCACCGGGATCAAGGAAGTAATTAATAATTTTGAAAAAATATTTGAAGTATCAGGTGAGAGGTTAAAGAAAATCCGTATAGTTGACGATTATTACAAATACAAAAATATTTAGCTTTCAATTGCAATAACGTTTCTCTTTGCAAGAATGACGAAATCAACTATACTATAATATTATTTATGTTCAGTAAAAGCAGATTATAATATTTTCTTAGTCGATTTATATTTTATTGAAGAAGTACGAAAGATAAGTCCTCTTTGGAAAAAACCAATCCGTCATCAATTAAATTATTATCATACATGAATTGTAAGGTATTTAGAAATTCAGCTTTTTCTACAGATGTATTTAGGGAAGGGATTAGGAGATAATTGAAATCCTGTAAATGCTCTACTAAATCTACTGGAGTTATGCAGGCGACATTTTTTAGGTGGTGCGGAACATATTCCATTAGCAAGACTTTTAATTTTTTTAATGTATTTTTCATTCCTATTAATGCAATAAGATTGCCTATAGCCGGATCTATGCGCCGTTAAGAAAACATGTCTTTCACTCCCTGGCAGAACTGAATGCTGCAATACTTGGGGCACTTGAGGTGCAAAATAGCGAGCCACTCAAGGGAAGAAATTATAGCAGGCGCCTCCAGTTTGAGGAGATTGAGCGGGAGGCACTCAATCCTTTGCCCGTACTGAAATACGAGTTCAAGAAACAGCACAACGCAACGGTGATGAAGAATGGCCACGTTAACCTTGGTTCCGACAAACATTATTATAGCGTCCCGTTCCGCTTTATTCCGCTTTGACCCCGAGGCAAGCCTCGGGGCAATGTCATTAAGCTAGTGTTTCAACTTGCTGATTATCAGTTATTTAAATTGTTTTTATGCTTTTTTATTTGTATATTTAACTCATAATCAAATAGTTAATGTCCAAAAAAAACCTCATTTTTTATTATTGAAAAACTGAGGGAAACAATATTTAGCAGAGAGCTGCTTTTAAATTTTAGAATGGGAGAACAGGACTTTAGCAGGAACAGGAAGCAACCTTTTACCTCAACTCTGTTACTGATGTTGCACTTTTTAAGAAAGAGCCTTACCATCGAAATAGGTGGCTTTGTAAACTACCTAAGAAAGGGCTTGGCCCACGTCAAGAACACAAGCTTTACCTCCAGTGCATTTATACAGAACAGAAAAAAGATCAATCCCGATGTTTTTAAGCACCTTTCCGGGATAATCATTGATAATTTCTATACCAAAGAGAATGATGGCATCAAACTTTGGAATGGTTTCAGGATACTTGCTGTTGATGGTTCCAGGATCACACTCCCCAATACCAATGAATTGAAAAGTTGTTTTGGTACTGCAAAGACCAATCGCAAGTGGAGATTGTGCAAGCAAGAGCTTCCATCCTTTACGATGTACTGAACAAGATAGCCCTGGATGCAACATTGGGCAACCTGGAACAGGGGGAACACAAACTTGCCCTGACGCATAGTTGCCATTGGAAAAAGGGGGATCTTATCATTTACGATCGTGGGTATCCATCCTATAACCTGATATATGAGCATATATCGGCAAAGATAGATTGCCTGATAAGAGTTAAGACCCCTTATGGTTTCTCTGGGGTCAGCTCCTTTGTCGCCAGCGAAAAGAAAACACTGATTGCCGAATTATCACCCGCGCAGAACCAATCGTTCAAGAGGAAGCCCTATGGCAAAGATAGTACAGTTAGGGTACGTCTTGTAAGGGTAGAATTAGCAAACGGAGAGGTCGAGGTTCTCATCACCACCCTTTTGGATAGCAGGAAATATCCGAACGGGATGTTCGGCCAACTCTATTTTTTTAGATGGGGAATAGAGAGTTTCTACGATGAACTAAAGAACAAACTAAAGGTTGAGCATTTTACGGGGTACTCGGAAAATACCATCAGGCAGGATTTCCAATGCGCAATATTCATTAGCAATCGGTAACGGTAAATGACCTGCAGGATGATTTAACCGAACGGGGCATTAACAAAAAATATAGCTATAAGGTAAATACCAATCTTTCCAATGGATTTCTCAAAAATAGAATTCTGGAATTATTACAGGAAAGGCAGCCTTTGGAAAGGATTTTTCTCGAATTACAAGAACTGTTTCTCAAAAATACGGTACCAATAAGAATCAACCGTACATACCCCAGAAAAGTTAGACAAAAAGGCAAAATCAAGCCTAAAATAACTAAAAATCAAAAAGATAGTATATGAAAATCCCTTAACTTAATGACATTGAGCCTCGGGGTCAAAGCGGAAAGTTTGAAAACGAAGAGTTTTCTAATACATTTACATCGTGGATGAACATATTTATAAACGACACAATAAGACCCTATTGTTATACCATCTGGTATTTCCTCTGAAATATAGACGGGGAGCAGCGATAAACAGTTCTTCAGGTGTTTCATTGAAAGATATTTGTGTTGAGATATCTGATCGTTATGAATGCAGTTTTTGGAAATAGGTTACGAGTCAGATCATGTTCATTTTTTAGTTCAAGCTGTTCCCTCGATGAGTGTTTCAAAACTTGTGACCTTGATAAAAAGCCTTACAGCTCGTGAGCTTTTTAAACGCCATCCGGAAATAAAGCAATTGTTGTGGGAGGCAATTTTTGGACAAGTGGCTATTATGCAAATACTGTAGGTTAATATGGCAATAAAGACGTGATAAGAAAATATATAGAGAATAAAGGAAAATGAGTATCAAAAAGTACATTTATAACAACTCAAGCTCTTTTAATACCTCGAGGTTATTTATTGGTAAAAAAGTCAAGATACTTTACTCCAGGTCAAATGTGGAAGTCTTCTATCACTATGAACGCATAGCGATGCACAAGCGCATGAAAAGCCCCTATAGTTACACCACCGATAAGGACCATACGGCCACTACCCATAAGTTCGTGACGGACTGGACACCGGACCGTTTCTGGAATGGGCATCCAGCATAGATGACGATGTCAGGCTTTATATCCTTAAAATACTCGACAGAAAACAACATCTTGAGCAGGCATACAAATCATGCGTCGGCATATTAAGCTTTGCGAAGAAAGCCGGGAACGAACGGTTGATCAATGCCTGCAGACGGGCACTGGGCTTTGGGATATACAGTTATAAAACCATACAGGCCATTCTTGAGCGTAACCTTAACCAGTATGAGGAAAGCCTGTTCGCCGATGAACTGCCAATGCCATCCCATTACAACATCCGTGGGGCGACTACTACAAATAACCCTTAAAACCATATAAAAATGAATACGAACACACTTGACAAAATGCGAAGGCTGAAGTTCTATGGAATGTTCCATGCCTTCAAGAGCAGTATTTAAACCGGGCAGACCACAGAGTATACCGCTGATGAGCTGTTAGCCCACCTCATAGAGACCGAATGGGATGACAGGCAAAACCGAAAGATTGAACGCCAGATCCTTTACGCCAGGTTCCGTTACAAGGCATCCATTGAGGGTCTGCATTATCATGTAGAAAGAAGTATTGACAGGAACCAGATCATGAAGTTGGCAGACTGTACCCTCATCGACAGGTTCGAAAACCTGCTCATAACCGGAAGCAATGGGATAGGAAAAAAGCTACCTTACATCTGCAATCGGTATCAGGCATAGTTCATAATCGGTGATAAATTTAAAATCCACCTTTTTGATGTTGATGTCCTGAACCTCATATTTGAGCTGAAGAAATTGTTTAACATGTCTAATGGAACTTTGATAGGTTTGAAACGTGCTATAACTGTATCCTTTACCAATCAGTTTTTCCATATTGTCATTGTTGTGCTTCTGATAAACTCTCAAAAGGCTATGGTTAGACGAATTCTTTCCGGTAAGATGATCCCGTAAGATCAACGCTGTCATCTCATCATCCTTTTCCACAAGAGTGGCATGAAACCGTCGAACTTTTGAGGCTAGCGTGTCCAAGTAATCATTAAGTTCCCGGATCTCCTCGCGCAGGCCGGTGCCTTTACCTTTAAGTGCCGACCAAAAGCTAGGAATAATTTCCCGGCCCACAGAATATTCCAAATGTTTTCCTTTCACGGTAATCCGTAAATAGATGGGCATCATCTCGCCCTTGATAAAATTTTTTGGTCTTTTCAGATAGAATAAAAGACGAAAATTGTAACTCATAATGATACATTTAAAATTAAACAAATGTACATTGAGCCAGGGAGTCATCAAGAGGTCCGTCAGTCGAACGAACTGTAAATCAATATCTTAAAAAAAACCAGTACCCGAAGATTTCGGAATAATTCTGGTTTGATGCCCCCACCAATCCACTGGCCTACAGTGTTTTACAAAAAAATCGTCAATTTCGACTCACTAAAATTAACCATTCAGAATGGTCGAAAACAAAGTCTTAATGTGTTATAAAAACCAAAACAGAGTCTTGAAAATCAACGATTTGTGCGACAATGTTCTGGTTTGAATCTAAGGAAGTGGTCCCGACGAGAATCGAACTCATATCTAAAGTTTAGGAAACTTCTATTCTATCCGTTGAACTACGGGACCATTTGTTGCGCAAATATAACAAAAGTTTTGTCGCAAGAGAATTCATTTTAGCAAGCGTTTATCTAAATGATAATTGTCTTTAAAAACATAAAAATCAATTACGACAGATGCCCTTTAGGATTATTGCATAGGGATAAGCAATAAAAAAAGCCATTTGAAATTAATCAAATGGCTTTAAACCTTATTACCGGTAATCCTACCTGATTACACTACCTTCCTGGAACTTTTCTACAGGTGCCACAAAAGTGAGTTTTCCCTCAGCATTTTCGGCCATCAGGATCATTCCCTGCGATAGAATTCCTTTGATTTCGCGTGGAGCAAGATTTACGATCATACTTACTTGTTTCCCCAATATATCTTCAGGTTTATAATATTCGGCAATGCCAGAAACCACGGTTCTTTCATCAATGCCTGTATTTACCGTTAACTTTAACAGCTTTTTGGTTTTCTCTACCTTTTCGGCAGCAACAATAGTGGCTACACGGATATCCATTGCAGAGAAATCGTCAAACTGGATATTTTCTTTTGCCGGAACAGCAACAACATTATTAGCAGCATTACTGGCTTTGCTTTGATTTAATTTCTCGATCTGGAAGTTGATTTCTTCATCCTCAATTTTATCAAATAAGAGCACCGCTTCTCCAATATCGTGACCACGCTTTAACAGGCTAACCGTACCAGCATCATCCCAATCATGACCGCCATTTTTAAGCATCTTCATTAACTTTTCTGCTGTAAATGGTAAAAAAGGTTCGATCAGGATCTGAATATTGGCCGCTATTTGAAGCGCAATGTGTAAAATGGTTCTTACCCGGTCTTCGTCAGTTTTAATGAGCTTCCAGGGCTCGGTTTCGGCCAGGTATTTATTTCCTAAACGGGCAACATTCATTACTTCAGATAGCGCCTCTCTAAAACGGTAGTTTTCGATAGAAGCTGAGATTTTTGCCGGGTAACCTGCCAATTCATCAATAACAGCCTGATCTACTTCGGTAATCTCCATACAGGTTGGCACCGAACCACTAAAGTATTTATGCGTAAGCACCATAACCCGGTTTACGAAATTCCCGAGTATGGCTACCAGTTCATTGTTGTTTCTTGCCTGAAAATCTTTCCAGGTAAAATCGTTGTCTTTAGTCTCAGGCGCTGTTGCTGTTAATACATAACGCAATACATCTTGTTTCCCTTCAAACTCTCTTAAATATTCGTTTAACCAAACAGCCCAATTTTTAGAAGTCGATATTTTTTGACCTTCCAGGTTTAAAAATTCGTTTGCCGGTACATTATCAGCCAGGGTATATTCGCCATGCGCCATTAACATTGCCGGAAAAATAATGCAATGGAAAACGATGTTATCTTTACCGATAAAGTGAACCAACTTGGTTTCATCACTTTTCCAGTATTCTTCCCAACCACATTTATCGTTCTCGTAACTGCTAATGTAATATTCTTCGGCTTTAGGGTTCCACACGTCGAGTTTTGCATAATTACAAAGCTCTTTGGTTGCAGAAATATATCCAATAGGCGCATCAAACCACACATAAAGCACTTTACCTTCAGCATCGCGAAGCGGAACACGCACGCCCCAATCTAAATCACGTGTCATTGCTCTTGGCTGCAAACCAGCATTTAACCAGCTTTGGCATTGGCCGTATACATTCGGGCGCCATTCTTTGTGGCTTTCGATATAGGTACGTAAACGGTCTTCGTATTTATCCAGCGGCAGAAACCAGTTTTTAGTTTCTTTTAAAATAGGTTTATCGCCTGACAGGGTAGATTTTGGATTGATTAGATCAGTAGCATTAAGGGTAGAACCGCAATTTTCGCACTGATCGCCATAAGCATTTTCGTTACCACATTTAGGACAGGTACCTGTAATGTAACGATCGGCCAAAAATTGTTTTGCCGTAGCATCGTAATATTGTTCGGTAATTTCTTCTGTAAAAACCCCTTTTTCATAAAGCGTTTCAAAGAAATCAGCAGCAGTTTGGTGATGCGTAAGCGATGAAGTGCGATGATAGATATCGAAAGATACGCCAAACTCTTTAAAAGAATCGCCGATAATCTTATGGTACTTATCTACCACTTCCTGAGGCGTAATTCCTTCTCTTTTGGCTTTTAAAGTAATGGGCACACCATTTTCGTCAGAACCACAGATGAATTTTACATCGCGTTTATTCGACCTTAAATAACGGGCATAAATATCTGCAGGAATATAAACACCAGCCAGGTGCCCAATATGAACTGGCCCATTGGTATATGGAAGTGCTGCAGTTACGGTATATCTTTTTATTTTACTATTATCCAAAACAATTTTTATTAATTTGGCAAAGATAAGTGTTTTGAAGATGATTAAGCAGCCCCCGTATTTAAAAAAAGGAGATAAGATTGCCCTGGTATGTCCGGCAAAAAAAATACCTAAACCTATAGACCATGCCATAGCGTTATTGGAAAGCTGGGGTTTGGAGGTTATTATTGGCGAAAGTGTATATGCCAGTCACCACCAGTTTGCAGGAACCGATGCTTTAAGAACTAAAGACATTCAGCGCTTTTTAGATGATCCATCTATAAAAGCAATTATTTCGGGTCGTGGAGGTTATGGCACCATCCGGATTATTGATGACCTGGACTTTACAGCGTTTAACAAAAACCCTAAATGGTTTGTAGGCTTCAGCGATATTACTGTCCTGCTATCACACCTGGTAGCGCAATGCAATTGCCAGTGCGTACATGCACAAATGCCTTATACTTTTGAGGAATCAACCGAAGAAGCCTTAATTTCTCTAAAGAAGACTTTATTCGGCCAAAAACAGTCGTACGAATTTGAGGGTACATTTAAAAACAGGATAGGAGAGGCAAATGGAATTTTAATTGGCGGAAATTTAACTTTATTAGCCATGCTACAGGGTTCGGTATCAGAGATGGACTTTCAAGGTAAAATTCTTTTTATTGAGGACGTGGGAGAACACGAATATAGCATCGACCGCATGTTCCGCATGTTAAAGCGGGCAGGCAAACTCAGCCATTTAAAAGGATTAATTGTTGGTGCCTTTAATGAAATTGAAGAAGAAAAGATCTCTTTCGGACAAACTGCCGATGAGGTAATTTGGGATATTGTTGAGGAATATGATTTCCCAGTTTGCTTTAATTTCCCAACGGGGCATATTAATAATAACCTCAGTATGGTTTTAGGTGCTGAGGTGAATTTAAAAATAGAAACAAATAACGTTCAATTTAAATATTTATAAGATGGCTATTTTAGACAATTTAGGAAAATACCGCAATACAGGCTTATTGCTGATCCGTATTGGTTTAGGTGTAATGTTTATTATTCACGGTTTCCCGAAACTTGCAGGCGGGCCAGACGGCTGGACAGGTTTAGGAGGAAGTATGAAAGTAATTGGCATAAACTTTTTACCTGTATTTTGGGGTTTTATGGCAGCTGTTGCCGAAACCTTTGGTGGTTTCCTTTTGATTGTGGGATTGTTTTTCCGTCCGGCATTAATCTTATTAATCTTTACGATGATTATCGCTGCGTTGGTTCATTTTGGTAAAGGGGATGGCTTACAAGGCGCCAGCCATGCAATTGAATTGGGCATCGTATTTTTCGGGTTGATTTTTATTGGCCCGGGGAAATATAGTGTGGATAAGAAGTAGTTTACCATCTACATTTACTGATAAAAAATAAAGGCTGAGAAAATTTCCCAGCCTTTTATTTTTTTATTCAATTCTAGTTCTGAACAATCAATTTATTGTTTTGAACTTCATTAGCCGATATTGGCCAGATATAACCTGCCGTGTTAAACGGAATTGCAGGAGCGGAGCCCTGAGTACCACTTTTCGCCACAAAACCAGCACCTAATCTCATCACATCCGGAGATCTAAAACCTTCTCCAAGCAGTTCAATTCTTCTTTCGGTAAGGATGGTTTTTTTCAAATTAGCAGGCAATAAATCTGCTGCCGGAAATAAGTATCCGGGATTTGATCTTTGTCTAACCGCAGTTAATAGCGCAATAGATCTTGTAGGGTCCGTTACCACGGTAGCCTCTGCCAGATTTAACAACACTTCTGCATACCTGATTACCGGAATGTAATCCGTATAAGGAGAAGGTTTTTTGAATTTGACTAAATAGGTATTGGCACCAGAAACTGCTGTTAATCCTTTTCTGGCATCGGTTGAACCAGCTGCGAATACAGAATTGGCCAAAATTCCAGTTGGGTTTAAAAAGTATTCTTCATTACCACCTGCCTGATTTGGCGAAACGTTGTAATAATAGGCCAACTGGTTCTGGGTGCCTGGCGCATTTAAATCTGTCATTGGGAATGATAACACAGCCTCAGTAGCAGTTGCATTACCCACATAAGCACCGCCAAATACATTAGTGATATTGGCTTCTAACTGTAAGGGCGTGCCTGTTGTTGCTTTAAATGGTGCGGTTGCGCTAACAATTTTATTGGCTTCAGTAACTACTGAGGGCAAATTTCCCATTGCCAGGTACACCCTGGTTTTCAATGCAATAGCCGTATTCCTGGAAGCCCTAGTGGATATTGCTGTTGTTGGTAAGGTTAATGCCAAGTCTGGCTCTGCCTCATTTAAATCTTTTAAAATCTGTGTATACACTTCCGCAACGGTACTTCTTTTTAAATCGTTACCAGTTAAATCTTTCTCTCCCTTAAGCCTTAAGGGAACGCCTAAGCTAGCGCCGTTATCTGTAATATAAGGTTTGGCATATAATTGCAATGCGCTATAATAACATAAAGCCCGCAAAAATTTGGCTTCTGCAATATATTGTTTCGCTACTGCCGGAGTAAGCAAAGATGCATTGGCATTAACACCTTCAATAACCAAATTGGCCCTATTAATGGCAGCATAAATAGCACCCCATAGATTTACAACCTCATTCGTGTTCGAAACCAGGTTAAACCTCCAGGTATCTAAACCCGTTACCCCATTGGGTTTGTTTACAATAAATTCCTCCCCACGGATATCATTATAGATTAAATATCTTCCGCCATAAAACTGGCCGTTCTTTACCCCGGCGTAAATGCCGTTTACTTGCGAAAGAATCCTATCCGGATTGGCAAATGCATCTTCAATTGGTAAAGATGTATCCGGGGCTGTAGTCAAGAAATCCTTTTTACATGACGATGCAAACAGCAAGGGGGCGGCAATAAAAAGATATTTTATTTTATTATTTATTTTAATTTTCATGATCTCTAATTTTAAAATCCAACATTAATACCAAACGTAAATGTTCTACCAGACGGCACAGAGTTTCTATCCACACCAGGAGCAAGGTTACCACTGTTTCCTGTCGTAGTTGAGTTACCATTCACAGAGACCTCTGGGTCTGGGCCCGGGTAACCAGATATAATCAAAAGATTACTTGATTGTGCATAAATCCTAATATTTGAGACACCATATTTACTTAGAAGTGCTTTTGGCAGTGTATAACCCAATGCCAGGTTTCTAACTTTCAAGAAATTACCAGTGAAAACATTCTGTGATTGTGCAAAAGCTGATCCGTTTGAAGTATTATCACCATAAACAACACGGGGAATATCCGTAATTTGACCTGGTGTAGTCCATCTATTCAACATCCCTTTGTCGTTATTCCAAAAACGCTGATCGCGAAGACCAGCTAACGATCCATAATAAATTTTGTTACCACCAGAAAATGTTAATCCTAAACTCAAATCAAAAGCTTTATAGCGGAAGTTGTTATCTAAACCACCAAACCATTTTGGTATGGACTGACCGGTAATCGTTGCATCTAACGCCGCATCAATGGCTGGAGCATTCTGTCCTGCATTTGGACCATCAAGATATTGATAACGTGCAGCAGTGGCACGCCCAAAACTGAATCTTAATTTTTGTCCAAATCTATTCACGAAAATACGTTCACCAGTTGCTGGGTCAACACCTGCGGTAGGTACGGTATAAATAGAGCCGATTGGATAGCCAACACGTGTAATGTTCGCCGTTTCAAGAGAAGTTGCACCGAACACGTCGGCATTATTGTTACCTAACGCGGTAACTTCATTCTTCAAGGTACTGAAAGTAAAACTTGTTGTCCAGCCGAAGTCATCACTTTCGAAATTTCTTGAATTTAATGTAAATTCAAACCCCTTATTGTACATCCTACCGATGTTTGTTGTGATGGCATTATCAGGAATACCTTTTGAAGGTGCCTGAGGTGCATTTTGAACAAGGTTATCGATATTATTATGATAATAATCTACATCCAATGAGAAACGCCCACCCAAGAATTCCAGGTTAATTCCAACGTCGGCTTTTTTACTGGTTTCCCATCTTAAATTCGGATTGCCTGCCTGTGAGAATGATAATGCTGGTGATGATCCATACAATCCAGGGTTATACAAGAAGAGGGCAGGATAATTACCGATGTTGATATTTCCAACCTCTCCATAACTTCCGTGTAATTTAATGCGCGTTAATACTTTGCTGATGGACAGGTCTTTATAAAAGTTTTCTTCAGAGATAGCATAACCAACTGATGCACCACCGAAATTACCATATTGATTACCAGCTGACAAACCTGAGTAGCCATCACGCCTGAAGGACCCTGTTAAATAATATTTCTTTTTATAATCGTAATTGATGCTACCAAAGTAAGAACGGAAAGCATTATCCCCTTGCACTAAACCTGCAGGAGTAATGGCTCCAAATGCACCTTGAAAAACTTCGATAAACGGATCAATAACACCTTGTCTGGTTGCACCATAACCCAGTGATTTGGTATACTGGTCTTCAGCACCTATAAATGCACCCAGTGTATGATCACCAAAAACGCCATTATAGTTTAAAGTATTAGACCAGTTCCATCTGCTATTTTTCACAAAATTACTGGTAGCACCGCCATTATAAGAAAAGCCATCGCCCTGTAAACGGTTCACAAATGAATTGTTATCAATTTTAAGGTTATCCAGGCCATAAGTCGTTTTAAAAGTCAAGCCTTTTACAATCTGGATTGAAGCATAGGCATTGGCAATGATACGATCACTCTCTGAAGTATTTTTATCTTCATTTACCAATACAGCTGCGTTTGGATAATTTGATGCAATGGTATTTGCACCTAATCCAACTGAACCTGCCGGGGCATTGATATTGTAAGAGCCATCCTCGTTATAAGCGGCTACGTTTGGAGGCAATACAATGGCCAACCTACCCAAACCTACCGTTGAAAAGGCTTGACCCGCCAATGAACCTGTATTGGGCGCACGGTTTAAAGTATTACTATAAGTAAAATTGGTTCCAATGGTTACATTTTTAAACAGTTTATGATCTAAATTAACACGCCCATTTTTTCGTTCGAAAGAGTTGCCAATAATAAAGCCTTCCTGATTACTATATCCTACTGATACGTAATATGAAGTTTTGTCGTTTGCACCCGAAAAGTTTAGGGCATGATTTTGAGAGGTTGCAGTTCTATAAGCATAGTCGTACCAGTTGGTTTCTACCTGAGAGCCGTCAGATTTATTTTGTAAAAAGAATGCCGGAGCCTGGCCGTTATTGGTCCTTGATTCATTTTTGATCAGCACATATTCTGATGCATTTAATAAGGGGGTAAGGTTTTGGGCCTTTGTAGTTCCCACCCAACCTTCATAATTAACTTTAGTTGTACCCTGTTTACCTTTTTTGGTGGTAATTACCACGACACCATTGGCAGCTCTTGAACCGTAAATTGCGGAAGAAGCTGCGTCCTTAAGTATATCGATTGATTCGATATCTGCCGGGTTGATATCTCCCAAGGCATTGTTGGAGGCACTGTTTGAAGACTGGTTATCGGTAAATACCGGAATACCATCCACAATAATCAATGGATAAGAACTTAACGAGATGGAGTTAAAACCACGCACCCTGAAAACAGGAGGATTGTTCAGTACGCCATTTGGTTGAATAATGTTTACACCGGCGGCTTTACCTGCCAACGCCTGTTCGAAACTCTGAACCGGTTGGTTTTTAAGTTTTTCGCCGCTTATACTTGCGATGGAGCCGGTAACATCTCTTTTTGATTGTGTGGTATAACCCGTTACCACTACATCAGATAATGTTTTAGAATCACTTTTTAGTTGTACGTTAACGACATTACTATTACCAATAGTTTTTGTTTGGCTTAAGAAACCGATGTAAGAGAATTCTATTACGGTTGCTCTGCCATTAACTCTAAGTGAATACCTGCCATCTGCACCAGTTGTGGTTCCACCAGTTGTACCTTTGATTTTAACACTTACACCTGGAAGCGGCAATCCATCTTCCTGAGCCGTAACTGTCCCTGTGATTGTTCGATCTTGCGCTATTGCTGAGGTGGCAATAAACAGCAATATGAACAAACTTTGTAGAAGTTTTTTCATAAAAAAAGTTTAGTTTAGTTAATAATATTACAATATAGGATTTAGTATTTTGTAATTCAAATTTTACAAAATAATTTTTTCTTGATTTTATTTACATATAAAAAGAGCCAAATCATAAAAAGAGCCAAATCACTAAGAAAAACCACCAAAAACCAGAAAACCATCTATAAATAGCGAAAAACAAACAATAAATTTGAACAGTAATGATACAAATAGATTAAAATGACATTAAGAGCCTGTTTAAATTTGGTTAAATAATAATTTATGGCTGATAGTTTAACCATATTTTCAGATGATTCCATCAGGAGTCCATAGTTTCTGCAAAGTCTTCTATCATTGTCAGACCAGGCATATGTTCTTTCGATTACCCATCTTTTATTGACGGGTTTAAATTCGGTGGTCTTCTCATCAGTTCTCATAACAACCTGAATTATTTAACCGAACATTTTCTTTATCTTTTCGGCAATCTCTCCCTGGTACCCTCCTCAGCAATAATAACCTGGATACTGCACAGCATATCTTTCAGTATCCGCATTAGCAACATTATGACTTTGCTATCGTGAACATGGGCTACAGGTTATCATTACAGCAACCAAAAACCGCTTTTATTCACAATAACATGCCGCTTAAATCCTTTTTACTTTCTTGCCATCGTAACTATCCAAGGCGCGGTTGTTTCCACATTGGACACTTTGACTGTCTAATATTCTCAAACTTTCTTGGGGATTTTGTCCTTTCTTTATCCTGATATGTTCCCTCAACATAGCTAACAACTAGTCAAATTCTTCTAAATCAGACCATTTCTTGTAATAATAATAAACCACCTGCCATTTGGCAAAGTTTACAGGACGCATTCGTCACTGGCATCCTGTTTTAACTAGGTATTGAATCGCATTCCAATAGAACGTAAATCATGTTTTGTTTACGATCCGTAAATTGTAAGGTCTTTTTTATAAATTACCAATGGCTTTCGCTTAAATCGGTTGGATAAATTTTCATTCTAATTGCTTTTGTAGTTATTCACAATTAATATTTATTTATCAAACCAGCGATCTCCTTTTTATTCACTTCTCAACAAATACTCGCTTTTATTCAGCCATTTTTAAACAGGCTTTTAAGGAATTAGATATAAACTACGTGGAATACATAAAGAGAAAATTTCTTTTTTTATAAAATTTTGACTCGTATTTTAATAGCAAAAGGATATGATTAATTGTAAATTTATAGAAATAATCATTTTAACATGAAAAATCTCTTTCAAAAAACAATCGTACTATCATCAGCTTTTATATTACCTTATTTAGCAAGTCACGCACAATTAGGTGTAAATCTACAATTGGCAAATAATGACGTAAATTATTCTGGAAACACAACTAAAGGAAATAATGATGTTTCATATTTATACGAAACGTGGAATAGGGGATCAGTAAAATTGGCTAATGATAGCTTATACAAAGGAATCAACTTAATGTATGATTTAAGCAACGACCGTTTGATATTTAAATCAGATAATGGCCTATCGCAGTTGTTTAAATTAGGAGTAAAAGAATTTACTATTTCATCTCCAGAGAATGGAGGAACAAGTAAAAAATTTAAATCTGGGTATCCATCAATTGATGGTGGAAACGAGAAAACTTTTTACGAAATTCTTTCAGAAGGAAAAACAACTTTATTAAAAAGAGTACAAATGAAAAGGGTAGAAGAGAGGGAGACAGGAATGCTTTATTCTGTAAAAAAAATGAAACCTATAGACACCTATTTTATTGAAAAAGCAGGAAAATTAGAGAAAATTAAGAGAGAGAAAAGCGCCATATATTCAATTTTATCAAAAGATAAAATTGAAGTAGATAATTATATATCCAGCAATAAATTAAACATAAAAAAGGATGGTGATCTAGCAATTTTATTTGATCACTTTAATGCTTTATAATGCTATTTTTTATCCCTAAATGCAAATAGTACTACAAAAAGAAACGGCCGTTTGTATAATTACAAACGGCCGTTTTTTATAAGAATTTTAATTCTCTGTATGAAAACAAGATTATCTTATTGTAAGAAGAAACATGCGATATCCTTGATTTCCACTGATAATATAACCCGACTTATCTATACTTGCAATACTAACAGGAAGCGCATAACGAACACCTGGTGTTAATGCCGACGGTGTAAAAGTTAAGGTAACAGATGCATCTCTGCTTCCCTGAGCAATTTTCGCTACACCACCATTTGATAAAACATATTTATCAGCAGGAAGCCTGATGAATTTTGGATTAGTTGCAATGGTAGCGTTATAAGCTGTAATTCGGGCATCAGTTGGATCGCCTGCCAAAGTAACATTCACTTCTTCGCTTGCAACATCCTTCGCCGAAAGATGCACAGGAATAGTAATGGTTACAGGAGTGGTAGCAGGTGTACCTGTCAGCGGATATGTACCAGAAACAGTAAAAGTAGTACCTGCTGTAGGAATGTTTACCACTTTATTATCCTCTAATGATGGATTAATCCCATACAAGTTTGACTCGGCTCCCTTATCTTTCAGACAAGAAGACAAGCTTAAAGTTAAGCCTGCGAGCAATAATATGTTTGTTATTTTTTTCATTTCAATTTCTTTTATAAGTCAAATCTATTTATCCCAAAAAATTGCTGAAGTCTGTGGGTTAATTGTTCCTTGAGCGGCAACATTCGCTGCGTTGAAGTTAAACTCACTTTGAGGATATTGTAAACGCAATGGAATTACATTATTGATTCTGTTTGCATTTAATGATAATGGCAAGTCTGTAGGAACGCCTAATCTTCTATAATCTACATAAGCTTCAAAGTTTGCCAACCCAATTAATGCCAAATATTTCTGCATTACTATAAAGTTAACTTTATTTGCCGCTCCTGTATAATCAACAATAGGAATACCAAGTGCTAAATAAGCATCTGCAGCACCAGCCCCACCCGGAACGCCCAGGTAAGTAAATGACTCTCTAACAGCGCTTGTCAACAATGTTTGCGGTGTACCAGTAATCCAGCCGCGTTGAGCAGCTTCTGCCTGAAGGAATAAACTTTCTACTGATGTTAATACAGGTTGAGACTGAGTTGGGCTTTTAGCAAGGCCCGGACCAGCAACATCCGATTGATTAACCGCTCTGAACGGATCGCTATTAGGAACAACCTCTCCAAAGTTAGTACCAACATAATCATAAGTTACATTATCATACTGAGGATATGTCGGAGCCTTCAATCTTGTATCTACTACACTAAAAACAGCTTTATAACGAAGATCATCGTCAGTACCAGGCGTTAAAGCATTATCAGCGTGACCGTCTGGACCAAAATATTTTTTCAATATATAGTTGTTAGCCCTGTTGTAAGTATCCTTTACACCTAAAGCAGATAATTTATAGGTATTATAAAAAGGATTTTGTTTCGTATCAACCTGAACATAACCAGGGTTTACCAAAGCTGATTGACCAGCACCAAGATAACCCGAACCATCTGCCGTAATTTGGGCCACTACCGCAGTTACAGTAGCAGAAGAAACTACTTGTGATTCATGAATCAGTAACTTTAGCCTCATTGTATTTACAAATTTACGCCATAAAGTTAAATCACCTTTAAACATGATATCAGAAGATTTTGTAGCTGCATCTAAAGTAGGCGTAGCAGCAAACAATTTTCCAGCTGCATCTAGCTGTACAAAAAGATCAGCATAAATATCTTCTCCTTTATCATAACCAGGAGTGATATTTCCAACAAAGTCAAATGCTTTCGAATATGGAACATTGTTATACTGATCTACAAGATACATGAAACCAACTGCTTTCATTGTTTTCGCAATACCTTGATAAAAAGGCAAGCCTGAAGACTGTGCCTTTTTCTCCATTAAGTTAACATCTGTTAAGATATCATACCAGTTGGTCCATTGTGCTGTTAATGTAGTCGAGGTAATGTTATACGACTCAAGTTCGATTGATTGTCCATATGAACCTGAACGGCTCCAATAACCCGTCCAATCAGCAGCATAATCAAATCCTGTTCCTACCCTCAATCCAACATTATGAAGTGTTCTAGGTAAAAGAACCTGAGGAGTTACCGAAGCTTCAGTTGGTGAGTTAGGGCTTGTATTTATATCGAAAAATTCTTTCTTACAGCCAGCACCAAGTAGAACAGCTGCTGCAAAAATTGGAATTATTATTTTTTTCATCTCTTTTCTGTTTAATTTAATCACTAAAATGTAATTGTAACACTACCACCAAAAGTTCTTACAGGAGGGTTAATGGTTGAGTTACTAATACCACTTTGGTTTCCTGTTGTTACGCCAGTTGTACTTCCGCTACCGAAATCGCTTGCGGCTGGGCTAAATGTAAAATCTGGATCTGTGTACATGTTTGATTTTGGCAACCATAAAAATAAATTTCTTCCGGTTAATGCAACATTTAATGCTTTAACTACTTTTTGACTACCGAAAACTGATACTGGAATATCATAACCGATAGATAATTCACGGAATCTCCAAGATGCAGCACTAAACAAATAGTTACTTGACACATTTCTTGCAACACCTGTAAAGAATGTTTCTGGGTTATTTAAGGTAACATTAGTGTTTGCTACATATTGACCGTTAACTAATATAGAAGAGTTAGGGAAAACAAATCTCTCACGGTTATTAATAGCAGAAAGCGCAGAAACACCAGTCCAAGACATTGCATTACCTATATCACTGTATGCCATGTAACCACCTTTATACTCAAACAATGCAGAAATATTTAAGCCTTTCCAACGAATAGACGGATTTAAACCAACAATCCATTTCGGCATTGAGTTTCCGAAAATCTTAGTATTAGGATCCGCAGTTGGTGCACCTGTTAATGCACTAACAATTACCCTTCCTTGTTCATCTCTTAAATAATCTGTTGCCCTAACCATAAAAGCTGGATAACCTTTGATAGCATAGTTACCTGCTGAAGTGTAACCACCAATAGAGATCTGATCTAAACCAGGATAAACTTCAGTAACATTACTATTGTTATAAGTTGCATTAACCTTAAAGTTAATCCTTACCTGACCTAAATCTACTAGCGGAGTTAACCCTAAATCCATCTCAACACCTTTGTTGATGAAAGATGCCGCATTCACGTAAGCACTTGAATAACCAGTAGCCAAAGATAAGTTGATCGGGATAATCTGATCAGTCATTGTTTGGTGGAAATAAGTTGCCTCAAGGCTAATTCTGTTATTTAAGAATCCTGCCTCAAAACCAGCTTCAATACTCTTAATAAACTCTGGTCTTAATAATGGGTTATAAATGGTATTATCCGCGCTATAACCTGGTGTTGTTCCATACGGGAAACCACCGCCCTGAGAAAAAGTTGCCGCCAATTGGTAAGGAGAAATATCAGCGTTACCTGTTTTATTCCAACCACCTCTTAACTTTAAATATGAAAGCACTTTATTTCCTTTTAATGCATCAATTGCATCCGTTACGATAAATGAAGCAGTAACACCTGGGTAAAAATAGCTATTTAGATTGTCAGCCAAAACAGATGTCTGTTCATTTCTTCCCGTAACCTCAATATTAGCCCAACCTTTATAACTCAAAGCAGCACTACCATAAAGCGCAAATAGGCGGCTTTGTCTTGATGGAGAAGATCCTGTTAACTCACCAACACGTTGAGAAATATTATATAAATCAGGAACTACTAGTTGAACAGCACCAACACGTGTATCACGTGCTTTATCCTGACGAACATAGGTACCTAAAACACCAGTGATTTTGAAATCATCATTAATTTGTTTGTTAAAATTAGCAAATAACTCTGATGATAATCTTTCTGATCTGAAAGAACGTTCTTGTACATTTGATGAAATTGTTCCAAAACCTCTGGTTTGAACACCAAAATCGTTTGGTTGTTCACCTTGAGAAGTTCTTCTTTCGTCTGTAGCCTGAGTAGTTAATCCAGCGCGATAGCTTAAGCTAACCCAGTCGGTAATTTTAAAATCTAAATTTAAGTTGGTAACTAAATCTGCTCTCTTACCTGTTTTACGCCAGTTATCGATAGCAAAATAAGGATTCAACCCGTAATCTGTGTAATAATAGTTATATGAAGAATAAGGATCGTTTTTAAAATCTTTATAGTTATTAAGAGGAATATAACCAGCGGTGTTAAACAACAAGTTCATTAAACCCTGATTCAAACCGATATTTTGAGAAGAGTTAAAATCAGCCATACCTTCTGCATCGAAGATATTATAGTTTTGCTGGATGTAATTTGTATTTAAAGCAACTTTTAAACGGCCATATTCTCTAGACGCATTTAAACGGATACCTGTTCTACGGTTTTTATCATCAGGAACAATTCCTTTGATGTTTGCATCTTGTAAAGATAAAAAGAAGTCTTTATCTCCATAAGAAACATTATTCTGAATGACAGAACCTGTTTTAAAAAATTCTTTTCTATCATTAACAGGACTGTATGTTACATGTTGAGTAGTTAATGGTCCATAAACAGGATCTGTAATTCCAGTTAAATCAGGTCCGATCTGAACTTGTGAACCATCATAAGCAGGGCCCCATGACCAGTTCTCAATAGAAGTATAATCACCAAGTTTAGCGTTATTACCACCACCACCTAAACCAAAACCTTCTTGGAATTTAGGGAAAAAGCTGATATCCTGAAATTGAGTTGAGTTACTAACGGTTACAACAGGTTTTCCATCTTTAGTACCTTTTTTGGTTGTAACGATAATTACACCGTTTCTGGCATCAGAACCATAAACCGCAGCACCAGCTGCACCCTTTAGTACAGAAACATCCTGAATGTCATTAGGATTTAATGACGATAGATAGTTGATGTCAGTTTGAACACCATCCAACAACAATAACGGGTTATTGTTTCCAGTTAATGAACGGATACCACGAAGGTTAATTTTAACGTTTTCGAACACACCGCTATTAGTTGTAGCGATATTTAAACCCGATACTTTCCCCTGTAAACCAGTTGCTAAATTAACTGCGTTACCTGCATTCAAAGTAGCATTTCCAACCGTTGCAGCTGCGTATCCAAGTTCTTTTTTCTGTCTTTGAATTCCTAATGCACCAGTAATTACAACTTCACCAAGTTGTTGTTGATCAGAAGCTAAAGAAACTCTTAAAATACCACTAGCTGGAATGGCAACAGTTTGAGCTTGAAAACCCAAGAACGAAAATTTTAAACTTGAAGTACCAGATGGTACATTAAGACTGAATTTACCATCAGCGGAAGTCTGTGTTCCGCTTTTAGCTCCAGTAATCGTAACACTTACACCAGGAATTGGTAATCCATCATCCTTGGATGTAACTGTACCAGTGATTGTTCTTTCTTGTGCCATTGCTGTTACAGCAATGAACATAAGTATGAACAAACTTTGTAGAAGTTTTTTCATAATTTGAAAATAGGTTAGTTAATGATTATTTATTTAAACCGCTAATATAATAGAGCAGAGTAATAATTTAACAAAATTTAACAAATTTGGCAGATAATGACTTTATTTTGACAATAATAATGTCTGATTAAAAAGGCGGATTGGGGAAATTTTCTACAGAATGCGCGAGATTGTTGGTTAATATAATCATATTTTATCCCCAAATGAGCAGAAATTGACGTTAATAGGCGGCAAGAGCATTATTTAGATTAAAAAAACCGTGCCAAAATCATTATGGTTTAAATTGCCGGATCTGGCTTTGTATGGCCATATTTACATTGTTCATCAGCTATAAAATCTTTTATTAGCTTAATAGAAGCATTGTTGTTGTAGTACCTGAACTAAGGTGCCATTTCAAAACGGTACAGTCCGATTTCCTAATTACCTCAATAATGACCAATTTCACAAGGTTTCTAACATGGATCATGACGTAGCCCCGTAATAGATACTTAGGAGTTACATTAAGAGCCTATTTAAATTTTTATAACAAATATAAATGGCCTTTTGCTGTCACACTGAAGGGTAATTTATAGTATAAATCAACATGAATGACAGATTTTTAGCGGATTATAGGCTGCCAGGAATCGTCATTCCCAACTTGATTGGGAACCACGGAGTGCTCATGAATGCCTTTGAAACAATGGAAACTTATGAATAATCGTAATGCAAGCGCTTTAAGATTCCCGCCTGCGCGAGAATGACGGCCGTACTGATTGATTCTGTCTATGATAGTGTTAGTCGATTGCTTTATTAATACGTTGAAATGGTCTTCGACTACGCTCAGACTGACATGCAAAATAAATTATTTAATTTTAAACAGGCTCTAATAATATTGATGATTGTAAGTTTGATAAATTAATGAAGCAGGTCTAGAGAAAAAATCGGAATAAATGGAGTTTGTTACTGAAATAACATAAACGTTCTCTGGCACCTTCAAATAATAAAAAGGAGCATAAAACCGTAGTCTCATGCTCCTTTTTGTTCTATCTTTAAAGAATTTTTAGGTATCCTAAAAATTTTGACGACCCAACATTGGGTTAATGATCGTCGCCAACAAACTTAGTGCGGTGGTAACCTTTAAGATGATAAACTGTTCCTGCATCATCCGAAAAAACAACATCCAATGATATCGCATCAGTTTGTGCTTTAGATGATGGGCCAACCGCGCCATTAGGTGTTATTTTCCCGTTGGTTACCGTAAAGGTTAAGCCCCCAGGGTATGTACCTGCGTTAGCGATATTTTGCCCTGTGAAGGTTTTGCTATCCAAATTTACATTTACCTTACCAAAAACTGTATTATCAGCATTACCATAAAGTTTAGTTAAATTCAACCACATTTGTGTTGATGAATTATCGGCCGTATTATAAGTGGATATACCATAATAATCACCTTCACCATCAATCTGTACCCACCACTCACCAGACAGATCTTGTACTGCTGTGCCTCCAACAGGCTCATCTTTTTTACAAGCAGATATGCTTAGTACAAAAAGTGTTAGTATATAAAAATATTTTTTCATCGTGTTTTATTTTAATAATCGATCTTATTTCTTAACCCAGCTTCTGGTTGAATTACTGATGCCTTGCTCAGGAATACTAACAACGTACTTTAAGCTTGTTCCTACCAAAGTGCCGGTTCCGCTTAACGTACCAAAAGCATTTGCTTGTGTTGGAATAATGACACTTTGTCCATCAACCGAGAGGAGATAAGCTGATATTGTTGTTGCTGCCGACCAAATATTATCAGCCTGATAAAATCCTGGTGCCAACTTAGTAATTGTTGATGTTGTTCCCCCAGTAGCATAATTATAATCGCCGGCAATGTTTGATCCAGCAACTTCAGATGAAGGTAGTACCGCGATATAACGATTAACTGTAGCCGGAAAACCATCTCCATTAGTTGCACTATAAGTGATAATATATAATCCCACTACTGCTGTATTAACTGAACCAGAGACCTTAACAGTTAGGTCGCTACTGCCTTCCTTGGCTGTTACGCCTTGCTCAGTATACGTAGCCCCCTTTACTAGCGATTGGTAAGCATCTCCTTTCATGGTAAAGGTAGCATACTTTGTCACTTTAGATATCCCAACATATCCCTCAGGATAGTTAAAATCATCTTTCTTACAAGAACTATAGGTCATACCTATAATCCCCAGTATAATTAATATTAAATATTTTTTCATTTTGCTATAGATTAAAATGTTTACTTACCCCACCAAACTTTAGTCGTAATCGGCACCTCTGCTGGCGTGTTGCTATTTCTATCTCTTGATGATGCAGGAAATACCAAACGCTTAGGCAACAAGCCCGAAGTAACACCGTTTTTTGAATACACCCACTGGCCAGCAATATAATTGCCATCAGTTGAATACACATCGCTTTTTTTAGGATACCCGGTACGTTGTTGCTCAAAAAAGGCTTCCAGGCTATGTGAACCTGCAAAAGAGGCCCATTTTTGAACAATAATTTTCTCCAATCTTTGTTCAAAAGAACCTGTTGGGTAGGTTAAGTAATCGGAAGGAATTACATCGTCTCCTAGTCCAACCTGGGCAAAAGCCGCTATAACTCCACTTTGGTACATCGCCGCAGCACCTGCGCCGCCAAAATAACGTTCCAAAGCCTCAGCCTGCATCCAATAAGATTCTGCAGCAGAAATAAACCAAACAGGATCTTTAGCCGTTTGTACAAAAACACTTGCACTAGCATATGTTGGCTGTTCGATTGCTGTTGCAGTATAATCACCTTGATTCATCGGTACTGGACTTAGTGAATTAAAATAATATTTAGCTCTCGGATCGTTTTTAAGCGCTAACCAACTCGTAAATGTTTTACTTGCCCTTAAGTTTGTAGTGGTATTTAAACGGCGAACATTGTATTCGTAAAAAGGATTACTGTTATCAGGTGTATCATCAAATGTAGCGATACCTGCACCAGTGGTTAAAAAGTTTGCCCCATCAGTATATAATTTAGTGATGCCGGCCTGTGCTTCAGCAGGTTTTGCATTAACCATCCTCAAATACATTTTTAATTTCAGGGTGTTTGCAAATTTAGTCCAGAGATCCATATCACCACCAAAAAGAAAATCTGTTTTCTTCTGCTCGCTACTTAATGCAACGCTTGAATAGTCTTTAGCAAGGGCTGCGTCTATTTCAGCAAGTAGTCCTACATAAATCGTATAGCCATCATCAAATTTAGGCTGTAGATTATCAATACCTTTTAATGCTTCGGTATATGGAACTTTATCATACAAATCTACCAATACCTGGTAGGTATAAGCTTTCATTACTGTAGCCATCAAATTATAGCGCCAATCGCTCTTCGCTACAGCCAGGTTTATCGCCAGTTGATAATCGGCCAAGGCACCAGAAAACAGTTCATTATAACTACCATTCAAGTCGTTACGCGTTAGCGCATAAGCATCAATGGTTTTGTACTGGTTTGACGCATTTGCCTGTGTAAAATACTGCGACCATATGCCGCCAAGAATAGTAAGTTCGCCACCAACACGACCCGCTGTTGACATTACTGCTGAAGGAAATAACACCTCAGGTGTAGTCGTTTCAATTAAAGGGTTATTCGGACTTACGTTAATATCTAGCGTTTTCTTGCATCCAAAAGCAAGAAACACCATTGCTGATAATATCAGCGCTTTATATTTTATGTGATTATTTTTCATTACGAGATAGATTAAAATGAAACTTTTACTGATGCGCCAAAGAACCTAACCGGAGGAGCAGTTCTAAACTCACCAAATTCACTTCCTAAATCATTTCCAAAGTTAGAAACCTCCGGATCGATAGTCTTGTTTGTTTTAGCCAGCCAGGTTACTAAATTTCTTCCAAAAACAGAGATTGATGCTCTTTGTGCTCCAACCTTGCCCACAATAGATTTAGGCAGGTTATAACTTAAAGTTGCTTCTCTTAATTTCAGGAAAGATCTGTCCAAAATACGGTTGGCATAAGCATCGGCCTTATTTGATGTAGTGTAATAAAAATCATCCGTATTGGCTTCTGTTATTGGAGTGGTATTTTCTACATAAGTACCATCTGCTAATTTCCGAACCGAATTAGGAACAATGAAAGGGCGGCGATCGTTATAAGTCGTTTTTGCGTCAGCACCTACGAAGTTTAATAAATCAGCTGTTCCTGAATAAAACACACCACCTTTATGCCAGTCTAAGGTAAATGAAAGTGAAAAATCTTTATAACGGAATTGATTGCTTAATCCCATAACGAAATCTGGAACTGTAGAACCAAAGCTTACATTTTCAGAAGAATATACTGGGTAACCATTTGCATCTACAATAACCTGACCACTTGGGCTATAAGTACGGGTAGGAGCTTCAATAATACCTAGTGGTTGACCAACGCGGGCTACAAATTGTGCATCGTAAGCCGAATTTAAAACTACTTTATCTAATCCGATAGGTAATTCGGTTACTTTACTGTTTTCTTTTGTAAACGTATAGTTTAAGTTCCAGTCGATATCTGTCGTTTTAATTGGTTTGATATTTACTGCAATTTCTACACCTTTGTTACGAACCGAACCAAAGTTAACGATGTAAGAAGAATAACCTGTTGCCGGATCAATAGGTAATGGGATAATCTGATCTTTTCTTAATTTGTTGTAATAAGTTGCGTCAATACCAATACGGTCTTTTAAGAACCTGATCTCTGCACCTAACTCAACCTCTTGCACGCGCTCAGGCTTGAAGTTATTGCTGTTCAACTGATTAGAAATTGAATATCCTGGAACACCAAAAATAGGGAAGGTCAACGTTCCAAAACCTAATGGCGATGATGTTCTGGTAGCGGTATTAAATACACGGTAAGGGTCGGTATCACTACCAGTTTCACCATAACTCGCTCTTAATTTTAAAAAGCTGATTGGTGTTTTAGTTAAATCGATAGCCTGAGAAGCAATGAAAGCTAAACTGGTAGCAGGGTAGAAGTAGTTATTATTATCCTGTGGAAGTGTTGATGACCAGTCGTTTCTTCCTGTTAAAGTTAAATACAAATATTTGTTGTAACCAAGGGTGGCAGAAGCGTAAGCACCAAATAAACGGCGATGAGATTCTGCATTGGTTGATGTTGGTTTATTTGCAGAGTTATTGATCTGATAAAAACCCGGTATTGCCAAATTTTCGATACCTGTACTTAATACTCTCGAACCACGATCATTATAGTTCACACCGATTAAACCATCTAAATCGAAATGGCTATTCAGTTCTTTATTAAAAAGGGCATTTAATTTTGTATCGTACTCAAAAGTTTTTACAGACCCCTCGATTACATCACCAACATCAGCCGCTCTTTTAGAACCCTCAATGTTTCCACCATCATTATAGCTACCTGGGCTTGGCGCATTTTTATTGTGCCAGATTTTACTAATGGCATTATCAACATCGGCACCTTGCTGGAACTGAAAACTTAACCAATCTGTTGCTTTAAAGTTTAAATTAATATTTCCATATACACGGTCGCTCTTATACCTACTGCCATTTTCATAAAGGGCGTAGTAAGGATTTTCTGCATACGGGGTAAAATAGTTATCTACGTTAAAGAACTTGTTTTTATAATCCTGAAGGTCTTTAATCGGAATATCTCCTGGGATTTGTAGAATCTCTTCATAAAATGAAGAACCAATGCCAGAATCGCCGCCACCCTGATTGATAAATTTAGTGGTTTTACCAACATAGTTTAAGGATGCATCAGCAGAGAATTTTCCATATTTGGTTGAACCTTTTAAGGTAAAGTTATTTCTTTTGTAAGAATCATTATCCGATGGAAGATAACCATTGCTATAAATATTACCATAAGAAAAATAAGCCGTGCTATTATCGTTTCCTCCACTCAAGGCAATATTATTATTTAACTCAACACCAGTAGTTAGTGCATCCCTCACATTGTTTTTAATGAAAGAGTAAGGTTTTAACAGTTGAGAGTTATCAACTATGGCTCCCCATGATCTCAACTGCCCATCATATTTTGGGCCCCAGTTACCATTCTCAGAAGGAATGTAAGTACCATCCCAGCCCTGACCAAACTGATCCTGAGGTTTATAAACCGAGGCAACATTAGTTAAGGTGGTTGAGGTAGAAAGGTCTACTTTCAATTTACCAGCAGCTCCTTTTTTGGTGGTTACAATTAAAACACCATTCGATCCGCGGGAACCATATAATGCTGTTGCTGCAGATCCCTTTAAAATACTGATGCTTTCGATGTTGTTCGGATCAATGTCGTTCGCATTGTTACCAAAGTCATAATTATCATCTGAACCTGCGGTTGAGTTATCTAAAGGCACACCATCCACAACATAAAGGGGTTGGTTACTACCAGTTATTGAAGAATAACCCCTTAAAATAACTTTGGTTGATCCTCCCGGAGCACCAGAAGTATTAGAAATGTTTACCCCTGCAACCTTACCCTGCAAACCACCAAATAAACTCGCTGGTGCAGAAGCATTAACCTCAGCTGATTTAAAAGTGCTTTGAGAATAGCCTAAAGTTTTTGTAGCCTTATTAACTCCTAACGCTGTTACCACAACCTCACCTAAGGCTTTAGAATCAGTAGCTAGAACGGCATTAATCACACTCGAGCTTCCGATTGGACGGGTTTGAGTTGCAAATCCAATTGAGGAGAACTCGATTGTTTTAGCATTTGATGAAACTTTGATGGAGAACTTTCCATTCGCATCTGTAGAGGTACCACCAGCGGTCCCCTGAATTTTTACGCTTACTCCAGGAATTGGTAGCTTGTCTTCTGAAGACGTAACTGTTCCTGTGATTGTTCGATCCTGTGCCATTGCGCTCATCGCGAAAAACAGGACAATGAACAAACTCTGTAGAAGTTTTTTCATAGTAAATAGGTTAGTTATGTGTAAAATAAAGTACTAAATTAGAGTTAGTTAATTCTTGAAGCAAATTTATTTTAACCTTTTTTAACTTGCAGCTTCCTAAATGCCCCTCAAGGCCTGTTTCATAATCGTAACTTTTTTGCTAATCAAACATTTTAACTAAAAAATTAGTAACTATCAACCTGTTTTTAAGCTTTACCGTTAATACCCGCCAAAAATTAGCCCCCAAATAAGGTTTTTCCCATCATAAGTATAAAATCAGGTACAAAGGGTGGGATGCTAATAAAACATTAGTCAAAAACCGCAATCGGATGCAAGAAATTTTTTACGTCAGATCCCCGAATAATAAAAGGGCTATCCGATCTTTTCGGACAGCCCTTTTAGCATCTTATAAATAAAATTATGGAAAGCCACTTCTAAACGGGTTTGATATAACAAAACCTCTTAAAAGTACATTCCTGACGTCAAAACATCATTCCCTTTCTAAAATTTATCCCAAAACAATTTTGTAGTTACAACATCTCCTCCAATTGCACCAGAAGCCTGACTGTAATTACTGCCATTTAATTGCTGTTCATTGCTTGGATAGCTCAATCTGTTAGGAAAACCAGATTTAGCTCCTACTGGTGCAGTAATTTTTGGAAAATCCAATCTTCTTAACTCTGTCCAGCAATTAAAAGGCCTGTTATAAAGAGCGATCCATTTTTGGACACCTATTTTTTCTCTCCAGGTACCTGATGCCGTTGTATAGGAAACCTGTGGATTTGCCAGATAAGTGGATGCGTCTGTAGCAGTACCTCCCCAATATAAAATTGATGCCGTAATCGCATTATTGTAATGCGTTTGTGCATTACCGCTAACAGCATATCCTCTTTCAGCAGCTTCTGCTCTATTAAATTCAGTTTCTACATAATCCATCAGCAAGGTTTGCGCATCAGGAGCATAAACTTTAGGTCCAGGTTTAGAAACAGCAGATATCGTATTCACCTGCCCAACTATACCACCAACATAGGCGCCGTTTGCATTGGTACCAAAATACTGCGGTAAACGAGGGTCTGCCAGCGCTAACAATTTGTCTACCAAATCTTTTGCGGCCACATAATCACCACGCCCACCCGTAACAATATCAACATAAAGTGGGTTTTGGTTTGGTGCACCTGCCAGATATTTAAAAGCTGCATTATCCACATCGGCAGAAATTGCACCTGCATCTGATGCTTCTACAGCAGTTTTGGCAATTGTATTGTCTGCATCTGCTAAAATTAAAGCTTGTTGCATCCGCAAAGAGTTACCAAATTTTATCCATTTTGAAATATCCCCTTGAAAAATAAGGTCCTCACTTGCAGAAAATCCTGCATTAGCCGTATTGAGTTGGGCTATGTCGGTATTTAATCTTTTTAATAGATCTAACGAAATCGTCTTCGCATCATCATATTTCGGAAAAAGATTTTGTTGATCTATCGACTGGCTATAAGGCACGTTGCCAAAAGTATTAACCAGTGTACTAAAGGCCAGCACTTGCATGATATCAATAATTGCCAGTTGATTTGATTTTATACCAGCGTTTAATGTAGCATTGGCCTTTATAATGGTTGATGATTGCGTTAGATTTTGGAGTACTTCTCTATACATCGTAGTCCACCATGCCTGAGGAATATTTCTGGTACCAAAGTCGTACTGGGCTTCATCCTGATACGTTACCATTGCCCATTGACTTGTAGTAAACCTAAAAACATTGGTATTAACACTGGCACTCGTAACAACATCGCTGTAAGATTTGGTTGCGAATGAAAACAAAGTCGCAGCAGGAACCTCTGATGGCCGTTTGGTATCAATATTAAGTGATGTAATATTCTTTTTACAAGCTGTAAGAGAAACAAGCATTGCAAAAAATATGATTGATTTTTTCATTTTATTGTTGATTTAATTAGAATGATAGCTTTGCATTAATCCCTATTGTCCTGGTTGTTGGATATGCACCACTTTGTATCCCTTGGGCATTTCCAGAAGACAAATTCTCTTCCGGATCTGAATAAGGGAGATTTTTATGGATAATCCACAAATTTCTTCCAAAAACAGAAAGATCAATCCCTTTAACAGGTCCCCATTTTGAAATCATGGCTTTTGGAAAAGAGTAGGTTAATGTAGCTTCTCTTAATTTTACATAACTGGCATCGTATGAGAATGCCGATTGTGGAAGGGTAGGAGAATTGGCATCTATCACGACACGTTTAGTATTAACCTGACCGTTTTCTGTTACACCATCTAAAATAACGCCTCCGCTGTTTCCACCATTAGTTACCGGATTCCTTACGGGATTACCCAGATCGTTTAAACCAACAGTATTTGGTAAAATACCAGTATAGGTAGCATAAAATTGATCTAATGACCAAACATTGCCCCCAGAACGGATGTCGATTAAGAACCCTAAGGATACGTTTTTATATTTAAAGCTATTATAAATACCACCAATCCATTTTGGGTTAATATTGCCGATAACATTCGTTGTACTTGATGTTATTTTATAATATCCATCTGCACCAATAACTTTTTGCCCGTTTGCATTATAAACATAATCTTTACCCTGAATGGTTCCATATGGCTGACCTAAAGTAGCATTAACACTTATACCAGCCTGAAAACTAGCTAACTGTAAATTTTTACTATCATTATACAATTCCAAAACCTTACTGTTGTTTTTTGTCCAATTGATGTTAATGTTCCAGGAAAAATCTTGCGTTTTGATTGGTGAACCATACAATGAAACCTCGACACCATTATTTCTTATCACGCCAGCATTAACATAGGTATTGGTAAATCCTGTTGCAGCAGAAACCGCAACCGGTATAATTTGATTTTTTGTTTTTGTTAGGTAATATGAAGCATCAAAACCAATGCGGTTATCCAAAAATGCCATATCTAAACCAATCTCACTGCTTTCTGTCTTTTCAGGTTTCAATGAAGGATTATTTGTAGTAAAAGGATATGCAAATAAAATGCTTGATCCAAATAGATTTTGAGAAGTATAAACATTTTTGGTACTTCCCCAAGGTGCATCGTTTCCAACTGTAGCATAGTTGACACGTAGTTTTCCGGATGATATCCAGTCAACTTTACCCTTTAGCTGCTGAGAGAACAACCAGCTGCCGGCAACCGAATAATAGTTATATGCATTTCCACCTTCTGGAAGTGTAGAAGATTTATCTCTTCTAAAAGTACCTTCCAATGTTAAAGATTCATTATAGGTCAGGGTAGCTCCGCCAAAAAATCCGTCAACTTCTTTAGGCTGATAGTTTTCTATAGGGGCCGCTACGGCACCAACCGAATTAGAAATACTATAAAGCCCTGGCACAATTAATCCTCCATTTGTTGTAGAAAAAACGCTGTTTAATAAACTCTTTCTGATATTACCTCCAAGCAATGCTTTCAAATTAAGGTCCTTCGTTACATTTTTATCAAAGTTTGCGATAAGGTCAAAATTTGTTTCGTTGAACGACCTATCCGTCCGGGCATAAGAAGCTGCTCCCTGACTTCCTACAGCAACCCTTTCTTCCTGAAATTCATTGTAATTATCTAAAGAAACACGTCCGAGAATATTTAGCCAGTCAGTAGCCTTATAATTTAAAGACGCATTACCAAAAATCCTGCTCCTGGTATCATTTTCATAATTCTGGTACCTTGTCCAATAATAATTATCAGTGTATTTAGGTACCAGGCCTGCAGGCGTAGAAGGGTCAGCCCAATTCCATGAAACATTTTGCTTATTTCTAAAGTAAGCATCCTTTTGAGCCATCATATCAACATTGGTTTGATACCATTGTCTAAAATTTTGGTTCACATTTAACCCACTATACCCTGACCCATATCGACCCAAACCCTCAATTTTTGAATAATTCGCAAGTGCCGACGCGGTTAACCGATCGGTAATTTGGTAAGTAGAGCCAAAATTCAATATATTTTTAATGATTTTACTATTGGGCAACGTTCCCCGGTCATCACTTCTGGTATAGCCCAGTTTGATTGTCCCTTTATCGGATGCACCATCAAATATTATATTATTGTTATTAGAAATTGCTGTCTCGTAAAATGTTGATGGATTATTTGCAGCAGCAACCCATGGCGTTTTTTTCTTATAATTAGGAGAATACGGATCAAAGGAATCCCATTGATACACAAGTAGGTTTGGATCAAATTTTGCCCCGTAAGATGCATCTTCAGAAGTAGGAACAACTCTTTCCTTAACACCATTACCCTGAACATCAATCAATAAAAAGCCATCTCCACTTTCGTATCCGCTTGAATACCCGGCACCATATTCAGTTTGATACTCCGGAAAAGTTGATTTGTCAATTGTTCCGACGGTTAAACCACTATTAATCGTAATTCCCATGCCTTTACTCTTCCTGCTTTTTGTAGTGATCATAATTACACCATTCGCTCCTCTGGAGCCATAAAGTGCACTTGCTGCAGCTCCCTTAAGCACGTTAACCGATTCAATATCGTCAGGATTGATATCCGCTGCCGCATTTCCATAATCGTAACCACCTCTTCCTGTTCTCTGGTTAGTAGAATTATTGTTTGAATTGTCGACCGGAACACCATCAACGACAAATAATGCCTGATTATTCCCTGTTAAAGACTTACTCCCTCTGATTACGACATTGGTTGATCCACCAATTGCATTGCCTTGAATAATTTGCAAACCAGATACTTTACCTGATAGCGCAGACGCTGCGTTTGATGACCGTGTTTGTGTAAGTTCTTCGCCTTTTACCTGCTGCGCGGCGTAAGACAAGGTATTTTTCTTCCTAACCTGGCCCAAAGCAGTTACCACAACTTCATCCAAAGCATTAGCATCTGAAGATAAGACAGCATTGATTACATTTGAACTTCCAATCGGTTTGGATTGAGTTGCAAACCCGATTGAGGAAAATACAATAATTTTAGCGTCTGATGCGACTTTAATGGAGAACTTTCCGTCAGCGCTGGTTGAGGTGCCCCCTGTGGCTCCCTGAATTTTTACACTTACTCCAGGGATTGGCAGTTTGTCTTCTGAAGACGTAACTGTTCCGGTAATAGTTCGATCCTGTGCCATTGCCGCTAGTGCAAAAAACATACAGATGAACAAACTCGGTAAAAGTTTTTTCATAATTAAGAAATAGTTTAGTTATTGATTCGACTAATCTAAGCGTTAAAATTCAGTTAAAAAACTTTTTTTTAACAAATTTTAACAAAAAATCACTAAAAAACATCAAACATGTGACATTCAAACCAATAACTCACTATAATTTTACTTAAAAAGCAACAATAAAAATATAAATAGTATTTATTATACATAAATAACTGAAAAATGTATATATTTTTAAATCAAAAAACTATAAAAATACAATTTAAGCACCAAAAAAATCACTATTAAACAATAAATTCTAAATTTATCATCAAAAAATAGAAAAATTCACCACAACAATAGAAAAAATCAGTAAACCCACAAAAACATGCTGATAATTAAAAAAAACCATACAAAGTTAAATTCGCTTTACTTTAGCAAAAAACAATGGAAATTCCAATTGACTATTCTTCGTCATTAACCGATTCCGGGATAGACAGAACTAAGAGCATTTTTTAGAAGATATTATTTTCATTACAATATCATCTGTCAGCTGCTGCTGTGAATTAGAACAAGATGGCGTTTAACAGGGAATCAAAACAGGAATGGTAATTAGGTTTAAAAGCCATTTGCCTGGCCGGATAAGTATCCGCTACCTCTAAGCTTCACAAACTGAACAAAAAGAAAAACCATATTATAATTTCTAGCATAGATGCTGATGCCGTCAAGATAACCGTAAGGTTCATTTCAACCGGGAGGATTGAAAACTTACTGCATTGGTTGCCTGATGTTGCTTTCCAAGAGGATAGTAACAGGAAACGTAGAGGGAATACTGAACTTTTATCTAAGGTATTTGCATGATTGCTCTTAACCTGATTAAAAATGACATCACTAAGAGCCTATTTGAAATTAAATAAAATTTATTTCTTATGTCAGTCTGAGCGTAGTCGAAGACCATTCCAACACATTAATAAAGCAATCGACTACGCTACCATTGACAGACTCCAATAGAAAATAGTCATTTCGAGGAACCAAGCAATCTTAATGCGCACACTAGTAGCCATCGTTGTAAGATTGCTTCGTCGGCTGAAAAAAGCCTTCTTATAATGACGTTTATGTAAACAACTGATATTTAGTGTTTATTTTTTTGACCATATAAGACATTTAAGGACCATATAAGCTTACATGTTCTTATATGGTGTGAAAGCCTAAAGGATTATTTAATGAATTAGGTGTTCTTAGGTGTCTAAGGTGGTTAATTAAACTGCGTAGTCTTTAATTAACCACCTTAGACATCTTAGCTCAATGAGTTTTGCAGGATGCAAAATCTTAAACCTAATACGTTAAAAAGCGAATATAGGACATCATTCCTATTTTTTTCAGGCCACAGACCTGATGATTACTCGCAATGACGATTCCTCACAGTTTACAGTTCGTTAAAAATTCTCCTGTCCTTTTATATTGATTTTTATAAAATAAATCATCCCTCAGTGTGACAGCAAAAGGCAATTTATATTTGTTAAAAAAATTTAAACAGGCGACATGTTGCATGCACTAATAACTACAAAACAGGACATTTCCAAAAAGCGTCTTACCGCCTTCCCAAAAATTTCTGAAAAGAGGATCGTTAGCCAAATAAACTACCTGTCCACGTCCGAAATCTTGTACCCCGATTAAAAGACCGGTTTTAAGCTCTTCCCTTGCTTTTTTACCTACTACACCGGCCATTAAACTTTTTTCGTTAATTAAGCCCACATTCCAACCTTTAACAAAAGGCTCGTAGATCTTACGGTCTGTTTTTAAGCTATAATATGTTTTACCCAGGCCATAAGAAAACGGGTGACTTGCATCGAGATTGATCCGATAAATTGCACCAGGTATTGTCGTTTCGAAATCGTCTTTATCCTTATTCTTGAAAAGCAGTTTGTTTGCCTCTGGCTTTTCATCCTTTTTTACAACAGCCTCCTTCTTTTTAATATCAAAACCTTTTTTCTCTAATACACTTTCAATGGCATCTTCCATCAAAATCAACCTTCCTCCCTTATTTAGCCATGCGGTTAAACCATCGCCTATAAAAGCGCTGTAACTTCCATCGGGCAAAATCAAAGTGTTTACCTTATTAATATCCAGGTTATTCAACTCCTTAGCATTAATAATACTTGGAGAAAGATTTAAATCGTGCTCAAGAAAAAACCAGGCTTCACCAAACGCGAGTGAAGAAACCTCCATACCAGACACAATGGCAATTTTAGGCTGTTTTAACAAAGGGTAAACATTAGAGCCAAAATCTTTCCCTTTTTCTACAAAACCACTGCTAACAGCCTGTATTGGCATGTTCAAAGTTTTTGAAATAGACGTAACCTTATCTTTCATCCCTTTTACCAGTCTTTCGTTTTCAGCCCTCAATACAATTAGGGTTCCTGCAGGATAGTCTTTTCCATTTACAGCGAGTGGCTGATCAGCCTGCCTTACTTTTATATTTTCTTTTTGCAGCGCTGTTAAAACCTGAATATCTTCGCTTGTTCCCCAACTAAACAACCAGGCCAGCGGTTTGTCAAGCTCATTATTGATTATTTTGGGATCTTCAATTGCTGAATATTTCCCTTTAATACTTTCTTTACTGGCGTACCCCTTTAATCCGTACACATAGGGGAGGGCCCAGGCCGTAATATCATAAGTATTAGAATCGGTTACAAAGGTTTGTGGCTCTAATAAAACGTTAGCCAAAACTGCTCTTGGTTGCTGAATGTTAACAATTAAATCATTGCGGGCAATGGTAAAACTTTCTTCCTTTTGGGTATCGTAATCATAACCTCTTCCGCCTTTATCACCACCAAAGGCAAATTCGATTTTATTTTTGGTTAATAGTTCTGCCAGTTTTTTTAAGCGTGATAAATTAGTCGCTTTTATAATATAACTTTTATAAACACCCGGACTACTGGCTAATTCCTGCTGGAAATACTTTTTGTACTCCTCTAATAATTTACCATGGTTTAAGGAAGTTACTTCAAGGGTCGACATTCCTGTTGTAAAGTGGTGTGCGATACGGTCTTTCAGGGTTAGCGTATCACCATCATTGGTTACCACTGATAATCCGGCTCTGATTCCACCTTGCTCATAGGTCATACCTATTGATCCATTATACAAAGGATAAGTATCGCCATAAGAGGGATAAAGCAGATCGAAACGCTCTTTGGTGAAATATTGCCAGCCTTCGGCATCAAAGTATTTGGCATTGTTTTTACCAACAACTACCTGGAAACTTTTTTGCCAGGATGTAATGTCATGGTGAACAGGCTCTGCTGCTGGCGCAAAATAGTAAGGCTCATTATAACCCTGTTCATGAAAATCAACATGTACCTGCGGCATCCATTGATTATATAAGGCTAACCTTTGCTGGCTCTCAATTTGTGTTTGCCAGGCCCAGTCGCGGTTTAAATCGAAATAATAATGATTTGGTCTGCCGCCTGGCCATGGCTCGATGTGCTCTCTTGATAATGGGTCGGAATTGGGTGTTTTACCTACAACACTGTTAAAATAATTCACATAACGGTCTCTTCCATCTGGGTTTAAACAAGGGTCAATCACTACAACTGTATTTTTTAACCAATCAACAGCAGGTTTATTATTACCCGAAACCAAGGTATAAAGCATCTTCATGGCGGTTTCAGTAGAGTTTGCCTCATTACCATGCACATTGTAGCTTAACCAAAGTATAGCAGGCTGACTTGTCAGATCAACACTATTATTGGTACCGGTTGCCAAAGCTAAATTGTTGTTCCTGATCTGTTCCAGTTTCGTTATGTTTTCTGGCGAAGAAATAACTGCCACCATTAATGGCCGCCCCTCATTGGTTTTACCATATTCTATAAGCTTCATATTTTTAGCAGAAGCCACAGCGGTTTGCCTAAAATAATCGGCTACTTTATGATGTGGGGTAAAGTGCGAACCTAATGTATAACCTAAAAAATCGTCAGGAGATTTTAGCTGGGCATGTACAAAAAAAATGGAACTCAGGGAGATTAAGCAGAACGTTAAGAGTCTCTTCATAGGTAATAATTTTACCTAATGTACTAATTTTGTTTTTTGTTAATGCGAAAGCTTAATTTTACATCATATTTTTTACCATAGGCATGATTACAACTGAAAGATTATACGATTACTATCAAGAAAACCCTGTTATTTCAACTGATACCAGAAACATTATACCTGGTTGTATCTTTTTTGCTTTAAAAGGAGATCTTTTTAATGCCAATGAATTTGCTTCTCAAGCTATTGAAAAGGGAGCAGCTTATGCAGTTGTAGATGAAGAAAAGTATGCAACGAACAGTCAATGCTTATTGGTTGAAGATGTATTAAGCACTTTGCAGGATCTGGCGCGCCATCACCGTAAACAATTAAATATCCCGGTAATTGGTTTAACTGGTAGTAATGGAAAAACAACTAGCAAGGAGTTGATTAATGCGGTACTATCAGAGCGATACAAAACTTTTGCCACCTTTGGCAACCTGAACAATCATATTGGTGTTCCATTATCTATCTTAGCCATTACCAATGAGGTTCAGGTTGCGGTAATTGAAATGGGCGCAAACCACCAAAAGGAAATAGAACTGCTTTGTACCATTGCACAACCTACCCATGGCATTATTACCAATGTAGGCATGGCACATTTAGATGGGTTTGGTGGGTTTGAAGGCGTAAAAAAGGGAAAGGCTGAGCTTTACGCCTATTTAAAAGAAACCCATGGGTACACTTTTATCAATAGAGACAATCTGCACTTACTTGAAATGAGCACTGCTGCAGGATTAAACAAACTGATTTATTACGGAACAGAAAACGGCAATACTATTAAAGGTACATTAAAAAGCAGCGACCCTTTTATCGAAGTAGACTGGACCAATCATGAGGTTTCATCATCAGTAAAAACCAATTTAACAGGTAGTTATAATTTTGAAAATATACTGGCAGCAATCTGTATTGGCGATTTCTTTGATATGGCTCCTGAAGAAATCAATACCGGTTTATCGAACTACCAGCCAAAAAACAACCGTTCGCAACTCACCAAAACTGAAAAAAATACAGTCATCTGCGATTTTTACAATGCCAATCCAAGCAGCATGACTGCGGCACTGAAAAATATCGCAGTGTTATCGGCCGATAAAAAAACAGCTATTTTGGGTGATATGTTCGAATTAGGACCAGAATCGGCTGGTCAGCATGAAATTATTGCGAAACAGGCTGCAGAAAGTGGTTTGGATCAGATCATTTTTATCGGGAAGGACTTTTTTCACTATAAAAATGATGTAAAAGGTATTTTCTTTGAAACACCTGCCGAAGCAGCTATTTTTTTACAGGAAAACCCGGTTGAAGATCATTTGGTATTGTTAAAAGGATCAAGAGGAATGCAACTGGAGCGTTTGCTTCAGTATTTGTAGGTCTTCGATATTGAAAAAAAGCTGTCTCGAATTGAATCGTATTCTTATCGAAACTCTATTCACCTTACGTCATTCTCGCGAATGCGGGAATCTTAATGCGTGTTTCCATTAGCATTAAGATTCTCAATCAAGTTTGGAATGACGATACGTCTAAATATAATTTTTCACTAGAATAATTATATTTATTCGAGACAGCTGACTAATTTAAATATCCTTAAAAAGTACAGGCAATTTTCCCATATACATACCTACCACTAAAACCAAACTGGCTAACAGCCCTTGGATACAAGAACCTACCATTAGACGTATTGTCTAATCCACCTGAATAATTACTGGTAGAAACACCGCTAAGGTTATTTTCATTATTCCTTGGATCGATGTATAATTTATCGGGATAAACATCGAAAATATTATTTGCCCCTACTGTTACCGACCATGTTTTGCTTGCAGCATAACTTACAGAGAAATCAGTTACCCATTTAGGGGCAAAAGTTTGATCCAACTGAGTTGGCAAACCATTGGCAGGAATATTTGGATCGATGGCATTTAGATAAGTAACCTCTCCAAAACGGACTGTTCTTGCCACGAACGATAATTTACTTACATTATAGGTTGCGGTAATATTTAATTTGTTTTTAGGTACGGAACTTTCGAAACGGGAGCGTTCCAAACGATCGAAAAGCTTAGCCTTTAATGTAGGATCGCTTTCAATTTTATCGGATCCCTGAATGCTTCTTACCACGGTTTTATTTACATTTCCGGCAACACTTAAAATTAAGCTGCTTTTTGTACCCAAATTGAACCTGTTGGTTAACACCACATCGATCCCTGCGGTATTTGTGGTAATGGCATTGGTAAAAAACTGTACACTGTTAATCTGTGCCGCTGGGTCTACCGTATTTAAAATCTGGTTTACCACACCGGTTGGCACTAAAACACCAGCAGAACGTTCGCGGGCATATTGACTGGAGAAAACAATCCGGTCGCTGATATCAATGTTATAAGCATCGATGGTAAAAGTAAAGGTTTTGGCGATTTTGCCTGCCAAACCTAAACTTCCCGATTTAGAAATTTCAGGTTTTAATGCGCCAACACCAAACTGGGCAACAATAGGATTTGCATTATTTACGGTTAAAACCTGTGTGGCATTGGTACCTACAAATTGCGTGCTTTCATTATTAAAATATTGTTGGTGTAAAGATGGTGCCCTAAATCCAGTGGAATAAGCCCCACGTAGAGAAATATCACCAAAAAGTTTAACCTTACCCGTAAATTTATAGGAGAAGTTAGAACCGAAATCACTGTAATTTTCGTAACGGCCCGCAGCACCTAAAGTTACCCGGGGACCAAATTCAGCTTCAAAATCGGCATAAGCACCAACGTTGTGCCTCGATTTATCTAATGCATTACTGGGTTTAAAACCCGGGAATACCTGCGCACCTGACGCAGTAGGAGCAGTTCCGATCAATCTGCCACCATTTGAATAAGATAAAAGCTCGCCTTCTTTAATCTGGTAGTTATCTATCCTAAATTCTCCGCCAAAAGCTGTATTTAATGAAGTTAAAAATCCACCGTCAAAAGTATGTTTTTTGTTTAAATCGAGGTTACTGGTGTTCTGTCTGAATAGCAACTCGCCAGCATAAAATGAAGTAGGACTTGTTCCTGTGGGCAGAGAAGCATTAACCGTATTGTTAATATTAAACGCGATTGTATTTTCGCCGCTGGTATTGCTAAGGTCATAATCCCATGTACCCAATTTACCTCTTAAACCAGCAGAAAAAGAATAATCATTGATTTTGGTATCGATAAATGGTAAAAATCCATTAGGGTAAATCGACAAATCTATTTGGGTAGTTTGCGTTGGCAAGCGGTAAAAACCCGCTGCACTTCCTGTTTTATGCGTAAAACCTGCGGCATAATACAACTGGGTAGTTTTTCCAAAATTGAACTGGCCATTTAAAAATCCACCACCATTTTTGGAGTCGGAATTACCCACACGCATATTGTTTCTATCTAAACCATTTGCAGCAGCCCTGGCGTCATCGGCGGCTTTTAAACTGGCGAAACGGGCTTGAAAAGCGGCTTCTGTTTCTGTAGAACCTTTAGTTGGACTTGCAGAATACAATAGCGGGCGGGTATCTAAACCGCCACGGTTGGTATATCCGCGCTGAAGATATTGGGCCGCAAAATTGATGAAACCTTTATCATTTTTAAATGCCCAGCCTTTGCTAAAATCAACCTGAAAAGTTCTACCATCGCTAAAATCGCGGCCGAGGGCATTTGAAGAAGATTGACCAAAAGAGGTAGAGAAACTATATGGCGTTACCTTTTTTAAAACAATGTTGATTACCCCCGCAATGGCATCCGAACCATACTGCGCCGCTGCACCGTCACGCAGCACCTCAATGCGTTCAATCGCCGAAACAGGAATCGAGTTTAAATCAGTTCCAACAGAACCCCTTCCGAAAGTACCGTTAATATTTACCAGTGCTGTAGTATGTCTGCGTTTTCCGTTTACCAGCACCAAAACCTGATCTGGCCCTAAACCGCGTAAAGATGCCGGATCGATGTGATCGGTACCATCAGAAACAGTTTGCCGGTTAGAGCTAAAAGATGGCGCCACGAAATTCAAAATCTGTGTTAAATCTGTCTGCGCAAATACTTTAACGTCTTTTGTTGAAATCAGATCAACCGGAACCACGCTTTCGATGTTCGTTCTCGGCGTCGATCTTGATCCCACCACAATTACATCACTTAATAATTCTTTTGTATCCTGCAGCGCAAAATCCATCGTTTTAACAGTGTTGTCGATCTGAACAGCTACTTCAGAAGTTTGATAACCAGTAAAAGAAATCCGGACTTTATAAGCTCCGGCAGAAGGAAATTTTAAGGCATATAGCCCGTTTCCGTCAGAAGATGTTCCAATTTTTGAACCAACTACCTGAACAGTAGCGCCTGGAATAGCTAATCCTGCAGAATCCGTAACCTTACCATTTAAACCTTGGGCAAATAAATGGCCCGACATTAGAAAAAGGAGAATAGCTAGGGTGTTTTTTAATAAAATTCTTATCATAGTTCATAGGTTTATAAACAATAATACCAATTTTATTACAAAGTTTTAAACAGCAACTAACTGATAAAGAATAAAATACTAAAATAATATACCTTTTCTGTAGATGATTAAAGACAAAAGATCAAAATATTGCGAAAATCAAACCCCATCAAAGAAAATAAACACTTATTGCGCCAAACCAACCAAAACACCAACATCGCTCACTTCCAAAAGTGGATTATCGCGCATATTCTGCTCAATTTCGATTTCAAACTTGCCGCTTCTTGGAAAATGATAATTGGTAAGCATGGGTAAGGTATAGCTGAATACATTTCCAGAACCGCTGCCCAGCCATTCGCCGTCATTTTTGGCGAGTTTATACTGATAACGCCTGGTTACCATCTTTTTACCGTCTTTAAAATGGGCAAGGATAAATATATTGGCGTATTTATAATTTGCAGTATGCCTTAGCTTGAAGTAAATATTATAGGCTTTGGCATTGTCTTTTATTTCAAATGTAGTCGAAATATGGTTGCGGTAAGTCCATCGGCGATCGGCAATCTCAACATTGCTGTCGATTACGCTCGTCATACAGCCCACAAATAGGGTAACCATTAATAAAAAGCCAATCGAAATTATCAGCTTTTTATTCAGCAGCAGGTTTATTTTCTGAGCCATTATTGTTGTTTCGGCGGTTATTGTTTTTCCTACGGTTATTTCTATTCTTATTTTTGTTCTGTTCTGGCTTAACACCTTCTGCAGCTACATTTCCTTCAGCTTTTAATAAAGGCTTTTGCGCTTGTGGCTGCTGTTGTTTTGGTTTATTATTTTGAGGTTTTGGCCCATTAACATGCTGTGGTTTTGGTACTGCCTGTTGCTGTGGTTTCCCGCCTTGTTGGTTCTTCTGGCCGCCTTGCTGGGGTTGCTGTTGCTTAACAGGTGCAGCGTTTTTATCACCAGCAGGTACTCTTTCTCTTCTATTCTGGTTATTGTTGCGGTTATTTTTCTGGTTGTTGTTCTTACTCTGGTTATTTTTACCGCGAGAACGCTCATCTAAGCGGGTTAAACTATCCTGACCAACTACGTTTTCGTAATCGAAAGATTTTTCTACAATAACCGGCGCGGCAATCTGAACGGCTTCTTCTTTTAAGTTAGGTGCTTTTTTACCCGCCTTGTTCATCGCCATGATCTCTTTTACGCGCACAGCTTTCACCGGGATCCAGTTTTCATCACCCTGATAACTGAACCACATGATTTTTTTGAAAATATCTGTTTTCTGGTGACGGGCATAACCAGCTTCAGTATCCAGGTTTTCAATTCTATCGGGAATATCTTTTAAAGCATCCAGGTAGGTATCCAGCTCATAGTTTAAGCAGCATTTTAATTTACCGCACTGACCAGCTAGCTTTAACGTATTTAATGATAAATTTTGATAACGTGCCGCAGCAGTAGAAACGGTTTTGAAGTTGGTTAACCAGGTAGAACAGCATAATTCGCGACCGCAAGAGCCAATTCCGCCTAAGCGGCCAGCTTCCTGGCGCATCCCAATCTGCCGCATTTCAATACGGATACGGAAACTCTCGGCCATTTTTTTAATCAGCTCACGAAAATCCACACGTCCATCAGCCGTATAAAAGAAAGTGGCTTTGGTTTTATCGGCCTGATAATCTACATCACTGATTTTCATCTGCAAACGGAGATCCAATGCCAGTTTACGGGCTTTGTGCATGGTTTCCCATTCCATCCCTTTGGCAGCATTCCATTTCTCTACATCAGCTTCAGTAGCTTTACGGTAGATTTTTTTGGTTACCTGATCAAGTGCCGTTTTACGGCGTTTCATCTGGATCCTTACCAGTTCGCCAGTAAGTGAAACGTGCCCTACATCAAAACCACCGGTTGGCCCTTCAACAGCAACAAGTTCTCCAATTTCCAGATAAATGTTATCGTTATTGAGGAAAAACTCTTTACGTGAGCCTTTAAATTTGATTTCGGTAACCTGAAAAGGTTTATAATTAGAAGGCATATCCAAATTAGACAGCCAATCGTGAACTTCCATTGTTTGGCAACCACCGGTGCCGCATGAGCCATTACTTTTGCATCCATTAGGGGTGCAACCACCACCTGTTGAACAACTTCCACATCCCATATTAATTGTATATATATTGAGTCCCCGCAGGGAGCGTTTTAAACTTGATAATTTTTACCAATTGTAAAGATACATCTAAAAACAGAATTTTCGGGTTTGCGTTTCTTTCAATGTGGTAATGTGCCTTTTCCAGTTCGCCAATTATGGCCTCTGCCATAGGTAAGGTAAGCACATGTGTGCTGAGTTTTTTTGCGGTTTCGAAGGTTAGAGGGGGTAATTTCACCAATTCTTCGGCACCACTTAAAATTAAACAGCATTCGCGTAAATAATTTACGCCATATTTTAAAAAATTCTTCTGATTTTCTCTTCCCCATTTCGCTGCCTCGTCGGTAAAGTCGATCAAATCGGGAACTTTATTGCCAAATCCCATTCTTAACCAGGCCGTAAACGTACCGGAACTGTCGCTTTGCGTATCTGCTGCCAGAGCTTTTGCTTCAATTAAATTTCCGTCGGCCAAAAAGGAATAATCGATAGCCTGATGTTCGGTTAATCCTCTCGCATTTAATAAATATCCGGTTACCTCTTCTGATGAAAGCTTCGGAATTTTCACAATTTGCGTTCTGGATAAAATGGTGGTTAAAATCTGATCCTGGCTTTGTGCTATTAAAATAAATAAGGTATTTGCAGGTGGTTCTTCAATCAATTTAAGCAGCGCATTTCCGGCTTTATCCAAATATTCGGGTAGCCACATGATTAAAACTTTAGTCTCTGCCTCAAAGGCTTTATAACTTAGTTTTTTAATAATATCATGGCACTCAGCGATGTTAATATTGGCCTGTTTATTGGCCGCATCGAGTTTGGAACGCCAGATATCCATATCAAAATAAGGATCCTGCATTAACATGCCCCGCCATTCTTCCAACACATCTACAGCAGTTTTTACATTTGCTGAGGCAAAGAAAGGATAGGAGAAATGCAGATCGGGGTGGATGAGGCGTTCGTATTTTCTACAGCTCGAACATTCGCCACAGCTATCATTTTCGCCTTTGTTAAGGCAATTGATGTATTGTGCATAGGCAATAGCCAGGGGTAAAGCCCCCGAACCAGTAGGCGACAAAAACAGTTGCGCATGGCTAATGCGGTTTTCCTTAACCGTTTGCACCAGTTGTTGCTTCACTCTTTCCTGTCCGATGATTTCTTTAAACTGCATTTGGTGCAAAATAAGAAATAGATATGAGATTCACACATTCGTCATCACGTTCTTACTTTTGAAACACACTTTTTGATGTTCTGGAAACCTTAGGAATTTAGATTGCCGGAATCATTTCAGTAGATTTCCTCTGTTAATTGATGTCATCAAGTTATTTTGAAAAGCAAGGTCCTGTGCGTTTCGGTTCCGAAAGTCCTGCTATCGCTTCAAGTCCTCGCTACGCTGTGGGCTTTACGCTCTATCAGGTTTATTTAACTAAATCAGTAATTCTTTGGGAACATCAAATAGCACACGCTACAACTTTACCCAAACCGCACCGGTCTGCGTAAACTAAACCTGATGGGAGCAGTAGCCCCGAAGCATGAGGGTTAAAGCATACAGCAGGGCAGGACATTCCCAGGTAATACAGGTTTTGCTTTCCAAAAAACAGAAAAAATCAATTTTTCAGTCAATACAAACACACTACCAAGGCATTACCATTTAGGTTTACCTATAATTTCAAAAACCTTACCTTTGGCTTTTATTTTTTTAACGGTGGTAAACGCTTTGCGCCAAACACCCAACGCTTAACTTATGGCAAGGATCCTCGCATTTGATTATGGAACAAAACGCATCGGCATTGCGGTAACCGATCCTTTGCAGATTATTGCAACAGGCCTGGATACCGTGCATCCTAAAGATGTGATCGATTACATTAAAAAATACATGATTACCGAGCAGGTTGAGGCATTTGTACTTGGCGATCCGAAACAAATGGATGGTTCCCCATCCGATTCGGCACAACATGTAAAGGGCTTTGCCACGCTGTTGAAAAAATCATTCCCCGATATCCCCAGGCATTGGGTTGATGAACGTTTTACCTCTAAACTGGCCCACCAAGCGATTATGCAAAGCGGCTTAAAAAAAATGGACCGAAGAGACAAAGACAGGGTTGATACCATTGCCGCAACCATCATTTTACAATATTTTATGGAAAGTAACCGTTTATAACCAACAAATGAGCCTAATAAACGACGATTTGCAGGATTTACTAATTGCCTATTGCGAGCCTGAAAGCGAATTGCTTCAACAGATAGACCGCGAAACCAACCTTAAAGTTTTAATGCCCCGTATGCTCTCAGGCCATTACCAGGGTAGGGTGTTGAGCATGCTCAGCAAAATGATTTCCCCTAAAAGGATTTTAGAAATAGGCACCTTTACCGGTTATGCCACTTTATGCCTTGCTGAAGGATTAACAAAAGATGGCCTGTTATATACCCTGGATATTAATGAGGAACTGGAAGATATGGTTCGCCGAAACTTCGCCAAATCAGCATATAACGATCAGATTAATTACATCCTTGGCGACGCTACCACTACAATAGCAAGTTTAGATGAAGCTTTCGACATTGTTTTTATCGATGCTGACAAGAAAAACAACGGCACCTATTACGATCTCATTTTTGATCGTGTTCGCCCGGGCGGAATTATCATTGTTGATAACGTGTTGTGGAGTGGAAAAGTACTCCAGGAGAAACAGGATAAAGACACCAGAAATATTACTAGTTTTAATGATAAAATAGCTGCAGATGAACGGGTTGAGAAACTGATCTTACCTGTTCGGGATGGTTTGTTTGTGATTAGGAAGAAATGATGATGGCATATAGTTAATGGCTCACGGCTTCTAAGCCAAGCCTATCAACCATTAAACCATGGTCTATTAACCAAAAAAGAAATGAAGAAAATCTTTACTTTTTGCCTGTTTCTTTTAACGGGGATTATTGCAAAAGCGCAAGACACAGAAGAATATATTGCAGCGCACGTAGAATATGCACAGGGTTTAATGCATGATCATAAAATTCCGGCCAGCGTTATTTTAGCCGTTGCCATACATGAATCGGCAGCAGGAAACAGTAAAATTGCGCAGCACCTCAATAACCATTTTGGTGTAAAAGGGCCTAACAACAATGCGGATATCCGTTCTTCGTACCGCGATTATTTAAATGCGGACGAATCTTACAGCCATTTTGTTGAAATAATGGAAACCCGTGAGCCTTTTAACAACCTTTTTGCAAAGTACGATCAGTACGACTACAAAGGTTGGGCTTATGGCATCCGTCGCTGTGGTTATGCAAGCAGCAGAAGCTGGGCCAGCCAGGTGATTGGCTTAATTAAAAAATACGAACTCTATCAATATGACGAGCGGCCAGAAGGATACGAAGAACCTGTTTACGCTACTCCGGTACGTCACCATAGCAGAAGCAGAAGAACAACAAAAACTTATACTGTGAAATCAGGCGACAACTTAAGTATCATTGCAAAAAAGAAAGGCACAACGGTTAAGTCACTTATGCAGAAAAACGGTATTAAAAAGACAAGCTTAAAACCAGGGCAGAAGATTAAGTTTTAGTCTTAAGTCCGTAGTCATGAGTCCTAAGTCTAATTTACAGTTCACAATTAACTAATTAACCGATTAAAAAATTAACCCCGTATGCGTTCATACCATCATTACCTTCTAATCGCGGCAATCCTTATTTTTTTTAGCTCTTGCGGTTCCAGGAAATTTTCTAAAAACAACAAACAGATCGAAAAAGCAGCCAACAAAGCCAATAACAATTCGTACAAAAGTTACAATACCTTAAGTTATATTGATGAGTTTAAAGGTGTAGCAGTAGAAGAAATGAATGCAAACGGTATCCCTGCAAGTATTACTTTGGCGCAGGGAATTTTAGAATCCGGCAGTGGAAATAGCGATCTGGCTAAGTATGCGAACAATCATTTTGGCATTAAATGCACATCAGATTGGAAGGGAAAAAATTATTTCCGCGATGATGACCAGAAAAACGACTGTTTCAGGGTGTATAAAGATGCCCGTGAGTCATTCAGGGATCATTCTGAATTTTTAAAACGCAAGCGTTACAGTTTTCTTTTCCAGTTGGATAAAAACGATTACAAAAGCTGGGCGCAGGGATTAAAAACAGCGGGTTATGCAACCAATCCTAAATATCCTGATCTGTTAATTAACACCATCGAAAAATACCAGCTTTACCAGTATGATCAATCAGAAAGCGAAAAGCAGAAGATCGCCCGGGAAGATCGTGTCTTTTCAGAAATCAATCAAAATATCCCCCAGGAGAAGGCTAAGTTTACACCAGTAGAAACGCCACCCGCGGGCGCCAAACCGATTATTGCCGATGGCACTTATACCGTTGTTAAAGGAGATACGCTGTACAACATTGCAAAACGCTTTAATTTAACGGTTGATCAGTTAAAAATGCTAAACGAAATGAGTACCGACGCCATTAAGCTGGGCCAAACACTTAAGGTTAAATAATGTTAAGTACAAACATAGCCTGCCAGATATTTGTAGTTTTGTAGCTTAATGAAATTTTTTATTCCTTTTTTACTTGTTTTCGGCTTCTCTACGTGGCTTCATGCACAGAATAAACCAGTGCAGGGAATAGTTATTGATAAAGAAACCAAGCAGCGTTTGGCCAAGGTTTATATTTACAACATCCGTACGGGTGACGGTTTATACAACAATACTAAAGGCGAGTTTAGCACCTTTGCTTTACCTGGTGATACTTTAGTTGCAGCTTTATCAGGCTATGGTGTTGATACTATTGTTTTTAAAGGACAAACGGCAGCGTATTTTCAACTCAGATCGCTCGGCATCAGACTGCGTGATGTCGTAATTCAACAAAAAAGATTAAGTCCGCAGCAGCAATACGAAAAAAATGTACAGGAATACCGCTACCAAACCATGAAGGGAAGTAGTAAAGATTTATTGAATTTAGGTAACGGTGGTGTTGGTTTAGGCATAGATGCCATTTACAACCTGTTAAGCAAACAAGGAAGAAATGCCCGTCATCTTCAAAAAATCCTGGAAAAAGATTATCGTGAAGACCTGATCGACTATCGTTTCAGCGCCAGCCTGGTTAGTCAGGTATTAGGCATAAAAGATGCCGAACTGACAGATTTTATGCAGCAGTATCGTCCTACCTATCAATTTGTATTAGATGCAACAGATTATTCCTTTAACCTTTTTATCAGAAATGCCTATAAAAGCTACAGGTTAAATCCTAGGGCACTACAATTGCCAGCATTGCCCAAAATAACAATCGATAAGCTGTGAAAGCGCCCATCCTGATCGTTAAAAAACTTCCGGCAGCCGGTATGGCCATTTTTCCATTTATCCTGCTAAAATCGGCAAAGCTTAAAAACGATCCGGAGATGATTAACCACGAAAAAATCCATTTGCGCCAGCAGTTAGAATTACTCATATTCCCCTTTTATATCTTATACCTGCTTAATTATCTGATCAACCTTTTCAGATACAAGAAACACGATCTTGCCTATCGGAACATTGTTTTTGAGAAAGAGGCTTACGATTATGAAACCGACTTAAATTACCTGAAAAATGGCAATTGGTATGGCTGGACCAAAAAGATGTGAAACTGCAACTTCTACTCTAGCTTTAATTGTTGTTCTGGCAATCATTTTGTTAAATGCTTTTTATCTCTAAATTTTTTCTTTTTCTTTGTAATAATGAAGAACTGTTTAGCTGCCATCATCCTGATTCTAAGTTTCTGCTCTACTCAATTATATGCACAGGAAATTGATACCATTCCAATCAATACCAAAGACCTGAACATTAAGTTGAAACGCAGTCCACTGCCAAGCAGACAGGGCCCGTTAAACTTTGAGCCGGTAAAAATTAAACCTTTGGTTGTAAACGCCAAGATTAATTACTGGAAAACCAAAACCAGTATCGGCATTAACGTTAACCAGGCACAGTTTAGCAATAACTGGAAGGGCGGGGGTACCAATTCGGTAGCCGTTGGTGGTTTGGTTAACTGGAAGGCAGAATACAATAAAGATAGTTATAGCTATGTAAGCGAGCTTGTTTTGCAATATGGTAAGATAAAAAATAAAGATCAGCTGCAAAAGAAAACCAACGACCGTATTTTTTGGGACAATAAAGCCTCTTTTCAATTATCAAAAAGCTGGTTCTTCTTCGGATCCTTAAGTTTTGAATCCCAATTCGATAATGGTTATTCTTACAGTGTGGTAAACGGCCAGGAAACCGCCACACTGATTTCAAAATTTATGGGTCCGGGTTATTTGACAGAATCTATCGGTTTCGAGTATAAACCTGTTACCTATTTTTCTACCCGTATTGGTACAGGTACTGCACGTCAAACTTTTGTGTTAGACGAGAAACTTTTCATTGATCCAGATCCAACCAAACAATTAAAGCCTAGCGTTTACGGGGTCGATTTAGGTAAAAAGATACGTAACGAATTAGCTTTTCAAGTAGTAAGTGCGTTTGATAAGGATATATTTACCAATACAAATCTTAAGGCACGTTATCAGATGTTCATTCCGTATCAGGATTTTAAGATGAGCAATATTGATCACCGGTTAGATGTTGCATTAACGGCAAAAATCAATCGTTTTATGAACACCAGTTTAACTGGCGTACTCCTGTTCGATAAGGATACAGGCACCAATAAAATACAGGCCAACCAAACGCTGGCCCTTGGTTTTGGTTTTACCTTCCCGAGGTAAGCCTACCCACCAACCTTATCCATTTCCCAATAAGGCATGGTAATAATCTGCCTAAAGCTTACGCCCCTTTGTTTTAGGTAACGTTTAAACTGTTGTACAGATTTCGCCCTGCCTGTTAAATAAAACGTAGCATTTTGCCACATTTCCCAACATAGCGGATGCATATTATCCATCCAGGTAATGGCATTTTTAGCAGGGGCGTTCAGGTCAGATGGTACGGTATCGATCAATAATTTAAGGTGTTTAACCGAATGCAGGTTTTCTTCCTGAAGTTCCAACACCCCAAAATATTCTACATCTTCATCAATTACTTTTTTACCTAACGATTCGTACAAACCAAGGCTGGTTTCATCACCAAAAAAGAAATGCTGATTGGATGCTTCATTGTATTTTACCTTTGCCCGGTCTACAATCAGTTTTAAACGGTCTCCTTTTTGGATATTTACGGCCAGATGATGTCCGGGTCCTTGTCTGTTCAGGTAAAAAATCACCTCACAGGTTTCGTGCGCTTCGTCAAAGCCTGATAATGTATAATGTCTATACTCGTTGGCGTTAACCCTAAACAGCACCTCCATTCCCGGAATAAATTTAGCATCGAAAAAATCGCCTTTAAAGGTAACGCACTTTAAGTTGCTGCATAACATTTTGGTTTCTACAACTTCTACTTGATATATTTTATTGCTGATCACTTTTTCCATTGTGTCGGCCAGCCATGAAGGTAATTTAGCCATCGTATTCTTTTGTTTAGTAACTTTGAACAAAAATAATCGTCTAACAAACGAATCTTTTTATGCCAAAAGGATTAAAGTTTATATCAAAAGGATTTTTATGGCCTTAAACATTTACGATGGTGACGATAAATACTATACTGTTGGCAACAAGTTCGACAATACAGAATTTAATCAGCCACTGGTAACCGAAAGAAGGGATAAATACAGCTTTCCATTTGGCGATGCAGAGATTGTGGAGATCGCTTTTTCGGGTATTTATATTGTTTACGGTGATATGGTGGTGAAACAGAGCCGCCTGCGCATCAAAGCTTTTGATGAACCTGATGTGGTAGAGCTCCACTTTGCGCTCACCGGCGGGGGCATTATGGAAAATTACCTCACCAATAAACGCCAGGATATTAAAGCAAACCAGCACAACATTATCTACAGTCCAGATTTTGATGGGATGGCAGAGTTTGATACAGGAGGTTCGCATAAATTTTTTGAAGTAAATTTCGAAAGATCACGCTTTATTGATTTAACCTGCGAAAGCAGCATGCTGTTAAAGAATTTTGCCGAAAACATTATGAACAGCCGTTCGGTAGAAATTTCATCAGAAAACCTGCCCATTACCCTGGCCATGCATAGCTGCATTAATGATATTATGAACTGCAACTTTACAGGTGGATTAAAATTATTGTTTCTTCAGTCTAAATGTTTGGAACTGCTGGCACTACAGGCCCAGGCTTTTGAAGAAGCGGCTAAAAAGACCGAAAGACCAGCCCTCAAATCCGCTTATGATAAAGAAAGAATCTATTATGCCAGGGAATACCTGCTGGCCAATGCAAATCATCCGCCATCTTTAATCGAACTGGCCAAAACCGCAGGCATAAACGAATTTAAGCTAAAACATGGCTTTAAAGAAGTCTTTAAAAATACTGTTTTTGGTTATTTGAGTGACTATAAACTCCTGAAGGCCAAAGAACTACTGGCAGATAGCAGCAAGGACATCAAAAGCATTTCTGATGAACTAGGTTATTCTTCAGTACAGCATTTCAGTAATGCCTTTAGCAAGAAATTTGGCATAAGCCCAGGGAAAGCGCGTTAGGTTAGTCAAAAGTCCATAGTCGTCAGTCCTTAGTCTCAGCTCATATTTTTTATTTCCTAGCTTGGGTTTAGACCTAAAGCTAGAAATGTCCAGATCAAACCTTTCTAAACCTTTTTCCTTTTTTTCTTAAAGTCCAGATAATCTACATAATACAAAACCTTAACCGAAAGGCTGTTATTTTGAGGGGCATTTAAAATTCCGCTCAGGTTTTTATTGTAACGCTGTGTGTAATAAGTGTCGTAAGTTTCTGCCGCATCTTTATAGGAAACAGATAAAGTGCTGCCTGGAGCAAATTGCCAGGTATAAATTAAGTCAATGTTAAATACATTGTAATTTCTGTCCAATCCATTTAGCGGCGCTCCGGTATAATCGGTTAAATTGCCATCAGGTTTAAGCAAGAAATATTCTTTATTCCTTCTATCGCTCCAATAATGTCTCAAAACCACCATAAATCCCATTAAATTGGTAAAAGTATACTTGGCATCGAATGAATTTTCTACCGTTCTGCGGTCGTATTTGGAGAAAATAGCTTTATCACCCTGTGCTGTTACCCAGTTTACATAATTATAATTCGGGTTAAAATTAAGATCTAAACCAAAAGCAATTTTATCATTTATCCGCAGGTTTTGGAAAAAGTAAAAATTGTACTCTTTGCCCTTAAAAAGTTCCTGTTCCCTGTAACGGAAATTTCCACCGAAGTTATAAGCTTTTGCACGATTGGGATTAACATATAACACGAAACTATAGCTTTCGGGGGCTTTATATACCTGCCCGTTTCTGGATTCATAGAAATCGTTTTTTGCAGCGGTATAGATCCCGTTTATTTCTGCCGACCAAAGATTTTTAAATTGAACATAAGGTCCGCCTTCTACAGAAAAAGTTTGGAAGCTGCCTGGAGTAGCCCTCCTCGAGTATAAAACATTAAAGTAGCTTAATAATTGATTGTACCAACTGCCTGGTTTATAAACATTGTAATGAAAATCCGCCACCTGGTCTAAAAAATTGTTGTTGGTAAAAAAGCCTAAATCAGAGGGATCGAATTTATCATCGGCGTATTGCTGCGAATAGCTCCAGGTAAAATTACCACTCTGTTTACCAAACTTAAGCCCATAGCTATATCCGGTACTGGTTTCTTTACCCCGTAAAGAGCTCATTTTACCTGCGCCATTAACAAAGTATTTATTGCCCTTATTGTTCAGATTAAACAGTAAGGCAGTTACGTTGGCATCGTAAGCCGAACCCTGCCTTAACACATTGGTATTAATAAATGTTGCCGAGCTGTTGTTTTTTAATGACTGATCGAAAACCAGAATATTGTAATTGGTAAGCGGCTGGGTTTCGACCATCTGGAGGTTACCCTTCGTATCTTCCACTTCTGTTTCCATGCCATTTGTAACCGCATTGAAAATTCCGATACCAAGGCCTTTCGCCGTCCGTCCAGATATTTTTGTAGCGTTCAGCACCTTGGCTTCTTTCTGATCCTTCACAATTTTATCGGCACCTACGCCACTATAATCGTAATAGGACGGAATAGAACCAATCCGTTTCGAATAAAAAAGATCCCCCTTATTAAAAAGCTCTGTCCCTTCGGTAAAAAACTGGCGGTTTTCGTTAAATTTTACTTCGAAAGGGGTAAGGTTCAGGATCCGGTTATCAGATTGCACCTGACCGAAATCAGGTACCAGCGTCATATCGAGGGTAAAACTGTTGTTGATCCCGTATTTTACATCCATCCCACCATTAAACCGCGAGGTGGTGTTTTTTACCCCTGGCAAATTAACCAGATAATGATTTACATAGGCCGAAATATAAGGCGAAAAAGATAACCTTAATGGCGGCTTAATATCTTTTATCCCTGTCCAAAGGCCTTCCTGGTTAATAAAGCCATTTACTTTAGGGTCAACGAAATTCCAAAAAGTTTGCGTATTGCTCCGCTGTATCCTGCGGCTAAAATTCAATCCCCATTGCTGAATATCTTTACTCGAAAAACGAAGGGCTGAATAGGGAATTTTCATTTCACAGGTCCAACCTTTGTCATCCAATTTAACGGCACTTTCCCATACTGCATTCCAGTTGGCGTCTTCATCACCCACCTGCGAATATTTAGCGTCAAACTGCACACCGGCAGCGGTAACGAAAAACCCGTTTCCGTTCATTTTATCATAAAAAGGATCAAGAATTATCGAGATAAAATCGGCGTTGCCAATATTATCCCTCGAAACCAACTCGTGTGAAACGCTATCAGGATGATCGTACATCCGGGCGTAGACGTAAACAGCCACATCATCGTAAAGCACCTTCATTTCGGTACGCCGGTCATAGGCTTCTACTTTTCCCGGATTTGGCCTGATCTGAATAAAATCGGTAGCAATGGGAACATTATTCCAGCACTCATCATCTAAAATACCATCTATTTTTGGACTTAGTACAGTTCTCTTCGCTTCCAGCTGGCGCTGTTTCGAAATATCCTGAGCCTGAGAAAAAGCACAAATAAATATAAAAAAAAGGAGGATGCAGCGTTTCATTCGTTTAGGTTAGTTAGATATAAGACTATGCCTTAACCAGAATGTTGCACCAAATGAAAAAAACATAAAATTTAGGTCATTCAACGATTTAAGCTTTATTGTTTTTCAGCGCAATATTTTTGTCCGTTATTTCCTTTCCTCCTGGCAGGAAACCATTGTGCTTAAACCCGACAGAAACGGAAATACTTTTTGCTGCACCGCTCCCAAACTTAGCTATCGTGTGGACACATCTCAGCTAATTCATATTAGCGCCGTTGTCTAGGTCGATCGTCATGCTGAATTTATTTCAGCATCTTTCCTGCTAAATAACGAGCTTTTATAGCTTAAAGACTTTAGTTTGGAGATAAATGTTGATTTTTTTTCCGTTCTATACCTTATCGTATCGACACAATTGAGTAAAATATTCTTCTATCGCTCTATGCCGCAGGGCATGGTACTTTGGAGCGCCAAAGTACCCAAAACGCTTCGTCAATCCAGCAATGAGCCTTTTGCACAGTCTTACACGCATCAAAAAAAACAGCGACACTTCATTTTGTGTTCAATATTTTTTTTTAAAATTAAATTATCGGTTATGAACACAAAACCACTGCGTTTCAGGTTTGTTACTGCCATTTTTACTGTTGTGCACCTGTTTTTTTGATTTCTCCGGCTCTTGGGATTGACAGCATCCTTGGTTAAAATTCGTGCTTTATTAAAGTTAGTTAGCAAAACGCCTAAACTAAACTTAAAAAAGATGTGTCCACACGATAGCAAACTTAGCTGTAATGCTGAGGCACAAAAAGATTGAAGTGAATGGCGGGAGTACAGTACCTATGAAAACCAAACTGCTCATTTTCAAAAAAAGATTTTTGACTTTGAGGTGCAGCGATTTACAAGCAAAATTTGATACATTTGCCTTTTATTAAAAACAAGTAGCTTTTTGCCCTTTGGCATGAAGCTTTTAGCTTAAAAAAAGATGTTTGATAATTTACAGGACAAGCTAGACAGAGCGTTTAAAGTATTAAAAGGACAAGGCAGCATTACGGAAATCAACGTGGCAGAAACCATGAAAGAAATCCGCAAAGCATTATTAGATGCCGATGTTAACTATAAAACAGCAAAAACATTTACTGATGATGTGAGGCAAAAAGCCTTGGGGCAAAACGTACTTACTGCGGTTTCTCCAGGTCAGTTGCTTACTAAAATAATGAACGATGAACTTGCAGCCTTAATGGGTGGCGAAGTTACAGAGTTAGATACTAAAGCAAACCCTACCATTATCTTAATTGCAGGTTTAAACGGTGCGGGTAAAACTACTTTTGCAGGTAAACTGGCCCTGCACTTAAAAGGCAAGGGCAAAAAACCTTTATTGGTAGCAGGCGATATGTACCGTCCGGCGGCTGTAGATCAATTGGAGGTTTTAGGAACCTCTGTTGGTGTATCAGTTTACGCAAACCGTGCATCAAACGATCCTGTTGGCATCGCTTTAGAAGGTATTGCGCACGGTAAACAAAATGGAAATAACGTAATCATTATCGATACCGCAGGTCGTTTAGCGATCGACGAATCTTTAATGAACGAAATATCTGAAGTTAAGGCTAAAACGCAACCACACGAGATTTTATTCGTAGTAGATTCGATGACTGGTCAGGATGCGGTAAATACAGCCAAAGTATTTAACGACCGTTTAGATTTTACAGGTGTTGTGTTAACCAAACTGGATGGCGATACCCGTGGTGGCGCGGCCCTTTCCATTAAATCGGTGGTAAACAAGCCTATTAAATTTATCGGTACCGGCGAGAAAATGGAGGCACTGGATGTTTTCTATCCAGATCGTATGGCATCGCGTATTTTGGGTATGGGTGATGTGGTTTCGCTTGTTGAACGTGCACAAATGCAGTTCGATGAGAAAGAAGCAGCAGAACTGCAGAAGAAAATCCGTAAGAATAAATTTGATTTCAACGATTTCTACAACCAGATTCAGCAGATCAAGAAAATGGGTAACATGAAAGATCTGATGGGTATGATTCCCGGTGTGGGCAAAATGATGAAGAATGTAGATATCCAGGATGATGCTTTTAAATCAATCGAAGCCATCATCAATTCAATGACACCGTTTGAGAAAGAAAACCCGGATAGCATTCAGCAAAGTCGCCGTTTACGTATTGCAAAAGGTTCAGGAAGTAAGGTAGAAGAAGTAACAAAGCTGATTAAACAGTTTGAAGATATGCGTAAAATGATGAAGCAGTTTTCGAACCCTGCAGCCGCAGCCGCCATGATGAAAGGTATGCCTAAAATGCCATTTGGCAGATAGTTTAGGAGGTTTAGGGCAGAGAGGGTTTAGGCCGTAGCTCTTATTCTTTGTGAAAATATAAATTCCGATCGCAACCTAAAGCGTCATGCTGATCCGACGCTATCGATTGTTTCAGCCTCTTTAAAAATAATATAAATCCTGATCAGCAATGATCAGGATTTTTTGTTTTATAGGTTTTGGAAATGAGTATTCAGCTTTCCATAGGGGGTTTCAGCCCTGCTTTCCCTGCTGCCGATAGAAGGAATCGGCATTCGTCCAATCAGGTTTATTTAACATCGTTTACTAAAAACCAACGGGCTTAAGCTTATAAATACTAAAACTTGATCTTTATTTAAACAATCTGTATATTAGAATCAATATTTATCCCGAATAATTTACATCCGAATTTATTTAATTAAAATTAAATGCTTGTAAAAACATACGGGAGTGCTGTTTATGGCGTAAATGCACTAACCATAACAATCGAAGTGAATATTAGTGCGGGTAAGCAATGTGTAAATAGATTTAAAAGTTCGGTTTATAATAAATATATTGTTAGTCCGCCATCAATAAATTATATGCTTAATCCAACTAAAATTATCTACAGTTTATTACTATGTCTGATTACTAACTGTTCAATTGCTCAAAATACGATCACAGAAATAAATGCAGTACAAAAAATCAGTCCACCATATCAAGGCTTCTACGCGAAGTATTTAGACAATCAAGGAATCGCCATTCGTTCGGCAGAAATAGTAAGCGATAGCGCGTTATTAGTTGCATCTAAAAAATTGGATTACTTACTAAAGGACATGCCGATCGTACGAAAAAATTTAATTGCGAATGGCATTGAACTTCACATTATCGGCAAAAACCAAAAAACCTCAGATTTACCAGAATTTAAAGAAATGAAGGGTGTTCAATACATGGATAACGGCTCAATGACAGATATTGATGAACGAACAAGAGGAATGGGTGGAATATATGCGTCATGTGGTGAAGAAAATTTATTAAATCTTCAAGGTGATAAATACGCTGGTGGATATGATATCTGTATACATGAATTTTCGCATAGTATAATGGATTTTGGACTTGACAGCTTGGTGAGAAGTAAAATCGTATCTCAATACATTTCATCTGTTAAAACCCAAGGGCTATGGAAAGGAGCTTATGCAGCAACAAACGAACAAGAATATTGGGCTGAACTAACAACATGGTATTTTGGAGCCCATGGAGACTATATGAAAGGCAATAAGCCAACAGCTGGTCCTAAGGGCTTAAAATCATATGACCTTCAAGGGTACAAATTAATTGACTCTATCTATAGTGGAAAAATATTATCTACACTAATAAAGAAGAAATCACAGGTTTTATTTAGCAAAATTCCATCCGGTCACTCTGAACAGAAATCAAAATTAATAATCATAAACAACTCCAAAAAAACACTTAAACTTTCATGGGTTGATTACCATGGAGTAGAGGTTCCTTTGTCAGAAATTTTACCTTCAACAACATTCAGTAAAGACACTTATTATGCACAAGTTTGGTTGATTGATAATGGCAAAACTAAAACCTATGTTAAAATTTTCGATTCTAGATGTAATATTGAACTTAGTAAAGATTTTTAAAGAGTCGTTGAATTGTCCTAGCTTCAATCAACAGTAAATAAATTAGATAATTCTTTATATATTAGCCTATATCAATATTCATCCCGAATAATTTACATCCGAATTTATTTTAATTAAAATCAATGCTTGTAAAAACATACGGGAGTGCTGTTTATGGCGTAAATGCACTAACCATAACAATCGAAGTGAATATTAGCGCAGGTACCAAATACTATATGGTAGGCCTGCCCGATAATGCGGTAAAAGAAAGCTTGCAAAGGGTGGCCAGTGCCATTAATGTTTCAGGTTTTCGCATGCCTAAACAGAAAATAGTGGTAAACCTGGCACCTGCCGACATGAAAAAAGAAGGCTCCTCATACGATCTGCCAATTGCCATCGGTATTTTAGCGGCTTCAGGCCAAATCCCAGCCGACGAACTAGAAGATTATTTTATTATGGGCGAACTTTCTTTAGACGGAAGCATACAGCCCATAAAAGGAGCTTTACCAATTGCTATACAAGCACAACAGGAAGGTTTTAAAGGATTCATCTTACCGAAACAAAACGTTCGTGAAGCAGCCATTGTAAACGATTTAGTGGCGTACGGCGTAGAAAACCTGGCCCAGGTAATTGCTTTCTTTAATAAAAGCGAAGCGCTGGAACAAGTTAAAGTGAATACCAAAGAAGAATTCTTAAAAAATATCAATAATTACGAACACGATTTTGCCGACGTTAAAGGACAGGAAAATATTAAAAGAGCCCTGGAAATTGCGGCAGCGGGTGGTCATAATGTTATTTTAATAGGGCCGCCAGGGGCAGGTAAAACCATGCTGGCCAAGCGACTGCCCACGATATTACCTCCATTAAATTTAAACGAAGCCTTAGAAACCACGAAAATCCATTCTGTTGCCGGAAAACTCTCTGCAAGCGATGCATTAATGACAAGCCGTCCGTACCGCTCACCACACCATACGATTAGCGATGTAGCACTGGTAGGCGGCGGAATCAATCCGCAACCCGGAGAAATATCGCTGGCACACAATGGTGTTCTGTTTTTAGATGAATTGCCCGAATTTAAACGAACTGTTTTAGAGGTAATGCGTCAACCTTTAGAAGACCGAAAAGTAGCTATTGCAAGGGCAAGGTTTTCGGTAGAATATCCAGCCAGCTTTATGTTAGTGGCCTCAATGAACCCCTGCCCTTGTGGTTTTTACAATCACCCGGAGAAAGATTGCGTTTGTGCACCTGGTGTGGTGCAAAAATACCTGAGTAAAATATCCGGACCGCTTTTAGACCGGATAGATCTTCATGTAGAAGTAACACCCGTTAACTTTACAGAATTAGCCTCCACTACCGAAACAGAAAGAAGCAACTTTATCAGAGAACGCGTAATTAAAGCAAGAGAAATTCAGGATCTACGTTTTGCAGATAGAGAAGACCTGCATTGCAATGCCCAAATGAGTCCGAAAATGGTTCGCAAAGTATGCCAGATCAGTGATGAAGGAAACAGTCTCCTGAAATCAGCCATGGAAAAATTAGGTCTTTCGGCCCGTGCCTACGACCGGATTTTGAAAGTTGCCCGGACCATTGCCGATTTAGATGGAAGTGAAAACGTAGAAATGGAACACTTAGCAGAATCGATTAATTACAGGAGCTTGGATAGGGATGGCTGGGCGGGGTAATATTTAGCCTCTACTTACTGCCGTTAAAGTAAACTGGGTATCAAATACAACACTATAACTAAGATAATCCAAAACAAATCCAGAATGGGATTCTAACGAAAATGCCAATGTATATGTAATGTGATTAGACACATAAGAATGTGGTCCTGTATCTTCTACTGTAATCTCGCCAAGTTCAAAATATCCTTGTTTTTTCTCATATTCATCTTTAAAAATCTGATCAGTAAATGGAACTAAGACATTTAATGCTTTATTAATGATAACTTCTATATTTTCAGAGATTAGAAAAGTTGTCATCGATAAAAATTCATTCTTATTTCCTTTTAAGTTTTTAATTTCAAAATGTAAAGGAATCTTATCCTTATAATGTATATGTGTTGTTGTATTTATCATATAATCTTAACGGGTTTATTAGTAAAGATAGATAGAAAAGATAAATTGCAGCTTTAGAGATTTGTAATGAATCATTGCACAAGAAACAGCCCTATGAAAAAATCAATTTTTGCGCTTTTCAGCATACTTTTATTTGCTTTACAAAGTATAGGCCAAACACTGCCCGATTTTAATCCGCCCAAAAATTACAAATTGGTGCTCGAAGCCAGAGGCGATTTAGGCAAAGAGGAAGTGGTATATGCTTTTGATACCGATAAAACGGATGGGAAAGATGGCTTAAAGAGGATTCTCTATATCTGTAAACAGGTTGATGGTAAAATAAAACTATGGAAAAGCAATGGCACCGTTTTACGGAGCAGTAAAGATTGTGGTTTTTGTGCAGATGCAGGCGTAAACCTCTCGATAAAAATTAAAAACAATACCCTGATTACTGAACAGACCTTTAATCACAACACCAGGCATTACAGCACCTGGAAAAACATTTACCTTTATCAAAATAACGATTGGTTTGTAATCGGTTATACCATGAAAGATTATGATACCTGCGATTTTGATTACCAATATGATATCAATTTTTCTACCAAACAAGTCAATGTGGCTTACACTTACGGAAGTTGTGATGACGACAAAAAAATACCAAAAGATAGTTTTTACAATTTTAAATATCCGTTTAAAGCTATCCCCAAAATGGATGGTTTTGCTCCTGGTAAAGTAGAATTAAAATTTCCGGCCAACAACAAATATTTCTATTATTGATTATAAATAAATCGACCATGAAAAATAGTTTATTCATCCTCTTTTCGCTGATTTCTATTCAGCTATATGCGCAGGTAGATCATCCTCAAATCCCAAAAACAGGCACTAATACAAATGCCTTTGTTCCAAAAGGATGGAAAGTAATTTATCAGGCCAAAGGCGATTTAAATAAAGATCCTTTACCTGACGAAGCGATCATTATTCAGAATACCAATCCAAAAAATATCATCAAAAATGACGGTATGGGCCGTGACACACTAAATGTGAATCCCCGTATGCTTTTGGTACTTATAAAAACATCCGGGAATTACAGCTTACTGGCTCAAAACACCAATTTTATCCCAACTGAAAATGACATAGAGAGCACTTGTCTCGCCGATCCTTTACAAGAAACTGGTGCCATCAGCATAAAAAACGGAGTACTGATTTTAAGTTATCAATACTGGTCAAGCTGTGGTTCTTACGGGGTTAGTAATGTCGGTTATACATTCAGGTTCCAAAATCAAAAAATGGAACTAATCGGCTATCAAACGGGGAACTATAGCCGATCTTCGGGAGAAGAAAGCACTACCAGCCTTAATTTCTCTACACGAAAAAAAAGTGAAACCTCTGGCGGCAATATGTTTAGCGACAAAACCAACAAACCGAAAACGGTATGGAAAAAGTTTAATTGGGCCAGATTGCTTACACTTAATGAAATGACGGAAGAACTTGCCGAAAAACTTTCAGAAATTTAACATAAATCTATTGCAATATGCCAAACATGAACAGCATATTTTTTCTATGCTTTATATTTATTTCCAGTCATTCGTTTGCCCAAAAAGTATTCCATCAGCCAACCTCAACAGGAATTTGGCAATACATTTATCCTTTTAAAAATAAAGACTATGTACTCGCTATACAGTATTTAATTATTAAAAAAGAACCTTCGGCAGAATTATGCCATGCCAATATATATTTTGGTAAAAAAGGCGTAAAAACAGATAAAATCTTTTGGAAAGAAAACATAGAAATGCGCCATATCTCTGATAATATCACTTACGAAGACTATAACAACGACGGGATAAAAGATCTGTTAATTTTCGAAGATACAGGTGGAAGGGGAGGAAATTCGTTTTACAATCTTTACCTGGTTAATCCCAAAAACCATACCTTAACCAAGGTTAAAGATTTCGACAATATCGTTAACCCCAGCTACACCAAAAAATACAAAGTAATTGTGAGTTATGGTTTAACAGGCACTAATTATTATCAGTTGTATAGACTTAATAAAAGACACATACCATATAAAATTGGCAAACCTTTCGACGATAATGATAATTTAGATCTGGATAAACAGATTGTCAGGATCTTAAAAAAACAATAATTCAAAACCACAGATTAAAGAGATAAACGATTAACATATCAATAAATGAACATCAAAAAAATCATTAAATTGCTCTTATATGCCTTTATTTTGGCTGTTATTGTAGTATTAAGTGTAAACTTGCTCATAAAATACCAGACTAATCCGGCGATTTATTCGAATGAACAAGATGTACCAAAAACTAAAGTGGGTATTATTTTTGGAGCAGGAATAAACAACAATAAACCCAGTAAATATTTAAAGGACAGGCTTGATGCTGGCATAAAACTTTATAAAAATAATAAAATTGATAAAATTCTGCTGTCAGGAGATAATGGAAGTGATGCACACGACGAATTAACAGTAATGAAACTTTACTGCTATGAACATGGTGTTGATACCAATAAAATTTATCTTGATTACGCTGGTTTTGATAGCTACTCTACGCTGTACCGATCAAAATTTATTTTTAACATAGATACCGCGATCCTGGTATCGCAAAAATATCACCTAAACAGGTGTATCAATATTGGCAATAAACTGGGTATTAAGTCTTACGGTTTTGTTGCAGACCAGGGAACATACCAGGGTTTCAAATACGCATCCTTTAGAGAGTACTTTGCCGTTGTAAAATCAACAATCGACTTGATGATTGGTAGAAAACCTCATTTTTTAGGCGAAAAAGTTAACATTAATGGTCCATCAAACTACACCAAAGAATAGCATAAAGTACCTTAACATATTTTTTGCTTGTAATCCTATTTCCAAAAAAGATAGCCATCCTTAGGTACCTTATTTAAATGATTTACTAAAAGACAGCAATAGACTTAAAAAGGTTAGAATGTTAGACTTTATCTATAGCTAAATTGAACAGGTTCTTTTAAACTGAACAGTTTTACTATGCTAAAACTTTAACGCAACTCCCAGATCGACGCTTAAAAGATTTTCACTTTCTTTCTTTTTTAAAATTAATCAAGACACTGTATTACAGCATTTTAAATTGAAAAATAATTTCATTTCACTATATTCTAAAGCCTTATTCAGCCAATAGTCACAACGCTTTGGCACAGTCGTTGTCATAACACTGTTACATTTATGACCTATTTAAAATTAAAAAAGTGAAAGAGATGAAAAAGACAGTTCAAATTTTCAGTATGCTTTTAATAGCATTAACCGTAATGGTATCATGTAAAAAAGATACTGATCCTGCAGATCGGGATTTCTTCGTGGGTACTTACAAAGGAACCGTTTCCTATCGTGATGGAGAGACTACAACTAACAGTAGCGATGGTAAAGTAACTGTAAGCAAAGTTGGCGAAACGTATAATTTTTACTTTGGTAACGGCATTCCTGACATTACAGGTGTAAAGTTTGAAAAAACAGGCGACAACAGTTATGTAAGTATTGGATCGGGTTTAACCGGTATCAGTATTGATGCCAGTAACCTTAAAATGTTGGTTTCGAAGGATGGGAAAACCTGGACAGCAAATTGCACTAGGTAAACCATTTAAAGACACAAGGCCCGATCAGTAAAAAATCGGGCCTTATTTTTTAGCCTTACCTCATTCGAAAATCAAAACAATGAGTTTCATGCTTAATTTAATTAAATTTATAGCATGAGTTTTGAATTAAAAACACACCTCGAAGAAATCGTTTCCCTCACCGATCAGGAGTTTGAACATATAGCAGCACACTTCAAACCCAAAACGCTTAAAAAACACCAGTACCTGATCCAGGAAGACGAATTTGTCAATCACATTTATTTTGTAGTTAAAGGTTTATTAAAGGCCACATTTACAGATGCCAATGGCAAAGAGTATATTATCCAGTTTGCGATGGAAAACTGGTGGCTTTCTGATTTTAGGGCTTTTTATGGTCATGTTAAATCGATTACCAACGTCAGCTGCCTGGAAAACTCCGAACTACTCTCCATCAGCAAAGATAATTTAGATCAGCTTTGCCGCGAAAGTCATAAAATGGAGCATTTTTTCAGGATAAAAAACAGTTTGGGTTATGTAGCTTTACAGCAAAGGATTTTATCACTTTTAACCACAAGCCCGAAAGAGCGTTTTGAACAACTCGCTCATCAATATCCGCAATTGATGCAAAGGGTTTCTAAAACAATAATCGCAGCATACCTGGGCATTTCAAGAGAAACTTTAAGCAGGCTTTCCGCAAAAGTGTGATTCTGCTCACATTAAATTTGTGATTGAACTCCTTTGCTGCCTTAATCAACAGCACTAATTTTGTGGTACACTTAGCATAAAAAATATGAATAAGAAAGTTTTATTCGTGCTTACAAGCCACGACGAATTAGGAAATACAGGTTTAAAAACAGGTTTTTGGTCAGAAGAATTGGCAGCGCCATATTATGCCTTAGCCAACAAAGGTATTGATGTTGTATTGGCCTCACCAAAAGGTGGTCAGCCACCAATAGACCCTAAAAGTGAAGATCCTTCTTTTCAAACCGAAACGACGAAAAGGATGGACAAAGACACTGCTCTTTTGGCCAAATTAAAAAATACCATCCCACTGGATGATATAAAAATGGATGATTATGATGCAGTTTTTTATCCTGGTGGCCACGGACCACTTTGGGATTTAGCAGAAAGCGCAACTTCACAACAGCTCATTACCGAATTCTATACCGCCAACAAGCCTGTTGCTTTTGTATGTCATGCTCCGGGAGTGCTTAAGGATGTAAAGATAAATGGTGAATACCTGGTGAATGGAAAAAATGTAACCGGGTTTACCAATACCGAAGAAGAAGCTGTACAATTAACAAACGTAGTGCCTTTCTTGGTAGAGGATATGTTAATAAAAAATGGTGGACATTACAGCAAGATAGCTGATTGGAATCCCTATGCTGTAGTTGATGGCTTATTGATTACCGGACAAAATCCAGCCTCATCAGAAAAAGTTGCAGAAGAATTATTAAAGCTTCTTGCCTAAATTTAAATCCTCAACACGGACTGGTATAGCCAAACCTTGTTGAGGATTGCTTATTATAGCTCTTCTTCATCATCTTCTTCAGGCACGTATTTTTCAATCGCCTGGCCAATTGCATTCACTTCTTCGTCTTCCTCAAAAATGGGAAGTTCGGTTTTATAGTCCATTTTCAACCAGATCGATGAAGTATCTTTTTGAATCTGAATGTATTCTCTTCCATCTTTAAAAATGGTATACGAATCATTTCCCTCCGGAAAAACTGAATAATTAATTGCTCTTATTTCGATGTCAAAAGGTTCTTGCATAGCGGATATTTTTCTTCAAAGATAAAAAATCTTTCTTTGGGTTAAGCCAGTTAGATATAATGACATTCTTATCTTTATGGCATAAATTTACATTATGGATTTTTCAAAAGCAGATAACAAAGTTGCCCGAAAATTATTCGAGGTAGCTTTACAAAGGGAATTAAAAAAAGAAATGCAGGCATTTTCTGAAATTTTAGACCAATGGAAAACACAACAACCTGAAGACAACAAAGCCGATTATTATAAAATTTTTACCGCTGTAACAGATTTCGACAAACACATTGCCAGAAGGTACGACGGCATGAGAAATTCCTGGTTTTTTGATACGGTAATTGCTATGCTTGTAGATAAAACCATTACTACAGCTGATTTAGAAGATTTTTCGGAAGAGGCAAAAGGTGAAATATCAAAGAGTCTTAAATTCAGAGAAGTTAATCAACTATAAATAAGGCCAAATTCAGGAAAGGTAGTTGTCTGATTTTACACCGTAAAGGAATTACTATAAATTCAGTGTGCGCTGTGGTCTTTCTCTGTGACCTCTATGGTAAATGATAATTAAAAAATTACGCCTGATTGTTTAAAAATCCCATCATTTATACTACTTTACGGCTAAAGATTTTACGCGATAGATAAGAAGATGAAGTTAACGTTTTGGGGCGCAGCACAACAAGTAACAGGCAGTATGCACTTGCTCGAAATTGGGCATTATAAAATACTGATAGATTGCGGATTAGATTACGAGAAGGAAACCTACCAGGAAGAAAACCAACAATTCCCCTTCGATCCGGCAATTATAAACCTGGTAATTTTAACTCATGCGCATATCGATCACTCAGGTAATTTGCCAACATTGGTTCGATTTGGTTTTGAGGGCCAGGTACTTTGTACTCCGCCCACAGCCGATCTTACTTCGATATTATTATTCGATTCCGTTGAACTTTTCTTAAGAAAGGCAGGTCGTAAACCCAGAACTAAACGTGGTAATTTCAGCGGACCCAAACCGTTGTACCTGCACAAACATGTAATGGATACCATCGATCGTTTTGTAACCATTGCTTTTAATAAAGCTTTTAAGATTAATGGGGATATTAGCTTAACCTTTGTTCCTGTTGGCCATTTACTTGGTGCTGCCGCAGCTATTCTAACCATAAACGATCACGGCATAGAGAAGAAAATTGCTTTTACAGGCGATATCGGCAGAGAGAACTACCCAGTATTGGTTAATCCTGAGCCGCTGCCAGAGGTTGACTATCTTATAAGTGAAGCCACTTATGGCGGCAGGGTGCACACCAAAGACCAAACACTGGAAGAAAGATTAGTTCAGGAAATTACAGAAGCCTGTATCAAAAGTCCTGGACGATTGATTATTCCGGCATTTAGTATTGGCCGGACCCAATCGCTGGTATTTGCCTTAAACCAGATATTCACCAAAAAATTATTGCCACCTGTTCAAATCTTTGTAGACAGCCCAATGGCGATTCAAGCCACGGAGGTTTACCGCAAACACCATAACCTGGTGAATCAGGAAGCAAAAGATTTTTACCAGACCATGGGTGATGAGTTTGAATTTGAGCACCTGGCTTACGTTCAAACCATGAAAGAAAGTAAAGATGTTTCTAATTATTTCGATCCCTGCATTATTATTTCATCTGCCGGCATGTTAGAAGGTGGAAGGATTCAGGATCACCTGTATTATAACATTCAGAACTATTATTGTACCATCCTTTTTATTGGTTACTGCGCAAAAGGAACGCTTGGGTATAAGTTATTAAGCGGAGCACCTATTGTGCGCATTAAAGACCGGGAAATGATGGTTTACGCCACCATCCGCCAAACCGATCTGTTAAGCGGCCACGGCGACCATAACGATTTAGTGAAAACAATTAAACAAACCGGTCAGCCTAAAAAAGTTTTCCTTGTGCACGGAGAAGATAAAAGCCTTCAAAGTTTATCACTGGCACTGCAGGAAGATGGTTTCAATGTAGAAGTACCTGAAAGGGGAGAGGTTTTTGAACTTTAGTTCAATTGGTCATCGTGTTAATAGTCCATGGTCCTTTGGCTCATAGTTGATGGCCATTGCGGCTAAAAAACCATGGACCATGAACTATCAACCCAAAAAAGATTCTTCGCTGCGCTCAGAATGACAATAACATCACTTCCTCACTTGCCCATCACCCCGTACCACCCATTTATAACTGGTTAATTCCTCCAAACCCATTGGTCCACGGGCATGGAGTTTTTGTGTGCTGATACCGATTTCGGCACCAAGACCAAATTGAGCGCCATCTGTAAAACCTGTCGAGGCGTTGGCATACACCGCAGCCGCATCTACTTCATTTAAAAATTGGGCAATATTTTCTGCATTTTCAGAAATAATGGCTTCGCTATGTTTCGAGCTATAATCGGCAATGTGGTTCAATGCTTCTGTTAAATCCGTGACAACTTTAACTGCCAGTTTTAATGATAAAAACTCGGTGCCAAAATGTTCAGGCGTGGCTTGGTTTAGTAAGTGAGCTGGATAAGAATATTTTAATATTGCATAACTTTTCTCATCAGCGTATAATTCTACATTTCCATCTGCAAGAGGGGATAAAAGTGCAGGTAGATCATTCAGTCTATTTTCGTTAATTAACACACAATCTAAAGAATTACATACACTTACCCTTCTGGTTTTTGCATTAAAAATAATTGTCTTACCTTTCTCTAAATCGCCCGATTCATCAAAATAAGTATGTACAATGCCTGCTCCGGTTTCGATAACTGGGATTTTACTGTTTTCGCGAACGTAATTAATCAACGATTGACTTCCCCTCGGAATCAGTACATCTACAAAACCCCTCGCATTTAATAAAGCTTCGGTTGCAGTTCTCTCTGTAGGCAATAAGGCTAAAACATCCCGATTGATTTTATGATTATCCAATACCTGATGTATTACATTTGCAATTGCGAGATTAGAAAACTCAGCGTCGCTGCCACCTTTTAATACGGCAACATTCCCGGTCTTAAAACAAAGCGAAAATACATCGGCAGTAACATTAGGCCGTGCTTCGTAAATTACACCCACAACACCCAAAGGCACACTAACCTTTTGGATGTGTAGCTGATTTTCCAGCGTTTTATCAGAAAGGATTTTACCCAATGGACTGTTTAAGCCTGCAACATTTTTAAGGTCGTTTGCAATATCTGCAATGCGTACAGCGCTTAACTTTAACCTGTCATATTTGGGGTCTTCGATGGGCATTTCGGCTAAATCCTTTGCGTTTTCAGTAAGAATTTCGGCTATATTAGCCACCAGGGCTTCAGCCAGATCCTTTAAAACTGCATCTGTTGTTTCTTTTCCCAAGCTAATCAAAGTGCGACTAGCCAGTTTTGCTTTTTCGAAATATTGTTTGTAATCCATGTTGTTAATTATTAACCGCAAAGAGCGCTAAGTTTTTCGCAGAGAACGCTAAAGTTAATTGCATATTTACAACCTTGTTTACCCTACCTCTGTTTGCCTTCGCGCATCTCTTTGCGTCCTTTGCGGTAAACCCCTTTAAATAGCTGAGTAGAAATAATCATAATGCACCAAAGCCTTTTGTTTCTTCTGTCCAATACGCTCTCTGGCTTTATCAGAACCATATTCTGCTATTCCCAATCCGATCAGGTTATTTTTTTCGTCGATAATTTTAATAATATCACCTTTTAAAAAGTCTGTTTGGATTTCGATAATTCCCACGGGTAATAAACTGGTTGCTTTACCGGAAGTTAATACCGTTTTGGCACCATCATTTAGCTTTACGACACCAGTTGCAGCTGTTTCGGAATGGGCAATCCATTTTTTCTTGCCTGATTTGCTTTTCTCGGGAACAAAGCGCGTATGCACCAGTTGATTGTTTAATAGAGAAGTCAGCACACCATCTTTCGTTCCATTGGCAATATGGACAGTTATACCCAATTTAGCCACTTTTTGTGCCATGGTCGATTTTGTGATCATTCCGCCACGGCCAAACTGCGACTTTCCGGTTTGTATAAAAGAAGCCAGGTTAGCAACCGAACCAGTAATTTCCTCAATAACAGCTGAACCCTCAACTTTCGGATCGCCGTTGTAGATACCGTTTACATTCGACAGAATAATCAGGGCATCGGCATTTAACATCGAAGCAATTAACCCTGCCAGTTCATCGTTATCGGTAAACATCAGCTCAGTAACCGAAACCACATCGTTTTCGTTCACAACAGGAATTACCTCGTTCTGAAGCAAGATCTGCAAACAGTTTTTCATGTTTAAATAATGTGCCCGGTCGCGGAAATCTTCCTTCGTAACCAAAACCTGAGCGCATTGTATAGCATGTACTGCAAAGAAATTGGAGTAGGTATTGATCAATTTCACCTGACCAATGGCCGCCAATAGTTGTCTGGTAGTTACGGCGTCTTGTTTTTCAGATACTTTAATCAAACTTCTTCCCGATGCCACCGCACCTGAAGAAACCAAAATTACTTCAATACCCTGCTTTTTAATATCCGCCAGTTGATTTACAAGGTGTTTGATCCTTGCCTCGTCCGGCAAACCATTCGCCTGCGTAATTACATTCGAACCAACTTTAACAACTATCTTTTTGTACCCTAATTTCATTATGATTTAAACCGTTTGGATGTGGCAATTTAACATCAATTTTTCTAATTCGAATGATTATCTATAGGCTTGATGGATTTTTGCGAAAATGGAAATGAGTTTGGGGTTGAGCGTTTGGCGTTTGGAGTCGATTAACCCTCCACAACAATTTAAAGGTAACAATCTAACCATTCAACAATTAAACAATTTCTTTTACAATTAACCATCACGCCACTAATCAACCAATGGCTAATGAACTATTGAACTAAATTATTAAATTGCAATTGAACCGAAATCAAACCGCGATGAAATGTATCTTACCCGGTCTTATATTGCTTAGCGCAATTACGGCTTGTAATCACCCTCAAAAGAAAGAAATGAAAGCAATAACGTGGCCTGATGCAAAGGCACCCATAGCGGAAATTATTCCACACCAAAGAGTTATACACGGCGATACCGTAGTAGATAATTATTATTGGATGATCGATTACTTTAAAAAAGGCCCCGATAGTACCAAGGTTGTGAATTACCTGAAAGCCGAAAACGCTTATCTGGATACCATGATGAAGAGTACCGATCAATTTCAGGCTGATTTATTTAAGGAAATGAAAGGTCGGATCAAAGAAAAAGACGAATCGGTTCCGGTTTTTAGAAATGGCTACTACTATTACTCACGCACAGAGGATGGACAGCAATATTTTAAATACTGCCGTAAAAAAGGAAGTTTATCTGCAGCGGAAGAAATCTTGCTGGATGTAGATCAATTGGCGAAAGGCCACTCCTATTACAGCGCCACCGGATTTAATGTTAGTCCTGACAATAAACTTTTAGCTTTTGGTGTCGATCAGGTTTCGCGCCGTCAGTACACCATTAACATTAAAAATTTAGAGACTGGTGAAATGTTAAAAGATGTCATTACCAATACAGAAGGTGGGGTGGCATGGGCCAATGATAATAAAACATTCTTTTACACCTCAAAAAATCCTGTTACGTTACTTAGTGAAAAAATTAAAAAACATGTACTCGGTTCAGATGCCAAAACAGATGCGGTAGTTTACGATGAGAAAGATAACACCAATTATATCGGTGTAGGTAAATCGAAAAACGGAAAGTATATTTTTATCGCTTCGCAGGGAACGCTTACTTCGGAATATAAAATAGTAGATGCCGACCATCCGGAAAGCCCTTTTAAAGTTTTTGCAGCCCGATCAAAAGATGTATTGTATAATGTAATGCCTGTTGATGGCAAATTTTTGATCTTAACCAACTGGAACGCCAAGAATTTCCGTTTAATGGAATGTCCGCTGGATAAAACCGAAAAAGAAAACTGGAAAGAGGTGATTCCGCACCGTGCAGATGTTTTATTGGAAAGTGTTGAAGAGTTTAAAGATTTCACTGTTTTATCTGAACGTAAAAACGGATTAACTGAGTTGCGCGTACTTAAAAAAGATAAAAGCGATTATTATATCAAATTTGATGAACCAGTTTATGACGCTGGCGTGGGCTCAAATCCCGAATACAACAACACCACATTGCGTTATGCTTATACCTCATTAACTACTCCAAACTCTACCTACGATTACGATCTGATAAAAAAAGACCAGAAACTAATGAAACAACAGGAAGTTCTGGGCGGCTATAATCCGAAAGATTATGTTACTGAGCGTGTTTTTGCCACGGCGAAAGATGGTACCAAAGTGCCAATTGCCCTGGTTTATAAAAAGGGCTTCGAAAAGAATGGGAAATCACCTCTGTTACTTTATGGTTATGGTTCTTATGGCTCAAATTCGGATGTTTATTTCTCTTCGCCACGTTTGAGTTTGTTGAATAGAGGCTTTGTATTTGCCATCGCCAATATCCGTGGTGGACAGGAAATGGGCCGTCAATGGTACGAAGATGGAAAACTGATGAAAAAGAAAAACACCTTCACCGATTTTATTGCTGCAGGAGAATATTTAATTGATCAGAAATATACCTCAAAAGGCCATTTATATGCCCATGGCGGAAGTGCTGGCGGTTTATTAATGGGGGCTGTAGCCAACATGGCACCCGATTTATGGAACGGTCTTATTGCTGATGTTCCTTTTGTGGATGTAATTAATACTATGCTGGATGAAAGCATTCCACTTACCACAAACGAATTTGATGAGTGGGGAAATCCGAAACAAAAAGCGGCTTACAATTATATGAAAAGCTATTCGCCTTACGAAAACGTAGAGAAAAAAGCTTATCCGAATATGCTGGTTACAACTGGTTTGCACGATAGCCAGGTACAGTACTTTGAACCGGCAAAATGGGTAGCTAAATTAAGGGCAACCAAAACTGATAAGAATGTTTTACTCCTTAAAACCAATATGGAATTTGGCCATGGCGGTGCCTCTGGCCGTTTTGATTATTTAAAAGACGTTTCATTACGCTGGGCGTTTTTATTCTCGCTGGAGGGCATAACTAAATAAATTTCCCTAAATCCGTCATTTCGAGCGGAGTGCAACGCAGCCGAGATGACGGATCTTTTTAAACCATTAATAAATTATATTTCACCCCTCAATGAACACCAAACTAAAAACACTCCAAATCATCCACCTCGCACTATGCTCAGGCGTTTTACTTTTCGCGTTGGTCACCATTTTCCTTAACCGCGAAATCATGTTTTTTGATGCCAATCCGCAAACTACTGCACCTTTTAACCCGATATTCCCAATTATGGGACTGATTACCATATCGGGGAGTATTTTTTTTTACAGAAATTTAATTTCTAAAATAGATAAATCTGCCTCTGCCGATACTAAGATCAATATGTATCAAAGTGCCTTTATCATCAGCGCAGCACTTTTAGAAGGTGGGGCACTTTTTAATATCGTAGGCTTTTTTATCACGCAGAACTCCTTCTTTTTAATTTTTGGCCTCGCTAATTTTGTTTTTCTAGCCCTAAAAAGACCAACAAAAGATAAATTGATTTCCGCCTTACAATTGCAATACCCGGATACCGAGTCTTTGTAAGCAATTAGGCTTATCTTTGCCCCTTAATGGAATACAATGTTCACACTTTGCCAAATGGCATACGCATATTGCATGTGCCTGCGGCCTCTGCCATATCTCATGCATGCATCATCGTTAATACAGGATCACGAGACGAGCCTGAAGGCAAAGCAGGTTTAGCACATTTTATTGAGCACCTGATCTTTAAGCGTACCGAAAAACGAAGCACCAACCAGATTTTAAACCGGTTGGAGAGCGTTGGGGCAGACTTAAACGCCTATACCACAAAAGAATATACCTGCGTACATGCTTCTTTTTTAAATCCTTATTTGGATAGAACTTTAGATCTCTTTAACGACATTATCTTCCATTCTACTTTTCCTGAAGAAGAAATGGATAAAGAAAAAAGTGTAATTCTGGATGAAATTTCATCTTATTTAGATCAACCGGAAGAAGCTATTAATGATGATTTCGAAGATATGCTTTTCGCCGGGCATGCATTGGGAAACAATATTTTGGGTACAACAGAATCTGTTCAAAACTTTACCCGTGAGGATGTCATCAATTTCAGAAAAGCAAATTATCGCACCAACGAAATTGTGGTGGCTGTTTTAGGAAATTATACTTTAAACAACGTTGTAAATAAAGGAAGCAAGTATTTTGCTGATGTTGAAGAGAATAATCCGGTTAAAAAAAGGATTAAACCAGGCATACTTCCGCAGAGCAATACCACCATTTACAAACCAATTATGCAGGCGCATTGCATTTTGGGTACACAGGCCTATTCTACCTACCAATCGCAAAAAGTTTCTTTAATGCTGCTCAACAATTACTTTGGTGGTAATGGAATGAGCTCTGTTTTAAACCTGCAGATCAGGGAGAAATACGGGATTGCTTATACCATCGAATCCAATTTTTCGCCCTTGAGTGATACAGGTATTTTTTCCATTTATTTCGGAACAGATAAAGAAAAACAAGCAAAAGCGCTCTCTTTAATCTTTAAGGAGATCAAAAAGCTCAGAGAACATCCTTTAAATGAATTGCAGTTACAAAAGGCCAAACATAAATTTATAGGACAGATTGCTTTGGGAGAAGAAAACAGAATTGGTTTAATCATTTCAATGGCCAAAAGCCTGATCGATCATGATAAAATAGATTCTTTAGAAACTGTTTTTGAGAAAATTAATGCCGTTACCACCACACAAATGGCCGATGTTACCCATGAAATTTTAGATATTGAGCAACTGAATATCTTTACTTTCTGCCCAATAGAGGAATAATTGTTATTTTTGTAAGTCAAATCTTTCAGTTTGTCTTCCTGAGCCTGTCGAAGGACTTAATGATGAGTCTTCGACAGGCTCAGACTGACACCATTTTATAATAATTAAAGAGTTCAGATTCACTTCTGAAAAAAATACAATACAATGAAATTACCAATAGTAGCTTACGGCGATCCTGTTTTAAAAAAGATAGGTACCGATATCGATAAAGATTATCCGGAATTAAAACAATTAATCAGCGATATGTTCGACACCATGTATTACGCCAATGGAGTAGGGCTTGCTGCACCTCAGATTGGTTTACCGATCCGTTTGTTTATTGTAGATACCGGAGAAGATGAAGACGGCAATCCAGGCTATAAAAAAGTATTTATCAATGCCAGAATTTTAGAAGAAACAGGCGAAGCCTGGAGTTTTAACGAAGGTTGTTTAAGTATTCCTGATATCCGTGAAAACATTATGCGCAAACCAAATATCAAGATTACGTATTTCGACGAAAACTGGGTAGAGCATACTGATGATGTTGATGGAATGCCTGCACGTGTAATCCAGCACGAATACGACCATATTGAAGGTAAACTATTTACAGATAAAGTAAGTGTATTGCGTAAAACCATGCTTAAAAGTAAGCTGGATGCGATTTCAAAAGGAAATATCAAAACAGATTACAAAATGAAGTTTCCGAATAAGAGCAAAAAAAGATAGGCTTAAAATGGAATATGTGAGAGGGAAAATGGAAACGTTTTCCCTTTTTTATTTCTGCAATTACCGCAGTCGTCATTTTGAGCGGGGTGCAACGTAGTCTAGAACCAAGATTGCTCAACGAAGCTAAATCTAACTAAATAGATCTCTCCATTTTGCTTCGCTTCAGTCGAGATGACCGCACGATGAAACTAATTCGTCCTACTTTTATCGCCATCAAAAATTTGCTGCATCAGCTTGCCCCAGGCGAAAGGATTAAGTAGTGGATTGGTTTGAACCATGTTTTTATTAATCATCCTGTCAAAATTATAGCGGTAATTCTGACTGCCGATTTCCTGTCCATCGCGCGGTAGCGTTTGAATCAAGCCATCGATTGACGAACGAGAAAGGTTCTTTTTAGCAATGGCCATATCATCATCCGCCAGTTTCATCGATAAAAACTCACGGGTAAATTCTTCTGTTGTAGCCCAAGGGAAAACACGCACCGAAGGTAAATCGATCACATTAGCTTTCAATTTAACCATAATCGTGTACTTGCTATCTGGTGTACTTTCCGGAATCACCGTTGAAAACTTCTTGTAACCAATGGCCGTAAACAAGATCGTATCGCCAGGATTAACAATAAAGGTAAAATATCCTCTATAATCTGCTCCAACCCTTTTACTCTTGGCAGAAAGATTGGTGATGGTTACGTAAGGTATCACATTTGAACTGTCGATATCGGTAATAATTCCTGAAAATTGGATGAGTTTATCCTGTTCCGGCTTTTGTTGCGCAAAAGCAGTTACAGAAAAAATTAAGCAAATCAGGACAATACAATATCTCATTAAGACAAAAGTAATTTTATTAATAAAACTTCCTTGTTAAATAGTGTTAAAGCTTAATCTTGCTCTGCCATGTTAACGGCAACTACCGATGTAATCTGCGGAACAGCTTTCATAATCGCTTGTTCGATCCCAGATTTCATAGTCATGAAACTCATCGGGCAAGAACCGCAGTTGCCCAAAAGCTTAAGCTTTACTGTTCCTTCAGATGTAATTTCTTCAACAGAAACATCACCTCCATCAGCCTTTAAATAAGGTCTGATAGTTTCCAATGCCTGTTCTACTTGTTCTGTTAAATTCATTATATATATTTTAATTTATAAAAATAGTAATTTTTTAGCAATTCACCATTTGCGCATTGTTGATGGAGATCTGTTGTGCAATCTTACTTGCAATATCGCCAAATACAACATCCAATAACGGGTTTTGATTTAATGCCACTGGTTTCCCTTGATCTCCGGCCTCCGAAATGCTTTGAATAATTGGGATTTCTCCTAAAAACGGCACATCAAAACGTGCTGCTAGCTCGGTACCACCACCTTTTCCGAAGATATAATATTTATTCTCCGGCAATTCTGCAGGAGTAAAATACGACATATTTTCTATAACACCCAAAATCGGGATATTAATTCCAGGCATTCTGAACATCGCCAAACCTTTGTGTGTATCAGCCAATGCAACCTGTTGCGGCGTAGTAACCACAACTGCTCCTGAAATTGGGAAACTTTGCGTAATAGTGATATGGATATCGCCCGTTCCAGGTGGAAGATCTACGATCAGATAATCCAGTTCTCCCCAGTTGGTATCATTAAACAATTGTTTTACTGCGTTAGATGCCATTGGTCCACGCCACGGCACTGGCTGCCCAGGATCTGCAAAAAAACCTAAAGACAATAATTTTATCCCGTATTTCTCAATTGGCAAAATTTTCGTTTTACCATCAGCGGTTTCTTCGGCACCTGGCTTGGCATCAACCAGATCAAACATAGTTGGTACCGATGGGCCATAAATATCGGCATCGATAAGGCCAACTTTGGCACCATCTTTAGCCAATACAACTGCCAGATTGCTCGCCACAGTAGATTTACCAACTCCCCCTTTTCCAGATGAAACCAAAATAATGTTTTTGATGTTATCTAGCGATGATGAATTACTTGGTTGAGTAACCCTTGAAGTTACATTGATCACCACCTCTGCCGTTTGCGATACAAAATGTTTGATGGCATTTGTACAGGCATTTTTCAGCATCTCCTTCATTGGACATGCCGGTGTGGTAAGCTCCAATGTAAAATTGACCAGGTTATCTGTAATCTGTAAATCTTTAATCATGTTTAAAGTAACCAGATCTTTTTTAAGATCGGGATCTTCAACATTTTTAAGCGCATCTAAAACTTGTTGCGGGCTAATCTGCATGGTATTAATTTAAATTCAAAATTAACAAAACATAGCCACAAATACTTTTATTTAGGCTTTTTAACTGTAATTTTAACACGAAATAAACATTTAATTGTTACGTTTAAGCAATTAACCATTTTAACGACTATATGCAAATACCAAAAATTAAGATCCCCAAAAAATATTTAAAAATCGGAGCCTGGGTTTTAGGTGTTTTTTTAGTTGTTTGTATTGCGCTAGGGGCAGTAGCCTACAGCAAAAGGGAGGCGCTTCTTAAAAAAATGGTGGCTAAAGCAATTGCCAAGGCCAATAAAGATTATGATCTGGATGTCAAAATCGGATCAGTAGGTTTCACCGGTCTCAGCACGGTTAAAATGACCAATATTTCTGTTGTGCCTAAAGAACGCGATACCCTTTCAAACATTAATGAGCTGAGTGTTAGTGTTAAACTTTTTCCATTAATATTCGGTAACGTAAAACTTTCGGAAGTAAAACTGAAAGACGGTTTTGTTAATGTCGTGCTTAAAGATTCGACTACAAATATCGATTTCATCTTAAAACGGAAGAAAAAAGACAGCACTCAAACCAACCGAAAAGCCAATTTATCAGAAATAGCCAGTAACATTTTAAATCAGGTTTTATATAAAATACCTGATGATATGGATGTAAAAAACATGATTTTCAGGTTAAACGATCACGATACGGCCAGGTTAAGTTTTGCAACCAATGCTACGATAGATGGCGGCGACTTAAAATCAACCATTGACGTGAACAACAACGAATCTATCTGGCATGTTAATGGTTATGTTAATCCGGGCAGTAAAAAGTTAAATTTTATGGCCTATGCTGATGGAAAAAAGCTGGAATTACCTTACCTCAATAGTAAACTACATGCCAAGCTTAGTTTCGATACCTTGCAAACCGAATTAAAAAATGCCAAATACAGTGGCGATGATTATAAGATATCTGGCTCGTGGTCAGTTAAAAACATGTTGATTAATCAACACCGTATTGCTTCAAACGACATTATAATCCAAAGCGCAAAATTAGATGCAGATATCTTAGTTGGACCTAATTACATTGCTTTGGACAGTACCTCAACCGCTTATTTGAAAAATGCACAGATCCATCCCTTTGTTAAATATACTTTAGGAAAGAATAAAATATATGAGCTAAAGCTAAATGCTGAAGAGCAGGATGCGCAAGGGATTTTAGATGCATTTCCACAAGGCTTGTTCGAATCGCTCGAGGGATTAAAAGTACAGGGCAAAGTTAAATATAACCTTAACTTTTACCTGGACACCAAAATACCTGATAGCGTACGCTTTAATTCGACCTTAACGCCAGTTAATTTCAAAATTGTGCAGTGGGGAAAAACCAACCTGCAAAAAATCAACAATACTTTTGTATATACACCTTACGAATATGGCAAACCGATGCGTGATATTACCATTGGACCATCGAACCCTAATTTCACGCCATTATCAGCCATTTCAAAGAATTTTATCAATGCCGTTTTAACGGCAGAAGATCCTTCATTTTTTACGCACAATGGTTTTGTTGAAGAATCGATTCGCAAATCAATCGCCGTAAATTTTAAAGAAAAGAAATTTAAGCGTGGTGGCAGTACCATCAGCATGCAACTGGTTAAGAATGTATATTTAAGCCGTCAGAAAACTTTGGCCCGTAAAGCCGAAGAGATTTTGATTGTTTGGCTTATTGAACATAACCACCTGATTAGCAAACAGCGGATGCTGGAGGTATACTTCAACATCATGGAATTGGGGAAAAATATTTATGGGATAGGGGAAGCATCACGATATTATTTTGGAAAACAACCTGCCGATTTAACTATAGGCGATGGGCTGTTCCTGGCCAGTATTGTACCTAAACCGAAAGCGTCGATGTATAAATTTATGGCCGATGGAAGCCTGAAACCTTATATGTTCAACTATTTCAGGTTTATGGGTAATATTATGGCCAGAAAAGGCTTAACACCTGGCGACACCTCAGGTTATGGCTTTTATAATGTTCGCCTGAGAGAAGGACTCCGTCGTTACTTAGCACCTGATACTGCTTTGGTTGATACTTCTGCATTTGACGATGATGGAGATGGATTGCCGGTTGTAATTGTACACGATAAAAATAAAAGTTTCTTCGAACGCCTTTTTGGTAGTGGGGCTAAAAAAGATACAACGATAAATAAACAGACCACCACACCTGCCGATACCACCAAAACCAAAAAACAATTGAGGCAGGAGCGAAGGGAAGAACGAAGAAGACAGAAAGAATTGGAGAAAAGTCAGCAGTAGGCTGTTACCAGTTTACAGTTCATGGTTAAACCCAATAATTAACCAGTTAACCAAATTATATAATTAACCACCCAACAGCGGCATGCACAAAATAAAAGTAGAGGATAAGGAGTTCGAGATATTTTTAGAAAATGATACCCTAAATAAAAGGATCCGTTTACTGGGCATCCAAATGAATGTGGACTACGAAAATAAATGCCCGTTATTTATCGGTGTACTAAATGGCAGTTTCCTATTTATGGCTGATTTGATCAAAGAGATTAATGTACCTTGCGAAGTTGCTTTTATACGTGTAGCTTCCTACGAAGGAACAGCAAGTTCAGGGAATGTAAAAGAACTGATCGGATTGCCGGATAACATCGAAGGCAGAGATATTGTTATTGTAGAAGATATTGTTGATACTGGCTTAACCTTAACGCATATTTTAAAAACGATAAAAGAAAAAAATCCGGCAACAGTTAAAGTTGCTTCTCTTTTACTTAAGCCAGGTGCTCTAAAACATGAAATTAAAGCGCTGGAATATGTTGGTTTTGAAATACCTAACGAGTTTGTGGTGGGCTATGGGTTAGATTACAATGGTCTTGGCAGAAACCTGACGGATATTTACAGAGCAACGGGCGCATAATTTTTAAATTGGATTAATTTATTTTTCGCACCTTTGCCCAATAATTTTTAACACAATGACCATACATAAAGAAGGTTACACTACCATTGCCTTAAGCATACTGTTTATTTTCGTCATCAACGCTATTGTTGATTATAAGTATCACGACATTACCTGGTTGCGCTGGTTCATTTATATTTTTTCAGCTGCATTATTCATTATTGTACTGCAGTTTTTTCGCAATCCGAGCCGCAGCTTTTCTTCAGGCGATAACCTGGTTATTTGCCCTGCAGATGGTAAAGTTGTGGTAATTGAAGAAACTGAAGAAGGAGAATATTTTAAAGATAAACGTTTACAGGTTTCGATTTTTATGTCGCCAGTAAACGTTCACATTAACCGTAATCCGATTTCGGGAGTAGTGAAGTTCTTCAAATATCACCCGGGAAAATATCTTGCAGCGTGGAATCCAAAATCATCTACCGAAAATGAACGTACAACCACTGTTGTCGAGCATAAAAACGGCACACCTGTATTGTTCCGTCAAATTGCAGGTGCTTTGGCCCGCAGGATTGTATGGTATGTAAAAGAAGGCGATCAGGTGATACAAACTGAACAGTTCGGTTTTATCAAATTCGGATCGAGGGTAGATGTTTTTCTTCCGGTCGGCACCAAAGTTAATGTAGAACTTAACCAGGTGGTAAAAGGTGGAATCACTACATTGGCAACTTTAAGCTAAGGATATAATACTTTATAAAAAAGCCGGTTTAGTTAATGCTAAACCGGCTTTTTGTTTTTACTACCATTGTGTTAACCCAGTATTCCGTGAGAACACAGACCACGGAACCTGAAAGTATTTTGAAACACTGAAGAATCCACCTAAACCTGATAGCAACGGAAAGCCCGGATCCCGATTTTTCATCGGGAGAGGACTTGTAGTGAATAGCAGGAACAAACTTTAATAGTTCCACAGGCTTTGCTTTCCAAAAAAAAGCAACTTTTTTTCCTTATCCATTACATCTTCTGTATCGCAATTTCTTTAATTTACGCAGTGGTTTGTGGAGACAAAAACCACGGGATCAGAACTAATCTGTAGCATCATTACCCACTTCTTTTTCTGTGGCATTGCCAAGGGGCCTGTCGCTAATTAAACGCTGTGTTGGGTAAGCAAAATCAGATTTATTACGGATTACAATGTCCATAATCTCCAGGTTGATTTCCTGCCTGATTTTAAGGAATTCGGAATAATTAAGTACTGTTACAAAATAATTAACTTCAACATTCAAACCCGAATCGCCAAAGCTTTTAAACGAGGCATTTCCATCATCGCTGGTGCCCTCATGATTATTGATGTAACTTTCAATTTCGGTGATAATTTTTCTTAAAGAATCGGAACTGGTTTCGTATGTAAGTCCGATCACAAATGATACTTTACGTGAATTTCTCAATGAAAGGTTTTCTAAAACCCCATCGATCATGCCCCTATTGGGTAGGGTAGCCATGGTTTTTTCGGAAGTTCTGATCCTTGTGCTTCTGAAACCGACCTTTTCTACAGTGCCTTCCACACCGTCAACCTTCACCAGGTCGCCAACAGTAAAAGGTTTATCTAAAAAGATGGTGAACGAACCTATTAAGTTCTCTAAGCTCTCTTTAGCCGCCAATGCAATAGCAATACCTCCAATACCCAATCCGGTTATCAGCGTCAATACATTAACCTCGAAAACAAAACCCAGCAGGGTAAAAAAACCAATAAAGATCACTACCGTTTTCAACAGCTCTTTTAAAAAGGGCACCAGTTGATCGTCGGCCTTATTTTCAGTAAGCGATGCTTTATATAACCAAACGTGACTAATGAAGTCGATTATCCTTAAAATAATCCAAAAAACAGATAGAATGATCCCAAACAAAAATATCCGGTCGATACAATCGCCAATGGTTACCGGGATCAACTCTTTAACCTTACCGATTAATTTACTATAATGGAATACAGCGACCTCTAGCGGATGCTTTAACTGGTTGATAGAAAGGTAAAGCGTAGCTAACAGAATAAAAACCTCTATCGGCTTAAGTAAAAGCCCAACAAATGCTTCGTCATGAGATTGACTAGAGAAATTTTTAAAGAGCCTAAACAGCAGTTTACTTAAAAGTTTTGATACAATCCTTTTGAATATTAGGCCTAAAAAAAGAATGCCACCTAAAAGAAAATAGGCTTTTACAGTATTGCCCCAAAAAACCTGGTCGAAAAAAGCAGAATCTAACATTTAACAAAGGTACAAACAAAAAAACCTCCACGAAATGAATCGTGAAGGCTATATCTTATAATAAAGAATATTATTTTCTCAAAGATTTGATACGGGCAGCTTTACCAGTTAAAGCACGTAAATAGAACAATTTCGCTCTACGAACTTTACCATAGCTATTTACTTCTACCTTCTCAATGTTTGGAGAGTTGATAGGGAAAATACGCTCAACCCCAATACTGTTGCTCATTTTACGAACTGTGAAAGTTTCGTTAGCACCAGCACTGTTACGTTGTATCACAACACCTTGGTAAATTTGGATACGTTCCTTATTACCTTCGCGAATTTTATAGTGTACGCTCACTGTATCGCCAGACTTGAACGCAGGAAAATCTTTTTTCGCGATGGCCTGCTCTTCAACAAATTTTACTAAATCCATGATTTTAAGCTATTAAATCGATATTTCATCCCGTGAAAATCGGATTGCAATATTAGGGATTATTTTTGATAAAAAAAAACCTATTTTAATTTTTTCCACATTCTTTATGAATTCCACATTCGATTGTGTTAAATGCTTCTATTCCAAAAGGTCAGGGCGGCGCATTTTAGTCCGTTCTAAAGCCTGTTCGTGTCTCCACTCATTCACTTTTGCCTCGTGACCACTTAATAAAACATCCGGCACTTTATATCCGCGCCAATCTGCCGGCCGCGTATAAACTGGTGCATCAAGCAATTCTCCCTGAAAACTATCAGACAGGGCAGAGGTCTCATCATTTAAAACACCGGGGATTAAACGCACCACAGCATCTACCACAATCGCAGCAGGAAGCTCACCACCGCTTAAAACATAATCACCCACAGAAATCTCCCTCGTTACAAAGATATCGCGTATACGCTGATCTATGCCTTTATAATGGCCACATAAAATAATGATGTTCTTTTTAATAGAAAGCTCGTTGGCTGTACTTTGATTTAAAGTAACACCATCGGGACTCATGAAAATAATTTCATCGTATTCGCGCTCAGCCTGAAGTTTTTCTATACACGCTGCAAAGGGTTCGATACTCATCACCATGCCGCTTCCTCCGCCATATTGATAATCATCTACACTTTTTTGTTTATTGGTGGCGTAATCCCGCAGGTTATGTACCACGATTTCGGCAATGCCTTTTTTTTGTGCACGTTGCAAAATAGAATGAGCAAACGGGCTTTCTAATAAAGCGGGCAGAACTGTTATAATATCGAAACGCATAACGCAAAGGTAAGGCTTTAGTCTGAAGTCTTTAGCCCGAAGTCGAATTTTGCTGTTTGATTAAAATTTGAAATGAATAGCAATAGGAGCAAGTAATCAGAAGAGATCCAAAATTAGATACCCTTAAAAATTCGTAAATTAGCTTAAAGTTTAAAACTAGTAGGCACCGGATATTAAATAATTCACCATTCCAATGAAGAAAGTAAAAACTGATTTAAGCAATCTAAACGGCCAACAGAAGAAAGCTGTGGTTTCAGAAACAAAACGACTGCTCGTTCTTGCTGGTGCGGGTTCAGGAAAAACAAAAACACTTTTGCAGAAATTGATTTATTTAATTGAAGAAAAGAATGTTAATCCTTCTAATATACTAGCGATCACATTTACTAAAAACGCCGTTAATGAAATGCTTGATAGACTGATCATTTCTGCTGATGATACCGAAAACTATCGGGAAATTTTATCAGATAAAAATAAATCTGCAAAAGAAAAGGATATTGAGCGATATTTTTTCAGTAAAAAGTATAAATGGATTGACAACTTGACGCTCCGTACATTTCACAGTCTGTGCTATAATATCTTAAGAAATTTTGGCGTAAACGAGTTTGATAATAAATTCAAAATAATTGGTGAAACAAAAAACCACCAAGATGAGTTCACAAAATACTCTGCTACAGAAACATCCTTTGAGGTTATGCATAAAATTTTGATTGAATGTTGTAAATCGAACAATTACCTTTTAGACTTAAAAAGATATATTCTTGATTATTTAGTAGATAAGATTCATCAAAAAAACCAAGCTAGGCCTAATTTATATCCTGAGGGAAAGTATTACACATCTTTAAATGGAACAAAAGTAAGATCCAAATCCGAGCAATATATTTCAGACTGGCTTTATAGGCACAGCATAAAATTTGAATATGAACCAATTATAAATTTTTCTGATTTTGATTTCAAACCTGACTTCTTTATTCCAGAAGCAAATTTATACATAGAACATATCAGTGACAAAAGTTATTCAACTAAAAACAAGGAAGATCAGTTTCAAAAAGCAAATAAGCTTCTTGTAAAAACTTATGAGAAGCAAACGGAAGATACGGCTCTATTTAATGTTACACTAGAGCGGATCGTTAAAAACAGGCTACCAGCAAATTATCATTATACTAATGCATTAAATTTTGAAGAGGAGTTTAAATTTTACCACAAAGAAATAAAGGACTTTTTAAGATTGGCGCTTTCAGCCTTGGATTTGGTAAAGGTCGAAAATATAGCAACAGATTTATTATTGAAAAAATCGCAAAAAGACCAACATGAAAGAGTAAGAGATTTTTACAAACTAGCTATCCCATTATTAAAAGAGTACCAGAAGTACTGTATCAATAAATCATATCTGGATTTTAACGACATGATTATTAAAACCATTGATTTATTCCAAAATCATAAAGAAATCGGTGATAAATTCAGGCAGAAATTTGAATATATTTTAGTTGATGAATTTCAGGATGTAAATAATCTTCAAGTAGCGCTTCTCAAATTATTGTTAACACAAAATAATCAATTATTTTGTGTTGGAGATGACTGGCAAAGCATTTATGGCTTTAGAGGGTCAAATGTTGATTACATTGTAAATTTTGAAAGCTATTTTCAGCATTCCAAAACAATAAAATTAAACATGAACTATAGAAGCACTGAGCATATAGTAAGCGCTAGCAATGAAGTTATAAAAAACAATAAATTTAAGGTTGAGAAAAATATTCAATCTTTTAAAAAATCAGATAATAAGATTAACATCTTTGCAGGACAAGATGAAAATGAGAATCTTGACTATGTTGCTGCCGAGGTAAAAAAATTAATTTTAAAGGGCTATTTAAGAGAAGATATTCTTTTTTTGTACAGGAGAAGCAAGATGTTTAATCCTTATTTAGATCGTATGAAACAGGAAAAATTGTCTGTTACAGGAAAAACAATACATGCATCAAAGGGTTTGGAAGCTAAAGCCGTTTTCATTATTGGATTAACCGAAGGAAATGGTGGCTTCCCCGATATCTGGATGGAAGATAGAATTTTTCAAGCAATAAAGATTTCAAATCATGATCTATTGTTTGAAGAAGAAAGAAGACTCTTTTATGTTGCCATTACTAGGGCCAAAGATGAGTTGTTTTTAATTACTGAAAAAGGAAATGAATCAAGTTTCTTAAAAGAAATACCAGACAATTTTACTCATAAGGCAAACTCGTCATTTAATCCGATAATTGAACATAATACATGTAAATTTTGTAAAAATCAGATAGATAAAAAATTCGTTTTTTGCCCTTACTGCGGAGAAAAACAAATTGAGCCTAATTAATACTTATTTAGGTATGTCAAAAGAATTATTTTATTTTTCTAAATAGATATCTAGTAAACCCTCAGGTAGATTCAACGTCACAATTTTTTCATCCTCGTGGTATTCTACAATAAAATCTTCATTTAACGGGAACAGGATTTCGGTTTCTTTGTACATCACTGCAGCCACAAATTGTTGTGGGTATTCGTTTACTTCCAAAATTTCGCCTAGTTCACCCAAAGTTTCATCTATTGCTAAATAACCTTTAAAGTCAGTATAGAAAAATTCTCCTTCTTCGCGTTCTGGCATTTGCGACAGGGGCAGGTATAGTTTCTTTTTTAATAGCTGCTGCACTTTATCGATATGATCAGCATCATCAAAATTAAAATATCCGGTTTTATTGGCTTGTAATTTTGCCGAAGCCACAAAATAGGGAACAAGCTTACCATTCATATCGGCAAATACCACATCAAATTCGAGTTGTTCGTATTCATCAAATTCGAAAAATACCTGAACTTCTCCCTTTAAACCCCTAGTTTTAGTAACGTAACCTATATAAAATGCTTCTTCGTGTTTCATATTATTACATTGACATTTTTAGTTAAAAAAATAGCGTTCCGAATCCGGAACGCTATTTTATGAAACAAAATAATTAAAATTATTCTGCTCCTTCTTCTTTAGTAGCTTCTGCTGCAGGAGCTTCTTCAGTTGCTTCAGCTTCAACAGCTGGTGCTTCTTCTTCAACAACCTCTTCTGCAACTGGTGCATTTTTAGCTGCGATAACTGCTGCTTTATCTTCTTTTTTCTTAGCTTCTGCTGCTAATGCTGCTTTACGCGCATCTGCTTTAGAAGTAGCTAAACCTTCTGTTTTACCAGAAATTTTACCTGCTTTAGCATCCAACCAAGCTGCAAATTTTTCATCTGCCTGTTCTTGAGTTAAAGCTCCTTTTTTAACACCACCTTCTAAGTGTTTTTTGTATAAAACACCTTTGTAAGAAAGGATAGCACGAGCAGTATCAGTTGGTTGTGCACCACTGTTTACCCAAGCTAAAGTTTTTTCGAAGTTAATTTCGATGGTAGCAGGATTGGTATTTGGGTTGTAAGAACCTAAACGCTCAATGAATTTACCATCACGTGGAGAGCGAGAATCTGCTACCACAACGTGGAAAAAAGGTTTTCCTTTTTTACCGAATCTTTGCAATCTGATTTTAGTTGCCATTTTCTTTTGTATTTATGTATTCAACATAGTTCCCGGAGCTTCATGCTGCGGGGCTGCAAAGATAACTAAAATACTGTAAATTAAAAACATAGTTTAATTTCTTTGTTTTCAGGATATTTGCACCAAAATATTTGCAGGTACAGAATGGAAAGAATTGCGATTGATATGGACGAGGTGATTGCCGACGCCGTTGGAAAATTTATTAAATTATATAACCGGGATTTTAATGTTCCGCTTGATTTAAAGATTGACGCAGGAAACGAGATTTACCACCATGTTCCACAGGATGTTAACCAAAAATGGTTCGAATATATCAATGAACCTGGCTTTTTTCGCGACCTTGAGGTGATTGAAGATAGCCAGCGGGTAATTAAAGCCTTAAAGGAAAAATATGATGTGTATATTGTTTCGGCAGCAATGGAGTTCCGCAATTCATTGGTCGACAAATACGATTGGATGGCCGAACATTTTCCTTTCATTGATTGGCAGCACATCATGTTCTGCGGAAATAAAATTGTGAATGTTGACATCATCATTGACGACCGCATTAAAAACTTTGTAAATTTTAACGGTCGACCTTTATTATTTTCATCGCCCCACAATTTGCTTGTAACAGAATACGAACGTGTAAATACCTGGGAAGAGGTAGCGGGTTTGTTGCTATAATATAATTCATAGGGGTCGACTTAAGTCGACCCCTATGAATACAATTAATCAATATAATCCTAAAAATTAAATTCACCTACCAGGTTTCCCCCGCTACTCTCAGCTGCGAGCGGCAATACAATTACTTTTCTTTGCTGTTTACCAGTAGCATATCGGGTATAAATCTCAGCGGTAACGGTTGTTGGACCGCTAATATTAATCTGGTTATCGCCATAATAATTCACCTCAATTTTATATTTTCCTTTTATCGCTTTTTTAATCATAAACTGCTCCGGGCCATAACCTGAGGTAAAATCGTTGCTGATCCTTCCGCCAATTTTCGTTCTGGAGTTTCCATAATATCCTTTTTCTCCCGTTGGGTCAGTTAACCAAAGGTCGATATCGGTATCATTTTTATTCCAGTTGAGCACTACACGCACATCAACAGATAAAGGTTGGATCAACCGTTTATCAATTTCTTTTGTACTGAGTTTATTGCCATGTTTTGCCAGGAGGTTATTCATTTCCGAAATGATGATTTCTTCGATGCCCTGGTCTCTATCGGCAATCTGGGCATTATAACTTTGGGTAAGTACCTTATATAAATTATCTAATGCTGGTTGATATTGCCCGTTATCAGCCAACGCCAAGGCATAATCCCTATAACTCTGTGCATCCATAGGACGCCATTGCAAGACTTTTTGGGTAATAAAAAGCTCATCTTTATAATTTCCGGTTTGCTTTAATTTATAGGCCAGGGTTTTATATAGATCGGCATTCTCCAAATCTAAATCGGCAATATTGCTTAAAATGGTTAAGGCCCTTACACTGTCTTTCTGCTGGTAAAACCAATTCGCCACATCAAAATAAAACATCGGTGTTGAAATGTATTTTGAGCGCATTTTTAAATAAGCCCGGTAAGCACTATCTGGTTTACCGACCAGGTTCTTCATATAATCTTTATCACTTTTAAATTCAGGGATAATGATGGCGGGTTGCTGTTGTGGTGCAGGCGGCGGCATTTTCATGGCATCTACTCTTGCTATCTGAACACCCGCAACCCTACCCTGAAGAGCGCTTGAAGCATTGCTTCTAATGATCGTGACCGATCCCGTTACAGCAGTTTTTTGCTGAGCGGCATAGCCTACAACCACCACTTCATTTAATTGATTCGTTTCTTTATCTCTTCTGGCAGCTCCAGTAGCTGGAGCAGGCGTTACCGCTTGTGGCATAGGTGGAACTACCATTTCAGCTGCTTTCGCAACTTCTCGACTTGGTGCGTCACCAACTGGTTCGCTCATTACGATATCAGCTGTCGGAATTCCATTTACATCTCTCTGCCCAGGGTCAGGGTATCTCTCTTTCTTCTTTCCTGATTCTTTATAGTAGAAGTCGGTATTCCACCAGGTTTTCAGTTCTTTGGTCATGGCTACCGCAGCATCGATCAAATCTTGCTTACGTTCCAAAATAGCCGTTCTGCGTTGCTTCAAAACCGCATTATAGGCCTGTTGAAGTTCAATAGGAGGCACAATATCATAACGCAGGTAATCATCAAGATTTTCAAGCACTATTAGGCTGGTATTGCGGGTAACAATACCAAACTGTTTACTTAAAACGCTGATATCATCTTTATTTTCTTCGTACTGGATATCCATTTCAGCAATTTTCTTCTGCGCCCAAACGCGGCTTACATCAATACTGCTCAAAGTATGCTCAGTAGCATTTAAGCGAATCACTTGTTCTGAAACAACAGTATTTCCAAAACCAAACTGCAACGTAAATTCAGTATTAAATTCATTCATAATACCAGATAAAGAGAAATGTCCGTTTACATTTACTTTCATTGAAGGATAAGTCTGCCTTACATCCGCTCCATTTTTGATTCCTAAAAACTGAAGGTTCTGCTGATTTAATTGTTTAAAAGCATCGTTAACCGTTATGGAATTGAGGTTTACAAACTGTCCGCCAGTTTTTAAGGTGATATATTTTAAAGTGCTGTAATCTGCTTTTAGCGCCGTATTAATACAATGAACAGGTTTATTTAAAGCAATACTATTGCTTCCGAAGGTAGATAAGCCATCTGTAAATAAAAGATATTCGTCTGCCTGGATGGCCTTTGCATTTATTGCGCTGAAATTTGTGCCGCCATCGTAAACCAGTTTTTTCAGTTTATCTTTTAATGCAGACCAATTGCCATTTGATATGACGAATGTTCCGCCATTTTTAAAACCATTATTTACCAGGCCCAACTGGATATTTAAGTTTTGTTTTTGCCTGATGATTAAATCAAGCAATTCCATTTCTTTATCGGTGTTGCGTTGAAGACCACTTAACGATACATCCCAGAGCAGGCCAATATGGTTGGCCCACTGCCGCTGCCGGTTTTCAATTTTAGGAAAAACATTCACCAGAAAATAGTAGCCAGATGATGCTTTTTGCATTTGTACCTCAGGGAGGTTATTTCGCTTTGGCAGATTAATGGTGAGGCCATTTTGGGGCTGGTAATTGGTTTTATTAATCTCGCCAACATAGGTATTCCCATTGGCCTTTAAATTAAAACTGCCATCAGGCTGTTCGCCAAGCTCTGGTTTGATAACGCTTTCAAAAACGGTGGTTTTTAAGCTGAAATTTTCAATGGCCTGATTATAATCTAAGGGCAGGTGATACCTTAAAACATTTGCGTTATTAAAACTTAATTCTTCTTCATAACCCACAATGATAGTCCTGCTCCCATTTGCAGGCAAAGGATATATTCTGGTACGGAAATTATTCCCTTCAACTTTCTCCAGCAGCCCCGGATCGACCCGTCTGCGCTCAATACTTTCGAAAACTTCGGTTGCTTTTGCTTTTTCCACGGGTACGGCTTCGCGCATTTTCCCATTGATATCTAAAGCATAACGGCTAATACTCACTCCCTCCGGCATCGGGAAAGTAAGTTCGCCCTCTAAAACGCGGTTGCTGCTATTATGAAAGGTCATTGTCATCACCGTTGTGGCAATATTTCCTGTTATCTGTACATCGATATTCAGTTTCTTAAGTTTAACAGATTCTTTCTGTTCTGCAGTTTCGGCCTGTTGTACCTTTAACACTGGCATTTGCGCCTTAGCAAAAAAAGCAACCAATAATAAGGGGAGGAGGAGTAAAGTTCTAGATGTGCTCATAGCATTGATTTTTAATAGTGATGCAAAAGCATTGGCGATTTCATAAATTTATTTTTTAGAAGTGCTTAGCGGCCTTAGATTTAGCAGCACAAAACCACTTTAGAAATACTTAAAAAAGCTTTCTGAAAAATGTAACATTTTTTAAAAAATTTGTTCTAATGATAAAAACTGAAACGATGTTAGTAACCACAACGCCCACAGTTGAGGGCAGAAAAATTATAAAATATATCGGTCTGGTTACCGGAGAAACGATAATTGGCGCAAATATTTTTAAAGATTTATTTGCAGGCATAACAGATATAGTAGGGGGTAGATCGAGTTCTTACGAACGCGTTTTAAGAGAGGGTAAAGATACAGCCGTTAACGAAATGCAACAATATGCAGCCGCTTTGGGTGCAAATGCTATTGTTGGTGTTGATTTAGATTACGAAACAGTAGGGAGCGGCGGAAGCATGCTCATGGTAAGCGCCAATGGTACTGCTGTAATTTTAGCAGATTAAGAAATTGCTTATTGCGAAAACTAAGCAAAAACAAGAAAGTCTTTCCGGTGCGGGAAAGACTTTTCTTTTTATATCCTGTTTCCTTTTAAAACGAAAGTATATCGATGAGTTTAAGCCATTTGGCACTCACTTTTTCGGCATTAATGTGTTTAATGGCATGATCGAAGGGAGTAAAAATAATTTCGCGGTTTACCTGCCCGGCCATTACGCCGCTTTCGCCGCTAATTAAGCCCTCTACAGCAGCAACACCTAAGCGGCTTGCTAATACACGGTCCATACAAGTTGGTTTACCTCCACGCTGAATGTGACCCAAAACCGAAACCTTTGTATCGTAGTGTGGGTATTTTTCCTGCAAAATTTCGCCAACTTTAAATGCACCTCCGGTATCATCACCTTCGGCAACAATAATAATTTTCGAGGCTTTATCTTTACGGCTATGCTCTAATTTATGTAAAATATCATCGGCATTCATATTGGCTTCAGGGATCATAATCGCTTCTGCGCCTACGCCAATTCCACTTCTTAAAGCAATTAATCCGGAGTCACGACCCATCACTTCCACAATAAAAAGCCTGTCATGCGATTCGGCTGTATCCCTGATCCTATCTACCGCATCAATAACAGTGTTGATGGCAGAATCATAACCGATGGTAAAATCGGTACCTGCCAAATCGTTATCAATTGTTCCAGGTAACCCTACAATCGGGAAATCGAACTCTTTAGAAAAAATATTGGCCCCCGTAAATGTTCCGTCACCACCAATTACCACTAAAGCATCAATGCCTTTAGCTTTCAGGTTTTCATAAGCTTTTTTTCTGCCCTCAACGGTTCTAAAAGCTTCACTACGTGCGGTTTTTAAAATGGTTCCTCCGCGCTGGATAATATTTGCTACAGATTTGCGGTCCATAGGGATAAAATCATTGTTGATCAGCCCTTCGTAGCCACGGATAAAACCAGTTACTTCAATGTCATAATAAATAGAGCCTCTTACTACAGCCCTAATTGCGGCGTTCATGCCTGGCGAATCTCCGCCAGAGGTTAAAACACCAATATTCTTAATCTTATTCATTTGTTTGTTTCTTAGCAAATTCTGATAATCCATTATCCAGATATTGCAAATATTTGTCTATATCAAATTCTACTCCAATAGGAGGCGAAACTAATTCTTTTTCATCAGTACCCAAAAGTACATAATATGGTTGCGAAATGGTATTAAATCTTTCAGCCTGCAAATGTTTGAATTTTTTACCAACAGTATTCACTTTTGTGCCTAAAATTTTAGAGTCAAATTGTTCTGCTTCAGGCAAACTGGTTTTATCATCTGTATAAAGCGATACCACAATATAATCTTCTTTCAATTTTTTAAGCACTCTTGGGTCAGACCAAACCCTGGCTTCCATTTCTCTGCAATTTACGCATCCATGTCCTGTGAAATCTAAAAACAATGGTTTTTTTACCTCTTTAGCATAAGCAAGGGCTTCCTGGTAATCGAAGAACCCGTCGATATTATGCGGAATGTGCAAGAATTCTGAATATTTTCGTTTAGCATGTGTAATTGCTGGGCTTGAGCCACCGCCACCATCTTGCCCGATTACAAAATCCTGAGTGGATAAAGGCGGCACCAATGCACTCACTGCTTTTAAAGGTGCTCCCCATAAGCCCGGAATGAGATAAATGGCAAATACAAAAGTTGCTGTTGCAATAAATAATCTTGGCACTGAAACATAAGGGAGGTCACTATCATGAGAAAACTTAATTTTTCCCAATAAATAAACGCCCAAAATTAAGGCAAGTACAATCCAGATGGCCAGGAATATCTCACGGTCCAATATTCCCCAGTGATAGGCCAAATCGGCTGTTGAAAGGAATTTTAATGATAAACCCAATTCTAAGAACCCCAGAAAAACCTTGATTGAATTTAACCAACCACCTGATTTTGGTAGCCCTGTCATTAAACTTGGGAAAATAGCAAACATGGTAAAAATTAACGCCAATGATAGCGAAAAGCCGAACATAACGATAACAGGTGTTAACAGATCGGTATTAATGGCAACCAATGAGGTTCCAATTAAAGGCCCTGTACAAGAAAAGGAAACAACAGCCAGGGTTGCTGCCATAAAAAAGATTCCGCTTAAACCTTTAGCATCCGATTTTGCATCCAGTTTATTTACAAATGAACTAGGCAGCGTAATTTCGAAAGCACCTAGAAATGATACACCAAAAACGATTAGGATGAGGAAGATGAAAATATTAAAAAATCCATCGGTCGATATTTCATTTAATGCACTGGCGCCCCAGATCAAGGTAATAATTACGCCTAAACCCACGTAAATTACAATGATCGATAAACCATAAATAATAGCACTCCTGATTCCTTTTGCCCTGCTTTCGGCTCTTTTGGTAAAGAAACCGACAGTAAGCGGAACCATCGGAAAAATACATGGAAGAAAAAAAGCAGCAATACCGGCCAAAAGGCCTAAACCAAAGGTTACCCAAAGCGATTGTTTTGGAGCATCTTTGCCAGCTACAGTAGCTTTTCCTGCTTTAACCGTATCCTTTTTAAGGGTATCTTTTTCCGTTTTTACCTGCTTATTGGCGGCACTATCCTGTGCTGAACCTACTTCGGTAAAAACAATATCATCAGGAGGGGCGGTTGCTGTGGTATCTTGTGTTACGAGGGCGTAACTCTTAATAGCTGGCAATGCAATAAACATTGTAGCCATTAACAACAATAATAAAACCTTTTTCATTTGTGTGTTTTGTGTGTGTGTTTTGAATCCGTGAAATTAAGAATAATTTTAGAAACGATTTTTTTTAAACCACAACACTTCGTAGATTTTACTTTAAAAAGAAACAGTCCCGAAAATTCGGAACTGTTTGCAAATATTTTGATTTCAACTATTTAACCGGAATACTGAACTCAACTTCTTCTGGCGGAAGACATTGTTTATCGTTACAAACCATAAACTCTACCACACCTTTAACTACTGTAGTTGCTTTGTTTAGCTTAATTTTTTGTTGAAAAATTACCGCTTTTTCAAAATAACTTACATTCATTTTAAAAGTGCTTTCATATTTAACAATAGCTTTAGGCTCAATTGTTTTACCTGCAAGGCTGAAATCTTTAGAAGGGGTAAAAGTAAAAGTGGTTTTTACCGGCCCTCCATCTTTCACATTCTGAGAATAAATATGCCATCTGTCATCAATTGTCGCCTTTAAATAAATTATAGCTTCAGTTTTACTTACTTTCTTTGCTGAGTAAGCCCATGTTACCGGTTTTTCAATTTGAGCGAATGCGCCAGCAACAGTAAAAAGTACCATCGAAAGCACCAGGGTGATTTTTTTCATTTGTGTTTATTTTGTGTGTGTAAATTCAATTTCTTTAAAGTTAAAAACTTTTAAACCTTTTTCAGTATCAACGTTTAGTCTGCCGTTGTCTTCAACTCCTTTAATGATTCCTTCAAAAACCTCGCCGTTATATTTATATAACGCAGAAACCTGATAGTTATACAGTCTCGCAAGGTAATCATTTTGTAAAATACTGTATTTCCCTGCCCTCAAAATTAAGTAGTATTTTTCCATAAAAATGAATATTTTCTCCATAATATCCATTAAAGGCACATCTCTTTGTAAAATTTGAATGACTGAAGTGGCACGCTCACTAATACTTTCAGAAAATTCTGATTGATTTACATTTAAACCAATGCCAATAACTGATGATTTAAAAGAATTGCCTGTCAGTGTATTTTCGATTAATATCCCGCCTAATTTCTTATTATGGTAATACATATCATTGGGCCATTTTACCTTGATCCCTTCCGGTATAAAACAAGCTAGTGCATCACTAACAGCCAAACTAACGGCAATATTTAAATAAAACTGCTTATCTAGTGGCAAAAAAGAAGGCTTTAAATAAATGCTTGTACTAATATTTTTACCTGCCTGGGTTTGCCAAATGCTTTCCTGCTGCCCTCTTCCGGCAAACTGATTGTCTGCCATAATTACAGTTCCTTCGGCTAATGGCTCGGATTTTGACACCAAGTTTTTTAAAAAGTTATTAGTAGAATCAACTTCTTTTAATTTGATTAAATTTTGACCAACAAATAGTGTCGAAAAAGTGTTATTTTGCAAGTGTTGAATTTATAATATTGTAATTCCAAAATTAAAGCATTTTAATGGTAAAAAAGAAAATTGTAGCCCTTTCTACATACCTTTCAGAGTTGGCCGTTCACGGCATACAAGAGAAAAAAGGAGAAGATATAGTGCGGTTAGATCTTAGAAATATTCATACTTCAGTGGCTGATTACTTTATTATAGCAAGTGCCAACTCTGGCACCCAGGTAAAAGCTATTGCCGATAGTGTAGAAAAAGAAATATATAAAGCCACTCAGGCCGATCCGAGACATAAAGAAGGTTTCGAATCAGCAGATTGGATTATTCTTGATTACTTCGATGTGGTTGTGCACATTTTTAAAACAGAAAAGCGCCACTTTTATGGCATAGAAGAACTTTGGGGAGATGCAGAAAGCACAAATTATCAAAGCGCATAACCTAATAGAACCATTTTGACAAAGACAAATGAACGATAATCAAAACACCAACGAAAAACAGGGAAGAAAAATACCAAACATCCCTAAAAAACCACAAAAAGGATCAAAATTTAATATTTTTTGGGTGTATGCGGCCATTATCATAGCCATTATAGCTGCGCAGTTTTTATTTACAGGCGATAGTGGTAAAGAAGTAAAATACGATACTTTCGAAAGCAAAATGTTGTTAACAGGTGATGTTGACAGGATTGTTGCTTACCAAACCGAAGATTTAGTAAAAGCTGAGGTATACATTAAAAAAGATAGTTTAAACAAACCTCAGTATAAAGCATTCAAAAACACCAGTTCTTTTAATGTATCAAACGGACCGACTGTTTTTTTTACTTACGGTGGAAAATTTGCTGATTTAAGGGCTGCTTTGGCCGAATCGCAAAAAGCATTACCAGCTGGCAGAAAACCAATTTCATTCCAATCAGAAAACCGCAGCAATCCGTTGGCAAGCTGGTTTTTAAGCATCATTTTACCTGTATTGCTTTTAATCGGTTTTTGGATTTTTATGATGCGCAGAATGGGCGGCGGTGCTGGCGGTGGCGGACAGATTTTCAGTATCGGAAAATCAAAAGCTACTTTATTTGATAAAGAAAGTCAGGTAAATATTACTTTCAACGATGTTGCAGGTTTAGAAGAAGCAAAAACAGAGGTGATGGAAATTGTAGATTTCCTTAAAAATCCTAAGAAATATACTGACCTGGGTGGAAAAATCCCCAAAGGTGCCTTATTGGTAGGCTCACCTGGTACTGGTAAAACCTTATTGGCTAAAGCCGTTGCAGGTGAAGCGCAGGTTCCATTCTTCTCGCTGTCAGGATCTGATTTTGTAGAGATGTTTGTTGGAGTTGGCGCATCTCGTGTTCGCGACTTGTTTAAACAAGCAAAAGATAAATCTCCTTGTATCATCTTTATTGATGAAATTGATGCTATTGGCCGTGCCCGTGGTAAAAACGGTGTAATGGGAGGAAATGACGAACGCGAAAATACCTTAAACCAGCTTTTGGTTGAAATGGATGGCTTTGGCACCAATACACATGTTATTATCTTAGCCGCAACAAACCGTGCTGATGTTTTAGATAAAGCCTTATTAAGAGCTGGTAGATTTGACAGACAGATTTATGTTGATTTACCGGATGTTATCGAGCGTAAACAAATTTTCGAAGTTCACATCACTCCCCTTAAAAAATCAGAAGAGCTTGACACCGAATTTTTAGCTAAACAAACGCCAGGATTCTCAGGCGCAGATATTGCAAATGTTTGTAACGAAGCCGCATTAATTGCAGCGCGTAAAAACAAATCGGCAGTTGATAAACAGGATTTCTTAGATGCTGTAGATAGAATTGTAGGTGGTTTAGAAAAGAAAAACAAAATCATCACACCTGCTGAAAAACGCGCTATTGCGATTCACGAGGCTGGTCACGCCACAGTAAGCTGGTTATTAGAACATGCGGCGCCTTTAGTTAAGGTTACGATTGTGCCACGCGGACAGAGCTTAGGTGCAGCATGGTACTTACCAGAAGAACGCTTAATTGTTCGTCCACACCAAATGCTCGATGAAATGTGTGCAACTATGGGCGGTAGGGCAGCTGAAAAAGTGATGTTCGATACCATTTCTACAGGTGCATTGAGCGATTTAGAAAAAGTGAATAAACAAGCCAGGGCAATGGTTACCATTTACGGCTTGAACGAAAAATTAGGAAACATTACTTATTATGATTCATCTGGTCAGAACGAGTATAATTTCTCTAAACCTTATTCAGAAGATACCGCTTTAACGATCGACAAAGAGATTTCGGCATTAATTGAAGGTCAATACCAGAGAGCAATTTCTTTATTGGAAGAAAATAAAGATAAACTGATCCAATTGGCGGATATTTTAATCGAAAAAGAAGTTTTATTTAAAGATGATTTAGAAGTGATTTTCGGAAAACGTTTATTCGAAAGTCAAGGCGAAAGCGGCACACCGGGACATATTACCCCTGTTGAGGCTTAAATAAATAATTTCTATTATTACATTTGCTACCCTGGTTTAATCATTAGGGTAGCTTTTTTTTATATGAAGGATAATACGACAGCGAAAGAACAAATACTAAAAAAGATAAGGAAAGCACTATTAGAGAAGCGCGAAAACCCATATCCTAATTTAGAAGAAAGTGCATTGTATAAGAAAAATACAGATGAGCTGGAGATATTATTTGCCGAACAGCTAACCGCCATTTCGGGTAATTTTATCTTCTGTGAGGATGGGATTGATTTTTTTGAAAACATGTTGCAGCTGGCCGATAAATTTAAATGGCGGAAAATATATTGCTGGGAACCCGAATTGCAACAGTTTTTAAGCAAATACGAATTCCCTTTTTACCAAACCGATAAAGATTTTGAGCAGGCTGAGGTGGGTATTACCCTTTGCGAAGCATTGGTTGCGCGTAACGGAAGTGTAATGGTAAGCAATAGTGGTGCTGCCGGCAGGAGGTTAAGCATTTTCCCACACCACCACATTGTGATTGCAAAAACAAGCCAACTGGTGTTAGATCTTAAAGATGCCTTTCAATTGTTAAAAAACAAATACGGCAACCAGATTCCATCGATGATCAGCAATATTACCGGACCAAGCAGAACCGCCGATATTGAAAAAACATTGGTTTTAGGTGCACATGGGCCTAAAGAGCTTTTTGTATTTTTGATTGACGATTTTGGTTAACTACCATTCATAATAGGCCTGCAGGCTTACCCATGTATGCCATCGGGTAAACTCGCTTACTGTATTAAATTCAGGTGACCGTCCAACAGCCATAGCAGATAGCCTTATTGCCTGTTTTCCACAAGTAGATATTTTGGTGCCAAAGCCTAAATTCCAGTCAAGAGTGGCTTTATTTAGTTGTTTAAAGCTTATAGTATAAGGACTGTCTCTAAATTGTCCCATTAATAAAGCGTTGTAAAGCCAACCATTACCTTTAACACCTGCCAGGAGATATACCTCTCCCAAATTTTTATTTTCACCGGTTAAGCCTGTTAAGTTAGCCATTGGTAATGTATTTACAGCCCAGTTTTTCTTATCAAGCAAGCCTAATCTTACATTAAAACCTAAGCCTGTACTTACATAATAACCTAAACGTAACTCAGCATTAGTACTTAACTGAAAAAAGCCCACATCATTTCCATCTCGCTTACCAATAAGCAACCAATCCTTTTTTCCTATAACTAAAAGGGTAGGTTCTCCTCCCTTTGATATCTGACCTTCCCATCCATAAGGAATATCGGCTGTATTGCCGAACCAATGATCGCGGTGAATGGTTGTTTGTACTGCTTTAGAAACGTTTAAGCCTATTACCCCCACATTAATACCTAAAGTAATTAGTTCATTCCCAGTATCATTCTGCAAGCCTAAACTTGTACTAATAACATTTAAGCTTGCAAATGGCCTATCGTTTTCGCGTTTAAATTCGCTTACTGGATCATGTAAATTACCTAAATATTCAGGTGTAAATGTGGTATTAGCAAGCATTATCGTAGCGTCATAATCATCATAGTCCTTTATATATTCACTAAAAACATTTCTTGCTAAAAATCTATGCGGAGCGAAAACCCATGTTCCACCTAGCTTTTTGTTCTGATAAATGAAGCCGGCGCCCATGGTGTAGTTCCTATCCGTAGCATAAGATGGTTTTACGAACTTTAGAAAATAATCCTGGTCAACAACGATCCCCGCACGATACAATGGTTTTTCATATTCTTGTGCCAAAGAAACATTGGCTATTAAAAGCATTAGAAATAATGATAGAAAGGTATTTTTCATAAGAGAGTTATTAATCGATTGTAAAATTACCCGTGCTTTAACTTATTGTGTCTGATCATTAGAGGCTGACGTTTTACTTTCTCCAAACAAACTGAATCCGATGGCAAAACCAAGCCATGGTTTGCCCTGATAACCCCAATTTGCTCCTGCAGATTTATCGATAAAATCAAGTCCTGTAAATATCCCTATCTGGAATTTATCATACTGGTACATATAACCAGCTGATAATGATATTGCAGATGCACTATTATCTTTATCTACTTTAACTCCGCCTACCGATATTCCGCCTAATAAATTACTAGCAGAATAGACAGTATTAACGTGCTGCCATTTAATCCCCGCTGATATCCCAAAATTTACCTTCTCTTCAAATGTAAAAGGCGCTTTAGAATTTCCAAATCTGGCCTTAATAGGTAGTGTTAAAAAACCCCATGTAAACCCTCTTTTGTGTGGGTAAATGGATTCGCACTTATCGTTAAAATCTTTGAGCGGAATAAAAAACTGCATATCATTTCCCCATGAATCTACATATGCCAAATTCTTGTATTTATTTAGGGGCGACGATTTAGCAGAATCATCAGTTTTAATTCCAACTTCTGCCTTAAATATATTATAATAAGATTTAGTATCCATCTTTTCCCCGCTTATTGGCAAACTCTCTGAATTTCTCTCTTTCAAAGCAGGTAACATTTTGTAAAAACTATCTTTTTTTGCAGTTAATTTATAATTCCAAACAGAAATAATATACCCGTTATCGACAATTTCGTACATATAAAATTTAGTTCCATCGTTGAGTAAAAAAGAAAAATCTTTCTCTATTTCTTTGCTCAAAGGATTGTAAACCTTTACAGAAATACTGGTTTTGGTTACAAATGACTGCCCTATAATATCGGTACCTTTCGTTGTGGTTTGGCCTAAAGATTGGCCAACAATAAATAGGAGGAATAATAAACTCAAGAGGTTTTTCATGATTGCGCTAATTTAGATTTTGAATAATATTTTATATTGTAATTACCTCGAACCCTGAAACCTTTTCACAACCAACTCACCTGCAGCATTTATGCAATATATGTCTTCATCATAGTTAGAATATCTTCTTGATAACACCGGTTTTAGCCCTTCATCTTCCAGTTTATGATGATCAAATGTTAAATAAAGTTCTACTCTGGAGCGGTCTTTATCCAAATTGATGGTTTTTTTCGTTTTTACATTGTAAATATCTACTTCCTGAATTCGCCTGTAATTATAGCCCCAGCTAGAATCCTCTCCAAAATCTTTGCTTCTGCCAATCACAAAATAATCGTTCATTAGATGAAAGATGGTACTGATGCTCTTATCATTAAAAAGCCGTTTTCCCTTCAGGTCAACTATATCTGCAACCTTTCTCGTTTTACCATTGGTTAAGGTGTTTTCTTCATTCAAAATCACAATTCCTATATTCTTAGGGAAATTATTTTTATTGTCTCCAAAAGCAGCGAAAGTGCTGTCATAATCCTTGCTTTTTAAAACCGTATCGCCATTTTCGTTCAAAAAATAGTTTAAACTTTTACCACTCATCGACATTGATCCGGGATAGTCGGCAAAAAACAATATATCTTTTGTGGGTTTAGATGGTGCTTTTTTTACGGGCACTTCAGCCTTTTTGCTTGCTGTTACAGGCATTTTTCCCATCGTTACGCGTACTTCCGTCACTTTATTTTTCTCTGCAGTCTCGGCCAGTTTCTTTTTAAAGTCTGCTTCCCTTTCAGCCTTAAGCTTTGCATTTCTAATTTTGCCTGCTTCATAGGCCGATTTATCATCTGCTATCTTCTTTTTTCTGGCATCCTCATCTTCTTTTGCACAGGCCGGGCACATATTTTTCCCTTCTGAATTGTTCGAGCCCTTGGGTGCGAACCTACAGTTATATCTGTTATATTCACTTTTAGGAACATGCGATTGCGCATTGACCATCTGTACCACAAACAGCATCAAAATAGTCGTCAGGAAATTTTTCATTTTAAGTTCGTTTAATTATTGTAAAAATACCCGATCAACCAAACGATTTATATACCCTTTACTCGGTATATTTAGTATCTGTTTTATATATTATATTTATAAAATATTGATTGCGTTTGCTAATTCTCTCATCAATGAATAGAATTTTCTTCTTATTTCTATTTTTCCTAAATCCTCTCCGGGTATGCTTTGCACAGCAGGGCAAACCAATTTTAATCGATACGGCCAAAAAATTCAATATTAGCAAGCATGGGTATTTCTATGAGGACAAAAATTTAAACCTGAACATCGATTCTGTTATAAAATATAAGCAGGCCGGTAAATTCACCCCATTAACAGCAGGAAAAGTTTTTAGTAAAGGTTATACCCAATCTTATTACTGGGTTGCTTTTGATATCGAAAACACCTTAAATCAATCTGTACACCTGATGTTTAAGGAGCAGAGCTCAAGCATTAATCAACTCCAGCTGTTTAAAGTAGATGAGCAGGGAAAGATTTATCCACTAGGTTTAACAGGCGATCACTTCCCTTTCAAACAACGCCCTTATCGCAACAGAAGCTTCATTTATCCAATGATTCTTTTGCCACATGAAAAAGCCACTTTTTATTTGTGGGCAGATAAACGCGGACAGAATATGTATATGCCGATGTCTATCGGACGCGATGTTGATATTATTCAGGCAGAAATTCCACAGCACACCTTATTTGGATTTTACACAGGCATTTTTGTTTTTGCGGTGATTTTCAACTTATTACTTTTTGTTTCAGTTAGAGATAACATCCATTTATATTATGCCATTTACATTTTTTGCACCCTAATTTTTATCCTGGAAGAAGAGGGCTTGGCCTTTCAATGGTTTTACCCAAACTTGCCTGGACTTCAGGATTACATGCGATTAATTATGGCATCATTGAGCTGTGGCCTGTTAATCCAGGTGATGCAACTATTTGTACATCAAAATCGCTCAAACAGTAAGTTATACCGCTTTACAAACTATTACAAAAGATTCTGCTGGGCCATGTCGATCATTCCGGTTTTTATGCTCTTCAAATCGTTTATTATTTTAGAAAAAACGGTTTTTTACATCAACAATTTTCTTGCGCTCCTTACGGTAATCATTATTATTATTTGTGTGGTAGAAAGAATAAGATCAGGCTACAAGTTGGGCTGGTATTATTTTATTGCAACCGTGATGTTGTTATTTGGGGTTTTTAATTATGTTTTTAACACTTTAGGACTCACCAACTTTAATTTATTAAAGCCAAATGGTTTAGTGGTAGGTTTAACAGCAGAAATTATTTTCCTTTCTTTTGCACTAACACAACGCTATAACTTTTTAAAGAAGGAAAAAGAAATCCTGCTGGAAGAAAAAAGCAAACACCAGGTAGACCTGGCCGATGGCATTTTTAATGCACAGGAAGATGAACGGACACGTTTGGCCCGCGATCTTCATGATGACCTCGGCGGCACACTTTCCATTATAAAACTAAATATCACCGCTTTTCAGCACAAAGTTTTAAAACTTACAGAAAATGACCGCATATTTTACGACCAAACCATTAGCATGATTGAAAAGGCATGTGCCGATTTAAGGGAAATTTCGCACAATTTAATGCCTAAAAACTTTGAGCAACTGGGTTTAATTGAAACCCTGAAAGAAAACTTCATCGCCTTAAACCAATCGGGCAAAATTGCTTTCGAATTTGTTTACCAAGTAGAACATCCCATCGAAAGCTCTATGGAAATTACCATTTACCGTATGGTTAACGAGCTCGTAAATAATATCAACAGACACTCTTTCGCAACAAAAGCGACCATTCAGGTTTTATCTTTTGATGAAAGGATCAATATCATGGCTGAAGACAACGGTATTGGTTTTAGTCAGGAAGAGGATAAAAAGGGATTAGGTATGCAGAATATACGCTCGAGGGTAAGCTATTTGAACGGGAAAATTCAGGTAGACAGTAATCAAAATGGAACCACAATCGTTATCGATATCCCGCTGAAATAATGGACAAAATTGAACAAAAACCGACCACATTAATGATCGCAGATGATCATAAACTATTTGCCGAAGGATTATCGGCCATCCTTTCTGAACAACCTGACTTTAAGATAATCGGCATGGCATCAAACGGAAAGGAAATCCTGCACCTTTTAAACCACCAAATACCGGATATTTTAATCCTGGATCTAAATATGCCTGTTTTAGATGGAGAAATTGCCGCCGAAAAAGTAAGACAATTATTCCCTTCAGTAAAAATTATGGTATTATCAATGTACTATACGGTTAAATTAGCAGCAAAATTAGAAAGTATAGGGGTGAAGGCTTTCGTTCAAAAAGATACCGATGCAGAAACATTGTTTAGAATTATATCAGATTTGCAGCTCGGTGAAAAATATTTCCAGAAAATAAAATCTGATGTCCAGCCATCTGTATTTAACGATGGAGATCATTTTCAAAAAAGCCACAACCTAACAGCGAGAGAAATGGAAATCCTTAAATTGATCAGCGAAGACTATTCTTCACAGCAAATTGCCCAAAAATTATTTATAGCTTTAAACACCGTTGATACCCACCGTAAAAATATGGCACAAAAGCTAAACGTGACGGGAAAAGCAGGATTATTAAAGTTTGCCCTTGAAAATAAGCTGCGCTAAAATTAAATTTATTTTCGAATATCGAATATAATTGATATTTTTATACTACATACCGTTTTGGTATGCGGTATTATAATTATGAGCAAAGCAATAAATACGGTAATTACCGGTACTGGGAGTTATATTCCACAAAATATTATTTCCGGTAATGAATTCTTAAACTCAACATTTTTTGAGAATGGAAATCTATTAGAGAAGGAGAATTCAGAGATCATTGATAAATTCTCTGAAATTACAGAGATCGTAGAAAGACGCTACGCCTGCCCCGAGCAGTTAAGCAATCACATTGGCGCAAAAGCTGCAGAAAAAGCCATTGAAAATGCAGGTATTGATAAAGAAACTTTAGACTATATTATATTCTGTCATAATTTTGGTGATATCCCTTTGGGTAGCAATCGGATTGACATTTTGCCGTCTTTAGCTTCAAAGGTAAAACAACAACTGGGCATTGAAAATCCAGACTGCGTTGCCTACGACATCATTTTTGGTTGCCCTGGATGGGTTCAAGGTGCAATACAGGCAGATTACTATATTAAAAGCGGAGATGCAAAACGTGTTATGGTTATTGGTGCGGAAACCTTAAGCCGTATTATCGATCCACATGACCGTGATAGCATGATCTTTTCAGATGGTGCAGGCGCTGTAATCTTCGAAGCAGAAGAATCAGAAGAAAAAAGAGGAATACTGGCACATAAAACAGAAACGCATGCCGTAAATTATGGCAATTTATTAACTATGGGCAAGAGCGCTCATCCTGATGAAACCAATGGAAACCTCTACTTAAAAATGAATGGGCGTAAGCTGTACGAATTTGCAGTTGTTCAGGTACCTCAGGTAATTAAAAAGGCCATTGATAAAGCAGGATTAAGCGTTGAAGATGTAAATATCGTATTTGTTCATCAGGCTAACGGCAAAATGGATACTGCCATTATGAAACGTTTGTTTAAGTTATATGGTAAAGATACCGTACCAGAAAACCTGGTTCCAATGACGATTTCTTGGTTGGGGAACAGCTCGGTTGCAACTGTACCAACCTTATTGGATCTCGTTTTAAAAGGTGAAGTTAAAGGCTATAAAGTTAAACCTGGTGATGTAGCTGTTTTCGCTTCAGTAGGAGCAGGGATGCATATTAATGCTTTTATTCACCGGTTCTAATTTGCCAGCCGTTTTAAACCGGCCCTAGCCTGGCTTTCAATACTGCTTTCAAACTCATGATTTTTCATGGCAATGGCAGTATTGAAAGCCTCTTTTGCTTTCGCAATATTTTTCCTTCTTTCATAAACCTTACCCATTTGCACCGCAGCATTTGCAGCAAAATAATACTTCAGGTTTTTTCCTTCGTTAATTGTTTCCTGGTAAGCTGTTAATGCCTGATCGTCTTTCCCTAAATCATCATAAATTCTACCTAAACGGTAATTCAGTTCTGTTTTGTCTTTATCGTTGGTATAATCCGTTACCTTCTTATCATCAAGGATCTGCAGCGCCTTGCTTAAATAGCCACCATCAAACAATAATCGGGCTTTTAACAGGTCAACTGTTGGCGTACCTGAAGTCGCTTCGGCTTTTGCCTGTTTGTCTTTTTCCATATAGGTATAACCATTTTTAATTGCTTTGGCTGCAAATGCCGTATAAGCTGCTTTATCTCCCTTCAGAAGAGAGATCCAGCCCAAATGGAGGTAAGCATCCTTCACAAAGTTAACACCCTTGGTTGTCTGCAAAAAGCGGTTAAAATACACCCCTGAATTAAGATCAAGTTTGTTCAGGTGCGCAATGCCCTCCAGATAATCTAAATAAGGAAAAGGCTGATAAACGCCTCCTTCAGGCCGCTTCGCTAAAATAGCAATAGCTTCTTCGCTATGCCCGTTTTTAATGCACACATAACTCTGCAAATAACTTTTTAATAAACTGGTATCGGCAATTCTTACGGTATATTTCATTGTTTTTGCATAGGCCTGCGGGCTATGTGCCACATCGGTTAATACATAGGCATAATAAAACACCACTTCTTCATAAAAAGGCTCGTACGATGACTTTGGTAAGTTATCGGCTAGTTTTTCGAACATATTTAACCCACTCTGCAGATTTCCTTTAATGCCAAAGGTTGAAAGCGCCGTTTTTAAAGCACCGTCCGGAAGATTGCCCAATACAGCATTAATCAATCCCAAGCCTTTTAAGTTTAAGTGAAAATTCGGAAACTTCTTATTGTTCTCCTGCAAAAGACTGTTTGCTTTTTTAACTTCCATAGCTGCGTTAAAATATTCACCAAAACGTCCGCGAATGAGCGCCCATTGCAAATTGATCTCCGCCTGGGCATACAGGTAGTATGGCGAATTTTTATCATCGTCACTTATTTGATCCAAACGCGTAGATTTATTGCCTTTTAAGCGATCAAAATCAGCTTTGCTCTCGGAAGTTAAAACCGTAAAATAATCTACATAATTTTCTAAAAGAGGAATAATAGAATTATTGGGGTGCTGTTTCTTTTCGGTTGAAATATATGCTCTTGCGTTACCGAGTTTCAGTTCGAAAATGCTCTTGTAAGCGTTTAGGCAATTGTTATTAAAATCGAAGTTTGCAAGTGAAAACAAAGGAGAGAAGAGCAGGGCAGAGGTTATAAAAAAACGGAAGCTTTTATTCATCAGGGATTCTATTTCGGATTGGTTCTGTGCTGCCGCAATAGCTTCACATGTTAACAAATATCTACATTAAACGCTTAAAAGTTATTCTTGTTTTGTGTGAGCAAAAAAACAGACCTAAACAAAAAACGTCCCGATTAGATCGGGACGTTTAATTATTTTTTCTTTACGGATTAACCTTCGGCTACTTCGTGGGTTAAAGCCTCATCAACCAAAATACGACCGCAGTGTTCACAAACGATAATTTTTTTACGTTGACGGATATCTAACTGACGTTGAGGTGGAATCTGGTTGAAACAACCTGAGCAAGAATCGCGATCGATGGTTACTACCGCTAAACCATTTACCGCATTTTTGCGTAAACGTTTGTAGGCAACCAATAAACGCTCTTCGATTTGAGGCTCAGCTTTATCAGCTTTCTTTTGTAGATCCTGCTCTTCTTTTTCAGTTTCTGCAGTAATTACATCCAATTCGCCTTTTTTAACTTCTAAATCTTTCTTTCTGCCATCTAACTCTGCTTTAGCTGCTTCGTAGATTTCAGTTTTAGAAGTGATTTCGAAACCGTGTTCTTTAATTTTCTTTTCAGAAACCTGAATATCTAAACCTTGAATTTCAATTTCCTTAGTTAAAGCATCGTATTCACGGTTGTTTTTAACTTCTTTTAATTGAGTATCGTATCTTTTGATGGCAGCTTGCGCATCTTTAATTGTATTTTTACGGGTTACGATCGAATCTTCAAGATCATCAAGTTCACCTTTGATTTTTGCAATTCTAGTTTCTAATCCTAAAACGTCATCCTCAAGATCGGCAACTTCCATTGGTAATTCACCACGTACCTGGCGGATCTTATCAATTTTTGTGTGGATATTTTGTAATTCGTATAAAGCCTTTAGCTTTTGTTCTACGGTTTGTTCCATTAAAACAAGTAATTTATGGGGTTTGTATTTTGCTCCGTTAAACGGATTGCAAAGTTAGTAAATTTTTTCTGAATAATTTCAAGCAATAAATTTGAGGTAAATTGTTCAGTTTCAAAGTGTCCGATGTCCGCAATGATCAATTTTTCCTCTGCATCGAAAAACTCGTGATATTTAAAATCTGCGGTAATAAAAGCATCCGCACCGGCAGCAATGGCTTCTTTTAACAGAAAGCTTCCTGAACCTCCACAAACTGCCACTTTTTTAATCCTTTTGCCAATTACATCAGTATGCCTAACCACTTTAGCCTGCATCCTGTCTTTTACCAGGTGTAAAAAATCGTATGCATCCATGTCGTATTCCAACCAACCCACCATACCCGAACCAACCAGTTGGTGTTTGTTTTCGAGTTTATAAATATCGTAAGCTACCTCTTCGTAAGGATGGTTTTCGAACAAAGCAAGCAAAATTTTGCGCTCGGCCTGGGTAGGGTACACCATTTCGATCCTTACTTCATTTTCCCGGTGCCGGATACCTTTTTCACCCACAAAAGGGTCTGAATCTTCGTTACCTTTAAAGGTGCCAAAACCATCGGCATTGAAACTGCATTCGCTATAATTGCCAATGTTTCCCGCCCCTGCATAAAACAATGCAGACCGCAATTGTTCAGCCTGTGCCTGTGGACAATAAGTAACCATTTTTTTTAACAGTCCGGTTTTTGGCGAAAGTACCTTCGTGCCTGTTAAACCCAAACGTTCACAGATCCTCGCATTTACGCCGGTATGGATGCTGTCTAAATTGGTATGAATGGCATAAAGTGCAATGTTGTTTTTTATTGCTTTCAGCACTACACGTTCCACGTAGTTTTTGCCGTTTAGCTTTTTTAGTCCTTTAAAAACAATCGGATGATGGGTAATGATGAGGTTACAGCCTGTAGAAATGGCTTCGTCTACAATTTTCTCCACGCAATCTAAAGCCACCAGAGCAGCACGGATTTCCATATTCGGATCGCCAACAATCAAACCGGAGTTATCATAATCTTCCTGATAATTAAGTGGCGCAATGCTTTCTAAATAATTGGTAATTTCAGCTAATTTCATTCGATAAATATAAATAAAGCCTGCAGGTTTCGAAAACTTGTAAAGCTAAAAGAGACAGCAATAAGTTAAAGCGTTTTCCTTAGATGTTCTCAAGTGTCTTAGGTGGTCAAATGTTATTTGGAAATTAGCGTGCGAGTGCGCTTCGGAGGTGAAAGTCCTGCTATCGCTTCAAGTCCTCACTCGTTCCTCGCTCCGGTCTTTACGCTTTATCAGGTTTATTTAACAAAGCGTGTGGCTCTAGGGTTATTCTACTATTAAAAACCTCGCAGGTTTCTGAAACCTGCGAGGTTTAAATATCAGATAATAATTCTGCTAGAATTTTCCTGCCTGTTGAAATCCACCACCCATTCTAACCATCTGCAAGCTTTCGAAAACCATTTTCTGGTTGTGTTCAAAAGCTAGTGTTTTGTGGTTTACTACGTCAATAATTGATCCGATAAAACATAAACCTGCGGTTAAGAGGTATAAAATACCCATTCCGATCTGTCCGATGATAAACCTTTGCAAACCTGGAACAGCAAATAGCCCGATTAAGCAGAAAATCAACATATCTGATGGGTTTTTTCTTTTGCTGCTGTAAACCATCAGGAAATTACGCAACTGCTCTTCAGTTAAACCGGTTGTTGCTTGTTGTAAATATGAGTATTCCTCTGGTGTTATACCTGGTAACGACATTAGAGGTGATTGAAATATATCCATGTTTTCTATGTATTTGTGGTTGAAATTTTAAATTTATTTTTATTTTTTATCAATGTGTAAATTCTATAAACTATTGTTAAAAGTGCCGGAAACCCAAACCAGTGTTCGGAAAAGCTTTCGGTAAATTCGCCATGTAAAATATGACTGATTGACCTGCCTATACCACATCCCGGACACCAATCCTTAAAGCCTAAATTAGCTAAAGGACAAAGTGTAAAATGATGCTCGTGGCTATTCGCTGTTGCCAGTAATACTAAAGCCGCTATCCAGAAAAAAAGTTCTAGTGGAAAGCTCTTAACGTATTTCATCAGTTATCATTTATTTTCAATGGTGATGAAGCTATCATGATTTATTTTTAGTGTTATTGGAATCATGATGGTTTCATTGTTTCACTTTTTATATAATTTAGAGGTTGTAACACCACCTTTGTTACATCAATTTGCCCTTAATCGACGAATGGAGGATATATTTCGACCAAACGAGAAATGGAATCTAAGAACAAGAACTTATTTCTTTTCTTAATTTAATTTTCACATCGCAACCCTGCCAAAAATAGTTAAAAAAACCTTTACACAAATTGCGGGTTAATATTAAAAGATAAGCTTATTTTTGTGCCTTGAACATTCGCGATTTAATAAACAGATACAAAACCGACGATAGGGTAACTCAATTTACCAAAGCGTTGAATGCGACCAAAAACCCAAAGATACAATTAAAGGGATTGGTGGGTTCGGCCGACGCTATTGTTGCTCTTTCTTCTTATTTCCTGTTACACAAGCCTATCCTGTTCGTTTTACCGGATAGGGAAGAGGCGGCTTATTTTCAATCCGACCTGGAAAGTGTGCTGGATAAACAGGTTTTACTTTTTCCTTCTTCTTACCGCAAATCTTTCGATTTTACGCAGGTAGATACAGCAAATGTATTGGCCCGTGCAGAGGTGTTGAACGAACTGAACCACGATTCTGAATACGGAAAAATTGTGGTTTCTTATCCGGAAGCCATTGCCGAAAAGGTGATTGACCGCTCTGCATTAGAAAAAAACACGCTGGAAATTAGTTTAGGTGCTAAATTGGGCATCGATTTTATCAACGAGTTTTTAATTGATTACGATTTCGACCGCAGGGATTTTGTTTACGAACCGGGCCAATTCTCCATCCGTGGGGGTATTGTAGATATATTTTCTTTCTCTTCTGATTTGCCTTACCGCATTGAGTTTTTTGGCGATGAGGTAGAAAGCATCAGAAGTTTTGAGATCGAAAGCCAGCTTTCGGTTGCCGATGTTAAGTCGCTTACCATTGTGCCCAACGTTCAGGCAAAGTTTTTAACGGAAAGTAACATCAGCATTCTTGATTATATTGATCAGGACACCCAGCTGTGGTTTAAGGATGTTGAGTTTACCCTTGATATTGTTAAAGCGGGATATAAAAAAGCGGTTGAGCTTTGGAAAGCACTTTCGCTTGATGATAAGAATAAAAACCCAGAATGGATTGATCCGAAATTTGCTTTTAGCGACGAGAAATTATTGGGCGATCATCTTCAGGATTTCCCTTTGGTAGAATTTGGCAAACAGTTCTTTTATAAAACAGATAACCGTTTTGAATTTGAAACCAAACCACAGCCATCGTTCAATAAAGATTTCAATTTACTGATCCATAACCTAAAGGAGAATGAAAAGGCAGGGATTATCAATTTTATTTTTACCGATTCGCCAAAGCAGATTGAGCGTTTATATGCTATTTTAGAGGATATTGATAAAACGGCCAAGTTTACGCCGATCAATAGCATGTTGCGCGAGGGTTTTTTAGATCCGCAGATCCAGACCGCATTTTACACCGATCACCAGATCTTTGATCGTTACTATAAATACAAGCTTAAAAAAGGTTATCAGAAGAGTCAGGCCATTACCTTAAAAGATTTAAGGGAGCTGAAATCTGGTGATTATGTTACCCACATTGATCATGGCATCGGCAAATATGCCGGACTTGAAAAGGTTGAGGTAAATGGCAAAACTCAGGAGATGATCCGTTTAATTTATGCAGATAACGACCTGCTTTATGTAAACATTAACTCCCTAAACCGCATTGCCAAATACAGCGGCAAGGAAAGTGGCGTACCTAAGATGAATAAGCTGGGCACGGATGCCTGGGACAAGCTAAAAAAAACTACTAAAAAAAAAGTTAAAGATATCGCTAGGGATTTGATCAAGCTTTATGCTTTGCGCAAAACCCAGGCCGGAACGGCATTTTCGCCAGATAGCTATTTACAAACTGAACTGGAAGCGTCTTTTATTTACGAGGATACTCCTGATCAGTTAAAAGCGACTCAGGATGTGAAAAAAGACATGGAATCGCCACATCCAATGGACCGTTTGGTTTGCGGTGATGTTGGCTTCGGAAAAACTGAGATTGCCGTACGTGCCGCATTTAAAGCAGTAGCAGAGGGCAAACAGGCAGCGATCCTGGTTCCTACAACCATTTTGGCCCTACAGCATTTCAAAACGTTCTCTTCCCGTTTAAAAGATTTCCCGGTTACAGTTGATTACATTAACCGTTTTAAAACCAGTAAACAGATCAAGGATACATTGGCCGAAGCTGCTGCAGGTAAAGTTGATATTTTGATCGGTACACACCGTTTGCTGAGCAAAGATGTAAAATTTAAGGATCTCGGCATCATGATTATTGATGAAGAGCAGAAGTTTGGCGTTACCGCAAAAGAAAGGTTAAAAGCTGTTAGGGTAAATGTTGATACTTTAACCCTTACGGCGACTCCAATTCCGAGAACATTGCATTTTTCTTTAATGGGGGCAAGGGATTTATCTATCATCAGCACACCACCACCAAACCGCCAACCGGTAAGTACCGAATTGCATGTTTTTAATGATAAATTGATCCAGGAAGCCGTTCAGTTCGAATTAGACCGTGGCGGACAGGTATTTTTTATCCATAACCGGGTTAACGACCTGATGCAATTGGGCGGATTAATCCAGAAGTTGGTTCCAAAGGCAAGAATTGGTATTGCGCACGGACAGTTAGATGGCGATCAACTGGAAGATGTAATGCTCGATTTTATTAATGGCGAAAAAGATGTTTTGGTGGCCACTACCATTATCGAAGCAGGCTTAGATATTCCGAACGCAAATACCATCATCATCAACCACTCACATATGTTTGGTTTGAGCGATTTGCACCAGATGCGTGGAAGAGTAGGCCGGAGCAATAAAAAGGCTTTCTGCTATTTACTCTCACCTCCTTTATCAACTTTAACCTCCGAAGCCCGTAAGCGTTTAAGTGCTATCGAAGAGTTTTCTGATCTTGGCAGTGGTTTTAATGTTGCCATGCGCGATTTAGATATCCGTGGAAGTGGAAATTTATTGGGTGCAGAGCAAAGTGGTTTCATTGCAGAAATTGGTTTTGAAATGTACCACAAGATCTTAGATGAAGCCATCCAAGAACTAAAAGAAGCGGAGTTTAAAGGTCTGTTCGAAAATGAACCTGCCCGTCCGTTTGTGGGCTTTACGCAGGTAGATACTGATCTGGAATTATATATTCCGGATGCCTACATTACCAATATTACCGAGCGTTACAATTTATATACAGAACTTTCTAAACTCGATAATGAAGCTGAACTTGCCATTTTTGAAAAACATCTGGCAGATCGTTTCGGACCAGTTCCACCACAAGTAAAAACCATGTTGAGTGTGGTGCGTTTGCAGTGGCTGGGCAAGAAATTGGGCTTCGAGAAAATCAGTTTCAAGAAAAATAGTTTGCGGGGATATTTCCTAAGCGATAAACAATCGGCTTATTTCGATTCGAATACCTTTACCAGGATTTTAACTTTTGCACAAAACCATCCACGGATGTGTAATTTAAAAGAAGTAAAAAATACGCTAAGGATTGCTTTTGATAATGTAAAAACCGTTGAGGAAGCAATCGAAACGTTGGAACTTATCGACTAAAAACATTAATTCAGTCAACGGACTGACTCAATTAACGTTAATTCGGTCAATGAACTGACTGAATTAATGTTTTTCAAATTATCAGCACTACCTTAAAATAAAAATGTTAGACCCAACCTTATTGCTCGATTTAGTGAAAATGCAAATGCCTTATGGAAAATATAAAGGTTACCTGATCTGCAATATCCCTGAAAGTTATTTGCTTTGGTATAAGGATAAGGGCTTCCCGAAAGGTAAATTGGGCGATTTGATGGCTACGATGTTTGAAATACGGGTAAATGGTTTGGAGTATTTATTAACCCCATTGAAAAACCAGCGTTGATGGATCGCTAATGGAGATAACCTCTAGATAACGTCATTTCGAGCGAAGTGCAACGAAGCCGAGAAATCTATATATACAGATCTCTCCATTGCGCTGCGCTCCAGTCGAGATGACGATTTTTCTATTGATTTCTCAGAAAAAAAATCTGCGGAGATCAGCGTAATCTGCGGGAAACAAATCTATATCTCACAACCATTTTCATCACAAACCGCATCATCATTTTTATTTAATGAGGTAAGTGTGTTTTTAGGCTGAGCAGCTTTCCATTCTGTAAAACTTTGGGTAAGCGCATCGGTAAAAGCCTGAACGGGCTGAGCACCTGAAACGCCATATTTACGGTCCATTACAAAATAAGGAACCCCTCTAATACCTAAATTCTGACTTTCATAAATATCATAACGAACAGCTTCGCTAAATTGATCTCCTTTTAAAACCTCTTCTGCTTCAGCACGATTTAACCCAATTTCTTCAGCAAGATCAACTAAAACATCGGTTTCGCCGATATTTTTACTATTTACAAAATGTGCTTCAAACAGTTTTTCTTCCGCTAAATCCTGTAGACTATGTTTGGCTGCCAGGTGGATCAAACGATGTGCGTTAAAGGTATTTGCTGGAATATTGGTATCAAAATCGATGCTTAAGCCTGCATTTGCAGCCATATCAACCACCTGCTTAGTCATTTGTTTGGCTTGCTCAACCGGCATTCCTTTACTTCTCGAAAGGTAATCGTATACCGTTTCATTATTGGTATTGTGATACTCCGGATTGAGCTGAAAACTCTTCCAATCTATTTCAATTTCATTTTTGAAGGGCAATTTTTCTATCGCCTGTTCAAAATGTCTTTTCCCGATATAGCAAAACGGACACATTACATCCGACCAGATTTCTACTTTCATAACACAAAATTAAGCGGATTATAATTGGCTATAGTAAGGCCAAAGTAAAAAGCTACTATTGTTTAGGATAGTGGCTTCTATATTAATCATAGAATGTCATTCTGAGAGACAATTTATTGTACAAAATTCATATACATTGACAAGAAAATCTTAATAATTGGTCTGCTACGACGAACCGTCATTCCCAACTTGATTGGGAATCTTAATGCCTTGGTAGTTTGCAGGTGCATTACGATTCCCGCCTGCGCGGGAATGACGACCGATCAGGAAGTTCAACATGGCAAACTCAATTATAACTATTTATACAACTGGTTAAATATTAACTTAAAAGTACCGTGCGTTTGTGCTCTAAATGTAATTTCGGGTCCGAAGGCAATCAATTTACCTTTCCCAACTTTTGCTTCAAAAGCGGTTACCCCATCTTGCAGGTAAGCCTGCCCCCAGGCCCAGCCACTGCGCAAAGGTGTGGAATTTTCGAACCACATTAAAGGTTTAATCTTACCAGAAGCAATGGCGTTGCCAGTGAGTTTAAAAACCGGACTATTATCGAAGTAAACGTCAGCTTGTTTTTCCATTCCCCAATTGGTAGGCAAAGAAGTATCTACACCAACATTTAACACACTTCCCGGAACATAGTATTTTTCAGCGGGTAATCGTTTTTCCTCTCCATTTACAATTTCGACCATTGCATTACGAACAGGTAAGTTTAAGTGATAAGCTAAATTGGTACTGCTGCCAATGGTTATAATATTGCCGCCAGCTTCTAAAAATTTCTTTAACTCAGGGATTGATTTATCAGTGCTGATCCTGCCTAAACGGTTTCTAAATTCCTGAGGGATTTCTTCCGTCTTTTGTCCAAAAGATCTGTTTCCAAATCCTCCGCCCTGAACCGATGGAATTGCACCACCCACAAAAACGATCACATCATATTTAGATTTTAAATTTCCCGCATCAATGTCCTGCGGATAGATTACTGTGGCGTTGTAATGATACTGTTCCATTAAAAACCGCACCCAACCCGAGGCCATTGAACCACCGTAGGTATCCCAAAGGGCAATTCTGGCTGTTGAGACCTTAATTTTATTTTTTGGAGCAGCAGCAGTTTTTAGTTTAATATTTGCTTTTTCCAACACCGATTTTCCTGCTGATGAAACATAAAAATCTCCATTTTCAGTAGAGCGGTAAACCTCAACTTTGTTTTTCAATAAATCATTAACCACAGTGTAAGAATCATTTTGTGCAGCACTTAACACATAACCTGATCCATTTGGCAGTTTATGCTCTGGTTTTAAGAGTTCCCCATAAGGATTTTTTTCAAAAGGTCCTGAAAAATCGTCAAGAATACGGTCGAACTTCACATCCATCAGGTATGCCAAAGTCCATCCGGCGGCATCATAAGGAGGAATTGGTGCACCGCCTTCGTATTTGAAATCATTTGGGTGATCTTGCGGTTCAAACATATCCAAAACGTGCGGACGGAAAGCCTGATCGGTTTTTACCACATAACTTCCTCCAGGGTAGTTTTTCCCCGCAACAGTAAATGAAGCCTTTGCTTTTTGCACCACAATTCCCGTTCTGATCAATGCATTCAAAAACTTAATGGCAGAGTTAAAATCGGGCTGATCGGCACTTAAAATGTATCCGCGCGGATCTCTGTTTGCCGGAGCTTTCATCACCGTATCAAAAGCTTTCATACTTATCTGTCGCCTTGGGCCAAAATCAGCATCTCCACCGGCAACCGGGGCACCTTTTTCGACTTTTGCGGCGTTGTTAATGGCTTCAATTTTCTTTGGAGAGAAAGACCAGGTATCCTTTTTGCCTCTTTCGATCGAATTTCTGCCCATCTGGTAAATGTTGTACAACAATTCGTCTCGGTAACGTTGTGCATAATTTAAAACAGCATAGTTTAACGATACCGAATAGTCGATCGAGTTTTTAAAGTACCATTTCCTTGGGGTAATCGGGTTTGGCGAATCGCCGTTCGGCAGTAATCTCGAAGGAACCAATGGAATTTCAGAAGGTGTAGGATTTCCGATAATTTCTGTCAGGAGTCCAATCATGTTATGAAAATAGGTAGTAGTTCTTAAACCGCCATTGTACCAGGTAGAATAAACCGATCCTCCACGCTGCGTATAACCAGGCTTGTTTTCTACATTCATCCGGTTGTGCATCGCCGCACCAACCGCATCTAAACTGGTTAATAGTGTTGGGTCGAAAACATAATTAAACGGATCACGATAGGGCGGCCCTGCAACAACGGTTCCTGCCGGACCAGCCTGATGATGGTTATACATAATCTGCGGGATCCATTCCACAAAAAGCTGGCGACCGATATTCTGTGTTTCTTTAAGGTTTAACATAAAGAAATCTCGGTTGTTATCATGTCCCGCATATTTTTCGTACAAAATAGGAAGTCCGGAAGTTGTCCTTTTCTTCGGATCTTTATCCCTCATGTACCAATTGCTTACCAGCTCCTGACCATCAGGGTTTGCATGAGTAAACAAAATGATTACATTATCCAAAATACGCAAAGTTTCTGCATCAGTTCTGGAGGCAAATTCATATAGCGTTTGGATCAGCTGATGGGTGCCAACCACTTCATTTGCATGCAGGCCTCCATCTATCCATACTACCGCTTTACCTTCCTGCGCCAACACTGTGGCTTGCTTTGAGCTAATTTCGGCATGGGCCAGTTGCTGCGAAATTTCTTTATAATGGTCTAATTTTTTCAGATTTTCTGGAGAAGAAACAATTAACATATATTGACTTCTGCCTTCTTCGGTTTTCCCAATATCAACTAGTTTAATACGGTTAGAAGCTGTTGCAAGCTTTTTAAAGTAGGCTTCTGTTTGGGTGTAATTGGCCAGTTGATAATCCTCGCCGATATCAAAACCAAAATGCGATTTTGGCGTGGGTACTTCTTGCGCCAGTACCACACAGCTATTTACCATCAAAAAAGCAATGTAAAGCCCTTTAAAGTAGTTTTTCATCATAATAAGAGTTTAAGTCAGGTAATCAAATATAGTAGAGAATCGGCACCAAAAACCGCTTGCTGTAAATTTGTTACAAGTGATTTAAGATGCTTTAGACTTAATATTTATAAAAAATCCGTGTTTATCTGTGTGCATCTGTGGTTAAAGAAATAAATACCATCGATTGGAAGGAGGCGAAATCAATGCTTACAAAAATACCTTAATCTTTAAATCCTAATCCATACATTTGCCTTGATGTAAGTTCTTAACTTTATTTTTCATCAACCGATACAGGTTCCCGGAATTACAACCGGGATTAATAGGGAATCGTGTGCAAATCACGAGCTGTCGCGCAACTGTAAATTCTGTCTTTAGCAAAAAGACAACGGTCTTATCATTCATGCCACTGTTCCGTTTTACCGGGATGGGAAGGCGATAAGATCGGGAATAAGTCAGGAGACCTGCCTATATTGAATTGACGGTGCTTTCGCGTTATAAAGTAATTGGTCAGGTCTGATTGTACACAATAAAATTAAAATTTTATATGCTTGCTTTAAGCTTTTTGCTGATGAGTCGGCAGGCTGTGCTGTAACCTTTCCTTTTTTATTTTAACAGAAAAGTATAAAATACTGATTTGAGCTTTTAAACGATTTATTTACTTAATCTTTAAAAGAGATGCTAACGCAAAATCTGGGCTATCCGCGAATAGGTAGCCAAAGGGAATTAAAGAAAATCTGCGAAAATTACTGGGCAGATAAAACTGGGGACAAAAATGTACTTCAGGTGGGAAAAAACATTCGCCACGAAAATTGGAACCTTCAAAAAGAAGCGGGAATCGATATCATTCCATCGAACGACTTTTCTTTTTATGATCATGTTCTTGATCATTCATTAACCTTTGGGGCAATACCGAAAAGGTACAACGAAGTGATCCTGAAAAAAGGAAATTCCGAACTTGATCTCTATTTTGCTATGGCAAGAGGCTATCAGAAAGAGGGATTGGATGTGGTAGCAATGGAAATGACCAAATGGTTTGATACCAACTACCATTACATTGTGCCCGAGTTTTACAAAGACCAGCCTTTTAAACTTTTCTCAACCAAAATTATCGATGAGTTTTACGAGGCAAAACAATTGGGTATTACCACCAAACCTGTTCTAATCGGTCCGGTTTCTTACCTTTTACTGGGAAAAGAAAAAGAAACCGGCTTTGAAAAAATAGACCTGATCAAAAATCTGCTTCCCGTTTATATCGAGATTTTATCCCGTTTAGATGCTTTGGATGTAGAATATGTTCAGTTTGATGAGCCGTTTTTGACTTTAGACCTTACCGAAAAAGACAAGAAAGCTTATGAATATGCTTACAAGGAACTTAGAAAGGCTTTCCCAAGATTAAAAATTGTTTTAGCCACTTATTTCGAAGGCTTAGGCAATAATTTAGCACTAACCGCTTCATTACCGGTAAATGTTTTACATGTCGATCTGGTACGAGCAGAAGATCAATTGACAGATGTCTTAGCCTCGTTAAAAGACGACACGATCCTTTCACTAGGTTTAGTAGACGGAAGGAACATCTGGAAAAGTGATTTCGAAAAATCTGTATCCATAATTAATCAGGTGGTAGAAAAAAGAGGATTAGATAAAGTGTGGATTGCACCATCCTGCTCATTAATCCACTCACCGGTTGATCTGGACAATGAAACCAATGAGCAAAACCTCTCGGCAGAAATTAAACAGTGGCTGGCTTATGCGAAACAAAAAATTGCAGAAGTAGCTACCTTAAAAAAACTGATCACCAACGAAAGCCCTGCATCTACCCTGCAAAAACTTGAGGAAAACAAAAAAGCGATCGCTAATCGTAAAGTTTCTAAAATCATCCACAATCCGGAAGTAAAAGCGCGTGTTTTGGCCTTAAAAGAGCAAGATTCGGAACGTTTAAGCCCATTTTCAACTAGAAAAATAAAACAACAGGAGCTTAATTTGCCTATTTATGCCACTACAACCATCGGATCTTTTCCGCAAACGGCAGAGGTAAGAAGCTGGAGAGCAAAGCTTAAAAACGGAACTTTTACCACTGAAGAGTATGATGATCTCATCGCAAAAGAAACAGCAAAAGCCGTAACCTGGCAGGAAGAAATCGATCTGGATGTTTTGGTTCATGGTGAATTTGAGCGTAACGATATGGTTGAATACTTCGGTGAGCAACTGGATGGTTTCGCTTTCTCTAAAAATGGCTGGGTACAAAGTTATGGCTCACGCTGTGTAAAACCCCCGATCATTTTTGGTGATGTTTCGCGTCCGAAACCGATGACGGTAAAATGGACCGCCTATGCACAGTCACTTACCTCAAAATACATGAAAGGGATGTTGACTGGTCCGGTAACGATTTTACAATGGTCATTTGTTCGAAATGATCAACCACGATCAGAAACCTGTACACAGATTGCCCTGGCTATCCGTGATGAGGTTTGTGACCTGGAAAATACAGGCATTAAAATCATTCAAATTGATGAGCCAGCCATTAGAGAAGGTTTACCATTGCGCAAAGCTGATTGGCAAACTTACCTCAACTGGGCCGTTAAAGCCTTTAAAATTTCAGCGAGTGGTGTGAAAGACGATACGCAAATCCATACGCACATGTGTTACTCGGAATTTAATGATATCATCCAGAATATTGCCGATATGGATGCCGATGTGATCACGATCGAAACCTCGCGTTCACAAATGGAGTTATTGGATGCTTTTGCCGATTTTAAATATCCAAACGAAATTGGTCCGGGTGTATACGATATTCACTCTCCAAGGGTTCCGAAGAGGGAAGAAATGGTTCAGTTGCTCAAAAAAGCAAAGGCTGTTATTCCCTCTGAACAACTTTGGGTAAACCCTGATTGTGGATTAAAAACCCGCGGATGGGACGAAACCAAAAAAGCATTGATCGAAATGGTTGAAGCTGCAAAAGAGATGCGTAAAACTGAAGAAGTGTTATCAGCAGATCTTCAGGCGAATTAATTCTTTTACTTTGGCAACTTTCTACTTAAAATAACTACGAAAGTTGTCAAAGCTTTTTACTCATCATATATTTACCCCATGACATTAGAAAAAAGAATAGAAAATTCAAAAACCAGTATTTTTAAAGCCGTTTTCCCAAATACAACAAATCATTATGATACACTTTTCGGAGGAACAGCGATGCATTTAATGGACGAAGTTGCTTTTGTCACCGCAACCCGTTTTAGCCGGCAGATTATGGTTACCGTAAGTAGCGACAGGATTGATTTTAAAAAACCGATTCCTGCAGGCACCATCATAGAGCTTATTGGTAAGGTAAGCCATGTGGGTAACACCAGTTTAAAAGTTAATGTAGAGATTTATATCGAACAGATGTATGCCGAAGGAAGGGAATTGGCCGTACACGGCGATTTTACTTTTGTGGCCATCGATGAAAACAAAAAACCGGTACAGGTAATCAAGTAATATTATAAATCTTCATTAAAGTGATATAGAAATCATCAGATTTAAATCTCTAAATTTGATTATGGAGCATCAACATTCAGAAGAAGAGTTAAATAATATTGCGAAACAATTAAGCTGTCCTGAAGGTGAACATGGCATTAAAACAGGAGAGATGATGCATGCCAGTAATCTTGGAATGACCAGCTCGGCCATTAATGCGTTAAATCTTCAAAACCATGATATTGTTTTAGAAATTGGACATGGTAACGGAGGGCACATTGCCCAACTATTATCCAAAGCAGAAAATCTAAGGTACTATGGTGCTGATATTTCAGAAACAATTATTGTCGAAGCAGAAAAAATCAATCAGGATTTTGTTGATAAAGGTACTGTCCATTTTGAGTTAACGGATGGAGTTACGCTACCTTTTGAAAATAATCAGTTCGATAAAATTTTTACCGTTAATACCATTTATTTCTGGAGCAATCCAAGTAAATACCTTAATGAAATTAAGCGCACTTTAAAACCAAACGGCATCCTTGCCTTATGTTTTGCCGATAAAACCTTTATGCAAAATCTTCCTTTTACTTCTTATGGCTTTACGCTTTATGAAGTAGAAAAAGTAAAAGAATTATTAGAAAGTGCGGGTTTCAAAATTAAAAATACCCTTAAAAAAACCGAACAGGTACAAAGCAAAACAGGCGAGCAGGTAGAAAGGGAATATTATGTTGTAACGGCTACAGCATAAGAAACACATTATAGTCCTCGTTTATAACGAGGATTAGCGAGAATAGCGATTGTATCGCTAATAACAAAAACTACATTACAAATGTGAATCTCATTCATCCTCGTTACAAACGAGGACGATAAATAAACCTTTAATACAAGATCAGATACAAATAGGCATAAACCACTGGCGCAGCCAATAACAATCCATCAAAACGATCTAATAAGCCGCCATGTCCAGGTAACAATCCACCACTATCTTTTGTATCCAAACTGCGTTTAAGCATCGATTCTACCAAATCGCCCAGTGTACCAAAACTTGCAATTAATACAGCCATACCAGCCCAAACCCAGGCCGGGCTTTCAGTAAAGAGAAAAGATAAACCAAAACCAACCAAAACACTGGTAAACATACCCCCAAAAAAACCTTCCCAACTTTTCTTTGGCGAGTGACGTTCGAACAATTTGCGCTTACCATATTTCACACCAAACAGATAAGCACCTGTATCATTTGCCCAAAGCATCAATAAAAATGCGAGTGGTAAATGAAAGTTATATTCATTCCAGTTTTTTAAAAAGCCCAGGGCGTGGAAAAAACAGAAAGGAATGGTTACATAAACAAAACCAACAAAAGTGTAGGAGATATTGGCGAATGGAATTTTGTTTTTCTTGTACAGCTCAGTAATAAAAACCGAGAAAATTAGTGGGATACAAAGCAACAGGTATTTAACATCATATGCTAAGTAATGTAAGCCTGCAGCCATTAAAAAGATTAAAGATCCTGCTGCCAGACCAATATTTCGATGTGGTCTGATACCTGAATTTTTGATCAGCTTATAAAACTCGAACAAGGATAAAACACTTAGAATGAGGTAAAAGACTGTAAACGCATAACTCCCCAAAAAGATAGAGCCAAGCATTACGATGGTAAAAAAGAAAGCGGTTATTGCCCTGGTTTTCATGTTAAAAATGTAAGATGGGAGATGTAAAATGGATGATGTTTAGCCTGTTATTCAATTTCGTTTTCAACGATGTATTCTATGGCTTTATCGAAATCTACCTTATTCACCAAAACATTTATTTCGCCAATATTATAAGCCGAGAGCTGTTTATTTATTGTTACTGCCGGGATGCCAGCCTCTGTTAGCCCCTGTTTTAATACCTCTGCCCCAAAGGCATCGCTGGTGGTATATACTTTAACCCAATTTTCGCTCACGTGTTGCGTTATCTTTAAAAAATTTAAACAAAGCTATGGTAATTATTGCACTAATTAAATAGCCATACCATGGAAAACCAATCGGTTCATCAGCTTTATCGAGTGGCATGTGATGTTTTTGCATATAAAAAGCAGCACAAACCGCATAAGCATTGTTTAAAAAATGCGCCAGCATGGCATACCAGATGCTTCCGCTATAATAATACAGATAGCCAAAACCTGCACCCAGCAACATGCGAGGCAAAAATCCATAAAACTGGAGATGGATTGCACTGAAAATAATGGCCGTACTCCAAATGGCGATGTGATGATTGCCCAGCATTTTTTTCAACGAACCCTGTAGCCCTGCCCTGAAAAAGAGTTCTTCGCCAATAGCAGGCAATACCGCAATCATAATCAGGTTAACCACAAAATCCCAGTTGCTCCTCACCGTGATGAGTTGAATGGTCATTTTCATGGCTTCCCGTTCCTTCATCTTCATCCAGTTTTCTACCCCCTTTAAAAACTCTGGCAACACCATTTTTTGATTAAGTACAGCTACCCATTCCATAACGGGCATACTCACCACCATAATGGCAAAAACCAAAACAAAAGGAAGAAAATTAGGCTTATTAAACCCATAAAAAGTATTTGGTTTTTGTCCTTCTGTATAAGCTAAAACAATAGGAGGTAAAATAAACATTCCTATAGAACTAGAAATCTGGATTATTTTTAAGGCTGTAATAAATTTAGGATCGCCACTCATAATTGATCCAAATTCGCCAAAGATAGAGGTGCCATAAACAATTGCAATGGCTATAAAGCCTAATAATGTGCATATTACCGCACCAGCTGCCCAGTAAACGCAAAGTAAAAATATCTGTAAAAGTGGGTGGCTGCCTTTGCGGATGGGTGTTACAAAATTCATTATTTGTACCTTTGTGTGTTTTATTAATCGTTGAAGATAGAAAATGTCTGTTAAGATAGGAAATATAGATTTAGGTGAGTTCCCCTTATTGCTCGCTCCAATGGAGGATGTAAGCGATCCACCGTTCCGTTACGTATGCAAAAAAAACGGGGCTGACATGATGTATACCGAGTTTATTTCTTCGGAAGGCTTAATTCGCGACGCGGCAAAAAGCAGACAAAAACTTGACATTTTCGAATATGAAAGACCGATCGGCATTCAGATTTTTGGTGGAGATATCGATCACATGCGCGAAGCCTCAGAAATTGCTTCTGCCGCAGGTCCAGATCTTGTGGATATTAATTATGGCTGTCCGGTAAAAAATGTAGTATGTAAAGGTGCTGGCTCCAGCTTACTGCAAGACATTGATAAAATGGTAAAAATGACCGATGCTGTAGTTAAAGCTTCGCATTTGCCCGTTACCGTAAAAACCCGCTTAGGCTGGGATGACAATACCAAAAATGTTTACGAAGTTGCCGAGCGACTTCAGGATGTGGGTATCCAGGCACTTACCATCCATGGCCGAACAAGGGCACAATTATATAAAGGTGAGGCCGATTGGAGTTTGATTCGCGAAATTAAACGTAATCCACGCATCAAAATCCCGATTTTTGGCAATGGTGATATTGATAGTCCTGAAAAAGCGGCCAACTGGCGCATGGAATATGAGGTAGATGGCATTATGATCGGTCGTGCGGCCATTGGTTACCCCTGGATTTTCCGAGAGGTAAAACATTTCTTCAAAACCGGCGAACACCTTGCCGGACCAACCATTGAAGAAAGGATTGAAGTTTGCCGTACCCATTTGGATAAATCACTGGAATGGAAAGGCCCAAAAACCGGGATTTTCGAAATGCGCCGCCATTATGCAAACTATTTTAAAGGTCTGCCAGATTTTAAACCTTACCGCATGCGTTTGGTGGCAGAGCCCGATATCAACAACATTTACAGCATTTTAGAAGAAGTGGCAGAAAAATTTGCCAACTATGATGCTACAAAGGTAATGGCTTGATTTTTGAAAGCTTTTTTCATACATTCGTTATCATCATGGTTACAGCTATTACAGACGGGGTTAAAGTTTCAGTTGAAACAGTTTACCAGCCAGAATATTCAAATCCGGCCAACGAGCATTTTATGTTCGCTTATCGCGTAGAAATTTCCAACCTATCTGATTATGCTGTGCAGTTAATGCGCCGCCAATGGTTAATTTTCGATTCGAACTCCAGCCGTAGGGAAGTAGAAGGTGAGGGTGTTGTCGGTTTGCAGCCTATTATTCAACCTGGCGAAACGCATGTGTACGTTTCAGGTTGTAACCTAAAAACTGATATGGGCAGCATGAAAGGTACATATTTGATGAAACGTGATATCGACGGTTCACAATTCGATGTCGATATTCCCGAATTTCAATTGGTTGCCCCTTATAAATTAAATTAATTTTTTTCTTTATTTTTGTCACCCTGAGCGTAGTCGAAGGGCGAAACCAACATTCATTTTTTAGAAAAGCAATTTCAGGATTCCATTTTAAAGTCAGTCCTGCTTTTCATTCCAAGTCCGCACTCGTTCCTCGTTTACGGGCTTTCCATTGCAATCAGGTTTAAATTGCAGGGGTTCTGCTAATATCAAAGGTTTAACAGCATAACGTATAAATCCTTCCTCTGCACCCTGCAACCCCAGATAGTACCAACTTACCCGTGCCACCTAAACCCGATCGAAGCGGGATGCCGATATTTTTCTATCGGCAGAAGCGGGAGCGGGACCGAAGCACTCCTATTACCACAAAACCTGCTTTCCAAAAAAACTGGATATAAAACTTAATAACCAATGTTTGATTAATATACTTTATATATATCTATGCTAAAAAGACCCTGAATAAATACTATGTAGCTTTCCGCTGCGCCACAGGTCAGGGTGATGGAAAACCAAAAACGGCCAGGATTATTATCCCAGCCGCTTTGTATTTTTCATAATTGGATATTTCTTAATCCCTGCTTCTTCCAAAAAGCATCGATGCATAATATAATAAATTGGCTAATGCACCAACGGCTGCTACCACATACGTCATGGCTGCCCACCAAAGTGCATCTTTAGCCTGCGCATTTTCTTCTTGTGTTTGCATTACACCATTATTATTTTTTAGCCAGGCCAATGCTCGGTTACTGGCATCAAATTCAACTGGTAGGGTAATGATACTAAATATGGTTACCAATGTTAAACCCACTACACCAATGGCCAAAACAATTGGGTTTCCGGTAAAACCTATTAACAATACTCCAATTAATAATACCCATTGTAAAAGATTAGATGATATGCTCACTACCGGCACCATGCTGCTTCTTAACTGTAACCAGTTATAGGATTTCGCCTGTTGCACTGCATGTCCACATTCGTGAGCTGCTACTGCCGCCGCCGCTACGCTACGGCTATAATATACATCTGTACTTAAATTAACGGTTTTATCTGATGGATTGTAATGATCTGTTAATTGCCCTTCGGTACTCATCACTTTCACGTCATATATCCCATTATCATGCAGCATTCTTTCTGCTACCTCCTTGCCCGATAAACCAGAGCTTAATTGCATCTCGGCATACTTGGAAAACTTGTTTCTAAACCGCCATTGTACAAACATGCTCAGCAATAATACCGGGATGATTAATATTAAATAAACTCCCATTTTCTTATGTATGTTTTTCGTTTGGCATATATCAAAAAGCGTTCCCATATTATTTGAATGTTAAAAAACAGTACATTTATATTATGTTAATTGATCTTTCATACTGGGAAAAAGAATCCTTTTTAAATTATGATGTCATTATTATCGGTAGCGGAATTGTGGGTTTAAATGCTGCCATCCACCTTAAAAAATCAGTACCATCCTTAAAAATTATGATACTGGAACGGGGCCTTTTCCCTGCTGGTGCAAGTACAAAAAATGCGGGTTTCGCATGTTTTGGTAGTATTTCTGAACTCATAGTGCAGGAAGAAACCTGCGGACCTGAACAGCTTGCCTCACTGATAGAAAGAAGGTGGAAAGGTCTGCTCAAACTGCGTAACTTATTGGGCGATAAAACCATTGATTACCAATGTTTGGGCGGATACGAATTATTTAAACAGGAACACCATTTTTTGGCCGACACATGTGTATCCAAAATTGAACATTATAACTATCTTATTAACGACATTATTGGATCCAATGCTTTTAGCATTAGCAATAATAAAATAAAAGCTTTTGGTTTCGAATCAATTGAAACTTTGATAGAAAACCGATATGAAGCGCAGATTGACAGCGGTAAAATGATGTTTGCTTTAATCCAATATGCACAACAACTCGGGATTAGCATTTTTAACAATTTTACGGTAGATTGTATTGAAGAAGAATCAAATGGTTCCCGCTTGATCACCAAAAACGGAAACTTTTTCTGTAAACGGTTGATCGTTACAACCAATGCCTTTATTAAAGATCTTTACCCTGATATTGATATTAACCCAGGCCGCGGTCAGGTTTTAATTACCAAACCCATTAAAGATTTAAAGATAGCAGGTACTTTCCATTACGATAAAGGTTATTACTACTTCAGAAATATAAAGAACAGAATTTTATTGGGTGGCGGCAGAAATCTCAATTTTAAAGCTGAAGAAACTACTGCTTTTGGCCAAACGGAACCAGTTCAATCAGCGCTCGAACAATTACTAAAAGAAGTAATTTTACCAACAACTAAATACGAAATTGATTACCGCTGGAGCGGGATTATGGCTTTCGGAAAAACTCTTGAACCACTTATAGAAGAGATTAAGCCGAATATCTTTTGTGCCACGAGGTGTAACGGAATGGGCGTTGCTATTGGTGCTCAAACAGGAGAAGATGTAGCGAATCTGCTGCTGAAAAGCTTATAGCATTTTTAACACAGAGCACGCTGAGTTTACTGTTATATTTCTGTTTTTAAAGATCCTTCATTGCATTCAGTATGACAAACAGTGGAAAAGGAGTGACATCAATTCCATCATCCATTTTACATTTTACATCATTTAAACACCACCGTTTTATTCCCACTCACAAAAACGCGATCTTCAAAAATAAGTTCCAACGCTTCTAATAATACTTTTTTCTCTATCTCTTTACCAGCACGAACCATTTCTTTTACGCCAAAATTATGATCAACGTGATTGGTGTGTTGGGTAATAATCGGACCTTCATCCAAATTATCGGTAACAAAATGTGCAGTAGCCCCAATAATTTTTACCCCACGTTCAAAAGCTTGGCGATAGGGATTGGCACCAATAAAAGCTGGTAAAAATGAATGATGAATATTGATGATTTTACCCGCATAATCTTTTACAAAATCAGCTGACAGAATCCGCATAAACTTGGCTAATACCAGGTAATCTACCTCAAATTGATTGATAATTTCTTTTATTTCAGACTCAAATACACTTTTACCTTTATTGCTATGATCTACATAAAAATATGGGATGCCCAGTTTTTCAGTAAAATCCCTCAGGCTTTCATAATTTCCGATGACACATTTAACATTGGCACCTAAAGTTTTAAACTGGTTTTTGATCAGTATTTCCGCCAAACAGTGGTACTCTTTAGTTACCAAAACGGCAATCTGCTTCTCCTTTTCCGTAATCAAATTAACCTCTGCAGCATTGGGAAGATTTTCTAAAAGTTTTCCCTTTAATTTTTCCGCATCTTCTAAATCTCCGGTACAGGCAATCCTTGTAAAAAACGCTTTATTTGCTTCATCAACAAACTCCCGCATGGCGATAATATTCAATTGATGTGCAGCCAGAACCCGGGTAATATTGGTAACCAAACCAACTTGATCAGGACAAGAAATAAGGACAGTTAATGCGTTCATTTATAAAATACTAATAGCCAATTATAGAAAAAATTTACGTTTTTTTATGTTTCATTTTGACTAATTTTTTTTGGTATATCTATTTTAAATCTCCATTTTTACTAAAATTTTTATCATTATGGAGACTGTCGGCATTGCTTTACTAATTGTTATTTTAATTGTTCTGGTCATTTTATTGCTAAAGAAACCCCAGGCTGCACTATCTGTTGTATCGATAGAAGATTTTGAACGGATGAAAAGCGAAAATGAAGTCTTAAAAATTAGTTTAGCCAAAGCCGACGAACGTGTTTCTAATTTATCTACTGAAAAAGATCACATTACTGCCTTGCTAAAAGAAGAACAACAACGCTTAATTGATGAATTACAGGCTGAACGCGATCGGCTTGCCGACGCCAACCGTGAGCTGGAAAGCACCAGATCATTCTACCTGGCCGAAAAAGAAAAATTAGTTGAACAAAAATTAAGTTATGAGCAGTCGCAACAAAAACTGAATAAAGACTTCGAATTAATTGCCAATAAAATTCTGGAAGAAAAATCTACCAAATTTATTGAACAGAACCGCACCAACCTCGATATTATTCTCAATCCTTTAAAAGAAAATATAAAAGCTTTTGAAGATAAAGTAGAAAAGGTTTACAAAGCCGAATCGGACGAAAGGAATATTTTGAAAGGTGTAATTTCAGAACTGCAGATTCAAAGCAAACTCATCCAGGAAGATGCCAATAATTTAACCAAAGCTTTAAAAGGCAATAGTAAAAAACAGGGAAACTGGGGAGAGATCATTCTGGAAAAGGTACTGGAGCGTTCTGGTTTAGTTAGGGATCAGGAATACCGTATCCAGGCTTCTCATACCTCCGCAGAAGGTAGCCGCTACCAGCCCGATGTGGTAATCGACCTCCCGGACGATAAACACCTTGTTGTTGATGCTAAGGTAAGTTTGGTCGCTTATGAACGATCTGTATCAGCAGACACAGATGAAGAGCGTGAAGGCTATGTAAAACAGCACCTGGCCTCCATTAAGAATCACATCCAGGAATTATCTGCTAAAAACTACCAGGATTTATATAAAATCAATTCTCCGGATTTTGTTTTATTGTTTGTTCCAATCGAATCTTCTTTCAGTATTGCGGTTCAAAAAGATGCAGAACTTTTCAATTTTGCATGGGACAGGAGGGTAGTAATTGTGAGTCCGTCAACCCTATTGGCTACCTTGCGCACCATTGCCAGTATGTGGAAACAGGAACGCCAAAACCGCAACGTAATGGAAATTGCCCGTTTAAGTGGCAGCATGTACGATAAGTTTGTGGGTTTTGTTGCCGACATGGAAAACATTGGCAAATACATCAAAAACGGACAGGATGCTTATGATAAAGCCATTAACAAATTATCAATCGGCGCGGGTAATCTAACCAATACTTCTGAAAAGATTAAGAAATTGGGTGCGAAAGCTACTAAACAGATTGATGCGAAATATTTGGATATTAACGAAACGCAAGATTTATAATTTTCATAATTATAAGGCAAAGTCGTCAGATTTCTGTAATTTATACAAAAAAAGGTTTTAAAACAACAATGTCGTCATTTCGAGCGAAGTGCAACGAGTCTAGAAATCTATATCAGCAGATCTCTCCATTTCGCTACGCTAAAGTCGAGATGACGACATGTCGTTTTTAACTAAAGTCTATTTATTAAAAGCATTCCAGCCCTGAGCCTTCAGCTCGTGTACTTTTTCTGATTTAGAAACCATTTTACAGCCCGAATTTTTATCGGTAACGTGGCCAATTACGGTGATGTCTACATCATGTTTCAGTTTTTTATAATCTTCCTGACTGATGGTAAACAACAATTCATAATCTTCACCACCACTTAAAGCACAAACCGTTGGATCTAAACCTAACTCGCGGGCAGTTTCATAAGTCATTGGATCTAAAGGTATTTTCTCCTCGTAAATGGTCATTCCTTTATCTGATTGTTCTGCCAGGTGCAAAATTTCAGAAGCCAAGCCATCCGAAACATCGATCATAGAGGTTGGCTTAATATTCATTTCATCTAAAAGTGCAATAATATCCATCCTGGCTTCAGGTTTCAATTGTCTTTCGATGATATAATCTTTATCTTCTAAATCTGGTTGGATCTGTGGATTTTCCAGATAGATTAATTTCTCTCTTTCTAAAATTTGCAGCCCTAAATAAGCACCACCCAAATCACCAGAAACACACAATAAATCATGTTCCTGAGCACCATTTCTGTACACTACTTTATCTGCATCCGCATAACCAATACTGGTAATACTGATAACCAAACCTTGTTTACTTGAGGAAGTATCGCCACCGATTAAATCAATGTTATATTTATTGCAGGCCAGCTCAATGCCCTTATAAATTTCTTCTACAGCTTCAAGCGGAAATTTACTTGATAAACCCAGCGAAACCGTAATCTGACTGGCTTTTCCATTCATCGCATAAATATCACTCAAGTTTACCTGCACTGCTTTATATCCCAGGTGCATTAAAGGCACATAAGCCAAATCGAAGTGAATTCCCTCCAGCAATAAATCGGTCGAAATCAAGGTCTGTTTTCCTTTTGCATCCAAAACGGCTGCATCATCGCCCACACCTTTTACCGAATAATCGTTTTTAATTTTAAAATTAGTAGTCAGGTGTTTAATCAACCCAAATTCGCCTAATTCATTAATATCTGTACGCTCTTTATTTTCAAACATAAATTATATTACAATTATCGTCATGCTGAACTTGTTTCAGCATCTTAACAAATAAGACCCTGAAACAAGTTCAGGGTGACGGATTTATCTATTTAATATTTTCCATCCAATTTTTACCTTCTGTAAACCTGGCAATTAACATCGCTGCAACATTATCGCCGGTAGCATTCAACAATGTAGCCATCGGATCAACCAGAGTTCCGATAATCATTGCGGGTGGCAAAGCTTCCGGTGGCAATTGGTAGGCCGAAACCATTAATAACTCCCCAATATATCCTCCATTTGGTATTCCACCTTCTACTATACTCACCAAAACCGTAATACCTAAGGCTAAAATAATGGTATCCACATGTACCAAATCTTTACCAAAAATGGCAAAAACCACCGCAATTTTTATGATTGAACTAATGCTCGAACCATCTTTATGCAAAGTTGATCCCAAAGGAACCGTCACATTGGTGATGTAAGCAGGCACTCCCATTTTTGTTGTTCCTTCTAAATTAGCCGGAATAGTGGCAATACTACTACAGGTACCGATAGAAGTTAAAGAAGGTACAATATTATTTTTCCAAAATACTTTTATGGCTTTAAATCCACCTGCAACGAAAGCGTATAAAGTGAAAAAAACAATAAAATAAAATGCCCCAACACCATAATACAAACCTAAAGCTTTTGCATAGGTTCCAAAAAGCTGTGGACCGAATACACCAACCTGATAGGCAAAATAGGCACCTAAACCTATCGGCCCGAGTTTCATGATTAAAATAATGAGTTTTTTCATCACTTCATTACCAGAAACAAGGAATTTTTTAAAGCCCTCACCTTCCTTATCTGCGTATAAAGTAGAAAATCCCACCAAAACTGAAAAAATAATCAGTGCCAGCATATTTTTTCTACTTCCGATCTCGAAAAATTCACCTACGGTTAAAAGTTGTGTCATTTGTTCGCCAAATGATTGAATTTTTTCAGGTTCTGTCGGTATTGTTGCACTTCCCAATTGTTGATGGATCGGAAAAAGCCATGTCGCTGCCAGTGTTAAAATCGCAGAAATCAGTATTGTTGCCAGGAAAACCAAAACCATTACGGTTAATAATCTCCCTAGTTTTTTAGTCCTGTCTATATTTGCAATGGCTGATGAAACTGCAAAAAATACCAATGGAATAACCGCGGTAAACAACAAGTTCAAAAATATATCACCCAGGGGTTTAATACTTTCAACACTTTTTCCAAAAATTAAACCCACTATGCTTCCAACAGTAATACCTGCCAAAAGCCATAATAAGCCTGAGTAATTTTTAAGGATGTTGTTTTTTTCCATAAATAAAAAATTAGACTTCCGAAGTTTTGCCAGCCTGCGGACTCTGGGAAACTTCGGAAGTCAGGCTTACAACCCCAATTCAGCCGAAATATCCAACATCCTTTGGATCGGTTTACGCGCCTGTTCAATAATATGCTCAGGAACAGTTACTTCAGGCAGACCATTTTTAATACATAAATATAGTTTTTCTAAAGTATTTCTTTTCATATACGGACAATCGTTACAGGCACAGCTGTTATTTGGTGGCGCCGGTATAAACGTCTTTGTCGGATTTGCTTTTTCCATCTGGTGGATAATTCCACTTTCGGTAGCTACAATAAATTCGGTAGCAGGATTGGTAATCGTATATTTTAAAAGTCCCGTTGTTGAACCGATATAATCAGCCATTTTTAAAACTACTTCTTCACATTCCGGGTGCGCAATAAATTTCGCATTCGGGTGACGTTCTTTCAGTTTTGTAATTTTCTCCTGCGAAAAAATTTCATGAACCATGCAGGCACCGTTCCATAATACAAGATCCCTACCTGTTTTTTTCGCAACGTAAGCACCTAAGTTACGATCCGGGCCAAAAATGATTTTTTGATCTTTCGGTAAACTCTCTACAATCTGCACCGCGTTGGTACTTGTACAAACAATGTCACTTAAAGCTTTTAATTCGGCCGTGCAGTTTACATAAGTGATGACCAGATGATCCGGATATTTTTCCTTGAACTTTCTAAATAAATGCGGCGGACAACTATCTGCTAATGAACATCCTGCCTTTACATCAGGTAATAAAACCGTTTTTTCAGGCGATAAAATCTTCGCCGTTTCGGCCATAAAATGCACACCTGCAAAAACAATTACATCTGCATCTGTTTTTGCAGCCTCCTGAGATAAGCCCAAACTATCGCCAATATAATCCGCAATATCCTGTATGTCAGGCTCTTGGTAATAATGTGCCAGGATGATGGCATTCTTTTCCTTTTTTAATTTCTCAATCTCTGCAAAAAGATCAAGTGTAGGATCAATTTCTTCTTCTGCGAAACCTTTTTTGTTGATTTCTTCTAAGACATCTATGTTCATTTTAAAATTTTCCTTTTTTGAATTTTGACGTTGGCCAAAGATAAAGCTTTCCACGTCTCAATAATTAATAAGTTATTTTAAATAAATAAATCTTGTTTGTTTATTAGTGTGTTAATAATGTTGGCAAGTTGATAAAATTCTTTCTTTTATATAAGTTGTTAATCGTTTACTAACATTTAGATTACATTTTTATAACATCATAAGTTTGATTTCCAGGGTTATCGAAAATCGGTTCAATTTTTATCAATACTGGAATGTTAATTGTTTATAAGTGGGTAAAAAGTTAATTACTTATATAAAGCTGCTTAAAAATAGTGCAAAAGATTGTGGCAAATTGTGTTTTTAGAGTAGCTTTAAACATTCAAATTTATTTGTTAGGATAATTTAGACACAGAGTTAACATTTATTAACTAGTTGTTAACATCGTGGATAAAGTAAATGTTTTTATTAATGAGGAAAGTAGATTTTCTGGTAATTGGTTCAGGTATAGCGGGTTTGAGTTTTGCACTTAAAGCTGCAAAGTTCGGTAAGGTTTTAATTGTTACAAAGTCGAATGAAGACGAATCGAATACAAAATACGCTCAGGGCGGCGTTGCAGTTGTGGTGGATAAAGGTGATTCTTTTGAAAAACATATAGAAGATACACTGATTGCGGGTGACGGATTATGCGATGAAAAAATTGTGGAAATCGTTGTAAAAGAGGGGCCTCAGCGTATTCAGGAGATCATTGACTATGGTATAAATTTCGATAAGGATAACGCTGGTTTTTACGATTTAGCTAAAGAAGGTGGTCACTCAGAACACCGCGTTTTGCACTATAAAGATATCACCGGATATGAGATTGAGCGGGTGTTACTAAGTGAAATACATGAGAATAACAACATAGAGATATTAACACATTACTTTGCGCTGGAGTTGATAACACAGCATCACTTAGGTGAGTTTGTGGATAAACGTACCGAAGATATTAACTGTTATGGTATATATGCCTTTAACACAGAGCTTAACGATGTGGAAAAGATTGTGGCAAATGTAACTGTGATGGCTTCGGGTGGTGCCGGACATGTGTATTCGGCCACAACAAATCCGGTTATTGCAACGGGAGATGGTATGGCAATGGTTTACCGGGCAAAAGGAAAAGTGAGGAATATGGAGTTTATTCAGTTCCATCCAACGGCTTTGTATCATCCTGGAGAGTATCCATCGTTCCTAATATCAGAAGCGTTGAGGGGTTTTGGTGGCGTTTTAAGACGTAAGAGTGGCGAGGAATTTATGCATGAATATGATGAACGTAAATCTTTAGCACCACGCGATATTGTTGCACGTGCGGTAGACAATGAAATGAAGAAATCAGGTGATGATTTTGTTTATTTGGATATTACGATGCGTAAGAAGGAAGATATTCTGAAGCACTTCCCTAATATATATGCTAAATGTTTATCTATAGGGATTGATATGACAAAAGATTATATACCAGTTACTCCTGCATCTCATTATATGTGTGGTGGTATTCTGGTTGATGAATATGGTCGCTCTTCAATTAAAAATTTGTATGCCTGTGGAGAGTGTTCTTCAACTGGTTTGCATGGTGCTAACCGTTTGGCTTCCAATTCTTTACTTGAAGCAACAGTTTTTGCACACCGCATTTACCAGGATGCTATTGAGAACTTTAAAAATAATATTATTCCGGATCACATTCCTGAATGGAATTCTCAAGGGGTTACCCAAAGTAATGAAGATGTATTGGTAACACATAACCTAAGAGAGCTGCAAAAAGTGATGGGTGATTATGTAGGCATTGTACGTTCTGATTTCCGTTTAGAAAGGGCACATCGCCGTTTGTTTTTAATTTACCAGGAGACAGAAGAATTTTATAAAAAGAATAAGGTTTCGGTTAAACTTTGCGAACTACGGAATGTCATCCAAACGGCTTACCTGGTGATTAAATCAGCGATGCAAAGAAAAGAGAGTAGGGGATTACATTATACTACAGATTATCCGGAACATGCTAAGGAACTGGTAGATACTGTTTTTTAGTACACCTTTAAATCCCCTTAAGGGAACTTTAACACGTCCATTTTTCATCAACCATCTTACATTATATTATGCCTTTAATACTACCCGTAAAAGATAAATATCCTGAAATTGGAAAAGACAATTTCATTGCAGAGAATGCTACCATAGTTGGTGATGTAATAATAGGTGATAAATGTTCAGTATGGTTTAATGCCGTGATTAGAGGCGATGTAAATGCGATTACGATCGGAAATGAATCTAATATACAAGATGGTGCAGTAATCCATGCCACCTACTTAAAAGCATCTACACACATCGGTAATAGAGTGTCTGTAGGTCATAATGCAATCGTACATGGTTGTACTGTTCAGGATAATGTGTTGATCGGCATGGGCGCTATAGTAATGGATCATGCGGTGATAGAAGAGTATTGTATTATTGCTGCCGGATCTGTAGTACTGGAAAATACCATCTGCGAAACAGGCTATTTGTATGCTGGTACACCTGCAAAAAAAATAAAGCCCATTACTGATGAGCAAAGGGCTTTGTTGAATAAACTTCCTGATAACTATGTTATGTATTCGGGCTGGTTTACCGAATAGCTTCCGTCATTTCGACTGAAGTGAAACGGAATGGAGAAATCTGTCTCGGGATAGATCTCTCCGTTCCAGTCGAGATGACTATTTTTTTACTTAATTGGAGGTGCAGGTATCACTAGAGGATCTTCCCGTTCCCAATTGGGTTTTAAATCCATTAATGCTTTTAAGTACCAAACTTTTTCGGGTTGGTAACCGCCTTTAACACTTCCTGTATCCCAGATTCCGTTTTTATTGTCATCGTAAATTACCCTGAGCATATACTTACCTGCAGGGTATTTAGAAAAAGTAACTTTAGTATTTTTACTGACCGGAAAAGATTTTATAATATCTTTTTTTTCATTAAGAAATTGAATTACATAGCTTTTCGACGTATCCGGAACAGTTACATTTAATACCAGGGTAGTGTAGGCGTCTGAACTCTCCAGCGTAAATTTTTTGGATAAATCTTTATTTTTTGCATTAAATATAGCCGTAAACGCACCTGCACCTATTTTTAAGTCGTAAGTTCTTTTAGTTTTCCAGGGATATTTCAGGTAGTATTTCTGTTGATCTACACTGTCTTTTACCAATTCGAAGTTCGTTCTTTTTACAGAGTCCTCCAGTAGGGTAATCTTGGATGGATCAGCACCTGTCATCGGAAATGGAAAAGTCAGCGTTAATTGCTGAAACGGATTTAATTTACCTCCGGACAGGTTATCTGCTATGGTTAAATCGCGTGTATAAGTATCTTTTTTACCCCTGGTAAAGTTTAACGTCTGCAAAATCTTGCCTTGATCCTGAATAGCAACCTTTACTGAATCAAAACTCATGTCTTTTAACCATATTTTTGCCGTATCATTATTTTTAGTGAACTGGACGTATTTGCCTACGTCAACCGCAGGAGGATCAGTAACCGTAATTTTAGGGCTTTTAAGCTGCTGATTAAAGATAATCGATATGCTACCGTCATTATTTAGTTTCCGGTCTAATACACGGAATTCTGGAGCCAATTCTTTAAAGATCTGCAGATCTATGTTTTCTATATTCTTAACAATTATAACCGGCTCTTTTATAAATCCAACTTCATCTGAAATCTGCTGGTATATTTTATCACCACCACCACTGCTTTCTTTAATGGCATATACCTTATATGTACCCTTTCTCAGGTTGTTCAGTTTATAAGTTCCGGAACTATCGGTAGTAGTATAAATGGAAGGGCGTCTTTTTCCGAATATGGTATCTCGTTCGAGTGGCAGTATAAACACAGTAGCTTCTTTCTCTGGTTCATCAGTTAGCGAATTGATTACTTTACCACTGATGGATAAAGAATCGATTTCTGGACCGGTTGAAAAAACGTAAGATAGATTTTTAACGACATTTCCTTCGTTGACATCGGCTATCGATTTTCCAAAGTTTAAAGTATAGGTTGTATTTTTTTCCAAAGAATCCTGAAGTGCAATTTCTAATCTTTTTTGACGCTTCTTTAAAACCGGAAGTTTTTCCTGATCAGGAGAAATCGAAAATTCTTTAAACTCATCTTTAATATTAAAATATTCATCAAACTCGATCACAATTTTTTTAGCATTAAAATTCCTCGTTTGATTTTTTGGAGTCATGCTTAAAACTTTTGGTGGCTTTGTATCTTTTGGACCACCTTGTGGTGTTTGGATACTTGCACAACCAAAAAATAGGAGCGAGGTTAACACAACCGCTAAATTTTTAAGGTTAAAGTATTGAGTTTTTAAATTTGGCATATTTTAAACGTTCTGACGAATTTTTATACTTTTTGGAACCGTAACATTAAAAAATATTTTTTTAAGCTTATATCGCTTTATTTTAAGTTTATTTTAATTTACTTAAAGTATTGATAATCAATTACTTATTAATATATACCATTAAAACTGATATATCTGAAGGTGAAACGCCAGAAATTCGTGAAGCCTGACCTAAAGTACGTGGTTTGATTTTAAATAATTTTTCTCTGGCCTCTTTTGAAATGGAAACAATTTTATTGTAGTCGAAATCTGGTTTAATTTCTTTGTCTTCCATCTTCAGCATTTTGGCTACAATTTCATTTTCTTTTTCAAAATAGCTTTCATACTTAATTTTGATTTCGGCTTGTTCAATAGTCTCATTGTCTAAATCTTTTGTTACTACTGCAAGCGCTTTGCTTACCTTGATCAGGTCGGGCAAACCAACATGAGGTCTACCAACCAGGCTGTGTATTTTAACATTTTGATTTAAAACACTTGATCCTAAACTTTCAAGCATTGGATTGGCATCGCTCATTTCTATGCCCTGGTTTTTGGTGAACTTAACCAAAGCATCAGCATTTGCAATTTTCTGATTTACCTTTTCTAAACGCTCGTCAGAAATTAAACCCAATTCATGTCCGATAGGAGACAGGCGGATATCGGCATTATCTTGCCTTAATAATAAGCGGTGTTCTGCTCTCGAGGTAAACATGCGATAAGGTTCTTCTGTTCCTTTCGTTACCAGGTCATCAATTAAAACACCGATATAACTATCAGATCTTTTCATGATCAACTCATGTTTATCTGTAATTTTTTGATGCGCATTTATACCAGCCATGAAGCCTTGGCAAGCCGCCTCTTCATAACCTGTAGTTCCGTTTATTTGTCCGGCTAAAAATAAATTGCTGATCAATTTCGTTTCTAATGTTAAAGACAGTTGGGTAGGTGGGAAGAAATCGTATTCAATGGCATAGCCGGGTCTGAACATTTTTGCCTGCTCAAAACCTGGTATTAATCTTAGTGCTTTAAATTGTACATCTTCCGGAAGTGATGTTGAAAATCCATTTACATAAATTTCACAGGTATTCCATCCTTCAGGTTCAACGAAAATCTGATGTCTGTCACGCTCAGCAAAACGATTAATTTTATCTTCAATAGATGGACAATATCTCGGACCTAAACCTTTAATTCTCCCGGTAAACATTGGCGATTTTTCGAAACCTTCCTTTAAAGTTTCATGAACATCTCCATTGGTATAAGTGATCCAGCAACAACGTTGATCGGTTGAAACTTCGGTATCTGTATAGGAGAATTTACCTGGATTTTCATCACCCCATTGTTCTTCCATTTTGGTGTAATCCAAACTTCTTCCATCTACGCGTGGGGGAGTACCAGTTTTCATTCTGCCTGCTTCCATGCCTAATTCAACCAGTTGTTCGGTAATACCGGTTGATGCTCTTTCAGCTGTCCTACCTCCTCCAAATTTCTTTTCTCCGATGTGCATTACACCATTCAAAAATGTTCCATTGGTAAGTACTACTGCTTTACTTTCTATCTCAATACCTAAAGAAGTCTTAACACCATATACTGTCTTTTCTCTTACCAACAAACCAACAACACTGTCTTGCCATATATCAAGGTTAGGTGTTCGCTCCAATGCTAAACGCCATTCTTCTGCAAAGCGCATTCTGTCAATTTGTGCTCTAGGACTCCACATAGCAGGACCCTTAGATTTGTTGAGCATTCTAAATTGAATGGTCGATTTATCAGAGATTATACCTGAGTAACCACCCATTGCATCCACCTCGCGAACAATCTGTCCTTTAGCCACACCACCCATAGCAGGGTTACAACTCATTTGGGCAATGGTGCCCATGTTCATTGTAATTAATAAAACAGATGATCCTAAATTGGCAGCAGCGGCAGCAGCTTCACAGCCTGCATGACCAGCACCAACAACAATCAAATCGTATTTTGAAAACATTTTATATTATATTTCTTTAATTGTTCCACGTGGAACAATTGGTTTTAACTTTTATAAGATGCTGAAATAAACTCAGCATCGTGTATAGTTTTAGTTGTAATATTTTAATAATCACATTCAGTCTGAATATAGTTAAAGACCTATTAGTAATCTTATCATTCATTCGTTTGCTCGAATAAACTTGCAATTTTTATTAACGTTCCACGTGAAACATAACGTGTAAATTAGGTTTGAATTGCTTTATTTTATTCTGAAAGTTCGAGCCAACGCATGGTGTACTCGTCAAGTTTACTTTGGAGGGTTTCAATTTCGCTGGAAACTTCCTGGATTTTTACATAGTCGGTCGCATCGATTTTAACTAAACTTTCGTTAAGTAATGCTATTTTTTTCTCTGTTTCCGCAATTCCTTTTTCGCTATCTTCTAATTCTTTTTGCTCCTTGAAACTTAGTTTTTTTGCAGCTTTAACGGGTGCTTGTTCCACAGCCGGGGCGGGTCCTTTTTTAGTTTCTGTTTTTGCTTTTGGCTGTTCTAAACTTAAACGGTACTCTGAATAATTACCATTATAAATTTTAACAACACCTTCTCCCTCCATGATAAATAGTTGATCACTCATTTTGTCGAGCAGGTACCTGTCGTGAGAAACCAACATTAATATGCCTGGAAAGTTTTCTAAAAATTCTTCAAGAACGTTCAGGGTGTCTATGTCAAGATCGTTCGTTGGTTCATCCAGAATTAAAAAATTCGGATTTTGCATGAGCACCTTCATCAGGTTCAAACGTTTCTTTTCACCACCACTTAATTTCTCAACCATGCCATGTTGTTTCTTTGGCGGGAAGAGAAATAGAGTTAATAGGGCAGAGGCCGTAATTACTGAACCATCAGCCATCTTAATATATTCGGCATCCGATTTTACAATATCAATTACCCTCTCCTTTGGATCGAAAGTTAAACCACCTTGTTTGTAATAACCAAAAACAGTTGTCTCCCCAGTATCAACTTTACCAGCATCTGGCTTTAATTGACTCGTAATGATATTTAGCAGAGTAGATTTACCAGTACCATTTTTTCCTGCTAAACCAATTCTATCTCCTTTTTTAAAGGTATAACTAAAATCGTTGATGATTGGACGGCCATCAAATGCTTTTTTGATGTGTTCTACCTCAATAATTTTCCCGCCTTGACGAGACATCTTCATTTGGAGGTTAATACTCTGATTATCAGACTTTTTCTTTGATTTTTCCTCTAAATCGTAAAAAGCATTGATTCTGGCGTTAGATTTGGTTCCACGTGCCTGTGGCATGCGCCTCATCCATTCCAATTCTTTCTTTAATAGCTGTTGGTTCTTATGTAAAACTGTTGCGTCTAAAGCTTCTCTTTCGCTTTTCTTTTCTAAGAAGTAAGCGTAATTTCCATTATAGTTATAAATCTTACCTCTATCTAACTCAACAATGGTATTACAAACATTATCCAAAAAGTACCTGTCGTGCGTAACAAGTAAAATAGTTTTTTGCCCGGTAGTTAATAATTTCTCCAGCCATTCAATGGTATCAATATCCAAGTGGTTGGTTGGCTCATCAAGCACCAGAATTTCCGGGTCTTCAATTAAAAGTTTAGCCAGAGCCAAACGTTTCTTTTGTCCACCAGATAGGGTAGATATTTTCTGTTGAAGGTGAGTAATACCCATTCTGTTTAAAATGGTTTTAATCTCGTGCTCATATTCCCAGGCATTATGTTCACTTAACTCTTCATATAAACGGTTAAGTGTTTTTTCGTCTGGGTTAGGGTCTTCGATTAATTCTTCATATTCCTTAATCAACTGCTGTTGTTTATTTTCTAAAGAAAATATATGGTCGCTGATTGAGAAACCTTCAGTAAACTGTGGTTCCTGATCAAGAAAACCAATTTTAACAGCTTTATTTTTTACAATTTTACCTTCGAGTGGAGGGAACCTTTCTGCCAGCAATTTCAAAAGTGTACTCTTGCCCGCGCCATTAATTCCAACCAACGCCACGCGCTGACCAGAGTTAATACCTAAGGTTAAATTTTTAAATAGCCATTCGTCATGATAACCATGCCCTAAGCCTTCTGCCGCAATTAGTGTGCTCAATTTTTTTGTATTTCGGATTTATAAAGGAAAATTAGTGCAAAGGTAAGGATAAATTAGTTGCAACGGCATATTCTAAATTTAAAGGACTGCTAATACCAGTTAAAAATGGCAGAATATTGATGCATTAGTTTGTCTATTCAGTAATTCATTGGTATTAGTGAATAGTTTCAATAAAAGAAAACAGCGGCTGGAATCGCTCCGCCGCTGTCTCAATCATTAACTAAAACTAAACTTTATCTTGAAATGTCCAGGATATACACCCCAGCATGTAATTGTTGTTTTTTGAATATAAGACTGCGGTTGACAGAAAATGTTGCATGAAATCCAGGTGTATTATACCAGTACAGACTAATTGTCGACGAACGCCCTTAACTGTTAGACGAACGCCATTAAATATTGAGATGGGATTATTTACTTGTCTTAGCAAGCCATGGAAATTATGGAGTACAAAGTCCAAGAAAGGGTAGGATATGGAAATGGGGTGTTGTGATAATCATTAAAAGATTTGCTTCGCAGAGCCTCCGGGTTCTTCGCTGCGCTCAGAATGCCATCAGGAAAAAAGTTTAGACTAAACTAATCCAACTACCGCTCTATAACCAAGATACTCATCTTCTTTTTCGGTCATCAGGGTCTTGGCATCTTTTCCTTTGTCTTTGTAACCCAGTAAATGCAGGGTTCCATGGATCATAATGCGGCAAACCTCATCAAATTCTGCTGTTTTAAAGGTCTTGGCATTTTCTTTAACACGCTCAATGCTGATGAAAATATCGCTTACAATCTGTTTTTCTTCTTCAGAATTATCAAAAGTAATAATATCGGTATAGGTATCGTGGTTTAAATATTGTTGGTTGATGCCTAAAAGATATTCATCGCTACAAAAAATGAAATTTAGTTCCTGCAAATTAAATCCTTCTTTCTCGATGGTAGCTTTAATCCACTTCTTTACTTTTATTTTCTGAGGAAGATTATAGCTAACTGATTCAGTAAAAAATGATATTGCAGGCATTGTTTTTTTGTTTTATGGCTGCAAACTTAAGAAATAGTTGTCGTTATCTCAACCACACAGCATCCGTACCAATACATATTTAAATAAAAAGATCCGTCATTGCGAGGCACGAAGCAATCTTAATGCACAGGCTATTAGCGATCGTTGTAAGATTGCTTCGTCGGCTGAAAAAGCCTTCTCGCAATGACGACTTCTCGCATCATATTAATGCACCATATTCAACGATTTCAAATACTCTGCAATTTTGTTTTTGTAATAATAATTTAAACTAGGAGGTAGTTTCTGTAGCATATCATTACCATTTTGTTGCTGTTTTTTAAACTGATCGACCATCTTTTGATAGGATGGAGGGAACTCCTTAGCGGCTTTACTTTCTCTTTTTGAATCTTCTTCCTGATCACGTTCAGCTTTTTCTGCTTCTAGTAATTTGGTTAATAATTCTTTTTGCCTGTTTAAGGTTTCTTGTTGCAAACGTTTGTTAACCAGATCGCTTTCAGTCTGTTTCATTTCTTTAATGGCTTCGTTTAGGTTGCCCATTTTACCGGTGCCATCTTTGTTCTCTTCACGGTTGATCTTTTCGAGTGCCTGGCGGATCATCTGCTGTTGCTGCGCCATTTTACCAAACTCCTGGCTCATTTGTCCTTTACCGACTGTACCTTGATTGCCACCTTGTTTTTGCATCTGTTCCCTGGCTTTTTGCATGCTCTTATTCAGTTGTTCCTGCATTTGAGAGAGCTGCTTCATTCCTTGTTTTTGTTTTTTTCCGCTGCCGCCTTTACCGTTCTTCTGCATATTTTGCAGTTGACTTAATGCTTCGCTCAACATCAAAGTTAGATTATTGATAGAAGTCATGGTAAATTGCTGGAAACGATTAGCCTCAGATGTTCTTCTATCACCCAAATTTTCCAAACTTTTATCCAGGTTGAAGTTAATCTTGTTCATCTCCTCGTTAACTGTCGATTCTATCTGGGGAACACGTTTACTTAGGCTGTATAAGCTATCAGCGATAGTTTTAAGGTTGTCTTTAATGCTGCGCTGTTTCTGAACGTTGCTGGTATAGGAAGGATCTGCCGCGGTCATTTTTTTTAAAGCAAGCATTACTTTTTCCTGATCAAAAGAAGTGGTCAATAAATTTTCCAATAGGCGCCGTAACTCTTTAGCATTCAGGTTGTTTTCCATTTCTTCACCCTGCTGCTGCATATCACTCATTTTTTTAGATAGTTTTTCCATCTGCTCACCAGCTTTTTGCTGTTTTTGGCTAGCGTTTTTTGAATCCTTTTTATCTAAAGCATCTTTACTATCCTGCTGTTCTTTTTGTATATCCTGCACATCTTTTTCAGGATTTTCGAAAGGATTGGGCCTTTCAAGAAACTGATTTTTTTCTTGCAGTTTTTTCAGGTCATCTTTCAGGTCTTTCATTTCCTTGTTAAGTGCATCCTGTTTCTGCTTTAACGATTCATTGTCCTGTTTTTTGTCTTTTGTTTGTTCTGCAAGTTCTTTTTGTTCTTTAGCAAGCTCATTTAACCGATCGATATCGGTTTGAAGATTTTGTTCAAATTCCAACTGTTTATAAAGTTCTAAAATCCTGTCGAGTTCATTTTTGAGGGTTTTATTGTCCAATTGCATTTTAGAAAGCTCCTGCTGTGTTTGATCTTTATTTTTCTCATTCATCAGGTTCTGCAGCTTTTGCAAAAGTTCTTTGGTTTTTTCATCCAGTACATTATCAAAGAGGTCTTTGATCTGTTTTTGTTTTTCTAAAAGTTCTTCTGTTTGTTTTTGATCTTCCTGCTGCTGAATGTTTTTGTCGTTCTGTTCTTTAATTTCTTTTACAGCTTCATCAAGTTGTTTTTGTTTGTCCAAAAGGGCTTCAATCTGCTTTTTATCTTCGAAAGAGATCTGTTTTTTATCAATAAGGCTTTCAGCTACTTTTTTACTCTCTTTTTCGATGGTATTGGCCAAACGTATGGCTGACTGCACCTTCTTTTTTAGGGCCTGGTTGCTGGCGTTTACCTGTTCGGCAGTTTCTTTTTTGGTAGGCTGTTTAAAGGTTTTAATTTCCGACCGGGTAACTTTTGCGCCATTTACGCCATCATTGTCGGCTACTTCAAAGTAATACTCAATCTCCTGGCCGGGTTTGGCGGTGGCAGTTTTTAAATTCCAGAAATAGAAGAAAGTATTTTCTGTCGCATTGCTTTTAATCGCAATATTTTTGGTAACTGTGTTTACAATCCGGTTATTTTCTTTAATGTTATACTTAAAACTTAAGCGGCTAAAACCATAATCGTCAGTCACGTGACCGTTGAAATACAAGGCTTTGTTACTCACCGAATCTGATTTTTCTTCAACAGAAATGCCAGGGGATTGATCTTTAACAACCGTAATTTGATGAGAAAGCGAATCTCTGATTGTTACATATTGGTTTTTAGGTGTGATGCTATATTTTGAATTATTTCTGATGGTGGCATTAAAGACTGATTCATTCTCCTCAACTTTTAAAACATTTTCGGTTCCGTTTAAAATAAACAGCAGTGAACTGCTCTGACCGGTTTTAAAGTTCCAGGTAACTTTTGTGCCTTCGGGTAGAAGCATATCGCCAACATTGGCAATCAACTCCTGTTTTTTGCCCAGATAAGCAGGGTAATTTAAAGTTGCAGTTGCATTCAGTAGTTCGGGGCGCGGTTTAACCGAAACGGTAAATGCAGCTGAGCTAAAGCCACCTCCTTTAAAAATCAATTTTTTATCGCTCTGTATATTTTCGATGTTGTAATTAAACTTACTGATGTTCTTTTTTTCGAGTTTATAGGTGTTTTTTCCGTCTTCAACGTAAATTTCGGCAGGAAGTTCATCACCAGTCAGTTTGACATTTAGTGTTAAATCATCACCTTGGGTAACGGTTAAATTCTTATTCAAAACCGTGAAACTGAAAGGCGATTTAGGTGCAATGTATTCATCGTACTTAAAAAAACTGTTTGTACCCTCGCGTAAAATAGTAGGTGCGATAATGGCAATTAACAGAATAATAGAAAGGGGAACAAAAAGATACTTTAAATACTTCCGGTTATCGTTAATGCTAACAGCGCTGTAAAACGGAACAGGTTTAAGCTCAAGGATCTTTTGATCGATACTCGCGAGAATGAGGTGGTTATTTTCTGGATGATTTTCGGATAAATGATGAAGTTGTAAGGTGTTCAGTAACTTATCCTTAATATCGGAAAAGTGATTTCCGATGATAACCGATGCTTCGTTAAAAGTGAGGTACTTACTCAGTTTTAACATGGCAAGCAAAGGTTTAATGATTAAAAAACCAACTAACAATACACTAATCAGTAAATAAGCAAAGAATACAAAGGTTTTAAATCCAGCTGTTGGGTTGAGGTAATAAAGGCTTAAAAAAACAACGAGGTACAGCCCTAAAAGTATGGCAGCGGCATAAATACTGCCACGCAAAATCTTATTTAAATAAAATTTGCGGATAAACTCATCTATCTTCCGTAATAAATCGCTGTAGTTGTTGCTCACCATGTCACCGTAAATGTAAAAATTGTTCCAGTCAATTGAAAGGAAAGTATATTTAGGTAACGTGTTTATTTCAAATAGTTTATCTATATACCGATGATTGAGATGTTATTTTTTATTCTTTGGAAAACAGCGGGAAGTGTTTCATAGCTGTTTTCAGTCCCGCTTTTTGCTGCAACAAAAGCAGAAAAAGCTTTTGGTTTCCGCTTCAATCGGGTTTATTTAACAAAGTATAAAGCCAATGGCCAGATGCACACACTGTGTTTATCTCTGTGCATCTGTGGTTGAAAATATTAATTTAAAATCTTTATCTTGTTTTTATTAATACAAAGGTTACATAGATTTTAAATTAGTGTTCTGATAAAAATCTACTTTTGATTTTTTGTATAATCATACCAAAACATGAAACGAGTACTTATTTCTGCACTGATGTTGTTCATTTTTACTGCTTCTTTTGCTCAAAAATTTAACTGGAATAAAAACCAGGTAATTGCACACCGTGGCGCCTGGAAGAAAAATAATTTTCCTCAAAATTCCATCGCTTCTTTAAATGAAGCCGTAAAACTGGGCTGTTATGGCTCAGAATTCGATGTATGGATGACGGCGGACGGTGTTTTGGTAATTAACCACGATCCGGAATTTCAGGGTTTAACGATTGAAAAAGTTAGTTATAATGAACTATTGACCAAAACGATGAGCAATGGTGAGAAAATTCCAACGCTTGAAGCTTATCTATTAGAAGGTAAAAAGCAGAAAAGTACCAAACTGATTTTAGAGATCAAACCATCGCTCATCAGCAAAGAACGCGGTATTGATGTCACCAGTAAATCCGTAGAAATGGTACAGAAGTTAAAAGTAACCGATTGGGTTGAATACATCAGTTTTGATTACGATTACTGCAAGCGCGTTTTAGCATTATTACCAAAAGCAAAAGTGGCTTATTTGAGGGGAGAAATAAGTGCTGAGCAGATGAAAGCCGATAAATTAACAGGTGTTGATTATCATTATAGCGTTTATCAAAAGGATAACTGGATCGAAAATGCACAAAAACTAGGTTTAACCGTAAACGCCTGGACGGTAAATGCAGTACCCGAAATGCAGTGGCTTTTAGCCCATAAGGTAGATTACATTACGACTAACGAGCCTGAACTACTTTTCGAAGAGATTAAAAAAACTCCGGTTGCTCAGGGCTGGAAACTAAAATGGGCAGATGAATTTAATGATGCCGGATTGCCTTTAAGCAAAAACTGGAGTTATGATGTTGGTGGAAAAGGCTGGGGCAATAACGAGCTTCAATATTATACCGATGCCGATAGTGCAAATGCAATTGTAAAAAAAGGCAGTCTGAATATTACTGCAGTAAAAGCAGAAAAAGAAAGTAATCATTATACCTCAGCCAGATTGGTAACGAAAAATAAATTTGATTTTAAATACGGAAGGGTAGAAGTTCGTGCCATATTGCCCAAAGGCAGGGGCTTGTGGCCTGCAATATGGGCGCTTCCCACCGATTCGAAATATGGTAGCTGGCCAAAAAGTGGCGAAATTGATATCATGGAACATGTAGGCTACGATCCTGATAGCGTCCATGGAACAGTACATACTGAAAAATTTAACCACGTTATTAAAACACAGGTAGGCAAGGCTTTAAAAGTTAATAATCCTTATACGGAATATCATGTTTATGCGATAGAGTGGTTTGCAGATCATATCGATTTCTTTATTGACGATCAAAAATACCTCACTTTTAACAATACCAAGAAAGGATCTGGCGATTGGCCATTCGATCAAAACTTCCACTTAATTTTAAATGTAGCTGTTGGTGGTGGCTGGGGCGGAAAAAAAGGAGTAGATGATGCTGTTTTCCCTGCAGCAATGAAGGTTGATTATGTAAGAGTTTTTCAGAAGTAATGGTTTGTTAGTTCAATAGTCATAATTAAACTAACCAGAACTTCGGATTGATTAGCGCTATAAATTAACTGACCACTGAAAATCGCTAAGCTATATTGTGTAATTTATGGACTCACGTAGAGAATTTTTAAAAAAAGCGGCCTTGTTTGCCGGAGCCGCTGGCATGGCCAATACCTTACCCAGTTCGGTGCTAAAAGCTATGTCCATTAATCCAGAGCCTGGCAGTACATTTTACGATGCCGAACACATTGTTTTCCTGATGCAGGAAAACAGGTCCTTTGATCACATGTTTGGTAAAATGAAGGGTGTACGCGGATTTAACGATCCCCATCCACACATTCAGCCTGATGGAAATAAAGTTTGGCTGCAAAAAGACGGGCAGGGCTATACGTACGCGCCCTTTCATGTGGATATTAACAAAACAAAAATTACCTGGCAGGGTGGTTTACCCCACTCATGGAATGACCAGGTGGCAGCTCGGAACGGCGGACGTTACGATAAATGGCTGCCTGTTAAAAGCCCAATGACGCTGGCTTATTACGATCGGAATGATATTCCTTTTTATTATGCTATGGCCGATGCCTTTACGATATGTGATCAGCATTTTTGCTCATCGTTAACCGGAACTACGCCAAACAGATTATTCTTTTTTACAGGAACCGTTCGTGGAGAAAAAAATGCAAATCAGATTGCGGTAGTTAATAACGATCAGGCTGAATCGCAAAATAATGTATTTGTAGACTGGCCAACTTTTCAGGAAACATTAGAAGATAATGGTATTGATTGGCGCATTTACCAAAACGAACTGTGGACCTCCAAACTTCCGGAAGGCGAAATAGACGATTGGTTGGGAAATTACGGTGATAATCCCGTTGAATACATCAGCAGGCACAATGTTAAATTATCAGCTTATTTTAGAAAAAATGGCGATAATACGGTTAAACCGGCATTATCTGCTAAAGAAGTTCAGGAGAAATACGATAAATTATCTCAAAAGGAAAAAAATCTGATCGATAAAGCTTTTACCACCAATACTTCTCAAAACGATTACTTAGAACTTGAACCTTTCACGTTTAAAAACGATCAAGGCCAATCAGAAACTATAAATGTTCCGAAAGGAGATATTTTTCACCAGTTCAGAAAGGACGTAGATAGTGGAAAATTACCAACGGTTTCATGGTTAGTTGCACCTCAACGTTTTTCAGATCATACGAGTTCGCCTTTGTATGGAACATGGTATGTAAGTGAGGCTTTGGATATTTTAACTAAAAACCCTGAGGTTTGGAAAAAAACAATTTTTGTTTTAACCTATGATGAAAATGACGGCTATTTCGATCACCAGCCACCTTTTGTCGTTCCAAATCCAGATGATTCAACCGGAGGAAAGGTATCTGAAGGAATCAATTATGCCACCGATTTTGAAATAAGAAAAGGAAGTCCGATAGGCTTGGGTTACCGTGTACCTTTGGTCATTGCCTCACCATGGAGTAAGGGTGGTTTCGTCAACTCGCAGATTTTCGACCATACTTCATCATTAATGTTTATGGAAAAATGGCTGGCTAAAAAAACAGGCAAAACCATTAAAAGTAATAATATAAGTGATTGGAGAAGGAATGTCTGCGGCGATTTAACCTCAGTGTTTAGGCCGTATCATGGAGAAGAAATCAAATCTCCCGAACCCCTAAAACGCGATGTTGTGGTAACCAATATCGGAAATGCAAAAAATAAGCCTGCCCAGGTTGGCCCTACTGCACTCAATAAAACTGAAATTGCAAAAATAAATAAATTCGAAGGCTTTTCTGCTGAAACATCTAATCATGCTCCTAAGCAGGAGAATGGAACGAAACATGCCTGTGCTTTGCCTTATCATTTAACGGTTGATGCAAATTTGATTAACAATGAGATCGTACTTACTTTTCAGTCGGTAAAAACCTTGTTCGGTAGTGAAACAGAAACTGTTGGTGCGCCTTTCAATATGAATACCATTGCTAAATTTAAAGGTGTTGCAGGCAAAACATGGGCCTATGCCGTAAAAGCTGGCGACGTGTTAAAAGACAGCATTAAACTGGATGATTTTGATAATGAAATTTATGATCTTACAGTAAGTGGTCCGAATGGTTTTTACAGGAATTTCATAGGCAGCAAAAAAAATCCATCTGTTGTTGTTAAAGTATATCCAGAGCAAGGTGGTTTGGTAAGCAAAAAACTTACGGGTAACCTGGTTTTTGCTATTGAGAACAAAGGCGCCAGCCTGGTAACACTACAAATTGTAGATAATAAATACAAATCGGGAAGTAAAACAGTAACTATCAAGGCTAAATCAAGTATAAAGATCTCGTTTAATCTGGCTAAAAACGCCAATTGGTACGATTTCAGCATTGTGCAGCCTGGTAATGTAACATTTAAGCACCGTTATGCTGGTAAAATAGAAACCGGAGAAATCACCAAAACCGACCCGTATATGGGCAATGCACTATAAAAATCCCAAAAGCTATCGTTCGTACATATCTTTTTGCGTTTAATTTTTTAGGCATTTAGCTAGCTTCCTCAAATAACACATTGTTTTAACCGAAGAACGCCGTCAATCCCAAGGGCCGGAGAAATCAAAAAAACAGGTACAGAATAGAACAAATAGCATTGCCAAACCTAAAACGCAGTGGTTTTGTGTTCATAAACGCTAATTTAAGTTTTAAAGAAGTATTGAACACAAAACGAAGTGCCACTGTTTTTTTGATGTGTAAAGGATTGTGTAAAAGGCCCATTGCTGGATTGACAGAGCGCTTTGGGTACTTTGGCGCTCCAAAGTACCATGCCACCGCGGCATAGAGCGGAAAAAAAATCAACATTTGTCTCCAAACTATAGTTTTTAAGTTCAAAGTTTGTTATTTGCATGAAAGATGCTGAAATAAATTCAGCATGACGATCGCCAAGGAATATGTGCTAAAACAAATACTAGTTAATTTAGATGTGTCCACACAATAGCTTAAAAAGGGGATGGCTTTTGAAAGAAACTATGTTTATTTGTATGGTATGCAGAGTAAACCGTCGATATATCAGGAAGCTATAATCTTGCTAATTACCTCCTTAAGCGATAACTAATTTTTATACCTGCTACTGGTGATTGTAGAGATAAAAAACGATTCAAATAAAAAAGTCCCGGCAACAACCGGGACTTATATTTTTATTTATTTTTAACTTAAAAATTAATCGGCAATTCTACCTGCGTTCTGTCCCAGCCAATAACCAGATGAGCACCTCCATTAACCTCAATAAAGGTTAACGAGAAATATTCGATCGGTTTAGCCAGGGTTTTTACCGGAACATTTACACGAACAATATCTTTAGCTTGATCGTAGGTAAAAGCACCCCATTTATCGGTTTCACTATTTACAATAATAGTCCAGGTATCTTTGTTAGGAATAGCGAATAGGCTATAGGTACCTGCTTTGATTTTCTTGCCGCCAATGCTTACTTTTTTGAAGAAACGAACTTCTGTACTTTCGTTCGCGCCAAAACGCCAAACATTACCATATTGTTCTAAAACGCCAAAAATATCACGTCCTTTCTTTTGTGGGCGCGAGTAAACAATCTTTATAATCGGTTTTGTTGGATCTCCGGCTTTTGCCTTTGGGACATTAAGCGGAAAATAAACAATGTCTGCAGGACTTGGGTCTGCAGCAGGAAATTTTACTTCAGCGGGAGAGGCTTGTTGGGCCCTGGCGCTAAAACAAAAAAGAGCGAAAACAACAATGAAGATATTTTTCATTTGTAGGTTTTTGTTTTCAGTTGCGATGAGCATTCATGATTTTACAGTCATTTGTAAAATCATAACGGTCTCATTTGCTGTTGGATTAATTTTAAATCCTTAAAAGAATCTAGTTGTATAAGGGGCTAAAAACTAGTATTTTCTTCCTTTTACGATAGCGTTTAAAAATAAGCCTGCTGTTAACAAACCTAAAACACCACCTAATAAAGCGAAAATATAGTTTTGCGTAATGATTGCTCCAGTTAGAACTCCGAAGAATAAACCTAAAGCATAATATAACCAGTTGAAATTATTGCTGCTGTTCTCTTGTACACTCATGTTTTCTGTTATTTGGAGGCAAAGTTAGTATTTATTTTAAATTTTAATTTGTCATTATGTCTAAATTATAATTAATTATCAATTCCAGCCCATCTGTAATCAATATCTCTCTTCTGACGGCTCTCACCCTAATCCGGTAGCTATCGGATTTATGACAGAATCCATTAACACGGCCGTCATTCCCGCGCAGGCGGGAATCTTAAAGCACTTGCATTACGATTCCCAATCGAGTTGGGAATGACGATCTCGTGCAGCCTGCCAGGGTTACGAAGATCACATCTAGTAAAAGAGCTTATTTCATTGCCTAGCGTGATTATTTTATTCTAATAATTAGGGTTTTATCAAGAGAATGTAAAAGAAGTAGGTAAACATTTGGAAGTTAATCAATCGTTTGATTAATTTTGTGCCGTTAAAAAGAAATGAAAACAGAAAAAGTAGATAAAAGACAGGCCATTCTTGAGGCAGCTGAAAAGCTGTTTTGCGAGACGGGGTACGAAGGTACTTCCACCCGCCAGATTGCTAAGGAATCTGGAGCGAACATGGCGATGATAAATTATTATTTCGGTTCTAAAGAAGGGGTTTTTGTGGAGATTATGAACGAGCGTATTGCTGGTTTTACTTCTCAGTTAAAAATCATCAATGAAGATAAGATTTCGGCATTAGAAAAATTGCACAAGGTTATAGAGGGCTATGTAAATAGGATATTGAATAACACCGCATTTCATAAAATGATGCACAGAGAATTGTCTTTAACCCAAAGGCCAGAAATGTATGATAAGATTAAGGATGCCATGAGCCACAACATGCAGATTATCGATCGAATTATCACAGATGGGATTGAAGATGGCAGCTTTAACAAGGTAGATGTACGGATGGTGATCGCTACCATTATGGGCACTATAACCAATATTGTTATTTCCCCCCATAAGGTAATGTCATGTTCAAACTTCGACCTGAACAACCCGAAAGACAAAAAAATTATTAAAGACAGGGCGGTTGCCCACTTACAAGATCTAACAACAGTTTATTTAACAACAAAAAGATGATACCCAAATCGATTAGATTAATGCTTGTGGCATCATTAATTCCGGCAGCTTTATTTGCACAGAGCAGCAAGGAATTAAATATCAACCAGGCAATAGAACTTGGCATAGCCAATAGTAAAAACTTAAAACTTTCTCAGAACAAAATTGATCAGGCTGTTGCAAAGTTGGAGGTAGTTAAAGACAATGCTTTACCAACCGGAAATGCAAGTTTTATATACAACCACGCTGAAATCCCTACCACTACTTTTACTTTACCAGGTAGCGAATCTTCTCTTCGCCTGCCTAAAAGAGCCGATGCTTTTGTCGGAACTGCTGCAGTACAGGAACTCGTTTACGGTGGTGGTAAATTAAAATATGCAAAAGAATCGACCAAATTATTGGCAGAGGTTGCACGTTTGGATGCCGATAAGAGTAAGGAAGAGATCACTTACGCAGTTATCAATACCTACTATTCTTTATATAAGGTTTTACAGAGTAGAAAAGTGGTTGATCAGAATTTAGAATCAATTGCTGCACAAATTAAACAGGCACAACGTTTCTTCGAGCAGGGCATTGTAACCAAAAATGATGTGTTGCGTTTTCAATTGCAGCAGGCAAACGTGACGTTAACCCAAATGGACATCGAGAGCAACCGTAAAGTAATCAACTATAATTTAGATATTCTTTTAGGTTTACCAGAAGATACCGAAGTTATAACTGTTGACCCAACCTTAGGCTTAAAAACACCGGGTTCGTTAAATGAATACATCGGTCAGGCTTTCGCTAACCGTCAGGAATTAAAACAACTTGATATTCAGAACAAAGTGGCCGATTTTAACATCAAAACCATTAAGGCAAATACTTTACCTACCGTTGGAGTTGGTGCAAACCTTTATTACATTAACCCAAGCGGTAACTTTATTCCGCCGGCAAACCAATATTTAATGCCGATTACTTTAGGTGCAACGGTTTCCTGGAATTTCGGAAACCTTTGGACCAATAAAAATAAAGTAAGCCAGGCAAAAATTGAACAAAGCGAAATTACTATTCAGAAGGATATTTTATCTGATCAGGTAAAAACCGACATCAACAAAAACTTTCAAAATTACCAGGTGGCCATGAACAAAATCCAGGTTTTGGAAACGTCAATTGCACAGGCTACCGAAAACGATAAATTATTGGCATCGAAATATAAAAACAATGTGGCTTCGGTTACCGACCGCATTGATGCTGAAACCTTATTATATCAGGCAAAAATAAACTTGGAGATAGCTAAGGCAGATGCAGGTTTGGCTTACTATACCTTATTAAAATCAACAGGAAAAATAACGCAATAAATACAGCAATGACAACTGAAAAGAAAAAAAAGAACATAGTAGTACCCATCATTTTAGGTGTTTTACTAGTAATAGGTGTAATCTTCGGGATTATAGAATGGAATTATTATAGCAAACACGTAGATACGGATGATGCTCAGATTGATGGTGATATCAGTCCTGTTGTTGCGCGTGTTGGTGGTTATGTTAAAGACATTAATTTCGAAGAAAATACACATGTAACCGAAGGACAGATCTTGGTAAAACTTGACGATAACGATTACAAAGTGAAATTAGAGCAGGCACAATCTGGCCAAAAAGGAGCGAGTGCAGGTGTAGGAGTAGCGCAATCGCAAATTATCGCAACTCAGGCAAATACCAGTACTGCAAAAGCAAACGTAGCTGCGGCAAGGGTTAAATTAAACCTGGCCAATAAGGATTACGAACGTTATGCAAACCTTGTAAAAGACGGATCTATTACCCAACAAGCTTTCGATCAGGCTAAAGCCTCAAAAGAATCTGCGCAGGCAGCTTATCAGGCAGCAACTGATCAATACAATGCTGCGGTTAAACAAGTTGGTACTACACAATCACAATTGGCTGTAAGCAGCAATGTAATCAGCCAACGCCAGAGTGATATCGATTTTGCTAAACTTCAATTATCTTATACGGATATCAAAGCACCGGCTACAGGTATTGTTTCTAAAAAGAATGTTCAAAAAGGACAATTGGTTCAAGCTGGTCAGTCTTTATTCTCTGTCGTAAACGACGGAAGTATTTATGTAACTGCGAACTTTAAAGAAACCCAACTGGAGAAAATCAAAGAAGGCTCTAAAGTAGAAATCGAAGTTGATGCCTATCCAAATGAAAAAATTGAAGGTGAAGTGTATAATTTCTCTCCAATTACCGGAGCAAAAGGATCTTTATTGCCTCCTGATAATGCTACCGGGAACTTCGTTAAAGTTGTTCAACGTATTCCGGTAAAAATCAAAATCCATCCATCAAAAGAACTGTTGGCTAAATTACGTCCAGGAATGAGCGTTAAAGCTTCTGTTTCTACTAACTAATTACTATAATGGCCGAAGTAGGTTTAAAAAAGTGGATTATTACGTTTACGGTTATCACAGCGTCTCTTTTGGAGCTGATTGATACAACCATCGTAAATGTAGCAATTCCTCAAATACAGGGAAACCTGGGCGCAACTCTCGAGGATGTGGCCTGGTTATCTACTGGCTACGCCGTTGCGAACGTAATCATCTTGCCAATGTCTGGATGGTTAGGAAGTCGTTTCGGGCGTAAAAATTATTTCTTAACCTCCATCATCGTTTTTACACTCGTTTCATTTTTGTGCGGTAACGCAACATCATTAAATGAGCTGATTTTATTCAGGATTATTCAGGGATTGGCCGGTGGTGGATTAATATCAACAGCACAAGCCATTTTAATTGAAACCTGGCCGCGTGAAGATGTGGGTATTGCAACAGCTCTATTTGGTTTAGGTGCGGTTGTGGGACCAACAGTTGGGCCAACAATTGGTGGTTATATCTTAGAAATAGCAGATTGGCCCTGGATTTTTTATGTGAATATTCCCGTCGGGATACTCGCCGCGTACTGTACCATAACCTTTATTCGAGAGACGCCCAAGGACGGGCAGGGAAAACCAGTCGATTGGTGGGGTATTGCATTATTAGCTATCGCGGTTGGAAGTTTACAAACCTTGTTAGAAAAAGGAGAAAGCGAAGATTGGTTCTCTACACCATATATCGTGGCATTAGCTATAGCATCTGTTTTTGGTTTGCTTTTGTTTATTTGGAGAGAAACAACAACAGAATTTCCTATCGTTAATCTTAAGATTATGAAAAAGAGAAGTTTCTCAATTGGGATGTTTACTTCCTTTATTTTAGGATTTGGATTGTACGGTTCGGTATTCGTTTTTCCGGTTTTTGCGCAAAATCTTTTAGGTTTTACGCCTTTGCAAACAGGAAAGCTATTTATTGCAGGAGGTATTTGTACCATTTCGATGATGCCGTTTATTGGTATTATGCTTAAAAAGGGCGTACCAGCACAATTTATGGCAACAGGAGGGATGTTTTTATTCTTTGTTTTCTGTTGGATGTTGAGCAAGTCTACATTAGCTTCCGGAACAGGAGATTTCTTTTGGCCGCTGGTAATTAGAGGATTTGGAATGGCGCTGCTATTTGTTCCGCTAACAACTTTAGCAATGCAAGATTTAAATGGACCAGAAATTGGACAAGGTTCCGGATTAAACAATATGAGCAGACAGCTGGGCGGTTCTTTTGGTATCGCAGCTTTAACAACACTAATTCACATACGTGCGGGTTTCCATAGAAGTAATTTGTTAACCAACATTAACGAATACAATCCTGCATTTACTCAAAAACTAAATGGTCTGGTTCATACTTTTATGGCTAAAGGTTCATCATTTGTAGACGCAAAACTAATGGCGATGAAAGCAATTGAAGGTTCGGTAATTAAACAAACCATGCTGCTTACTTATAACGATGCTTATTGGGTTGCAGGATTGATTATGTTATTCTCTATACCTTTATTATACCTTCAGAAATTTAAGAAAAATGCAAACATTGTTACAGATGCGCATTAAAATTTGCAAAGAAATGCCTTAAATAATGGCAAAAAATAAAAACAGCCGGTGTGTTTTATTACATCGGCTGTTTTAACCCAAAAAATTAACAATCAATGCAATGCCCTTAAACATTGCAAATGTTCTTACTTAACCACATCGTGGCCAAATAAGATTTTAAAATTAAAATTTATTCTACAATTTTCCAAATTGTAAGCAATAGAATTTTAATACCTTATGCATTTTTTGTAGTATTACGCTATACAAAAATATTGCCTAAGCTATGCCCAAACTTCGTTTAACAACGCAACGTGAATCTATTTTTAACAATGAGGTAATCTCAAAATTCGAACTGTTTAACAGTTTATTTCTCACCTTGCCTTTTTACAAAATTAAGGATACCGGAACACTGCTTCCCCTTTTCTTTAAAAGCTGTGAAGAAGGAATTGCGAACGGAGAAAAACCTGCACAGATTATCGAAGAATTTTTTGCCAAGTACACCAGTTATACCGAGCGTAAAGATATTGTTGACCTTCTTTTTCGGTTTATCCAGTATATAGAGCGTCAGGTAGTGCTTTTTGATGCTGTTGAAGATGCTTCTTTTACCAAGTTAAATACCACTGATGAGCAGAGTACACTGGCCTTTATTTTAAAAAAGAATGCCGATAATAAACCTGCATTGGCCAAAATTGAAAAACTGATAGATGAGCTTTCGCTCCGTTTGGTTTTAACGGCACACCCTACCCAGTTTTATCCGGGCAGCGTTTTGGCCATCATTACTGATTTAACCAAGGCCATCAGGGATAACGACATCACCGCTATGAACTCGCTTTTACAACAGCTGGGTAAAACACCGTTTTTTAATAAAAAATCGCCAACACCTGTCGATGAAGCATTAAACCTGGCCTGGTTCCTCGAAAATACTTTTTATTTTGCTGCGGCAAATATTCAGGAAGAAATAGATCAGAACCTGGATGAATACAATCTCGAAACCAAGAAAATTTTAGAACTCGGTTTCTGGCCGGGAGGTGATAGGGATGGAAATCCGAATATCCATGCCGATACCACTTTGGCGGTTTCTAAAATGTTGCGACAGATCCTTTTCCGCTGTTACTACCGTGATTTTAGGGTAATTAAACGCCGCATTACTTTTAGGGGAGTCGAAGAAAATATTGCAAAACTGCATGATGTGCTTTATCAAAATGCTTTTGATCAAACCTGCGAACTTCATGATATTTCTGATGAATTAAGGGACAATCTGAATAAAATTAAAGAAACCTTATTGGCGGAACATGAAGGCTTATTTGTTGACCTGGTTAACGACCTGATTCGTAAGATAGATCTATATGGTAACTATTTTGCTTCTTTGGATATCCGTCAGGATAGCCGCGTGCTGAGAAGCGTACATGCTTACTGCCGCGAAAATAAACCGATTTCTTCATTATATCCTGCTGATTACGATAAATTATCAGAAGCTGAAAAACTAAACCTGATTTCTTTTAAAGAAGCAACAGTTGTTTATGCAAGCGAGCCTGATGCTTTAATTGAGGATACCATTGAGGTAATTAAAGAAATAAAGGGAATTCAAAAACGCAATGGCGAAAAAGCTTGTCATCGTTTTATTATCAGCAATTGCCAGCAGGCCAGCGATATTTTACAGTTGATCGAACTTTTCCTATGGAACGGTTGGAGCAAAGAATCATTAACGATTGATTTTGTGCCGCTTTTTGAAACCGTTAACGATTTAAAAGGTGCTGCTGCCATTATGGACACCTTGTATAGCAATCCTTTTTATAAAGCGCATTTAGCGAGCCGTGGCAATAAACAGGATATTATGCTGGGGTATTCTGACAGTACCAAAGATGGAGGTTATTTAATGGCCAACTGGTCTATTTTTAACGGAAAAACCTCATTGTCGGCTATTTCTGCTAAACACAATATTCAATTGGCATTTTTCGATGGTCGTGGCGGACCTCCTGCACGTGGTGGTGGTAAAACACACCGTTTTTATGCCTCAATGGGTAAAGAAATTGCGAACAAAAATATGCAGTTGACCGTTCAGGGTCAAACCATCAGTTCTCAGTATGGTTCGGTAGAAAGTGCTGAATTTAACATTGAACAATTGATCAATGCTGGATTAACCTCCGGACTAAAGGAAAAACATAACATTCTTTTAGATCCTGAAAATAAGGCCCTGCTTGATGAAATGGCCGAAGAAAGTTATAAAGCTTTTGTCGACTTACGTGAGCACCCATTATTTGTGAGTTATTTAGAGAAATTATCCCCTTTAAAACTTTTATCTCAGGCTAATATCAGCAGTCGCCCGGTAAAAAGAAACGGCGGCGGCGAAATGAAACTCGAAGATTTAAGGGCCATTAGTTTTGTAACGGCCTGGAGTATGCTGAAACAAAACGTTCCAGGTTTTTATGGAATGGGAACAGCTTTGAGAACTCAGGAAAAGGCAGGTAATTGGGATAAAGTGGTTAAGGTTTATCAGGATTCTGATTACCTGAAAACCATTGTAGATAACTGTATGATGAGCATGAGCAAATCAGACTTTGTAATTACGGCCCATTTGGCCAACGATAAAGAGTTTGGTGCTTTTTGGACTCAATTACATGATGAGTTTAAGTTAACTAAAGAGATGCTCTTAAAACTCTCAGGACAACCGACTTTAATGGCTAATTATCCTGTAGATAAAAAATCGATTGCCACCCGTGAGAAGATTATCCTGCCACTAGTATTGATCCAGCATTTTGCTTTAGAAAAACTACAGCACGATCAAAACGAGAAAGATCAGCATGCTCTAGAAAAGCTTGCCGTTAGAACCGTTTTTGGTATTGTAAATGCGGGTAGGAATTTAGCTTAGTGATGTACAAACCTCGCAGGTTTCAAAAACCTGCGAGGTTTAAAAATATAACGTTCAAGGTCTGTGTCCTCACAGACCTTTTTTAATTCCAATTTGTCATTCTGAACGCAGTGAAGAATCTTTTGCATAGTAGCAGGCACTAAAATTAATCGCTTATAGTTGATCCTTTAGTTCTTCGGCTGCAGATTCTTCACTACGTTCAGAATGACAAAACTATAAAGATTGCTTCGTCGTTCCTCCTCGCAATGACGAAATAAACAAAAATCCCCTGCAGATTTTTCATCTACAAGGGATTTTATATTTCGAAAAAGCCAGATTAAGCTTTAAGACGATTATCGATCAATCGAACCCATCACTTTTTGGCCGAAAGCATTTAATGCGTCCTTTTCTGCTGTACCTTCTCTTACCATCTGGTGTACTTCAAGCGCACCGCAAATGTTGGTAATCATTTCGCCTGCAACATCAACCTCATGCTCACTAACGCCTCTAAACTCGCAGAAAGCTTCTAAAACCTCCAAAGTGGTCTCCAGTTGTGCCGGAGTGGTGTTTTGAAATAACTGTCTTATAACCGGAATCTTCATTACTTTATCTTGTTAAATAGTTCAATTAAACCTTCTGCCTTGTTGGTTTGCACCTGATCTACCAAGCTACCACCTTCAAAAGCTGCAAAAGTTGGTAAATTATCAACGTTTGCAAATTTACGTGAGTTTGGAAGTTTTTCGGCATCAACAATCAAGAAAGCTACATCTTCATTTTCTGAAGCCAGTTTTTTAAACTTAGGCTTCATGATTCTGCAGTTTCCGCACCAGGATGCAGCATACTGAACCATCACCTTTGAGTTATCGGCCAGGTACTGTTGAAGATTATCTTCTGTTAATTCTAAAAACATAACGTTTTGTTTAATTAGTTAGCGGCTAAATATTCAGCTACGCCAGTTCTGTTTGCGTTCATTGCTTCTTTTCCTTCTTCCCAGTTTGCAGGACAAACTTCGCCGTGTTTCTGAACGTGAGCATAAGCATCAATTAAGCGTAAATATTCTTTAACGTTTCTACCTAGTGGCATATCGTTAACACTTTCGTGGAAAACTTTACCGGTTTCGTCGATTAAGTAAGTAGCTCTGAAACTTACGTTAGAACCTGAAAAAGATTCGTTTCCTTCTTCGTCGTAGTTTACTTCCTGATCTAAAATATCTAAGATACCTGATAATTGTCTGTGGGTATCCGCTAAAATTGGGTAAGTAACACCTTCAATACCACCATTATCTTTTGGGGTATTTAACCATGCGAAGTGAACTTCGTTGGTATCGCAAGATGCACCGATTACGATTGTATTTCTTTTTTCAAACTCAGGTAAAGCAGCTTGGAAAGCATGTAATTCTGTAGGGCAAACGAAAGTAAAATCTTTTGGATACCAGAATAATAACACTTTACTATTTTTGTTTACAGCTTCTTCAAATACATTGATTTTCAAGTCATCACCCATGTCTGACATTGCATCAATACTAACACTCGGGAATTTTTTACCTACTATTGCCATAATTTTTTGTCTTTAATTTTGTTGGTACAAAGGTAAGGCTAAAAGAGGTGTCAATCAACCCCGATCTACTAATAGTTAATTGTATTTATTGATAACGATATAGATGAAAACTATATTGTTTATAAGAAGTATAGCGGGGTTCTATTTTTTATAAAATGTCCGTCATCTCGACTGAAACGCAGTGGAATGGAGAGATCCATCTTGATAGATTTAGCTTCGCTGAGCACTTCGTGGTTCTCGGCTACGCTTCTCTTCGCTCGAAATGACGGTCGGAATGGGAGGTTACTTCTTCAACGTATTCTCATACAGCTTAAATATCCTTTTATACTCATCTGTCCAGCTGCTTGGCTCGATAAAACCATGGTCCTCTACCGGATAAACGGCAAGTTCCCAATTGTTTTTACCCAGTTCTATAAAACGCTGTGTAATCCGCACAATATCCTGAAAATGCACATTCACGTCCACCATGCCGTGTGCCATTAAAAGGTTCCCTTTTAATTTGTCGGCAAAGTAAATCGGAGAACTTCTTTTATAGGCAATCGGATCGTTATAAGGTTCGTTTAAAATATTTGAGGTATAGCCATGGTTGTAATGTGCCCAATCGGTAACGGAACGCAAGGCAGCACCACTGGCAAAAACATCCGATTCGTTGAACATGGCCATCAGCGTGATAAAACCGCCATAAGAGCCACCATATAAACCCACATGTTGAGGATTAACACCATATTTCTCTACCAAAAACTTAACACCATCGGCCTGGTCAGTTAAATCTTTTCCACCCATGTGGCGGTAAATACCCGTACGGTGATCGCGGCCATAACCAGAACTTCCGGTATAATCAATATCGATTACGGTGTAACCATTGTCGGCCAGTAAATTGTTAAACATAAATTCGCGGAAGTAGGTACTCCAGCCAAAGTGTACATTCTGTAAATAACCTGCACCATGCACAAAAACTACCGCAGGGTGGTTAGGGTGGGGATTGTCTGATCTATAAACCCTTGCATAAACATCCGCGCCATAACGGTTTTTAAAAGTAACCATATCGGGTTGGCGCCATTTGTAAGAATTAAATTCGGCAGAAGTAGATTGCGTAACCTGTACGGCTTTAGCCCCCGCTTTATTTGGCTGGAGATATAGTTCTCCGGGTTTGTCCATGAAAGAATAATTGATGGCAACGTATTTCTCATCAGGGGAAAGGGTAATGTCATTTAAACCCTTCATGATAGTAATTTGAACAAGTTCACCGCCATTTACCCCAATTTTAAAGAAATTGGTAATGCCTGGGTGTTCTTTATTCGCTTTGATATAAAACGTATTTCTATCTTTCGATAACTGTACCGATTGTACTTCCCATTTGCCGGCAGTAAGTTGTTTTTTATCACCTGTAGCTACATTAACCACATAAAGGTGGGAATATCCTGTCGCTTCGCTTTGATAATAAAAGCGGTTATTATCGATCCAGCCTGTGCTGCCCTGGTAAAAACCACTAATGCCCGGGCCGCCAATCCATGCTTCGTCGCGCTGGCGGTCGACCAAAGAAAATTTTCCTGTTAAAGCGTCCAGCTTCAAAATCCATCGGTCTTTATTATCGGTAGAAGTAGCCACAACAATTGCAGAACTTCCATTATCATTCCAAAACGGACCAAAGAAATTTACAGGCCGGTCGGCATTTTTCTTTTTTAAGGTATCCAGTTCCTTTGGATAATCTTTCAGGTAATCAGGCAGGTCTTTTATACCGGTAATGGTTGACGTTTGGATCGCATAAACAGTATCGCGTTGCGTATCATAAATAAAACCCTGCGAGGTATTTTCATTTTCGCCAACTTTTGTTCTACCCGGAATATCTTCGGTATAACCTGATGAAGTAATATAATTCGGAACAATGGTATTATGGTTGTTTTGTGCCGGTGTAGTTAATTTATAAGTAATAAAATGTCCATCCGGGCTAATGATTACGCCGTTTAAGAACTTGTCTTCAGTATATAGTTCTTTTAAAGGCTTTGTATCTGCAGCGGTACTCCCAAAGCGGCCTCTTCCTACGCGTGAACCGTTTTTGGCTTCAGCATTTCGTTTTTTAATAATATCGAAGAGTTCGGTCTGTTGTGCTTTTAACCATTTATCCTGTTCGGTAGTAGGTTTGCTTTCTGCTCTTCCGGCTTTTTTACCTTTAACAAAATTGGTAAGCTGTTTGGTTTCTGCTGATTTTAAATCAACCACGAAAAGATTATCGCCCAGTTGGTAAACAACATTTCCATTGGTTAAAAAAACCGGACTGCTTTCCCGTTCCTGTGTGCTGGTTAAGCGCGTTTCCTTATTCGTTTTGAAGTTCTGTAAATAAATATCTCCGCTTTTTTCTGCCAAACCAAGGGAGCGATCGGCATTATAGGTGTAATTTAAGCTCAATAGTTTTTCATCTTCCTTTTCCACTGCTTTAACAGGCTTTGAAGAAGCAGCCGAAACTTTGAATAATTCTTCTTTGGCTTTATTTTCAGGGTTCCAGTTAAAATATAGGGTTTTGCTATCTGCTGTCCAGCGGAAATTGGTTGGCGAAATACCCATCCATTTTGGATCGCGCATAATTTTTTCGACAGTTAAAGGGGCCAATTGTTGCGCAAAATCATATTCGCCTGTACAAAGCAAAAGGAAAAGTAAATATTTCTTCATGAATTTTAGGTTTGGATGCAATTTAGGCAAAGCGTGACCTAATTTTAAAAGGAAATGGAAATGTTACAACCTCTGCCTAATGAATTAACCACAGATAAAAAGGATGAACACCGATAATTTTTTGCAATTATGTTTATGTGTGCAAATCTGTGGCAAAAATTAGCGGATTACCCTACCGGTTTTATCTACATTCACAACATCGAAAGGTTTTAAGTATTCGTTAATGATGACCGAAAATTCGCGTCTGCTAAGCACTTTTTTAAGGTCATATTTGGAGCTGAACCTATAATTTTTGTTCCATTTTTTCTGAAGTTCGGCTTTTGTAGCATCAACTGATTTATTCCCCACATAACAAACCACCGAAATGGTGTTTTCTAAGTTAATGGGGATATTCTGATGATCGTCGAACCAGATTTGTGCTTTATAATAATATTCTTTGATTGGTTCTTTAATTTCGTTATAAGTAACTTCTTTTTCAGGGTTAAAATAAGCCCTATTCTGCTTAATTTCAGCTTTCATAATTCCGGTTATGCCAACTTTTTGGATGGCCAGCCAATTAGAGTCAGTAGGTTTTACATCTTCAAAGGGCATTAATGCGTGTTTATAGCTTAATAACTCGCCCTGGATCCTTTTTAAATTCGACAAACTGGTTTTGGTGTCAAAAAATGCGGCATAAGCTGCGGTTGCCCCGGCTGCTTGTCCAATTTCAAATTGATCTTTAGGAATATAAAGCAGGTTTTCCTGATCTGGGATCAATAAGCTATACAATGATAAAAAGCTGGCTCCTGAAGAAATCCTGGATGCCGTTGTCCGGTAAGTATTTTCGTTATAGTTTAACGGACTTGAAGATGCTGGATTTAAAGCGGAGATTTTTAGTGCCACAAGCAATTTTTCAGGGCTATCTGCCAGCACAAGAATTTTGGCTTTAATGCTTTTATCTTTTGTGAGATTTACTTCCCAATCACTGCCAGAACGTTTAATTTCTGTGTAAGCAGTATTGTTGATGACGTTTAAAAGTAAGGTGCTATCTACCACAATTACTTTCGCCCGGTTTTTTTTATCCGGTTTAGGTTTTGGGCTTTCCAAGCTTTTCGCATTTTCAGTTTCCCGCTTTAAAAAACTTTGGTAAAAAGGCAGTAGGGGCCTTTTGGCTTCAGCTATTTTATTTAAATCCAACTGTTCTTTTTGGGTGAGGAGGATGGTTTTTACACCCGATTTAAAAGACTGAAAAGATGCGGCATAAGCAGCATCGCCATTGCCGATAACCAGTACATCTGTTTTTATGGTTTGGGCATGGATAACCAGTGGAATTATGAATGCGAAAACAAAAAACAATCTTTTCATCTTTTATTATTAAAATTTGCTGCAATATGCTTTAAATGAATGAATTTTTAATGAAAAGGCCTCATTTTAACTAAATTTAACTCGTAATTCAGGAAAATTGATAAGGGTAAATCAAGTAATATAGGTAATTATGGAACAACAGATAAAGTCGGTTTTCGATTTACAGCAAAAACATAAATTCGATTTACGCAAAACAGATGCTAAAACCCGAATCGGTAAGCTGAGATTACTTAAACAGGCTTTAGAAAAAGCTGAAGAAGAAATATTTGCCGCTTTAGAAAAGGATCTGCGTAAAAACCGTTTTGAAAGTGCAGTAACTGAATTGTATTTTACCTACGCTGAAATCGATTTTGCCATCAAAAAGTTGAAAGGGTGGATGAGGCCTAAATCGGCAGGCCGAACCATGAGCAATTTTTTTGCGAGTAATAAAATCTATTATGAACCTAAAGGTGTTTGTTTGATTATTGCCCCATGGAATTACCCATTACAATTGATGATGAGTCCTTTGGTTTCGGCAATAGCAGCAGGGAATTGCGCCATCCTTAAACCGTCAGAATTAAGCGAAGCAACTGCTGGCCTAATTAGCAAATTAATTTCAGCCACTTTTGAACCTAAAGAAATTGCCTGTTTTGAAGGTGATGCCGGTGTTTCTACCGAACTATTAAAGCTCCCATTCGACCATATCTTTTTTACCGGAAGCACCGCAATTGGCAAAGTGGTAATGGAAGCTGCTGCTAAAAATCTCACCTCGGTTACTTTAGAGCTTGGTGGGAAATCGCCAGCCATTGTAGACGGAACCAGCGACATTAAAAAAGCGGCTGAAAAAATCGCCTGGGGCAAATTGGTTAATGCCGGACAAACCTGTATCGCACCGGATTATGTGCTGATTGAAGAAAACCGGTTAAATGATTTTGTAGAACATTACAAGGCTGCGGTTCAGAAATTATTTTTTGAAGGCGTTGAAATCAATAAAAACGATTATGCTAAAATCATTAATGATAAGCAATTTAAACGTATTAATAAATTAAAGGAAGATGCAATTGCAGATGGAGCGGTATTAACGTTTGGAGGCGAAGCAGACGAACAAAATTTAACCCTAATGCCCACACTTTTAACTTCGGTAAACGAAAGAAGCGCCATCATGCAAGAAGAAATATTTGGTCCTATTTTGCCTTTAATTACGTTTAAAAACCTGGAGGAAGCTATTGATTTAGTGAATAGCAAAAACAAGCCTTTGGCACTTTACATCTTTTCAGATAACAAACAGCATCAGCATAAAATTATTAACGAAACCAGTGCTGGCGGAACCTGCATAAATGATGTACTGGTTCACATCAGTAATCCGAATTTGCCTTTTGGTGGTGTTAACAGCAGTGGGATGGGAAGTTGTCATGGTATTTTTGGCTTTAAAAACTTTTCGCACGAGAGGTCAGTGGTTTTTCAATCAAAATTGGGTTTAACCAAGATGATTTATCCTCCTTACGCGCCAAAAATGGGTTTGTTGAAATGGTTGAAGAAATTGATGTAGATTTTATATCCCGCAGATCTGAGGAGATGGACGCAGATTTATTGTTTAATATGCTCCCAACTTCGCGTACTTTGTGCCTTCCTCTCTGTGATTTTTGCGGTTAAAAACTCAATAATTCTCCTTATTTTGGTTCCATGGATTTAGAACAACTTAAATACCCAATCGGTCAATTTACTATGCCTGATATTTTTGATCAAAAACAGATTGATCTCTGGATTTCTGAAATAGAGGCATTGCCAGGCCAAATAAAAAAAGCTACAGAAAATTTAACCGATGAAGAACTGAACCAAACCTATCGTCCTGGGGGTTGGACATTGCGGCAGGTTGTTCATCATGTTCCGGATAGTCATATCAACGCTTATATCCGTTTTAAGCAGGCCATTACTGAAGACATTCCGGTAATCAGGCCATATTATGAAGAACGCTGGGCAGAAACAGAAGAAGCCAAAAATGGTGAGATCAAATTGTCGATTGCGTTGTTAACAGGCTTACATCAGCGTTGGGTTGCTTTTTTAAAAACATTGAAAGTAGAAGATTACCAAAGGAAATACATTCACCCGGCCCACAATAAAGAACTCACTTTGGCCAATATGCTGGGCATGTATGCCTGGCACGGAAAGCATCACCTGGCACACATTACCAATACTATAACAAAATGAAAAGAATCTATTTATACTCCTTGATTTTATTTTTTGTTGGTTTTTACAGCAATGTTAAAGCGCAAAGAGATCCATCCAAAACCTTTTCTTTTGTGTTAGGCTCATGGGAAATGCAAACGCCCAAAGGTAAAATTGTGGAACAATGGAGTCAGGGTGCCGATAAAATACTGAAAGGCAAGAGTTATCGCGTTAATGCAAAAGGGGATAGTATACTTACTGAAACATTACAGATCAGAAAAATAGGAAAAAATGTTTTCTATTGTTCAACGGTTGCTAATCAGAATGAAGGGAAAGAAGTCTGTTTTAAGCTTATTTCCACAAAAGATCAGATCTATATTTTCGAAAATGCGGCACACGATTTTCCGCAAAGAATAGTTTACCAAAACCAGGGGAAAAATGAAATGCTCGCCTGGATTGAAGGCGAGCTTAATGGAAAAAGCCGAAAATCGGAATTTAGATATAAGCGGCAATAGCTTACATCAAAATTAACATGGCTGCGCTCATGGCAATCATAATCGCATCTTCAACAATGGTTACGGTACTCATGGGTAGGTTAAACACCGCGCCCAAGCAAGCGCATTGAATTTTCTTTTTGTTTAAAACGCTTTCTAAAACCCCAAAAATACTGATGATCATTACAATCAGGGTGACCCAATTCACGATAACAGGCGATAGGTTTAATGCAAAGGATAAGCCTAAGCCTAATTCGATAAAGGCATAGATATAACCCCAAGCGCTGAATTTTTTAGCCACGATATCGTACATGGCATAACTTTCGGCAAATGCTTTTAAGTTGAGCATTTTAAAGAAAGAAAAGGTAAGGAAGAAACCTGCCATAAAAATGCGCATAAACACCATATAATTGATGGCATTGGCCTGCCACGAAACCACTAACGATATTGCGGTTACATACCCAAAGATTAACAGAATGGGTTTGTAGGTTTCGGCCCAGGATTTTGTTTCTTCAAGCGTTTCATTATGATGCGCAGCAGAAATCTGATATTTGCTGTCATTACCACCCAGAGCTTGTTGTAAGGTATCTAAACCGATATGTTTACCCATGCTAATGGTAGCAGTATTGGCATCTTTAGAAACCTCAACCGAGGTTACATCTTGTAAAATAAGCAGATTATTTTTAACTTTATTTTCGCAACCGCCACAGGTCATGCCAGTGAGTTGATAGGTGTGTGTCATGATTAAATTCTTTATACAAATTTACCGCTTCAATGTGCGATATGTGTTACAGAATAATCATAAAGTTTTATAGAATTTTAGGTAGTTGTCATTCTGAACGCAGTGAAGAATCTTTTACTGTAGAGAAAGTTTTCATCGTTTAAAGATGCTTTGTGCCTCAGCATAACAGTTATTACCCCACCAAAACCGAAGTCATCGTTAACGAACCGCCCACTGCTTTATCATTAAAAAACGAAACCTCTTCCTTATCGTTTTTCATTCCTAGGGTATAAATAAGTGGCAAATAATGTTCTGGAGTAGGGATAGCCAGCATCGCATCGGTACCTAAGTTGCGATAGTTGATTAAAGGTTGATGGTCACCGTTGGCAATTAAATTTTTGAATTTATCGTTCATTTCTATCGCCCAATCGTAACCGCCGCCATTAATCATTTCCCAGCTTAACATACGTAGATTGTGCACCATATTTCCACTACCTATAACCAATATCCCTTTTTTGCGGAGTGCATAAATTTCTTTGGCAATTTCATAATGTTGTTCAGGCGATTTGGTATAATCAATACTCAGTTGCAAAACAGGAATATCTGCATTTGGATACATGTGCCTTACTACTGTCCAGGTGCCATGATCCAGGCCCCAATCGTGGTCTAAACCAACAGGAGTTGAGTGTATTAGACCAGGGATTTCTGCAGCAAGTTTCGGATCGCCAGGAGCAGGATATTGAACATCGAAAAGTGCCTGAGGGAAACCACCAAAATCGTGGATGGTACTTGGGAAATCCATTGCAGTTACAAAAGTACCGTGGGTGTACCAATGTGCCGATACCACCAAAACTGCTTTTGGAACAGGGATATGTTTGGCCAAATCTACCCAACTCTCACTAAACTCATTATTTTCAATCCCGTTCATAGGAGAGCCATGGCCAATAAAAAGCGTTGGCATTAAATCCGTTTGAGGCAAGCGTTGAGTAAAATTTTTGAATTGGGATAGTGCAGGCATGCCATTTTAATTAATAATGAACCGTCATCCTGAACTTGTTTCAGGACCTATTTAAAATGAAAGATTCCGGGACAAGCCCGGAATGACGATCCAATGTTTTACTTTCCCTGAACAAATTCCAGATTTAATTTGATCGCAACATCTTTTGCAACACCTGCACCAGTTGGATCATATTTGATATTATAATCTAAACGGTTAATGGTTGTAGTAGCGCCGAAACCTGCTTTAGTATTGCCTTGTTGATCTTTAGCTGTACCACCATAAACAACCGCAAATTTTACATCTTTAGTTACATCGCGGATGGTTAATTTACCACTTAACTCATAGTTGTTTCCACTTAATTTTTTGAAAGAAATGCTTTCGAATTTCATCGTTGGAAATTTCTCGGCATTAAAGAAATCATCTGTTTTTAAGTGACCATCTCTCATTTCAACACCTGTAGTAATGCTGTTTACATCAACGGTAAAGGCGATTTTAGCATCAGTTAAATCTGGTTTAGATGCAGAAACCGTTCCATCGAATTTTTTGAATGAACCATCAACAAAAGAAATGCCCATGTGTTTAACCGAAAAGTTTACAAATGAGTGCATTGGATCTATCTTCCAGCTGGTTTGTGCAAATGATGCCACACTAATTGAGGTAGCGATCAGAAATAAGAATAATTTTTTCATATTTAGTGATTTTATTTAGGTGCAAAATTAGCTGATTATCAGCCGATCAGTCTTGACGTATGATAAGAAATTGTTTAGAGAGGTTAATTGGTTAATGGTTTTTTGGTTCATGGTCCATAGACGATAGGCCATCAACCATCCTCCATCTTACCTCTTCCATTTTACATGCTCAGACCTTATCCAGCGTTTTCCTGCTATCTTTTGATGCTGATTTATAAACTGAAGGCGTAATTTCGGTTACTTTTTTGAATTGTGCCGATAGGTGAGCTACACTGCTGTAATTTAGTTGGTAGGCAATTTCACTCAGGGTAAGTTCGCCATAAGTGAGCATTTCTTTTGCTTTTTCTATTTTTTGAGCAATAAAATATTTCTCAATCGTCTGGTTTTCGATCTCAGAAAAAATGCTGCTTAAGCTCGTGTATTCCTGATTTAACTGCTCGCTGAGGTAGGCAGAAAGATTGATCTTTAACGATTCTTTGGTATAATGTACCAGGTTAATAATGGCTGTTTTAATCTGTTCTGCAACTTGGTTTTTTTTATCCTCCAAGAGTTCGAAGTCAAAATGGGTCAGTTGCTCCGCAATTTTGATTTTATCCTCTGCTGTAATATTTTCGGCAAGGGTAACTTCGCCAAGCTCAACCAATAGCGGTTTAAAGCCAAGCTTTTCCAGCTCGGCCTTAACCACCATTTTGCAACGGTTGCATACCATATTTTTGATATGCAGGTTCATTAGTTCGATTTTATGGTTTCAGAAACGTCGCCACAATCAAACATCATGCTTCCATAATATGGATTTTCGATGTTTTCTTTTTCATTTAACCAGCTCGCCTTCGCCATTGGGCAGTATTGAATATAAACGGTTTGACTGTTAAATTTCAGGCCTTTCAACGTTTTGATCATTGCGTAAGAAATCCCTTCAAAAGCTTTTCTCTGTGTTTTGATGTCGTTTGAACCTGCAAGTAGCGCGGCTTTATTTTTAATAATGGCCGCTTGTTCCATAAATATTTTATGTTGATCGGCTGGTAAATCTTTATGATTAACGGCATTTACCTTTGCCGATAAAACTTTCACTTTTTCAATGGCTAAGTCTTTTTTATCGGTTGCTAATGCATTTTTTACATCGTAATATGCCGTTAATACCTGATTTAAGGCTACATCTGTTTTACTTTGTGCATAAGTAAAAGCTGTTGTTGCGATCGTCATGATGGCAACTAATCCTAATATTTTTTTCATCTTTTTATAGTGTTTCTAATGCTGATGAGGCGATCATGGTTTCATGTTCAGTTTAATATGAAAACCATGATCGCTTCGTTATTTTTTTATTTTAAAACGTTAAAGAAGTTAAATTCTGCCCGAAGCAGGTACATGTTTTTGGTGTATCGGTTATCCATATTTCCGGCTGCCTGAAAGCGGTAGCCAAAATCGATGCGGGTTGTGCTGTTCAAAATCATTTGTACAGCAGGAGCGATATCTAAATAAGACTGACCGTTGCCCGGATCGGTTTTACCCAGCAATTCTAAATATACATTAAAATTGGGCTGTTTGTAATCCTTATAAACTACTGGTAAAACCAAATAACCCGACGATAAACTGTAAGATAACATGTTCTTTGGCTGCGGCATTCCCGCAATCTGACTGTTGCTGTTTTCAAAAGCATGTGCATAACCCAAGGTTGATGATAATGCCAGTTTGTGCAGCAGCTGTGTGAAGATCAATCCACCTTGTACGCCACTATTGTCACCCTCAAGATTAATGTCTCTTGTGTATGTTGGGCGCCTGCTGGTGCTTACCCTTCCAAAAGCAGATGCCCTGAAATGGCTATGTGCCTCATCCAAGGATAAAAACCGGTACTTGGCGTATAAACTTCCTCCTTCTAAACGGTATTTTCCATCCATATCCGAGAGAAAAGCCTGTGCATGCATCATCAGATTTTTGTTGAAACCGATCATTACCTCCGGGATCGTCCGGCTTACGTAACCCGGATAATTGAACATGCCCTCATTAGTAATCCTTACACCGATTGATTTGGTAGGCATATTACTTGCTGGCTCTGTAAATACATATAGTTCTTGTGCCGAAACACTGGTATAAACGCCGATCATCATCAGCGCCAATACGAATACCCGCCTCATCTTACGAAAGAACTAAATGGTAAATACGGGTTTTTTTACCATTTACAACACCGGTTCCGCTTGCATAAGCATCAGAATTAGCAGTTGCGGCCTGTTTTTTAAATGCTGAGCCCGAAATAAAATCTTTATCCACTACGCTGGCCTTAACGGTACCACTAAGCGTTTTACCTTTTACATTTACAAAACGGTACACATTGCCGTTAACAACAGCCTGACCTTTATCGTCTACCTTAACATCATTAAAATTGAAGTTAGCCGTTAAGCCGCCTACTGAAAAACCTGCATCCTGAACTTTTTTGCGGACCAGATCAAGATTAACATTGGCGTCTTTTTTAAAAGTTAAAACGAATATATTTTTATTTAAATCAGGTTTAACGCTACTGATAAAACCGAGGGTTTCTAAAGATTTTTGTGTTGCATTTGAGCACATAGAACAGGTTAAACCAGTTACCTGTAAATCGGCTGTAGATATTTGTTGTGCCGAAACATTAACGGCGAAAAATAGCATAATGATGCTGAATATTTTTATTGCTTTCATGATTTTTTAGAATTAGAATAATTTTTAAACTGTCGTCTCCCTGGATTCCTTTCAGGGTCTTATAGCAAAACAGATCCTGAAACAAGTTCAGGATGACGGAAAAGTAGAAAAATCCTAATTCCTAAAAATGCAATTGAAAATATGCAAAGCAATCCGCGAGGATAATGGCGGTGCTTTGTTCGAAATTTTACTAAAAAACTTCGGACTGATGCTGCTCAGAAATGCTAAAACCGGAGGATGGAGGAAAAGCTGAATAGAAAACAGTTTAGGCATTTGTAACTCGGCCTCTGCATGATGACTATCTTTTACCTTAACTGTTACCTGGGTGTTTTTGCAACAACCGTCATCTTTCTTCTCAGCAGGAATATCCTTGCAGAATTTGCACGAAGCCTCATTGCTAAAAAGTTTAACGTTTTCTAGTTTGCCACCACAGAAATGGAGGCTTAAAGCCAAACCCATAACACTAACTGCATAGAATACGGCCAAAGAAAGTGCTATTTTTTGTTTTAACTTCATTGATACAAAGGTAAAGTAAAAATTATCGAATAAAGCTGCGATTTCTTTAATGAATTTCATTTTTTAGCTTAATTTAGCCTCAAACACAAGTTAAATGAAGAAAATATTATTATTCCTTTGCGCTTTTTCAGTCCTTACTGCCTATGCTGCAAAGCCTAAAAATCAGTATGTACGCATTAAAACCGAATTTGGAGAATGTATTATTAAGCTATATAACCAAACGCCTTTACACCGTGATAATTTTTTAAAACTGGTTAAACAGGGCTACTACAATGATGTTTTGTTTCACAGGGTGATTAAAGATTTTATGATCCAGGGTGGTGATCCGGATTCGAGAAATGCCAAACCAGATTCATTGTTGGGTGAAGGAGGACCGAAGTACACCATTCCGGCAGAGTTTAATGATAGCTTGTTTCACAAAAAAGGCGTTCTGGCTGCTGCCAGGGAAGGTGATGATGTTAATCCGGCCAAAGCATCAAGTGGTAGTCAGTTTTACCTGGTACAGGGTAAGGTTTTTACCGATCAGCAGTTAAACAGTGTAGAAGAGAAACGTTTAAAATTTAAAATCCCTGAATGGCAGCGTGAGGTTTATAAAACAATAGGGGGCAGCCCACATTTAGACCGCAATTATACTGTTTATGGCGAAATTGTGGTTGGCTTGGATATGGTAGATAAAATTGCCGCTCTGGAAACTGATAAAAACAACCGCCCAAAACAGGATGTTAAAATGGAAGTTACCGTTTTAAAAAGAAGAGCTGCAAAAAAATTGGAGAAACAACTATTGCAGATCCCCTGAAGATAAGATGGTTATGTAATCAAGGGGTCTTGTCTGTTGTCAAAAAAGAATAAAATTCTTATGTCTTCTTGGTTAATGTGATAGTAGAAAGAAGTATATTTAGAAATTACACCTTTTCTTACCTGGCTATTTAGTGCAATAGGCTCATAGATAAAGGGCAAGATGGCAATTAAATCAATTTTTTTATAAACGGTTTGGATAAATTTTTCAGCGTGGTAATATCCCCAGGTTTCTTCAATGAAAATCCCAATTCCCAGCAGTGTTTCGTATGCTTCTTCTGAAAAAGAAACGGTTAATGCCATTTTTCAGAAAGTCTTCTTTTAACTTCATCATACGGAATTAGCTTGCCCTCTTTAGCTTGTTGTAGCCCTCTTTTAATTCCCTCTTGAACGTGCTTTGGTAATTCTTCCAGCACAACCTTTTCATTGTAGTTTAAAAGCATGTCCAACTCTGATAAAAGATTTTCATCATCCGTTTCGAACACTTTTTTTGCAATCTCTATTTTTAACTCCTCGATGCTCATAAACAAATTTAATGAAAGCAAATCTTAATTACTAAGCATTTATTCAATTAATTTCTAAATTTACCGCCCACAACAATTGAAATTTACTGAATGAAACTATCATGATTTACTATCACTCAGTGATAAAAAATCATGATTGCTTCATCACCATTGAAAACTGAATTTAACTGATGAAAATTATTTCCTATAACGTAAACGGAATTAGGGCAGCAAGTACCAAAAACTTTTTTGGCTGGTTACAAGCTACAAACGCCGACATGGTCTGTTTGCAGGAAGTAAAGGCGCTGCCTTCGCAAATCCCTGAAATTATTGGACTGATTGAGCAGTTGGGTTATCACCATTATTGGTTCCCGGCAGAGAAAAAAGGATATAGCGGCGTAGCCATTTTATGTAAAATTAAACCTAAACATGTAGAATTTGGCTGCGGTGAAGAATGGATCGATAAAGAGGGAAGGATTTTAAGGGCTGATTTTGATAATTTCTCCTTAATGAGCTTATATATGCCCTCCGGATCAAGCGGCGATGAAAGGCAGGTTAAAAAGTACGAATTTATGCAGTTTTTTGATGGGTATATCGGAGACTTGCGTAAAGAGATCCCAAATTTGATAGTAAGTGGTGATTATAACATCTGCCACACTGCTATTGACATCCATAATCCAAAATCGAATGCTAATTCTTCAGGGTTTTTGCCAGAGGAAAGAGAATGGATGCAATTATTTTTGAATAACGGTTTCATCGATACTTTTCGTCATTTCAATAAAGACCCGCATCATTACACCTGGTGGAGTTACCGTGCCGGATCACGAGGGAAGAACCTGGGCTGGCGTATCGATTACCACCTGGCAACAAGACCAATGGAAAGCCGTTTGAAAAATGTAAGGATTTTACCCGACGCCATACATTCTGATCATTGTCCGGTTCTATTGGAAATGGAATAATGTAAGATGTAAAATGGATCAGGGATTTACAAATTCAGATCCTGATTACCCGATACTTTTACTCATACTCAATAAACGAACCAAATGCTAATCACCAATATAAAAGGCCTTATAGGTCTTCACCCTAAAAATAAATTAGTGCTTCGTGGCAGCGAGCTTGATCATTTACCTGTTCTCGAAAATGCCTGGCTTTTGATAGAAGATGGCCTGATCAAAGATTTTGGTGAAATGGATTCAATCCCTTCTCATATCTCAAATCTTTCCTCTCATATCTCGGCACAAGGTCGCTACGTTTTCCCATCGTGGTGCGACAGTCATACTCATATTGTTTTTGCGGCCTCACGGGAAGAAGAGTTTGCGATGAAAATCCAGGGAAAAACCTACGAAGAAATTGCCGTAGCAGGTGGAGGGATTTTAAATTCGGCCAATAAGCTTCAAAAAGCAACAGAAGACGAATTGTTTGAAAGTGCTGCGATTAGGTTAAAACAGATGATTCTACAAGGGACAGGTGCGGTTGAGATAAAAAGCGGTTATGGCTTAACCACTGAAAGTGAAATCAAAATGCTTAGGGTAATCCGCAGGTTAAAAGATCAGTTTCCAACCCCTATCAAGGCAACTTTTCTGGCTGCACATGCCTTTCCGGCTGAATTTAAAAATGATCATCAAGGTTATATCAACTTGATTATTAATGAAATGTTACCTCTTATAGCAGAAGAAAACCTGGCCGATTATATTGATGTTTTCTGCGAAAAAGGTTTTTTCTCTGTAGAAGAAACCGATCAGATACTCAAAGCAGGAGCAAAATATGGTTTAAAACCTAAAATACATGCCAATCAGCTTTCTGTTTCGGGCGCTATTGAGGTGGCGGTTAACAATAATGCCATTTCAGTCGATCATTTGGAAGAAAGTAACGAGGAAACCATCGAAACGTTAAGAAATGCCGATACCGTTGTAACATTATTACCTTCTTGTTCGTTTTACTTAGGTATTCCATTTGCAGATGCTAAAAGCTTTATTAAAGCCGATTTGCCTATTGCTTTGGCTACCGATTACAATCCGGGATCAACACCTTCAGGAAATATGAATTTTGTGGTGTCGCTGGGCTGTATTAAAATGAAAATGTTTCCGGAACAGGCCATCAATGCAGCTACTCTAAACGGTGCGGCAGCAATGGAGATCAGCGAAAATTATGGAAGCATTGCCATTGGAAAAAAAGCAAATTTATTCATAACAAAACCAATGCCCTCAATAGCCTATTTGCCGTACAGTTTTGGTGAAAGCCAGGTTGATACGGTGATTTTAAATGGTGAGATTTATCATGGATAACCTTAAAATATATTCGCAAAGCGACATTGAGCATTTGATTATTCATCGTGATGGCGAAACCAAGCTTGGCGAGAGGGTTAATACTTATCGACATAAAGTAATCTCGGTAGAAGGATTAACAGCAAACAATTCTAGATTTGTATTGCTGGGTATCCCTGAAGATATAGGAATAAGGGCAAATGCTGGTATTGCGGGAGCCGCATCGGCATGGCGCACAAGTTTAACAGCTTTTTTGAATATCCAAAGTAACCGCTTTTTAAATGGTGAAGAAATTTTGGTTTTGGGACATTTTGAAATTACTGAACCAGAAGATTCTTCTATTGAAGCTTTAAGAAATAAAGTATCTGAAATCGATGAACTGGTTTATCCGGTCATCGAAAAAATTGTAGCTGCAGGCAAAATTCCTATTGTAATTGGTGGAGGTCATAACAACGCTTATGGCATGATTAAAGGTACTTCTTTAGCCTGTAAAGCCCCAGTTGATGTATTAAATGTAGATGCGCATGCCGATTTAAGGGAGTTAGAAGGCAGACACAGTGGAAATGGCTTTTCTTATGCTTTAAAAGAAAATTACCTGAATAATTATTTTATGTATGGCTTGCATCAGAATTATAACAATGAAGCTATTTTAAGCCAGATTGATAACAATCCAAAATTAAAAGCTGTATTTTTTGATGATATTTTAATGGGTGCCGATGTCAATGGTTTTTTTGATGAATTAGGCCCTGCCACGGGTTTAGAAATTGACTTAGATTGTATCCAGAATGTGCTTTCGAGTGCCGAAACGCCTTCTGGTTTTGCCGTTAACGATATTCGAAAACTGATTTTAACCCATGCTAAGAAATTTTCTTACCTGCATATATGCGAAGGCGCCACGCGTATGCTTGATGGGAGGGTGAGTAAGCTCACATCTAAGTTAATCGCTTATTTAGTGAGTGATTTTGTGAAAGCAAATATCTCTTAGGTTTAGGCACCTGATACGAAAAAACACGGAGTATTTGCGCGAGTCGTCATCCTGAACTTGTTTCAGGATCTTTCTTGCGGTAAATGCCTCATAAATAGACCCTGAAACAAGTTCAGGGTGACGATTTGAGAGTAGGCCCTTTACAAATGCTCCGCTTCATATTTCTCACCAGCCTTTAACATCAATTCAATCTGTTTCAGGTCTTCGGCGGTTAATTCTTCTTTTTCTTGTAATTCGAATACCGCAATCATGTTGTCTTCGTACTGTTTTTCGGTTTTGATAACGATTTCCTGTGGCATGCCGGTAAGCTTAAAATTTTATAATTTCTATTGGTGTTATGCAAAAATCTAATTTGATGTCGTGTTCATTTACATCATCGATTTTCTCAATTGCAGGTTGCAAAGATAAACCTATTTTCTGAGCATTTATATCCTGGAGAAAACGATCATAAAAACCTTTGCCATAACCAACACGGTAACCTTGTTTATCAAAGGCTAACAGTGGAATAATTACCATATCGATTTTTCCTTCGTGCGGATTCGCTTTTTGTGGCTCCAAAATGTTGTAAAGGTTTTTTTTCAGGTCTTTTTCGCTCAGGTATTCGTGGTGGGTCATCAGTGCTGTTTCAAAATCGGCCTTAGGCACAATGATTTTAATTTCAGGATGGGTTTCGTTTAGCCACTCGATCAATAAGAAAGTATCCGGCTCTTTTTTTTCTGTAATGGGTAAAAAGATATGCAGGGTTTTAATTTGGCTAAAATTGAGTGTTTTGAACTGTTTTAAAAGCGATTTGTTTAACGCATGATAGTTGGAGTCATTTAGTCGCAACCTGTCTTTTAACGCTTGTTTTCTGATTTCGGCTTTAAGCATAAAACAAAGATAATATTTTTCAAACCTCGCAGGTTTCGAAAATCCACGAGGTTTTGTGACCTAAGACCTAAAGGCTTTGGTTAAATAAACCCGATTACAGTGGTAGCTGCTGGCTTCACGCCGGCACTACAAACGGAGCGGGACTTTCGTGGCCCAAGCGCGCGGCCCCTGCTTTTCTAAAAAATGACCACCAAAGTCACTTTATTACATCTAAGAGGTACGGTTATTTAGCATTATGGGTTTTGAATCTCACAGATTTGAGGAACAAAAAAAGCCTCTGAAATTTAATTTCAGAGGCTTTTAAATGTGAATTTAAATTATTTTACACGCTCAACATATTCGCCGGTACGGGTATCAATTTTAATTTTATCACCTTGGTTTACAAACATTGGTACTTTAACTTCAACACCGTTTTCTAATGTTGCTGCTTTTAATGCATTTGTAGAAGTATCACCTTTAACAGCAGGCTCAGAATAAGTAATTTCGAATTCTGCAAAGTTTGGCAACTGGGCCATAATTGCTTCTTCGCTTTCCATTGAAACGATGATGTTCATGCCTTCTTTTAAGAATTTAATAGCAGAACCAAATAAAGCTTTCTCAACATTAAACTGTTCGTAGCTGTTGTTATCCATTACTACCAGATAATCACCTTCTTCGTATAAATATTGGTAATCACTGGTTTCTACGCGACAGATTTCTACAGCCTCGTCGGTATTCATACGTGCCTCAACAATTCTACCCGATTTAATGTTACGGAATTTACCGGTATAAAATGCGCCACCTTTTCCTGGTGTACGGTGATTCCATTCGTCAACAGTAACCAGTTCGTTGTTAATGCGAAGGATGTTGCCTGTTTTAATTTCTGATGCTTTTGCCATATTGTGTTATCCCAAATTGGGTTTTGTATTTTAGTTTTTCGTGACGGCAAAGGTAAAATTATTTTGATAAAAACCTATAAAGGTTTAAGGCATAAGGCTTAGGGTTTAAGAAAATTTAAACCTTCTGTTATGCTATTTTACCCGCTCCATATATTCACCTGTTTTGGTATCAATCTTCACCTTATCTCCTTGATTAATAAACAAAGGAACCCTAATTTCGGCACCAGTTTCTACAGTGGCATATTTTTGTGCGCTGGTTGAGGTATCGCCTTTTACAGCGGGTTCAGAGTAGGTGATTTCTAGCTCTACACTATTGGGAAGCTGGGCAACGATCGGTTCATCACTTTCAAAAGCAATGGTTACATTCATGCCTTCTTTCAGGAATTTAATCGAACTGCCAAAAAGCAACTTTGGGATGTTGTACTGTTCGTAAGTGTTGTTGTCCATCACTACCAGGTAATCGCCGTCCTCGTACAGGTATTGATAATCGTTCGTTTCTACTCGGCAAATGGTCACCTCTTCATCTGTCCTGAAACGGTATTCTACAATTTTCCCGGTTTTTACATTGCGCATACGGGCTTGATAAAAGGCCCTTAAATTTCCTGGGGTACGGTGGATATACTCTTCTACACTTACCAACTCTCCGTTAAAACGAAGCACATTTCCGCTTTTTACTTCTGATGCTTTTGCCATTTATAATGAAATATTGTTTTGTCAGTTGTTTTGAATACCAAAGTTAAAAAAAGGAATGATGATTTGAAAAGCGAAACCAGCATTAATCGGGTATGACAGTCCTGCTTTTCCTTCAATCTTTTTGTAATTGTACGTGCAAATTTATTGAAGTGTCTGCACCGAAAAGTATTTTCGTGCAATCGGGTTTAGAAATGAGAGGCTTGTGCATAACATAAATAATTGCTGCCGAAACGACAAAAAACTCCGCATAAAAGAAATGCCTTTGGGAACCACTCCAAAGGCATAATCAACCTAAACCTCAAACTAAACTATGAAAAACTCTTTGCCTTTTAATGGCTATATTTTTGATTCCGCAATGCGGAAAATATCAACGTTTCCTGGAAGAGATAAATTAAATAATTGTTTCTCTTTTTGGTGGTGCAAAGGTAAGAACAATTTATCAATTACAAAATATTTTTTCAAAAAATTATTTTTAGTACAAATTTATGACAAAACACACGTTTAAGAAAAGGCTTTTTTAGGTGTTAACCTACTTATAGTCTGATATTTGTAGTTGTGTCGAGCAGAATTCGTATTCTTGTATTTGATTTGAACCAATTATAGTAAGCCGCTCATTTCCAAAATTTTCGATCAGTTCGCGGTACCAATTTATACCCTGAACATCTAAATTACTCGTTGGCTCGTCTAAAAATAAAATAGGTGTATCCGCACAGCAGGCCAAAGCTAGTTTGGTTCTTTGCTTCATTCCTGATGAGAAATATTTAATTTCTTTGTTTGCCGCCTTTTCCAAACCTAATATGCCAATCAGATTTTTGGCATCAACTCCGGCAGCAAAATTTTTAAACTTAAAATGAAAATCAATGATCTCTTTTAGGGTAAAAGTTTCAACCAGTTCGAGATATGGCGCTGCCAAACTGATGTACTTGTAAATATTCTCTACAGGGATATCTTTTGCGTCTGAAAATGAGACTTCGCCCTCAGAAGGGGATAAGCTACCCGTTAGCACGCTTAATAATGTTGATTTGCCAGAGCCATTAGGGCCTAATATGGCATAACTATTACCAGAAGAAAATTCAGTACTTAAATTCCTGAAAATCCACTCTTTATTAAACCTTCTGCCAACATTTTGTAATGTAATATTCATTTGCAGTAGGGCGTTTAGGGTTTAGCGCTAAGCGGTTTAGTCATACAAACGCTGTTATCAACGCCAATGTACTGGCCATAGTTAGGGATAATATGATACCCTACTTTTTGATAAAGTGCGATGGCTTCGGGTTGTTTTTTGCCTGTTTCGAGCACTGTGGCGGAAAAACCTATTTCGGTTGCCCAGTTTTCCAATGCGGTTACAATTTTAGCGGCTATGCCTTTATTTCGGTAGTCGGGACGCACAAACATCCTCTTTACTTCTGCTTCGGTTGCCGAGAAAGGTTTTATGGCACCACAACCAACGGGTACATCATTTTGGTAAGCAACAATCACTTCTTTAATTGCATCAACTTTGTTAAACTGCGCATAAAAAGTATGATCGTCGCCATCTCTAACAGCTAAATCCTGATCCAGCAAAACAACCAATTGTCTAAAATCGGTATGGTCTGAATCTGTTCTGATTAGCGTTGAATCATTCATTGAAAATCAAAATTTTAGCTTTTAGCTTTGGTCTCTCGGCTTTAGGCTTAGCTTCCCATGCCAAAACCCTTCATTACCCCACGGTTAGAATTACGGATAAAATCAACAATTTCATCACGGATTTCCGTTGGTTTAAATTCGGCTTCGATCATGTCTAAAGCTTTCGTTACGTTATTGTGCTTTACAAAAAGCACACGGTAAATTTCCTGAATCTCATCAATCTGTTCGTTGGTAAAACCTCTTCTACGCAAACCCACAGAGTTAATACCCGCATAAGAAAGTGGCTCGCGAGCCGCTTTAACATAAGGCGGAACATCTTTACGTACCAATGAACCACCAGTTACAAAGGCATAAGAACCAACTTTAACGAATTGGTGTATAGCAACCAAGCCTGCCAAAACTACATTGTTTCCAATAGTAATGTGACCAGCCAATGTGGTGCTGTTGGAGAAAATACAGTTATTACCCACCTCGCAATCGTGCGCGATGTGCGAATAAGCCTGAATCAGACAATTACTGCCTATGGTGGTTTTCCATTTGTCTTTAGTGCCACGGTTAATGGTAACGCACTCACGTATAGTAGTATTATCGCCGATTTCTGCAGTAGTAATTTCTCCTGCAAATTTTAAATCCTGTGGTTCGCCGGAAATAACAGCACCAGGGAATATGCGGCAATTTTTACCGATACGTGCGCCATCCATAATGGTAACGTTCGATCCGATCCATGTTCCCTCTCCAATTACAACGTCTTTATGTATGACTACAAAAGGTTCTATTACCACGTTTTCGGCAATTTTTGCCTGAGGATGTATATATGCTAGGGGTTGTATCATTATTGGGCGGGTTCTGCTTGTTTAATTTTTGAAATTTGAGCCATCATTTCGGCTTCGACAACGATTTTTTCGCCAACCATACCTACACCTTTCATCTGGGCAATGCCCCTTCTGATGGGTTCAAGTAAATCGCAACGGAAAACAATCGTATCACCAGGAAGAACCTGTGCTCTAAAACGTACGTTATCTATTTTTAAGAAATAGGTTAAATAATTTCTGGGATCCGGAACCGTACTTAATACTAAAATTCCACCAACCTGGGCCATTGCCTCAATTTGAATTACCCCCGGAAAAACCGGTGCGCCGGGAAAGTGACCCTTGAAAAACTCTTCGTTCATGGTTACGTTTTTAACGCCTACCACATGGTTTTTAGAAAGTTCTAATATTTTATCAACGAATAAAAATGGCTGACGGTGCGGCAAAATATCCATAATCTGAACAACGTCATATAATGGTTTTGCACTTGGGTCGTATACCTTTTGTACTTTTTTGTTTTTCTCTTTTTTAATGGCTGCTTTAATCTTTTTTGCAAAGGCAACGTTTGCTGCGTGGCCTGGGCGGGCCGCCATAATGTGGCCTTTTAAATGCATCCCCACCAAAGCTAAATCGCCGATCATATCTAACAACTTATGACGGGCAGGCTCGTTCTGGTAACGCAATTCCATGTTGTTCAAAATCCCTTGCGGGGCAACATCAATATCTTTACGGTTAAATAATTTAGCCAAATGGCTCAATTCGTCTTTGGTAACCTCTTTATCTACAATTACAATGGCGTTATTTAAATCGCCACCTTTAATTAAATTATGCGATAGCTGATATTCTAATTCGTGTAAGAAGCAGAAAGTACGGCAAGAAGCAATTTCTTTCTTAAACTCTGCAATGGTATTAATACCGGCGTGCTGGCTGCCCAAAACAGGAGAGTTGTAATCAATCATACACGTAAAACGATAATCATCTAACGGCATGGCCACAATTTCTACTTTTCTATCTTCTTCGGTATAGGTAATGTTATGTGGAATGGTAAAATACTCGCGATCTGCATTTTGCTCAACTGTACCTACTTCTTCCAATAAATCAACAAACTGGATCGAACTACCATCCATAATCGGGGTTTCTGGTCCGTCTAATTTAATGAGGACGTTATCAAGGTCCATCCCTACCAAAGAGGCCATTACATGTTCTACGGTGCTTACGCTGGCGCCGTTTTGGGTAAGCGTTGTTCCGCGTGAAGTATCGGTAACGTTATCTGCATCTGCTTCGATAATCGGGTGGCCATCTAAATCAATACGCTGAAATTTAAAGCCATGATTTTCGGGGGCCGGGCAAAATGTTAAAGTCACATTAGCTCCTGTGTGTAAACCTACACCAGATGCTGATATTTCTTGTTTAATCGTTTTTTGTCTAACGTTCATTGTGTATTGTATTCTTTTCCAGTTCAGCTGTAAGCCTTTTCAATTCCTCTTCGAGCGCGTTTATTCTTTTTTCTACATCCGGAAGATGTTTGAAAATTACTGAGGCACGCATCCAGTTGCGTAAGGGTTGCGCCGGACTGCCGTGCCATTGTTTATTTTCTTCTGTGATATTAAAATTTATACCGGCCTGAGCACCAATCTGTGTTCCCTTTGCTAAGGTTAAGTGACCGGCTATACCAACCTGCCCGCCAACTACACTATTTGGGCCTATTTTTGTACTGCCTGATATGCCCGATTGTGCGGCTAAAACAGTGTTCTCTCCAATTTCAACGTTGTGGGCAATCTGGATCAGGTTGTCGATTTTTGCACCTTTCTTTACAATTGTTGATCCCATTGTTGCACGATCTACAGTGGTATTTGCGCCGATTTCTACATCATCTTCGATTATAACGTTTCCAATCTGAGGGATTTTATTGTAAGTGCCGTCTTTTTGTGGGGCGAAACCAAAACCATCGCTTCCGATAACGGTATTAGCATGAATAATAACCCTGGCACCAATTATTGAATTGTGATAAATTTTTACTCCAGGAAAAAAAGTGCTGTTATTGCCTATTTTAGAATTAGCGCCAATAAAAGTTTGTGCATTTATTTTACAGCCATCTGCAATTTCAACGTTTTCAGCTACATAAGCAAAAGCATCTATAAATACATTTTTGCCAATTTTTGCTGATGGGTGTACATATGCCAGTTTATCAATTCCAGATTGTGCAACCTGTGCGTTTACCGCTTCATTATATTTATCCAACAAAATGGTAAAAGCACTATAAGGATTTTCAACCCTTATTAAAGTGCTGGTATAAGGCTGAGTAGGAGCAAAGTCTTTTGATACGATAACAACTGACGCCTGAGTAGAATATAAAAAGTTTTCGTACTTAGGGTTAGAAAGAAAAGACAAAGAGCCTTCTTTCCCATCTTCTATTTTAGAAAGTTCGGTAACGGCTACATCAGGGTTACCATCAATGGAACCGTTTAGAAACTGACTTATCTGCGTGGCAGTAAATTGCATCGTACAAAGGTATATGTTAAATTGATATGAACAAAAAAACCTGCTCGGGTTAAAGGGTGTATATTTTACGCAATAATAAGACTTAAAACGGCACTAAAAGTTAAATATTTTGTTAAATAACCTTAAATCCCTCTGGGATAACAGAGGATATATTTTTCTACAGTTTTTTGCAGTGACTCCAGATTAGACAAATCAGAGGCCTTTGCAATATCTACAATATCGTTATTTTTCATCAAAATCTTAATATTTCCGACCCCTGCATTATAAGCCCGGTTTTGAATAGAATCGGTAAAAACAAAATACCGGGCTTCTTCTGGCTTAATTTCTAATAAACTGACCGCAGCATCCTGCAAAAAGTTTACGCGGTCGCTATTTGCCATTTCGTTGCCCATTTCCACTTTATAAAGATTTCTGGAAGTAAGCATTTTACATAATGTAGACAAAATTTTATCATCATGTTTGGTCCAAACCTTAACGGCAGCATAAATATCCTGATCATCAAGGTTGGTAAAATGCTCTAGATTTTCGTGCTGTGCAAAGAAATTAGCCTCGTTGATATCGTTTTTTAGAAAATAATTTAAGGATGGTGAAGCAAATAAGTTTTCGCCAGCTGCGGATAATTCTTTTGCACGTTCTAATAATTTTACCAAAATCATCTCGCCTGATATTACTGTTTTGTGCAGATAAACCTGCCAATACATCAGCCTGCGGGCAATTAAAAATTTCTCAATGGAATAAATGCCTTTCTCTTCAATCACCAGGTCATCATCGTAAATATTAAACATTTTAATAATCCGATCGAAACTGATTACACCTTCACTTACGCCTGTAAAAAAGCTATCGCGGTTTAAATAATCCATTCTATCGAGATCTAACTGGCCAGAAATCAACTGATGAAGAAATTTTTTAGGGTAGGTGCCGTTAAAAATCTCAATGGCATGGGTTAAACGGCCATCGAAATGTGCATTCAGATCATGCATCAGTTTTGCGGAGATATCTTCGTGCCTGATTCCGGTAACCAAAGAATGTTCTAGAGCATGTGAAAAAGGTCCGTGACCGATATCGTGTAATAAGATCGCCAAAATGGCTGCTTCTTCTTCGCCATCGGTTATGGTATGTCCTTTACTTTTTAACAGATTGATGGCCAAACTCATTAAATGCATGGCTCCCAAAGCATGGTGAAAACGGGTATGTAAAGCTCCCGGATATACCAAATGCGTCATCCCTAACTGTTTAATGTAGCGCAAACGCTGGAAATAAGGATGTGAGATCACATCGTAAACCAATTCGGACGGGATACTGATGAATCCGTAAACCGGATCATTTATTATTTTCTTCTTGTTCAATCGTTAAAAATAGTTAAATAGATAGATACGGTACAAAAATTGCTATTTTTATTTGTAGTTTAAATTACCTGCCGGAATTAAACGGCATTACTGATCTATTTTTACAAAAACATGCAAGAAACTAAAATATTATGGGCCGATGATGAAATCGACCTGTTAAAACCTCATATATTATTATTAAATGATAAAGGTTACCATGTAACCACATTTACCAATGGAAACGACGCTTTGGAAGCATTTGGGAAAGCTCACTTTGACCTGGTTTTTCTCGATGAGAATATGCCGGGAATGAGTGGTATCGAAACTTTGTCGGCGATTAAAAACCTCAACCCAGATGTTCCGGTTGTGCTGATTACCAAAAGTGAAGAAGAAAACCTGATGGAAGATGCGATAGGCAGCAAAATTGATGATTATTTGATCAAACCTGTGAACCCTAAGCAGGTTTTGCTGACCATTAAAAAATTGATTGATAATAAACGTCTGGTGAGTGAAAAAACCTCTATGGCCTATCAACAGGATTTCCGTCGTTTAGGAATGACTTTGGGCGACAGGCTTAATTATGAAGAGTGGATTGACGTTTATAAAAAAATCGTTTTTTGGGAGCTTGAATTGGAAAAACTGGACGATCCGCAGATGCATGAAATTTTAACCATGCAAAAGCAGGAGGCCAATACACAGTTTACAAAATTTATTGAAGAAAATTACCTGGATTGGATTAAGAACAAAGACAAGGCCCCTTTGCTTTCGAATGAGTTATTAAAGAAAAAAGCCTTTCCGCATATTAACGATAATACGCCGGTATTTTTTATCCTGATTGATAATTTACGTTATGATCAATGGAAAATCATTAATCCGTTAATTTCTGAATATTTCAGGATTGATGAGGAGGATATGTACACGAGTATTTTGCCAACGGCGACACAATATGCCCGTAACGCTATTTTTTCGGGTATGATGCCTTTAGATATGGAGAGACGTTTTCCTCAACTTTGGCAGAACGATGATGATGAGGGAGGAAAAAATATGCACGAAGAGGCTTTCCTGGCTGACAATATTAAACGCAACTTAAGAAAAGACTGTAAGTTCAGTTATAATAAGATCTTAACTTTTGAGCAGGGGAAGGATCTGGTTGAGCAGACCAATAACTTATTGCAGAATGATTTTAATGCCATAGTATTCAACTTTGTTGATATGTTAAGTCATGCGCGTACGGATATGCAGATGATTCGTGAATTGGCTAATGATGATGCGGCTTACCGTTCGTTAACCTTATCCTGGTTTGAGCATTCTCCACTTTGGGATTTATTGAAAAAAATCTCTCAGAAAAAGGTAAAAGTAATCATTACAACCGACCATGGAACCATCCGTGTTAAAAAACCGGTTAAAGTTATTGGCGATAGGAGTACAAATACCAATTTAAGGTATAAGCAGGGCAGGAACCTTAATTTTAATGCAAAAGAAGTGTTTTTGATTAAAAACCCTCACGATGCTTTGTTGCCTAAGATTAACATCAGCAGCAGTTATATTTTTGCAAGAGAAGATAGTTATTTCGTTTACCCGAACAATTACAACCAGTTTGTGAACTACTATAATGAAACCTTCCAGCACGGCGGGATCTCGTTAGAGGAAATGATTATTCCGGTAGTGACTTATTCGCCGAGGTAGTTTGAGGGATTTGAGATATTAGATTTGAGACATGAGGCCGTTCATTTTCAATAGGATCGTCCTCCTGAACTTGTTTCAGGATCTGCCGCGATGGTAGGGTCTTCGACAGGCTCAGACTGACAAATCACAAATAATCAGGCAAAAGCAATGCAATTATGTATTACTTTTGCCTTTATTTTTTAAAATGGATATCGAAGTAAATAGTTTAGCAGATTTACCTGTTGTAGCACAACAGCTTTCAAATTTTGCGGGCAATGAGAAAGTCTTCATTTTTGAAGGCGATATGGGCGCAGGGAAAACCACTTTTATTAAAAATTTCTGTAAACATTTAGGGATAGCCGATGTAGTTTCGAGTCCAACCTATTCTATTGTAAATGAATATGAAAGTCCGAATGGCCCTGTTTTTCATTTCGATTTTTACCGTATAAAAGATATCCGCGAAGCCTATGATTTGGGTTATGAAGAATATTTTTATGGCGGTGGCGTTTGTTTAATAGAATGGCCGGAACGAGTGGAAGAATTATTACCCGAAAAACTTATAAAAGTGAAGATTAAGGTGCTGGATGAAAACCGCAGATTGTTCAGGTTTTCGAAGGGATAACAATTAGTTATCAATAAATTAACAGATTTTCCTTATCTTGAACAACCTAAAACTATCATAATTTTAATTCAACATGGCTACAGGATTACGCGAAGGAATGGCCGATATAGCTCGTCAGGGTTTGCTACAAACGCAAGAAGCAAAGTTAGAAACCAGAAATAAAAAAAACAGTCTATACATAGGAATACCAAAGGAAATTTCTTTCCAGGAAAATAGAATTGCATTAACCCCTTTATCTGTTGCTTTATTGGTAAATAATGGACACCGGGTTGTTTTGGAAAGTGGTGCAGGTATCGCTGCTAATTTTTCTGATACCGAATATGCTGAGCAGGGTGCTAAAATTGCCTATCACAAAAAGGAAGTTTTTGATGCGGATATCCTGGTGAAAATTGCACCTCCAATGCTGGAAGAGATTGAAATGATGCATAAAGGGCAAACGCTTATTTCATCTTTACAAACCGGAACGCTAAAGCAGGATTATCTGAAAGCATTGATGCATAAAAAAATTAATGCGTTATGTTTCGAGAATCTCCGTGACGAAGGTAATATCCTCAGTGTGGTACGTGCCATGAGCGAAATAGTGGGTTCGACCTCTATTTTAATTGCCGCAGAATATTTAAGCAATGTAACTGGAGGTAAGGGTTTAATGTTAGGTGGCTTTACTGGAGTGCCACCAACAGAAATTGTTATTTTGGGTGCCGGAACGGTTGGGGAATATGCAGCCAGAACAGCTTTGGCATTAGGGGCTGAAGTAAAAGTTTTCGATAGTTCTATTTATCGCTTACGCCGCCTGCAGAATAATTTGGGCAGCAGGGTGTTTACCTCGGTAATGCAACCTATTGTTTTAAATAAAGCGATTATAACCTGCGACGTAGTAATAGGCGCCATAAGGGCTACCCACGGGCGGAGCCCTTGCGTAGTGATGGAAGAAACCGTTGCCCGCATGAAACCACACTCTGTGGTAATTGACATCAGTATTGATCAGGGTGGCTGTTTTGAAACTTCTGAAGTGACCAACCATACCAATCCGGTATTCAGAAAATACGATGTTATCCACTATTGCGTGCCAAATATTGCCTCGCGTGTGCCAAGAACAGCATCTTACGCTTTGACTAATATTTTTGCACCCATTTTATTAGATATCGGTGAATTTGGAGGTTTAGTGAATATGGTTTGGAATAAACCGGGTATTCGTGAAGCGCTTTATATTTATCAAGGTAATTGCACCAATAAAGACCTGGCCGATATGTTTAATCTGCCATTTAAGGATCTTGAATTATTGGTGGTTTCGAATCAATAAAAAAGATGTAAAATGGTGGATGTAAGAGGGATAATGGGGGTACGATTGATACTTGATTTCTACACTAAGATACTATTATGATAAAATTCAATCTGCTAGCTCTATTCTTTTTTCTTGCGGTTGTTGTAAATGCCCAAAATAAATCCCTTGCGATAAAAAAGCTGGTTGTAGTAAGTTCTTATAACCAATATCTGGCTTCTGTAAAATCGAATCCGAATAGCGAACTGGTTGAAATCAAAAAAGCCATTCCAACGATTAAGCTAGATATCCGCTACGCGACCCGAAACAATTTTATGCAGCAGGTAATGTATAGACAGGCGAGGGCTTTTGCCCGAAAACCAGTGGTAGAATCGTTAAAAAAGATCCAAAAGGAATTAAATAAAAAAGGCTACGGGTTAAAAATATTTGATGGCTACCGTCCGTATGCCATTACTGTTGAGTTTTATAAAAAAGCAAGCGATAAGAATTTTGTGGCCAATCCGGCAAAAGGATCTAAACACAATAGGGGCTGTGCGGTAGATTTAACGCTGATTAATCTGAAGACAGGAAAAGAATTGGTGATGCCAACACCCTATGATAGTTTTTCAGCTGCGGCTGCGGCAAAATATGAAAATGTATCACCAGAAGCCAGGAAAAACCGCGATTTCCTGATTGCTATCATGGCAAAATACCAGATGAATGTGCTGGAAAATGAATGGTGGCATTATGATTTCTCAGGGTGGAGAAGTTATGATCTAATGGATATTCCTTTCGAGAAATTGTAGTTCATTAGTTCAATTGTCATTGGTTCATTAGGTTAGGAGTATAGTCTGGCGTAATTCGTCATTTCGATCCGATCGCTATCGGATGGAACGGAGAAATCTATCCGTGGTGTAAGATGTTACCATCTTACACTAAATTTAGCTCTCCAATTGTCAGGTGGTAGCACCTGACATCACAAACTACAAATGATGCGGCCTGCCGTATTGCTCCATTTTAACCCTTGCTTTATCTTCTTTTACCGATAATTCGAAAATGTAATCATAATCATCGTCGGTTAATTCTTCTTTTGGTCTTTTGCCACCAAGGGCTTCAATAATTTCGAGTACGGTATTGGAATGAGCTGCAACCATCACCGTTTTACCCACATAATTGGTTTTAATGCTATCCACAAGCGATTTAATGTCTTTATAATTAATCACTTTTGGGATCACCAATGAATCTAAGGTTTGATGTGTTCTTTTAGTCGGAGTGGCGAAGGCGACATCAAATTTTACCTTTTTTAAATATTTTGCTAAATCGGCAACACGGATTTTTCCTTCATCCGATAAGCTAGGATCGGTATCCTGTGGGTTTGATTTATCCTTCTCAGCATGTCTAACAATCCAAACAGTGGTGGTTTGTGCTGAAATCGCATTGATAAAGAGTAGGCTTAACGACAGGAATACAAGCAGTTTTTTCATGTCATAAATATTCAAAAATTAATTGGATAAGGAAAGGTTAAAAATTTAAGGCCCTTATTAAGTGATCAAGATCTTCTTTTTCATGCCAACTGCTCAAAACAATTCGATTTATCGGTTCGGATTCGGGTTTTGGATAAGGAAAGGATGAAATCAGGATATTTTCTTTTAACAAGCGGTTTACCAAGGTAGCATCTTGTGCTAAGAATGCTGGAAAGGCTGGTTCAAACGCCCATGTTTCATTTAAATTGGCAGTAAGTAACTTTATATTTTCCTGTAATCTTGCCCGTGCATCGTGGTATATTTTTTCAGCATGGATAAAGGCAAAAAGACTGGCTGCAGATGGAGGGGATGCCCCAACAAAAATATTGCTGTTTTTTAGTTTGGCGATAACGGCATTTGAGCCCAGAACCAATCCAGCATCAACCCCTAATGCTTTTGCCATTGAGGCTACAACAACCCGTTCGATATTGGCTTCAACCGGGAGATTGATGAATGCACCCATTCCATTGTTATTAACACCTATACCATGTGAATCATCAACAATTAAGATAATCTCTTTTTCTGGCTGTATTTCGGTTAAAAAGTTAAAATCATAAACTTCAGGAAAAAGATTGTTCATGGAGTTGCTGATCAGCACCCATGTTTTTTCTCCGGACGTATTGATGAGGTTTATTGTTTCCTTCTTCCAATCATTAAATGTTTGCTGATTGGCAGACTGATCGGTTAACCAAAGCGCAGGATGCGTGGCCGGAGCATAAATTACTTTACCTAATGCAGATAAACCTTTAATGGTAAGCTGAGCGGCTAAATATCCGCTTGAAGTAATGAGCGCAGCTTCTGCTCCATACCGCGCGGCGGCTACTTTTTCTGCTTCATCATAAATACCCAGTTGAATATTGTTGGTACGGCTGGTGCCGTTGTTTAAGCCAAATTTTTTTATCCCTTCCAGATGTAAATTGATAAAATCCTGATTTTTGGGAATACCCAGATAGGCCGTTCCGCCAAAATACAGGTAAGAATTTCCATCAATATTGATCGTATTTGAAAAAGGCTGATTTATCGATTTAAAATTTGGCATTAAAAATTTTCATGTATGTAGGTTACTATCCTTACCATCTCGGCACGTACTTCTGCGGTTGGTTTTGCAAAATTATTGTTCATAAAGGAATAGATATAGGTTTTACCCTTTTTGGTAATTAAATATCCGCTTTGGTTATGCACGCCTCCGAGCGAACCTGTTTTTGCGAAGACAAAAGGTTGGTCGGTTTTAGGGTAAGCGTTCTTTAAAGTACCACTTTTTCCTCCTGCAGGTAACATGTTAAAAAGCTTTTCCGGATTGTTTACCAGCTTGTGAATGGAATCAAGAAGGTAAACATTATCGCGCGGCGTAAATAAATTCTGACGGGACAAACCAGATCCATCAGCCCACTTTACTTTGTCGGGTAAAAAGGAAAGGTAGTTTTTCGTAATGTAATCAATAGCTTTCGTTGTGCTCAATGTATCGCCAATTTGATTGGAGCAAACCAATAATAAATGTTCGGCTATAAAATTATCGCTGGGCAGCATCATGTGTTTCAAAACCGAATCGCGTTTTGCGCCTTGCAAAGTTTTGCCATCTGAAGGGATTTTAAGATCAATTAGGCCAACAGGCTTGTGTAGGGTATCAGATAATACTTCAACGGTAACCTGCGCACTGGTTTTATAAGGATTTTGCTGGTTATAGCCCGGTTTTACAGTAACTGCAGGATAATTGAAGCTATTGGTTAAAAAATCGCGTTTTACCTGAAAATCGCCTGTGGTTTTTGTAGAATCGACTTTAAAACATGGTGCAAAAACCTTGGGCTCAATGTTGATTTTATTCGGCCCCGCGTAAGTAGAAGTTACCATGTTATCCATAATCGGCATTTCGGTAATTTCTGGCTGATAATAATAATCGTAATCGTCCCAAGCCCAGCCTTCGCCAAAGAAATTGCCCGCATAGCGTCCTGGAGCAAAAAATAGTTTTTTATTAGAGGCAAGCAGGAAATTATAAGCGGATTTATCTTTCACGGCAAACTGTAGAAATGAAGGATCACCTGTTCCCCAAAAAATCAATGAATCATTCCGTTCGATATATTTTAATGCCGGCATTAAATCAGGCAACATTTTTAAACTGGCAAAAAAGGTGTACAATTTCGTGTTAGAGGCCGGTGTAAAATATTTATCTGCATCTTTTTCAAAAAGCATTTTTTTATCGGTAGGGTTGTAGAGTGCAAAACCAACCTGGTACTGCTTAATTACCTGCGAGTTTTTGAATTCTTTAGCTACTTTTTTCGAAATGATCTTATTGGTTGAACAACCTGTTAACAGACAAATAGATAGAACAAACGCAAGAAAAATAAAATTATGATTTTTTAAGGGGAACATGTGCTAAATTTAAGGGGCATAATTATCAACTAATTTATTAAATTTAGTTTAATGTTAACCAAATATAGTCCCGGTGTAATAATTTGTTTACGTAAACTAAGCATTTGCCTGGGCCTGGTATTTTTTGTGTTATCAGTTTCGGGACAGGAATTTATTTTTAAAAGAAACCGGCAAAAGCAATCTATTTCTTTTAAGTGTATCAAAAACCTAATGATTATTCCGGTATATGTAAATGGAAAAGGGCCATATGATTTTGTTCTTGATACCGGAGTTGGCCCCATGATTATTACAGATCCATCTATTATCGATTCATTAAATTTTAGTGGTCTCCGTAAAATTAAAGTTTCTGGCTTGGGCATCGAAACCGTTGAGGCCTATGTATCTCAAAGCCTTGATGTAAAAGTAGGGAGTACAAGCATTAAGTATATCCCAACAGCGATATTAAAAGAAGATCTTTTTAACCTATCGGGGCATTTAGGGCTGAAGATTTATGGCTTGTTGGGTTTCAGTTTTTTTAACAGCTTTATTGTTGATATCAGGTATAGTGAAAATAGGCTCATTATTTACGATCACGATGCTAAGATTAAATACCGTGGTAAAAAAATACCTATTGAAATAGAGAACCAGAAGCCTTATATTTTAGCTGCCATTGATGCTCCAGGTAACAAAACCGTTGAAGCCAGGTTTTTAATGGATACGGGGGCCAGCCACGCTTTGTCGCTCGAAATGTTAAATGGAACTGAATTCCCACTGCCTGAAAAAAAAATTAAAGCTAATTTGGGGATGAGCCTTAGCGGCCAGATTAAGGGATATGTTGGTCGTGTGGGTAAATTTAATATTGGTGGCTATGTGTTTAGAGATGTTGTTGCCGGATTTCCTGATTTTAAAAGCATTGCAAATAAGATCGATTTATCCAAACGGAATGGGAATTTAGGTGCTGATTTACTCCGGAAATTTAATATCCAGTTTAACTATCAGGGTGGCTTTATTTATGTTAAGCCCAATGGATTAAGTAAGATCCCTTTCGAACACGATATGGTGGGTATGGTGCTTTATCTTGATCAGAAAGAATATAAAAGAGTTCTGATTGGAGAAATAGACGAAAATAGTCCGGCAGAAAAAGCAGGTTTATGTGCTGATGATGAAATTATTGCGGTAAACTTTAAAAACATTGATGCTTATTCTTTGAACGATCTTACCGAAATGTTTAAATCGAAAGCAGACAGAAATATAATTTTCGAAATTTTCAGGGATAATCAAGTCTATTTTAAAGTGGTACGCCTCCAAAAGAGGATCTGATAAGCGTAATTTTCCAGTTACAAGTGTTTTGCCGTGTAACAACACTTTAACTTTAACCTCTTATTGCCAAGCAAACTAACTTTATAACACATGAAGAAAAATTTTAAGGTACTTGCCCTCGCAGGTATCGTAGCACTTGGTGTAGCCGGATCAGGTTCGGTGTATGCCCAGAAAAAATCTAAAACAACTAAAGGTGCCACTCCAACAACTCCAGCCGCAGCCCCGGCAGCAGCCCCCAAAAAAGAAGGAATCAAACCATTTTCTGAAGTAATTACTGCAAAAGCCAGAACAACTAACGGCTTATTCAAAACACACAAAGTAGACGATAAATGGTATTTTGAGATACCAGACTCGATGATTAATCGTGAAATGCTCGTAGTTACCCGTTTGGCAAAAGCGCCAGCCGACGTAAAAGTGGGCAACCAGCAATATGGTGGTGAAGAATTGAACGAGCAAGTATGGAAATGGGAGCGCAGGGGAAAACAAGTTTATATCCGCGTACCAAGTTATTCAACTAAGGCCGATCCGAACAGCGATATGTACGAATCGGTTCAAAACTCTAATCTTGCACAGATTTTAGCCAGCTTTGAAATTAAAGCGTATAATAAAGATACGTCTGGCGTTGTAATTGATGTTACCGATTTTTATAATGGTGATGTAATGGCAATTGGCGCTACAGATCAGATCCGTAAAGCTTATAAAGTTACCATGTACGATGCGTCACGTTCTTATATTGATACAGTAAAAACCTTTCCGATCAACATCGAAGTAAAAACAGCTAAAACATACCGTGCAGTAGAATCTCCAACAGATAATAGTAATGGAGCTGTTACTTTCGAGTTTAATACATCGATGTTGTTATTGCCTAAAATCCCTGTAAAAGCCAGGATAATGGATAGCAGAGTTGGTTTTTTTGGTCAATCTCAAATTGATTATGGAAGCAACGCACAAAGGGCAGAGCGCACCGCCTATATTCATCGCTGGAATCTGGTTCCGAAAGATACAAACGCTTATAAACGTGGTGAACTGGTAGAACCGGTAAAACCTATTGTAATTTATATTGACCCTGCAACACCAAAAAAATGGGTGCCATTTTTGATCCAGGGGATTAATGACTGGCAGGTAGCATTCGAAGCGGCTGGTTTTAAAAATGCGATAATGGGTAAAGAAGCACCAACACCGCAACAAGATCCTCAGTTTAGCGTAGAAGACTCCAGATATTCTGTAGTTCGTTATTTTGCTTCAGATATTGCAAATGCTTACGGCCCGCACATTAGCGATCCTCGTACCGGTCAGATTTTAGAAACGCATATTGGTTGGTACCATAATGTAATGAACCTATTGCGTAACTGGTATTTTGTACAAACAGCAGCTATTAATCCTGAAGTACGTAAAGCGCAATTTACCGATGCACAGATGGGCGAATTGATCCGTTTTGTTTCTTCGCACGAAATAGGCCATACTTTAGGTTTGCCACATAACTTTGGCTCAAGCTATGCTTACCCGGTTGATTCGTTACGTTCAAAAACTTTTACAGATAAACATGGCACCGCACCATCAATTATGGATTATGCGCGTTTTAATTACATTGCTCAACCTGGCGATGGCGTAACCAAACTTCATCCTCAAATTGGAGAATACGATAAATGGGTAGTGAAATGGGGATATTCCTGGATTCCCGGAAACAAAACTGCAGAACAGGAAAAAGAAATTTTAGATCAGTGGACTTTAAAAAATGCAGGTAATCCTTTGTATTTCTATGGCCGTCAGGGAACTTCATTAGATCCTCGTTTGCAGAGCGAAGATTTGGGCGACAATGCGATGAAAGCGAGTGCTTATGGTATTGCGAATTTAAAACGTATTCTTCCGAATGTAGAAAAATGGACCTATCAAAAAGGAAAAGATTACAGCGATTTGAAAGAAATTTATACTGAAATTGTTGGCCAGTTTAACCGTTATATGGGTCATGTGGCAACAAATGTTGGTGGCTTAAGCGAAAATTTTAAAACCTACGATCAAAAAGGACCAGTTTATGCTTACTTGCCAAAAACAAAACAAAAAGAAGCTGTTGCTTTTTTCAATCAACAATTATTTACCACGCCACTTTGGTTAATCAGCAACGATCAATTAAGTAAATTCGATAATGGAGTGCTTTTAAACCGGATTAAAGGTGTTCAAACGAATACTTTGGGGAACCTGCTATCAGCATCCCGTATTGCACGTTTGTTAGATAACGAAACTAAAAACGGCGCCGCAAAAGCATACACCTTGCCTGAGTTATTTACTGATTTAAGATCGTCGGTTTTTGTTGCTGGTAGAGCAGATGCCTTTAAACGCAACTTACAACGTGCTTATGTAGACCGTTTGCAAGATTTAATGACTAAAGAAAACGAACTTCCGGTTGGATTCCCTGTTGATTATGCTGCAAGTTACGGTTTAACGCCAATCAATGTAGGTTTATCTGATATCAGGCCGCTGGTTAGAGCAGAGTTGAAAACCTTATTGGCTACTACAAAAGCCAGGGCAGCAGCAGGCGATGCCATTACAAAAGCACACTACGAAGATTTAAATATCAGAATTAAAGATATTTTAGATCCGAAGAAATAATTAATGAGTGAATTAGTGGAGGATGTAATTAGAGAATGATTGAATAGCAATTCGCCCATTCAATCATTCTCTAATGCAAAATTCAAAAAGGCGGAGCCGATCATTAAATTGATCGTTCCGCTTTTTTTTCAACCAAACCTCGCAGGTTTTTAAAACCTGCGAGGTTTAAAATATTGTATAATTCTTGATGTTTTAACTTAAACCACATAGCAGTTTTTTAATTTTATACCAAAATAAGGTTATGCTTAAAAAACTCTTCTTTGCACTCATATTATTCACTTCGGGTTTCTTAGCCTTTGGCCAAAATGCCGACTCTATTACCCTTGTAAAAGCTAAATGGAATAAAAACAGAATTGCCAAACAGGTAATTTTATTCCAGCATCATTTTGATCAGAAAAACCTTTTCGCTGCTAATGAAAATATTTCGTTTTTAGAAATAAAAAACACCGGACGTAAGGCTTTATTTGCCATTGGTGCAGAAGAAAAGGAACTCATCACTACCAGTAATTTTGGTTTAAGAGATACGGCTATTGCTGCGGTAAACGGCAATTTTTTCGATGTAAAAAATGGAGGATCGGTAGATTTTGTTCGCGTTAATGAAAAAACCATTAATACCAATCGCCTGGATAAAAACGGAAATAGGGCCAGGCATCAGGAAGCAGCGGTGGTAATTGAAAACGGAAAAATTTCGATCAAAAAATGGGATGGATCAGCTGATTGGGAAACGAAGCTGAGTGAAAAAAATGTTTTACTAAACGGCCCGTTATTAACTTTAAACCATGTTGATGAGACTTTAGATACCACTGGTTTTAACCGCTTACGCCATCCCCGTACCTGCCTGGGTATAAAACCGAACGGAAGGGTAATTTTATTGACTGTTGATGGTAGAAACGAAAATTCAGCGGGCATGAGTTTGTTCGAACTGACCAAATTAATGCGTTGGTTGGGATGTACTTCTGCTATAAATTTCGATGGCGGTGGCTCTACCACTTTGTGGGTAAACGGAATGCCCGATAATGGTGTTGTCAACTACCCAACTGATAATAAAAAATGGAACCATGAGGGGCAGCGTAAAGTTGCTAATGTAATCTTGGTGAAAAAACAAACCAGAAGGTAGACCCCTATCTATAACAAGCATGTTTAGCTCTGATTAAAAAAACTTATTTTAGCCCAATATTTTTGTTAAAATGATTAAAAATACAATATATTTTTCCTTTTTTGTGCTCATGCTCAGTGCCTGTAAAATGGGTACTAAAACCAGCGATCCGACACTTCGGGATTTTACTTTTGAACCTGTTAAAGGCATCCGTTATGTTGAAGTAAAACGCCGGTTTAAAGATGGGTATTCTTTCAATAAGGAGGGGTTTATGCAAAAGCCTTCGTGGATAATCCAGGTAGTTAAAGAAGACACGATGTCGGCCTGGAGCCCGCAGAAACATAGGATGCAGAATTTTTACCTGCAGTATGATCACGGAAATGTATATAACTTCGCAGCCGAATTTTTTAAGGTAAAACACATCAGTAAAGATAGTTTGGTTTTTCAGCGGATCCAGGTTGATGGAAAAGTAATCGCTTCAGATGTCCGTTCGGATGTAAATATGACTTTTTATGCACAGGATTATATTAAAAATAATTTGAAAGCCAAGGCTGCCGATCTGCAAAAACCAACCAAGGCCGATACTGCTTTTATAGAGAAACGATCTGCTCAGGTTAACGCCAATAGTGATAGTGCTTTTGCCGCTACAAGCCCGGTTCAATTTATTCCTAAAAGCAAAATTGTAAGGGTCGAAAAAATCAGTACGGTAGACCGAACGAATAACAGAACCGAGGCTTACGATTATATGTTTCCACAATATATTATCCGGATGGACAGGGCTTATAAAGATTTCGCTTACCAGGTTGCTGCGGTTGTCGATTTTCAAGGAGGAATCCATGTAAAAACGGTTTATAACGTGCTTCCTGAGAATGCTGAAGCAAAAAAAAAGGTGGCCCAGGGAATAGCCGATATTTATGTTAGAAACCTTTTTGATGTGGCCCCGGGAACAACACTCGGGATTCCGCATAATAGTGAAATTACTTTAACAATAATTGGGAAGGCAATTAAAAAGCCTTAGTAATCTGCTATTTACAAAATTTTAACGTTAAAAAAATGTTAAAATTTATTTTGATTTTAAAAATTAAAACTTACCTTGCATACTTAATTTTAATATTTAATACAATGCAAGAAGGCACAGTAAAATTCTTCAATGTAACTAAAGGTTTTGGCTTTATCGTACCTGCAAATGGAGATAGCGAAATTTTTGTTCATTCAACAGGTCTTATCGACGAAATCCGTGAAAACGACAAAGTACAGTACGAAGTTGCTAACGGTAAAAAAGGCTTAAACGCCGTTAATGTGAAAGTAATTTAATTTATTTATCATATTTACAGAGAAGGCTGCTTTCTTGTGATGGCGGCCTTTTTTATTTTAGTTTTTTTACCTCACAGATCATGACTTATTACTTCATCATTCCTGGTTTAGGCAATTCTGGCCCGGACCATTGGCAAACGTACTTCGAAAAATCAGGAGATCATTTTATCCGCATTAACCAAAAGGAATGGGATACACCAGCAAATCAGGATTGGATTAAAAACATAGAATCGGCACTCGCCGGATATAATTTGGATGATGTGGTTTTAATCGGTCATAGTTTAGGCTGTACAGCCATTGCCAATTGGGCAAAAGCTTACCAAAAGAAAATTAAAGGTGCCTTATTGGTTGCGCCGAGTGATATAGAAGCACCAAAGTACAATTTTGATACGCCTGGTTTTGATCGTGTACCTTTGGATAAGATCTACTTTAAAACCATTGTTGTAGCCAGTACTGATGATGAATGGGTAACGTTAGAAAGGGCTGAGTTTTTTGCCGAAAATTGGGGAAGTGAGTTTATTAATATCGGTAATGCCGGACATATTAATGCCGCCGCGGGCTTTGGTGAGTGGCCAAAGGGATTGGAGATTTTAAAAACTCTGGGTTAAAATTTATCTTGCTGAGTTCCCGCAGATTTCGCTAAAGGCGCAGATGAATATAAATCTGCGTAAATCATTTTGATCTGCGTGAACTGTTTAGGCTATCTTACTTCTGAGCAATTTTCTTCCTTAAAAACTGATCGAGAAAAATTAATCCAATCACCAGATCTGCAAAAAGGAAAGCATAAATAGCCGAAGGTGTAATGTATTTCTCTAAGTTGAAGTCTAGATTCACCTTCAAATCAAATTTGGGCATTTCTAGGTTAACGTTATAAAATATATAACCCAATAAGGCTAGCAGAGAGATCACGAAAAAGCCGCCAATACCGTAAATAATCTTTTTATCCACCTTGGTTTTCATGGCCACCGGTGCAGGAACAATGGCAACGCTTTCCATTACGTTTCGGGTAAAAGACATAGAGGGTTCATCAAGGTCCATCCCGTCAAATACTAAATTAAGTTTTAACAGATCCTCGTACTGCGATTTAACCTCAGCATTTAATGCAATTTTTTCTTCGATGGCTTTTTTCGAGGATTCATCTAAATTCCCATCAATATAATCCCAAAGCTGTTGTTCTATTGTGTTCATAGTAACTCCTTTACTTCATCTTTTAACAAATATTGTAATTTTTCTTTAAGTCTTTGCCTGGCCCTATGCAACTTTACTTTTATCGTGTTGGATTCCATGTGCAATGCTGCGCCAATTTCTTCTAAACTCTGTTCGCCTTTATAAAACAGCGTAATAATAACCGCATCATCTGGTAAAAGCTGGGCAATGGCCTTATTTAAAAAAGCATGGCTATCCTGTCGCTCATATCCATTAGCGTTAAAGCTGGAAGTCTGGTTTTCGAGCTGTAAAACGGTACCTTCATCATGTATTGATGTGGTATCTAAACGGTTTTTTCTTAAAAAAGTCATGGCCGTAGTATAGGTAATGGTGTACAGCCAGGTGCTAAATTTAGCCGTTTGTTTAAAGGTGCCTAATGCTTTATATGCCTTTACAAAGCAATCCTGCGCAATTTCTTCGGCGTCTTCCCTGTTTTTGGAAAACCTTAAAGCTAGTGTAAATACAAATCGCTGATGGCGTTTCACCAATAAAGCGTACTGATCGGTTTCACCGTTCAATACTTTTTGGATCAGCTCTAAATCTGTAGGTTTTTGCTCCATCTTTAGCTTAAGACTACATTAAAGATAAACAGGTTACACGTGAAACCTATTTAATTTATTATTTGTAAGTAGCCAGATTTTTCGAAGTGAAAGGTCGGGTTTATGCACAAAGTTGTGGCGCCTTGAAAACCCTAAAAATGAGATACTGTTTCTGCTAACTAGCCCGGGTGAAGTGTTACCCCGCAGGCTGAGGAACGAGGCCGAAGCGTATAAGCGTAACACGGGAACCAGGTTGGTTTCTTGCACGGGTATTGCGCTCCAGGAAGAAAACAATATGACGGAACTGCATTTTTTAGGTTTTTGGAAACGAAAGTGCAGTTTTTCATAGCGGAGGGTAGTCCTGCTGTTCGCTGTAGCCCTCATTCTTCGCGGCTGCCATCAGGTTTACGCACAAAGTTGTGGCGCCTTGAAAAACCTAAAAATGAAATACGGTTTTAGCCATTTAGCCCCGGGTGAAGTGTTACCCTGCAGGCTGAGGTACGAAGCCGAAGCGTATAAGCGGAACACGGGAACCAAGCTGGTTTCTTGCACCAGCATTGTGCTCCAAAAAAGAAATGACACTTTTTGTGTATTTTACTGGTTGGTGGGCCACCAACCAAGGAATGGCAAAAGCGCAACTTGCACAGACATTGCGCTGGGCCCAGGCTAAACTTGCGAAGTTTTGCCTTGCTCAGGGGCTCCTAAACTTCGCAAGTTATCCACTAATTCGAAGCGAAAAATTTTAAGCCGGCAATAGAACCGATCAGGGTACAGATAAAAAAGATCCGCCAAAAGGTTGCCGGTTCATTGAAGTAAAAAATCCCAATAATTACCGTTCCTACGGCACCAATGCCCGTCCAAACAGCATAGGCAGTGCCCATGGGTAAAGTTTGGGTGGCTTTGTTTAACAATAAAAAGCTTAAGGTAATGCAGAGAAAAAATGCTGCGCTCCATTTTATATTCGAAAAATTGTTTGATAATTTAAGGCAGGTGGTAAAGCCAACCTCAAAAAGGCCGGCAATAATTAAGATAATCCAGTTCATGATAAATGTGTTTCTGCAAATTTAAGGCACATTTATCGGGCAACATTTTACAAATGTTAAAAAATAATTTTATTTATGGGTAGCTCTTATTCTGCTCAGGGTAACCTGTGTTACACCCAGGTAAGAGGCAATATGTTTTAAGGCTACTCTTTTAATCAACTCGGGAGATTGATCTACAAAATCCTGATAAAGTTCTGCGGCACCTTTAAAAGCCCTGTCGATTAATCTTCTTTCAGTTGCAATTAATTCCTGTTCTGCAATTTTCCTGCCCCAATTGGCAATTTCTAAATGTTTATCGTAAAGCAAAAAAAGATCAGTTAGCTTGATTTGAATTAAACTGCAGTGCTCCAACAGTTCAATATTCTCATACCCAGGGCCATTGTTAATATAGCTGTTAAAAGAAAAAAGAACAGCACCACTTTGTCCAAACCAAAAGGTTATCTGCTGGTTCTCGCCATCGGAGTAAGCTCTGGCAATACCCCTTTCGAGGATATAGAAATGAGGCTCGGTTTTATCTGCATGGATTAAAATCGTTCCTTTCGGATGTTCTACCTGTTTGGAAACAGCAGCTAATCTTTCTAAAGCTTCGTTAGTGAGTGGCTTAAAGATGTCTATATTTTTTAACTGACTGTACAAGGGAATTTTGAATGTTTGATAAAGCTATCAATTTTTTTTCAGCAAGGGTGTAACCTGATTAAAAAGGATGTAGTCATAATACACAGAACACGGTTCAATTAAACAATAGAATATTTACAAATTAAAAAATTATAATCATGGAAGGTATATTAGTTCCCATCTCGCTTTTTTTAGGAGCATTCGCAATGGTATTTGGAATCCGCTATCTGTCAAACAAAGAAAAAATGGCAATGATCGAACGGGGAATAGATCCGGGTGTGCACAAGGCAACACCAAAACCGTTTTTAAGCTTAAAGTTCGGTCTGCTGTTGGTTGGCTTAGGAATAGGTTTGCTGGTGGCGCTATTTACCGTTAGGGGTGTATTCGGTAGTAATATGACAAACGCCGAAGAAGGACAATCGGTAGCCATTTATTTTGGTTGCATTGGAATTTTTGGCGGACTTGGATTAATTGTTTCTTATGTGGTAGAAAAGAAATGGCTTGACAATAACAAGTTTTAATCAGCAGAGAAGTCAAGTTTTATAGCGCTGTTGCTATTAAACTTGACTTCTCTTGATTCTTGTATTGTCAGATGTTGCCATCTGACAATTGGTGTTTTGAGGCATTAGATACCTGCTTTTAAATTTAAGTAATAGTCAGATGGTAACATCTGACTGCAGATTATTGCGGCTTATTAATAATCGCAACCGTTAAACGGCTAATGCAATTCATCTTTCCGCGTTCATCATAAATCTTAATTTCCCAAACATGCGTTTTGGCCCCAACATGCAAAGGTTTACATATTCCTTTAACTAAACCGCTTTTTACAGGCCGTAAATGGTTGGCGTTTACTTCTAAACCAACAGCAACATATTTCTCAGGGTTTATGCACATGTAAGAAGCAATGCTGCCCAGTGTTTCGGCCAAAACTACCGAAGCGCCTCCATGCAGTATGCCTGCAGGCTGGTGCGTACGTTCGTCAACAGGCATGGTGCCAACAAGAAAATCTTCACCAATTTCTTTAAAACGGATATCGAGTAGTGCACCCAAATGATTTTTTGGGCGATTATTCAATTCATCAACGGTGAAGTTTTTAAACCACATGGTAACGTTCTTTTAAAATAGAAACATGATGGATAATGTGGCCACCCGCAATAAACAAAATAGATTTTACATTAATTTCTCTGCCTGAAGCAATTCCCTTTCTGTTTAATTCTTCGTCGTTTAAAGATTTAAAAAGGTATAAATTGGCTTTTCGTAATGCAATAAACTCTTCAATCAGGTCTTCCAGATCGCGTTGGGCAAAGCGGGCGTTCAGTACATAGTCGTCTTCCTCGAAACCCGGTAAAGGCTGCTGTTCTTTTCGTGCAAAACAGGTAATCCGGTAAGCAAAAACGCGTTCAGTATCAGTAATATGGCCTAACATTTCTTTTAGTGTCCATTTACCTTCGGCATAAGCATAATCCGCTTTATCGGCGTTCGCCCTGAACAATGCCGGAAGACTTTGAACCTGGTCGTTTAAAATTTCGAAAATATCTCCATCAACTTTATTGATATAGGTTTCGCCCCAAGTAGGATATTCGTTAGGCTGTGGTCGGTTCATATCTTAAACTGCTTTTTAATATTATTCTAAAAGTTGTGCCTTTACCCAGTTCTGAGTCTTTCACAAAAATTTCTCCGCTGTGGTAATTTTCTACAATCCGTTTGGTGAGCGATAAACCTAAGCCCCAGCCACGTTTACGCGTGGTATAGCCTGGTTGAAAAACCGCATCGAATTTAGATCTTGGAATACCCTTTCCGGTATCGCTCACATCAATAAAAACCTGCTCTTTGGCTAAGTTTTCTATGATATTGATGGAAATAGAGCCTTCGTTTTCAATGGCGTTTGCCGCATTCTTTAAAAGATTTTCAATCACCCAATCAAACAATGGAACGTTTAACATTGCCCTTACCTGTTCATCGCCAGTAATGCTAAATTTAACCTTGTCTGAAGTGCGTACTTTAAAATAACGTATAAAATCGCTCACCACAATGTAAACGGTATGGTCTTCAAGTATAGGTTTTGAACCGATTTTCGAGAAACGGTCGGTAATAATTTCCAATCGTTTAATATCATTCTCCATTTCGGCAATCAACGGGTCATCTTCTGCGTCAAATTTAGATTTCATCAGTTCTGTCCAGGCCATGAGCGATGATATCGGTGTACCCAATTGATGTGCGGTTTCTTTGGCTAAACCTACCCAAACATGATCTTGTTCATCTTTCCGTGCAGAACTGAATGCCGCATAAGCGGTTAAAAGGAAAAGGAAGATAACCCCCATTTGAATGTAGGGGAAATACCTCAACTGCGTTAAAATGAAAGAGTCGCGATAGTACGCCTTAAATTTTCTGCCAAAAATATTCATTTCATCCGGTGGATGCTGGGCTTTCATCTGCCTCAACTGCCGTACAAAATATAAACTATCGTAAGTGAGTTTAGTATCTGCAACGGGATAATTGGTTTTAGTACTGTCTAAGCCAAAAAAAGAAGTAATCATTCCGGCAGAATCGATCATGATTACGGGGGTTTTCGTATTTTTTCTTACGGTTTCCACCACATCACGGTAATCATCATTGTCATAAAGAAACATGGCCCGTTCCTGAATCCGCACCCAAAGGTGAAACTGGTCTGCCTCTTCACGTTCCATTTTTTTTACAAAAGAATCGGTGTAAAATACTGATGCAATGCCAATTAAGATGGCAAAAATGAGAAGGAAAAACTTCCAACGGCGTTTCTTTTGATAAGGATTCATGCTTTAGCTAGCCAAATTACAATAACAAAACGGAAAAAACATAAAACCATTATGCTTTTTCACAACCGTGTAACAATCATTTTGAATGCATGATAGCTTCATCACAGATGAAAACGCTATAAAATGGATGAAAAATATATCTTTGTACCGAGCATAGTGCATGGCGCATTGAGCATGGATTGCACCATGGCTCTAAGCTGATAACTCCCTGCTCTTTGCTTAATCATGGATAAAAAAGTTAGAGTAAGATTTGCCCCAAGCCCAACCGGAGGTTTGCATTTAGGCGGTGTGCGCACTGCATTGTTCAATTATTTGTTTGCCAAAAAAAATAATGGAACTTTTGTACTTCGTGTAGAAGATACTGATCAAAATCGCTTTGTAGAAGGCGCAGAACAATATATTGTAAACTGTTTAGATTGGTGTGGTATTACGCCAGATGAAAGTCCTGCACGCCCAGGCGCTTATGGCCCGTATCGCCAAAGCGAACGCAAACCAAGTTATCGTAAATTTGCCGAACAGTTAATTAGCGATGGTTATGCTTATTATGCTTTCGATACACCGGAAGATTTAGATGCCAAACGTAAAGAAATTCCAAATTTCCAATACGGGCAGGCCACACGTATGCAGATGCGTAATTCTTTAACCCTTACCATTAGTGAAGTTGAAGATTTATTGGCGGCTAAAACACCACACGTGATCCGTATTAAGGTGCCAGCCGATGAAATTGTGCATTTTAATGATTTAATCCGTGGTGACGTAAGTTTTGAAACCTCGTTGGTTGACGATAAAGTATTGTTAAAAGCCGACGGAATGCCAACCTACCATTTGGCTGTTGTAGTTGACGATAGGGCAATGGAAATTAGTCATGCTTTTAGGGGAGAAGAATGGTTACCTTCTGCGCCGGTGCATATTTTACTTTGGAAATATTTAGGTTGGGAAGCAGAAATGCCTGCATGGGCACACTTGCCTTTAATCTTAAAGCCAGATGGACATGGGAAATTAAGCAAACGTGATGGCGACCGTTTAGGTTTCCCGGTTTACGCCATGAATTGGACCGACCCTAAAACAGGCGATATAACCAAAGGATTTAAAGAAATGGGTTTTATGCCCGAAGCTTTTATTAATATGCTGGCGCTTTTAGGCTGGAATGATGGAACTGACCAGGAGCTATTCTCATTAAAAGAGCTGGAAGAAAAATTCTCGATAGAAAGAATTAGTAAAGCGGGTGCTAAATTCGATTTCGAAAAAGCCAAGTGGTATAACCACGAGTGGATCAAAGCGGAGCGCGCCGAACGTTTAGCACCTGGCGTTAAAACTGAGCTCGAAAAAGCAGGTATTGAAGTTAAAGATGATACTTTTCTAAATACGGTTATCGACTTAATTAAAGATCGCTGTACTTTATTGCCAGATTTTGTGGCGCAGAGTAGTTATTTCTTTACTTCACCGGCAGAATATGATGTGAATTCGGTAAAACCAAAGTGGACAGTCGAAAAAGCCGATTTCTTTAATGGTTTTGCCGATAACTTAACATTAGCTGATGCTGTTTCTGCCGAAGCCGCTTTTAAAGCCTTAGCTGAAGAAAAAGGGTTTAAACCAGGCGAATTGATGTTGCCTTTCCGCATTATGCTGGTGGGTGGTAAATTTGGGCCAGGGGTATTCGATATAGCCTTATTGTTGGGCGCAGAAGAAACTAAAGCAAGAATAGCAAAAGCAATAGCTGTTTTTAATAGCTAGTGTAATTTGGCGGAAATAAAAGATACTATCTCATATCATGGGATAGCATCTTTTATTGGATTTGATTTTTTTCTAAAATGGAAGATAACCTAGGCTATTCCTGCAGAAATAACATAGCAGATTTATAATCAAGGGGTTTCCAATTGCCAAGTTTCTCGTTGGGTGCTATACCTTTTCTATCTAATATCTCAATATTAACACCTTTCAACTGATCAGGTTTTTCATCGTCAAAAAGATTGGACAGCGGGGCTGTTTTTCCGTTATAGTTTACATAGGTTGGGTTGGCAATCCCGTAATTTTTTTCCTGTACTAATTTTATAAATTTAACAACCAAATTTTTTTCCTTTTTTTTATCTCTTTCAGCTTTTAGTTGATCCCATTGTACTTTAAAGGATGTATTCGTATTCTCATTTGATGCCATAGTATCTTTATTTTGGCGGCAAGATATATTCAAAAATAAGATGATAATAAAGAATATTTTTGCTTTCATGATTAATGTATATTTTTATCTCTTAACGTTTTTTCGAGCCATGGCATATATACCATACGGTGTCTTTGTCTTATCGTCTCGCCAGAATTCATTACAGATTCTAAATCTGAAATATGTACACCTAAATTATATTCATCACCTAAGCCCAGCATATGGCCAAACTCATGAATAATTCCCCTTTGATAGGTTCTGGCACTTTTTTTAACGTAGTCGAAATCATTGTTGTCAAAATCGCCTGTTCTTAAACTGCTTGTAACATAACTTTGCGCCCATTCACCTTTCCTTAATTTTACTACATTTAAAGTCCAGTGGTTATAAGTGAATGTGGAGGCTCTGCTAAGTGAAAACCTGAAGTCTAATGAAATAGTCTTCCTACTACTCAAATTATATAACGTCTTAATATTTGATGAACCCCACTTTTTATTAACCTTTTCCCTGAAATTCTTTTCAAAAGTATCTTTATCTATAAAAGTCCAATATTGATTAGTCCGATCTGTATAAATTATTTTTATTCTCATATAAATGATCAAGATATAATTGCCATTTGGACTTTGAACAAAAAGCATGTCAAATGCAGGGGTAATTCTATTATTAAAAGATAAATCTCTTACTGTTGGTGGAGTTTCAATTGCTGCAATTAATCTTTCCCCATGCTTGAGTACTTCCCATGTATTAACCATAGATTGACTTATTAATGGTATTATTGTCTTCCTAATTAGAGGTCTATTAAAGTTAACAAATACTTTTATAATAAAAGTATTTTAACGCTTATGTTTTCTTGCCAAAAGCAAAGATGTTCTAGCTCTTGGCGCTTAATTATCTTCAATTACTTTATAAACTAATATACATGACATTTTAGGAGATATAAACTTTGTGGCCGCTTTTTAAGCGGCATTAAAATAGTCGCAATTAAAACCACTAAAAAATCTGTAACTGGATTATAATAACAATTTTAATTAGCCACAATCCAAAAGAAAAAATCAATAAAAATAATTTATACTTTAGCATAACAATTATCCCATAATTAAGGTTAATCATTAAACTAAAAAATTAAATTATGCAATGGTTTGGTAAAGGCAGTGAAGATGTAGAAGACAGGCGGTCTGGTGGTGGCGGCAAAACAATCCTGGGTGGTGGTATCGGTATCATTGTAGTGGTATTGGGGCTTATCTTCGGAAAAGATTTGACAGGATTAGTTGGTCAATTGCCGGGGGAAGGTACCGGGCAGCAAACCGAAGCAAAAACTGGCGTTCCAGAAGATGCTGAAGGTCGCTTTGTAGCCAACGTTCTGCAATCTACCAGAGAAGTGTGGGAGCAGGAATTTCAAAAAATGAATCAAACTTATGAAAATCCTAAATTAGTGTTGTTTAGAGATGGTGTACAAACCAACTGTGGTTATGCGCAATCTTCGGTTGGTCCTTTTTACTGTCCTGGCGACCATAAAGTATACATCGATTTATCATTTTATGATGAATTAAAAAACCGTTTTGGTGCTGCCGGAGATTTTGCCCAGGCCTACGTAATTGCACATGAAGTTGGCCACCACGTTCAAAATTTATTGGGAATTTCGGAAAAGTTAGACCAGGCACGTGGTCAGGTTAGCGAAAAAGAATATAACCGCTTATCAGTGAAATTAGAATTACAGGCCGATTTTTTTGCCGGACTTTGGGCGCACAATGCTCAGAACCTTAAAGATTTTAAATTGGATGAAGGTGACATAGAAGAAGCGCTAACGGCGGCCAATGCTATAGGCGATGATAAATTGCAAAAACAGGCAACAGGCGAAGTTCAACCCGATTCTTTTACCCACGGTACCTCTGCACAGCGGATGTATTGGTTTAAAAAAGGCTTTGAAACGGGAGATATTAAACAGGGAGATACTTTTAATTCAAGTAATTTATAAAAAAATCAAAACTTTTTTAAAAGCGAACTGTTTGTTTACAGTTAATGAGATTTTTATCTCGAAACCAAACTAATTATCCCGGCTCCCTATTTGTTTTAATAAAGATGATCCTTATAGTTGATGACAGGCCCGAAAACCTGATCTCGTTACAGAAAGTACTCCAGGCACACAATTTTGAGGTTGATACCGCATCATCTGGTGAAGAAGCCCTGAAAAAAGTCTTAAAAAATAATTATGTCCTGATTATTCTTGATGTACAAATGCCTGATATGGATGGCTTTGAGGTAGCTGAAGCCATCTCGGGTTTTAGTAAGGCAAAAGATACCGCCATTATATTTCTTTCAGCAGTAAATACGGAGTTAAAATTTATTACCAAAGGATACCTGAGCGGTGGATTGGATTACATCACCAAGCCAGTTGATATTAATGTGCTGCTCCTTAAAATAAAAACGTTTTATCGCATTTATGAGCAGAATAGAAAGCTTAACGAGGTACAGGAAAAACTGCTCGAAGAAATTGAATTCAGGAAACAGGCCGAACATAAAAAAGACGAATTTATCAGCATAGCCAGCCATGAACTTAAAACGCCTTTAACAAGTGTGAAGGGATATATTCAGTTGTTACAGCGTAGTATTAACAGGGATGATAAAACTATGGCCCAGAATCATCTCGAAAAGGCGAGTATCCAACTCGAGAAACTAAACGAATTAATTGCCGATCTGCTCGATATCTCAAAAATTGAAAGCGGAAAGATGAAGTTTAACATGAAAAGCTTTTGTGCTGATAACATGGTAAATAATGCGATAGAAATGTTGCAGCAATCTAATCCCGGTTTTAAGATCAGCAAACAGGGTAAAACAGACGAAATGATATTCGGTGATGAGATGCGTCTGGAGCAAGTTGTCATCAATTTTATTACCAATGCCATTAAATATGCCCCGGGTACCAATCAGGTTAATGTAACCACACACATTAAAGATGAAAAACTTTACCTGGCTGTAAAAGATTTTGGAATAGGCATTTCAAAAGAACAGCAACATAAAATTTTCGATAAATTTTATCGGGTAGAAGACAACAGTAACCGCTTCAACGGGCTGGGGATTGGTTTGTATATCTGTTCAGAAATCATTAACCGTCATGGAGGCACAATCGGTGTAAACAGTGTGCCGGATGAAGGTTCTGAATTTTATTTTATTATCCCTACTACAGAAGAAGAAGTCCTTAAAAATCAAGTTTAATTATCCTTAATCCATATAATGAAAACAACTCTTAAAAGTAATTTACGTTTAGGCCTTGGCTTATCGCTAATTATTCTATTTATCAGTTCGCTGGCCTCTTATGTAAGTATCGGCAACCTTATTAAAAGCACCGACCTGGTTAAACATAGCGACGAGGTTATTTTAAATGCTGAGAATATTATATCCTATTTAAAAGATGCCGAGACAGGTCAGCGGGGTTTTTTATTAACCGGGAATAAAACATTTTTAACCCCGTATTATGGTGCCAGCGATTCGGCTGCTTTGATACTAAAGAAAGTTGAACTTGATACAAAAGATAATAGTATTCAGCAAAAAAATATAGCAACACTTAAAAATATTCTTTTTAAAAGATTAGATATCATTAAATCCACCATAGAGATTAAAACTTTAGGCGGGGTTATTGATCCGACTGTTTTATTTCAGGGCAAGGTTTATATGGATGAGGCCAGGGGTGTTGTAAGTAAAATAGTAACCGAAGAGAAAAGGCTCCTGGAAGAAAGAACCAACGAATTAAATAAACTTACCTCTTATACCCCGATTCTGATTTTAATTGCAGCGCTCCTTGCTATTCTTATCACTTTGTTTTTTTATCGGAGAGTATCAATTGATTTTGATGAACGTGTTAAACTTCAGCAGGAAATTGAAGATAAAAAATACGAGATGGAGAAACGTATTGCTGCCATTAAGGAAATTGCCTATCAAATTTCTAATGGCAATTATGGCGTAAAACTCGATAGCCAAACCCAGGATGATATCGGCGAACTGTCTGAGTCGCTGAATACCATGTCATATTCATTGAAAAAATCTTTCGATACCTTGGAAGAGAATGAATGGCTGCAAACAGGCGTTGCTAACCTGAACGTGAAAATGGTTGGCGAAAAGGACGTCTTTCATCTGGCAGAAGATATTATAGAATTTTTGGCTAATTATACCAAGAGCCAGGTAGGTGCCATTTATTTATTTAAAGATGATGGATACCTGCACTTAAAGGGGCAATATGCTTTAAAGAAACAAGATCTAACCCAAAGTTTAGAACTTGGCCAGGGCTTAATTGGCCAGGCGGTTAAATCAGGTAAGCCAATATTGTTGGATGATGTTCCGCAGAACGATCTAACCATTACGCATGCCACTGGAAATATTAAACCAGCACAGGTAATTGTGCTCCCAATTATTAGAAATGAAATTTCAATAGGTGGTTTAGAATTAGGTACAATTGGTAAATACAGCGATCTGCAATTGCACTTTTTAAACCTGGTTTTATCTGATGTGGGTACCGCATTGTTAGGCGCACAGAACAGGCTAAAACTGCAGCAATTGTTGGAAGAAACACAGGCACAATCAGAAGAACTGCAGGTTCAGCACAATGAACTGGAAGGTTTAAATGCAGAGCTTGAAGCACAGGCACAGAAACTTCAGGCCAGTGAAGAAGAATTACGTGTACAGCAAGAAGAACTGTTGCAAAGTAACCAGGAGCTGGAAGAAAGAAGCAGCTTATTGGAAGAAAAAAATGAACTGATTGAGGAACGGAATATTGAGATTCAGCAAAAAGCAGAAGCGCTGGAACTGAGTACAAGGTATAAATCAGAATTCTTGGCCAATATGTCGCACGAGTTAAGAACCCCACTCAACTCCATCTTATTATTATCAAGATTAATGGCCGAAAATGAGGCTATGGATCCCGAACACCAGGAATATGCAGAGGTTATTCAAAGCTCTGGTCAGGGCCTTTTAAGTTTAATCGACGAAATTCTGGATCTTTCTAAAATTGAGGCAGGTAAAATGGAACTCGACCGGACAAATATTCAGGTTGACGAGATCATTTCCGGCATGCGTTCGCTATTTAATCCTTTAGCTAAAGATAAGAACCTGAACTTTGTGATCGAAAAATCGGCAGAAGTTCCTGAGTTTTTTCATACCGATAAAATGCGCCTGGAGCAGATTATTAAAAACCTGCTCTCAAATGCCATTAAATTTACTACGGTAGGTACTGTAACCCTGAATATCAATACAAATGAAAAATTAGGTGCACTGGTATTTAAAGTTACCGATACAGGTGTTGGTATTGCGCCCGAAAAGCAAGGCATGGTATTCGAAGCCTTTCAACAGGCCGATGGCTCTACGCGGCGTAAGTTTGGGGGCACAGGTCTGGGGCTTTCCATTAGCAGAGAGCTGGCCAAACTATTGGGCGGATATATTGATTTAAAAAGCGCGGAGGGGAAAGGAAGTATTTTTACACTTACCCTACCCATTGATAAAAATAAAGGTTTTGAAGGTGTAGTACCCCAAGCAGAGAAACCTGTAATGGCCTTAGAGGCTCCGGTAAAAAAAGTTAGCCATTTAACGGTTAACAATATTCCACAAGAAATTGAGGACGATCGCGATAACATTCAACCTGATGATAAGGTAATTCTTATTGTTGAAGACGATACGCCTTTTGCTAAGACACTTTTAGATTTTACACGCAAAAGAAACTATAAAGGTTTGGTTGCTGTTCGCGGTGATGTAGGGATTGAAATGGCGAAGACTTTTAAGCCGCTTGCTATTTTACTGGATATCCAACTCCCTGTTAAAGATGGCTGGCAGGTAATGGAAGAGCTGAAATCGGATCCTTCAACACGCCCAATTCCGGTACACATCATGTCTTCTTTGCAGGTTAAGAAAGAAAGCTTGTTAAAAGGTGCGGTAGATTTTATTAATAAACCTTTTGCCTTTGAGCACATGCAAGAGATATTTTCAAAATTGGAGCATGCCTTAAGCCGTCATCCGAAAAAAGTACTTATTGTAGAAGAAAATGAACAGCATGCCAAGGCGTTAAGTTATTTTCTAAGCAATTTTAATATCCAGACGGAAATTGTCAACCAGGTAAACGAAGGTGTTTCTGCCTTGCATAAGCCAGAGGTTAACTGTGTGATTTTAGATATGGGCATTCCGGATAAGCATGCTTACGAAACACTCGACGTGGTGAAGAAAACACCTGGTTTAGAGAACTTACCAATCATTATTTTTACTGGCAAAAACCTTTCAAAAGGAGAAGAAAACAGGATTAAACAATATGCTGATTCAATTGTGGTAAAAACGGCACATTCATATCAACGTATTCTGGATGAAGCAGGCCTGTTCCTGCACTTGGTAGAAGAAAAAAGCAAGGAGAAAAACAAAACACCTAAAAAGTTTTCCGAACTACAGGATGTATTGGTTGGAAAAACGGTTCTGGTAGCGGATGATGATGTGCGCAATATCTTCTCCTTAACCAAAATGTTAGAGCAGCACCAGATGAAAGTAGTGGCCGCCATTGATGGTAAGGAAGCCCTGAAACTATTAAATGAAAATCCCGAAATTGATGTTGTTTTAATGGATATGATGATGCCGGAACTAGATGGCTATGAAACTACAACAGCCATCAGACAGGATATCAAATACCGCAACCTGCCAATTTTGGCTGTTACCGCAAAAGCGATGATGGGTGATCGTGAAAAATGTATTGCTGCAGGAGCATCCGATTACATCAGCAAACCAGTAGATATGGATCAGCTGATCTCGTTATTAAGAGTTTGGTTATACGAAAATCATCATACATCATAACCCATTTTATTTTTATGCCTCAAAAATTAATTCTCATAATTGATGATGATAACCGAAACATTTTTGCTTTAAAAGCTGTTTTAAAGGCCAAAGGTTTTGATTGTTTATCTGCTATAAGTGCCAAAGATGGTTTTTCTATTTTAGAAAAGCACGATAATGTTGCCATTGTTTTAATGGATATGATGATGCCGGATATGGATGGTTATCAAGCTATTACTGTGATGAAGAAATCGGCTAAAATGCAGGATATACCTGTGTTAGCCGTAACCGCCCAGGCCATGGTGGGTGATAAGGAGCGTTGCTTAAGCGCCGGTGCATCGGGTTATGTTTCAAAACCGATAAATGTTGATGAGTTATTAACGCAAATAGAAAATTTTACAAAATAGCAGGTGATAAGTGATGTGATAGATAACGAACAGGTTGAAATCCTGTTGAATGACGTTTTAGAAAGTCACGGTTATGATTTTCTGGAATACTCTCATGCATCGATCAAAAGAAGGATTATACGCCTCTACGGACTGGATAATTTTGTGAGTTTCGCCGAATTTCGTTATACGGTTAGAACAGATAAGCAATACTTCAAACGTTTTTTAGAGGAAATCACGGTTAATGTTACCGAAATGTTCCGCGATCCTTCCTTTTACAAATCTTTAAGGAATGATGTACTTCCTGTACTCGGCACCTATCCCTTTATCCGGATTTGGGTGGCGGGATGCTCTACCGGAGAAGAAGCCTATTCGCTTGCTATTGTTTTAAAAGAACTTAATTTGCTTCATAAATCACTCATTTATGCTACTGATATTAATCCATCGGTTTTGGAAAAAGCAAAAAAAGGCATGTTTCCATTAACTTATTTAAAGCAATATTCCGAAAATTATCTGCAATCAGGGGGCTTAAAAGATTTTTCTACTTATTATACCGCGAACTACTCTTTGGCCAAATTTGATGAAAGTTTAAATCGGAAGATGATCTTTTCTACCCATAACCTGGCATCTGATCATTCTTTTAATGAGTTTCAGTTAATTTTATGTAGAAACGTTTTAATTTATTTCGATAAAGAATTGCAGCACAAAGTATTTAACCTATTTGATGGTAGTATAGAAAAATTGGGTTATCTTGCTTTGGGCAGCAAAGAAAGTTTGGAGTTTTGGCCGAAGGCTAAAGAATACAAAAGGATTAAAATGGAGAAAATATGGCGGAAACTGTAGGTTCTACCACTTGTAGTGCATTAGTTATTGGCGGTTCGGCCGGTAGTTTAGATGTTTTGCTCGAAATTTTTCCTGCCTTACGCAACGATATTCGTTTCCCTATTATAATAGTGGTTCACCGCAAGGCAAGCAACGAATCTCTGTTAACCGATTTATTAAAGTCGCGGACAACATTGGCCGTTGGTGAGGCAGAGGAGAAGGAATTTTTAATACCGGGTAAAGTTTTTATAGCGCCTGCAGACTACCATATGCTGATAGAGGAAGACCGAAGTATTTCTTTAGATTACTCTGAAAAAATAAACTATTCGCGACCATCAATTGACGTTACCTTTCAATCAGCAGCTGAGGTTTTTAAAGAAAAACTGGTCTGTATTTTACTTTCAGGGTCTAATGCTGATGGGGTAGAGGGGTTAAAAAGGGTAAACAATTATGGTGGTAGCGTAGTTATACAGAATCCAAATACGGCTATAATGCCTTATATGCCACAACAGGCGGTTATTAATGTTAAGCCGCATATAATATTGGATAGCCACGATATGGCTGATTATATAAATAAGTTAAATGATTAATTGCTTTTCGGAGGTTAATATGATAGTTACAAAAAAAATATTTGTTTTTGATGATAATAGGGATATCCTTGATCTCTGTACATTTATTTTGGAAGATGCCGGGTATGAGATAAAAACATCTGAAAATGCCAATAATATAGAAGAACAGGTTGCAGCATATATGCCCGATTTAATTTTTATGGATAATTGGTTACCCGATCTGGGAGGAATACAGGCTACCAGAGCTTTAAAAAGCCATTCTGATTTAAAGCATATTCCGGTAATTTATTTTTCGGCCAATAATGATATTTCTTCATTAGCCGACGAAGCTGGCGCTGATGGTTACCTGTCGAAACCATTTGATATTGCTGCACTCGAAGAAATTGTTAAAAAACATTTAAGTTAGCGCCGAAGACTTACGAAGTTTCAAGAGGCCCATGTGCCGGGAAAACTTCGGAAGTCTGGGCCCTGGCCTTGCTAAACTTCCGATATAAAGCTCCACGCGAATTGTCGTCATTTCGAGCGGAGTGCAACGAAGTCGAGAAATCTATCGTGGCAGATCTCTCCATTTCACTGCGTTCCATCCGATAGCTATCGGATCGAGATGACGACTTTTTTTTAATTCTTGGGAATACCCTATCTGTTATTCCTTACCCCAAATCCTTGTATTCAGATCCAGCTCCTTAACAATATCATACATAAACTTTATGGTAGAAATATCCTGATTTACAGTTTCCGGATCTAGTAAAGATTTAAAAATAGGTGCCTCAAAGTAATTCCGGTTAAGGGGAAAAGCGATATACATCCTCGATTCGATAAAGGATAAACTGATATTATACTTGCTTTGATGATTGAGGTTTAATACCCGTTCCATCAGGGCAGGTGTAAGGATATACCTGGATTCGACCTGGTCCGAACCATAAGTTACAAAGGTCTTATCAAATTCTACATTCTCTAATTGGATAACGTCATTGTTGCCAAAAGAAAACAGGTTTTTTGAAAACCATGCACCAAAAGCTGCTCCGAGGTCTTTTGGCCTGACGATGGTTACGCCATTAAATTTCTTATTAAAATCGGCAGCAAAGAGGATCCCTCTAAAAATGTCGTGCCACTCTGTTCGGGTTCCATCTTTTGTTTGGGTTACTGTTTTATATTCAGCATGTACTTCAGCGAAGTAAAACCGGGTTTTATCAGCACATCCCATTACTAAATCTTCTGTTTTGTAACGATCAGGCTCATTACTAAACAGCTGTGTGTACATAAACTCCGAAGCTTCAATTCCCTGGTAGGGATTAATCGATAAACTTTCGTCTAAAAATTTAAGGGCAGCACCAATTACATTCGTTTTATAGGAATTTTGGTAAGTTGTTAGAGAATCGTTGATTTTGAAAAACAAAACACTACCATAAATGATAGGTATTAGGCCAGCAATTACAGCAGGAATAGGAAAACCCAAAACGAAGCCCAAAATGCCAAGCACAATACCAGTAACAATAAAAATATAGCCTTTGGTTTGGGTACCCGCAATTCTTTTGCGTTCTACCTCCATTGTAGCCAAAACTTGCTGTAAGGCTACATTATTTGCAATATCGAACGACATTAGTTATTGAAAAGTTCTTTTGCGCTGATGTTTTGACGTTCTTCTGCTGCGGTTTCTAAAACAGCTATTGGCTGAAAGTTCAGCATTCCGGCAAATAAGCTGCCTGGAAACATCATAATCGAGTTGTTGTAATCCGTTACCGAAGCATTATAGGTTCTTCTGGCAGCGGCAATCTGTTCTTCGCTTTCCGTCCAGGTGGTTTGCAGGTTAATAAAATTGGTATTGGCTTTTAAATCAGGGTAATTTTCAATGTTGACCATTAAGCCCCTCACATTGCTGCTCAATTGTGCATCTAAATCTGCTTTTTCTGCATTGCTGATATTTGGTGCGCCTGCTTTTGATCTCAGTTCAACTATTTTGGTTAAGGTTCCCTGCTCGTAAGTAGTATACTGTTTAACCACTTCAACAAGGTTTGGAATAAGGTCGAACCGTTTTTTAAGCATTACATCAATGGCCGAGAAGGCATTTGTTACCTGATTTTTCTTCCCAATAAGCGAGTTGTAAAAGAAAATCCCGATAATAAATATAAAACCGAGAATAACGAGGGCAATAATCATAATTTTAGTTTAAGGTTTAGAGAATAAAGATAAGAAAAGGTTACAACATGTTATCGCTTTTCATTTTGTTCCCGTTCACGCTTTATCCGGCGCTCTAACCGTTTCTGTTTCCTTTGGATATGATTGGCCCGCATGGCTTTAAACTTTGCAATATGCTCACGTACTTCATTCTGCTTTTCTTCCGTAATACCGATGCTATATTTTATGCCTGTAAAAAGGCTCTTCCAGATCATGTTGAAAAAAGAGGAATTTGAAGGCCTGCTGTAATTTACGGTTACAGGTACCAGCTTGCCATCTGCACCCGGGTTTTCAGATTTTATGATTAAAGCATTGGCTAAGAAAGAAAGAAAACCGCGGGTAACCAGGTGATCTTTTTCGGGATCATTTTTCATCAATGCAACAGAAAGGTCATAGTAGGAAAATGCTACCGTTCCTTTTGTGCCTGAATCGTTTGCTTTAAAATCGAACTTTAATTTATCTACATTCCCCCGGTTAATACGTACCAGGCCAAGTGGTTTGGTAATCTGATTTAAAATCCGCGCATTAAAATTTTGTAAAACCCCATGGTAAGAGAATGCACCATCTTTAGCAGTAAGATTAAACATAAAGTTCACATCAAGTTTTCCCTGGCCAAATAAATAAGTATTTAAGTTAACCTCCATGATTGGGTTTATGGCCTTAATATTATCAAGGTTGGTGGCGTTTTTTATAATTCCTGAGGTGTTTTCAAAGCTGATCCGTCCTCTTTGATTGCTTTCACTGTTAAAAACTGAATAGTTAACGTTTACATCCTTCAGCTGGATTTTCTGGATCAGAATAGGCGCACGAACAAGCTGCAAAAGCTGATGGGGAAATTTACCGATCTTATTCTCCTGTGGTTTACCCGGGAGCCCATTTTGGTTAAAAACAGATATAAAACCGTTAGCAATGGCCATTTCTTTTGCCCACAGCTCCTGTTTGCTGATGTATAGCGGTAAGTCGATGCCGTTGAGCATAATATCGCGCATGCCAATATCAAAACGTTCTCTTGCATAACCTGCAACCTTACCGAATTTCATTTCATCATATAATGGAACCAGCGCAAAGCTATTAATCCTTAGCCTACCTGTAGTAGCCCTGAAATCAAGCTGATCAAGCTTAATGTCGTACATTTTATCAGGCGTACGGTACACATAGTTATTCAGGTTGATAACGATATCTTTTAGCAGGTAAAACCGGCTCGGATCATCTGCAGAGGTAGAATCAACCAGCAAATCGGTTAGCGTAATGTTAAGGTCATCAATAGCGAAAGGTACCGAATTGGGTACATTTTTATTCACATACTTAAAGCTTACATCTTTAAAACGGATGGTTTTAATGCTAAACTCTTTCAGGTTTTTGGAGATAATCTCGTAAGGTGATTTAATGGGCCTTGGCGCACGACCTTCGTTAAAAGCAAATTGCTGATTAACCATAGTTACCTTAGGTTTATCAAATATGATTTCCTCTACCTGCAGTTTTTTTTCGCGGTATAAGGTTAACGGGTGGAAGCGCTTCACCACCAGTTTTTTTAAAGAAACAGTATATAAATTGTTTGGCGCTCTTTTTAAGGCAATGAGCTGCTTAAACCGATTGGTATCAGGTGTTATTTTTACGTTCTGTAAAGTGGCATTGCCCGTAAAAACATTGGTAGAAACCTTGGTAAAACTAATGGTATATAAACTATCGGTTGATTTATAGAGCAGTGTTTTGATCCTATCGGTTAAGATCGGGCGCGACTTCACATTTAACAACCAGGCTATACCTGCAAGTACGATAAAAACACTGAGTAATGTACACGCAATCCATTTAAAAACTTTATAACGGTATCTTCTGGTATCAGGCATTAAAAAATGAAAGGCTGTGGTTTTATTAGCAATATACGGTTATAAACATATATTTGAAAAATGTAGGTCAGTTTTTTTCTCTCCTCGCTTTTCGTGCAGCCTTTCTATCTGCCCGTTTTTGTTCTCTTATTTTTTTTGCAATTACTTTTTGCTGTTTTACCGGATTTTTTTCGGGCACTACGCCAACGCCTACAATATCTTTTATCCCCACGAAAACTGTTTTCCACATCAGGTTAAAAAAGGAAGCCGAATTAATCCTGGTGTTGGTCATACTTGCCGTTCTTGGCGCTTCACCTTTTTGTGGATTTTCATCTTTAACTAAAATGGTGTTAGCCAAAAAAGATAGGAAATCTTTTTTCTTTGTTCCTTCCCCATCAATATTATCCGATAGTAATTTCACCTTTAAATTGGTGTACAACATACTCATCGATCCCGTTGCAGATCTTAAATTTCCGTTCGCCTTAAAATCAACCTGTTGTATGTTGCCACTTTCTATTTCAACCAGCCCCAGCGCTTTAGACAATGGATTTAGGTTTTTCATATCAAATTTGCCCAAACGCCCGCTGTAGGTAAAAGCGCCATTTTTATCGGTTAAATTGAAATCAATTTTTACATTCAGCTTTCCGGTGCCCATTAAAAGTGTGTTTAAATCTGCCAGGGCGTGGTTCTTTTTAAGCAATTGTAAGCTATCGTTGGTTATATTTAAAATATTTCCTGTTAAGGCTTTAAAGTCAACCGATCCGGTTTTTTTACTTGCAGGGTTAAACTCAGCATATTTAAGATGAATATCTTTCAGCTTTACCGTATCAATAAAGATGGGCATGTTCAACCTTTTCAATGCCATATGTGGATAGTTTTGGCCTTTATCAAAGCCCGGCGGCGGTGGCGATTCGCGGCTCATAAAAACTTCTACATTTGCCGGGCCTATCTTCAACGATTTTGCATGTAGTTTCTCGTCGGTATTTAAACCAATAAAATCCACGCCATTAAATTCTATTTTATCAAAGCTTAAATTGTATCGGTCTTTCTGAATATTGTATTTTCTTGCAAAAGTAAGTTCATCGTACAATGGCGTAAGTTTAAATCCGCTAACCGCTATTTTTTTTGATGCAGTAGAGCCTTTAATGGTATCCACTTTCATAGAGTACATTTTATCTTTCGTTATCGATTTATAACCTGCAATCTGAAATGATGCATCTTTTGTATAGTAAAATCTCGTTGTATCACTGCCTGAAAGCGAATCCAATAAGAAATCATTGATGTTAATATCAAGGTGTTTGATCGAGTTTTTGGTTTTTTTTGCAGCGGTTTTGTTGATATAATCAAAATCTGCATCTATAATTTTGATGCTTTTAACATGTACCGATTTAAAGGTTTTGGAAATCTGCTCATAAAGCGATTTTTCATCTTTTATGCTGCCTGGTTTCCTGGTTACTTTATTAAAAATCATGTTGATAGATGGCTTTTGTAAAAGGATTTCCTTCACATCTATCCGCTTTTTAAAGTAGGCCGTTAATATGCCTACACGGCTAATCTGCAGTTTCTTTAATTTAAGTTCGAAAGTATGGGCGGGAGCCAATTGTTTTTTATTTAAGCTATCAAAAACAGCCGTATCGGGTGTTAAAACAACGTCGCGCAAGGCTAAGCTACCAGTAATTACATTTAAGTTAATGCTTTTAAAATCTATTCTATATAAATGATGGGAGCCATTATACACACCCGCCTTAATTTTTTCGGTCAATATCGGCTTCCATCTGGCGCTTAAAAACATAGCCCCAAATGCAACTATTAAGATCAATATGCCGAATATGCTTCCTATCCAGATCCAAATTTTATTTCTATGTTGAGCTGTCATTTATTATGGCTTATCAATAGGTAACATATAGAAGAGCGAAAGGTTTTTTTAGTGGCAAGGCAAAAAACTAAAGCAGAAAGACCAAAGAGGAGGTATTGTTGGATGCTTTATTAATAAAGTTGTTTTTTGGGAGCGCAAGGGCAGGATAAGTAACATCGTTTGTTCCTGTGCTACGCTTGTAGGCTTCGGCCGTCGTACCTCCTGGCCTGCAGGGTACCGATCAATATCATCAATTTAAGGTTTTTAACCACAGATGTACACAGATAAACACTGATTTTTATATCTGTGTGCATCCTTTTTATCTGTGGTTAAATTATGCCTACCTAAGCCGAGGGCTTAACTTAATAACATTGTGGTACCGCGCTTTCGCCAAGGGCTAAATTGGTTAGGCCTGTGGTACGGAAAAACCCTCATAGTAGCAAAAACAGCTATAATCTAAACCCGACCGTAGCGGGATGCCACAATTTTTTCAATTGGGGCAGAAGCGGGGCTATAGTCTTCCAAAAGCATAGAACCGTACATTCCCAAAAAACGTTATCAGTATGTAAAAATGTAGATTAATAGGGCCTGCTTACTGTTTTATCATAATCATACTGTAAACATTTAAACAAACTATGTCAATTTGTCACTTTTAATTATATTTATGTATTTTTGCAATCCCCAAAATGTTTTTAAATAATGATTGATTTACAAGTACAGGATAAGACGCACGATGAAACCAGGCAAGGTGAAGCTTTAATTTTAGATACCCCGATTAAAGCCGATGCCCGTAAATTATACATCGAAAGTTACGGTTGTGCAATGAATTTTGCTGATAGTGAAATCGTTGCCTCTATTTTATCCGAAACTGGATTTGAAACCACAGGGGATTACCACCAGGCTGATGTAATCTTCATTAATACCTGCTCGATCCGCGAAAACGCAGAAACGAGGGTTAGGAACCGACTATCGCAGTTTGGTGTCGAAAAACGCCGCAATCCGAAATTAATTGTTGGAGTTTTGGGCTGCATGGCAGAACGTTTAAAATCTAAATTTTTAGAAGAAGAACGTTTGGTTGATGTAGTAGTTGGGCCCGATGCTTACCGTGATCTACCTAACTTAATTGAGCAGGTTGAAAGTGGGCATAAGGCCGTTAATGTTTTATTGTCTCGCGAAGAAACCTATGCTGATATTAGTCCGGTCCGTTTAAACAGCAACGGAATAACCGCTTTTATTTCCATTACCCGTGGTTGTAATAACATGTGTTCTTTCTGTGTGGTTCCTTTTACCCGTGGCCGCGAGCGAAGTCGCGATGCCCATTCTATTGTAGAAGAAGCAAGGGGTTTATTTGAAGCCGGTTACCGGGAGGTTACACTTTTGGGCCAAAACGTAGATTCGTACACCTGGACATCAGAGGATGGAACAGAAACCGTTAACTTTGCGCAGCTTTTGGAGCAAACAGCATTGGTTAGCCCGGATTTAAGGGTGCGTTTCTCTACTTCACATCCAAAAGATATTACCGACGAAGTTTTGCATACCATTGCTAAATACGATAACATCTGTAATTATATCCACTTGCCTGTCCAATCAGGAAATACCCGCATATTGGAGTTAATGAACAGGACTTATACCCGTGAATGGTATATCAATCGTATTGACGCCATCCGCAATATTATTCCGGGTTGTGCAATTTCTACCGATATCATCGCAGGTTTCTGTACAGAAACTGAAGAGGAACACGAGGAAACCCTGAGCATGATGGATTATGTGCAATATGATTTTGCGTATAACTTCACTTATTCTGAAAGACCAGGGACTTTAGCCGCCCGTAAATTGGAAGATGATATTCCTGAAGAAGTGAAAAAACGCCGTTTAGCGGAGATTTTGGCCAAACAACAGGCACATTCGTTAATGCGTTTGCAAGAATGGGTGGGTAAAACTGTTCGGGTTTTGATTGAAGGCACTTCTAAGAAATCTGATCTCGATTACTGCGGAAGAGGAGATAGCGGAGCAATGGCCATTTTCCCTGCAATTGATGGCGTTAAACCGGGTCAGTATGCAAATGTGTATATCGAGAAATGTACATCTGCTACGTTAATTGGTAAAATAGTCTAAAAAAGGTGGAGGGTAGAAGGTAAGGGGCGTAAGGTCTCATATCTCATATCTCAAATCTCAATACTCAAATCTAAAGAATGGATACACAAAATATTAAACAACGGTTCGGTATTATTGGCAATTCGCCTCTACTTAACCGTGCCATAGACATTGCAAGCCAGGTAGCACCAACTGATATGTCGGTGTTGATAACAGGCGAAAGTGGTAGTGGTAAAGAGGTATTCTCGCAGATTATCCATCAAATGAGTGCGCGTAAACACGGTGCCTTTATTGCGGTAAACTGTGGCGCCATTCCCGAAGGAACGATAGATTCTGAGCTTTTCGGTCACGAAAAAGGATCATTTACCGGTGCGCACGAAGCCCGTAAAGGTTACTTTGAAGTAGCAAACGGCGGTACCATCTTTTTAGACGAGGTTGCTGAACTGCCTTTGGGTACACAGGCCCGTTTATTGCGTATTTTAGAAAGTGGCGAATATTTGCGCGTGGGTTCGTCTAAAGTACAGAAAACAGATGTCCGCATTATTGCAGCAACTAATGTTGATGTATATAACCGCGTTAAGAACGGAAAATTTCGGGAAGATTTATATTACAGGTTAAATACTGTTCCATTGCGCATACCGGCTTTGCAAGAGCGTAAAGAAGATATTTATTTATTATTCAGAAAATTCGCTGCCGATTTTAGTGATAAATACCGTAGTCCGGCGTTACACCTCGAACCAGATGCCGTTCAGATTTTAACCAATTACAGCTGGCCGGGTAATGTTCGCCAGTTAAAAAATATTGCTGAGCAAATCTGTGTATTGGAAAAAGACCGGAATGTTACCGGACCGGCCATTTTAAACTATATCCCGAACGAAGCTGGAAGTAATTTGCCAATGGCGATTAACGCTCAGTCGAAAGAAGATTTTACAGAAAGAGATATTTTGTACAAAGTTCTTTTCGATATGAAAAAGGATATGGTTGAGCTTAAAAAACTCGTTGCCGAAATTATTCAGCACGGCGGAAATACCGCTACCGTTTTGGCAGATAATCCGCAATATATCAATCAGCTGTACCGCGATGTAGAATTGCCGTCAGGCCAGGAGCATGCTTTTACCATTCAGCAACCTACACCAGGCAATAATAACAACAACAATAACAATGCTGATTATTTTGCGCACGAGGCAGAAGAGGTAGAAGAATCTTTGTCGTTAGTGGATAAAGAATCAGATCTGATTAAAAAAGCATTAAAAAAACACAAGGGTAAACGTAAGTTTGCTGCTCAGGAACTGGGTATTTCAGAACGTACTTTGTACAGGAAGATTAAAGAATTGAACCTGTAATTTTAAAATTGCTTATTTCAATCTCCAGCGAAAGCACATTTCCCAAAACTTAGATAACATTTTCGATAATGATGAAAATTAGAATATTTACCTTAATCCTGCTTGCCTCGGTTTTTAGCGCATGCTCTTATAAATTTAGTGGAGCATCAACAACAGGTTTAAAAACGGTGGTGGTTCGGGTATTTGAAAATAATGCACCGTTAGTGGTACCAACATTGAGTAACCAGATTACAGAATCGTTAAAAAGCCGGATACGTAACCAAACCAAATTGATTATTTCTCCAACAGGTGAAGGAGATGCATCATTTGAGGGAAGAATAACAGGTTACGATATTAAACCGGTTGCGCTTCAAAATAGTGCTACACCAACCTCGGGTGCAAACAGATTAACCATAACTGTTTCGGTAAAGTATAAGAATAATATAAAAGAGCACGAAAAAGAAAGTTTTGAGGAGAGTTTTACCAGGTATTTTGATTTTCCCATTAACGGGGCACCAATTCAGACCTTATTGCCTGGAGCTATCGAAAATATTAACAAACAATTATCCGAAGATATTTTTAACCGTGCATTTGCGCAGTGGTAAATAAAGCAGGATTCTAAAAGACAAAATTTTCAAAACCCGTCTACATTTTTTTAACTTAGCGGCAAACCTTGATAATGGATAACAAAAAGCTACTGGCAGATTTACTCGCGCAACCTGGAAAGGTTAGGCCAGAGCATGCATCCATGTTGCAGGAAATGGTGCAGCAATTTCCATATTCACAGCCCATCCATTTACTTTTGGCCAAAGCTAATGCTTCATTTATTCCAAAAGCTGCATTATATGGTCAGGGGAATGTGTTGTTCCATGTACTAAATATGGTTTCAGTCCACGAGGCCCAGCAAGAAGAGGAGGCTGAAATTAATGTAGTCGTTACCGAACATCCACAGGATGAACCGGAAGTTTTTGAAGAAACAGATGAATCTACAGATGAAATTACTTCATCTGCCAATCAGGACATAAGCATAGAAACACCAAGCCGCCTGCCAGGCATTGAGAACCATTTAATGGACTTGCCTGCAGATGATGATTCTTTTATTGAAAGTGTAGCTGCTACAGATTTCTTCGCTTTTGAACAAAAGTTAAGTACCGATGTGGTTACAACCGCACCAGAAATTGAAACTGTTGTTCCTGACGAGCCTGAAAGAAATTTTGTTTCACAATATAACGACGATAAGCTTCCATACACGTTTTTATGGTGGTTGGCTAAAACCCGTAAAGAGCACGAGCAGATTTTTCAGCCTTATGCTCATCCTAACGCCGGTAATGTAAAACCACAGCCACAAAATAACCAACATCAAGAAAGAGCTGAGTTTCAACAGCAGTATGTGGAGCATATCTTTCACATCCAAACTCCTTTCGAGGTAGCCGATCATTTAGCAGAATATCCTTCTGCCGAAATTAAAGATGCAAAGGGTGCCGAAATCATTGAGAAATTCTTAAAAGAAGATCCAACCATCAAGCCTCCTAAGCCAGAACAGATAGACAATGAAAATAAGGCAAAGAAAAGCGCAGAAGACAATTACGACCTTGTTTCGGAGACTTTAGCTAAGATTTATATCGAGCAAATGCTTTATCACAAAGCCATAGATACTTATAAAAAATTAAGTTTGAAATATCCGGAAAAAAGCCGTTACTTTGCCGACCTTATCCAATCTATAGAAAAGAAATTTTAAAATATAATATTACCATGGTAACCTTTTTAATCATTTTATTAATTATTGCGTGTGTAGCCTTAGGCTTATTTGTTTTGATACAAAATCCTAAAGGTGGAGGTTTAGCTACAGGCGGTGGCGGCAGTAACATGTTTGGTGTACAACGTACCGGCGATGTTTTAGAAAAAGGATCTTGGGTATTGTTAACCTTAATCGTAGTGTTAACCCTTGCCGTTACTACAATTGCTAAAACCAGTGGCGGTAGTGCTGCAGTTGGAAACTCTGCTATTCAGGAGCGTTTAGATAAAACACCATCACCATCTCCACTTGGCGGAAATTTAAACAGCACTAAGCCTGCAGCTTCGACTCCGGCTAAAACAGATTCGACAAAGAAATAAGTAATACTTACCCGTATTTTAGAAAGCTTTCCTCAAAAGGGAAAGCTTTTTTGCTTTTAACATTCCGTAAAAAAATGAATCAATCCCCTTTATCTCTTAACACACATTTAACATAAAAAGCTTTAAATTGCAGCATGAAATTAAGTGTGCTGGTTCTATTTACTGCTCTCGCCGTTGGTCTTTCCATCGGGATGGTTAATTTTTATTTTCAGCATAGCCTGTATTATATGGCTATTTCTTTTGGCGTGTCGTTTTTATGCAGTTTTTTGGTTTTTTATTATTTGCTTGAGAAGTATATCTACACCAAAATTAAACTCATCTACAAGCTCATCCATAACCTTAAATTAGGTAAAGATTTAAAAGATGCACTTGGCGAGTATGTGAGTTCAGATCCGATTAATGATGTAGAGCAAGAAGTAAAAGAGTGGGCAGGTGCAAAGAAAAAAGAAATAGATTTATTAAAAAAACAGGAACAGTTTAGAAGAGAGTTTCTTTCAAATGTTTCGCATGAATTTAAAACCCCGCTTTTTGCTATTCAGGGTTATATCGAAACCTTACAGGATTGCCTGGTAGATGATCCTGATCAAGCCGTTTTATTTCTAAAAAAAGCAGAAAATAATGTAGAGCGATTGAGTTATTTAATTAATGATTTAGACGTTATATCAAAGTTAGAAACGGGCGAATCGCCAATTAACTATCAAAAATTCGATTTTGTGCAATTGGCAAAAGAGGTAATGGAAAACCTTGAAGATCGCGCCCAAGCTAAAAACATTAAACTCTTTTTTAAAGATAAGTATACTGCAATTACCTTAGTTTCTGCCGATCGCGAAAAGATCAGGCAGGTTCTGATTAACTTAATGGTAAATAGCATTAAGTACGGCATTGATGGCGGGGAAACGGCCATTAAGATTTTTGAACTGCACGACCAGGTTTTGATAGAAGTTACTGATAACGGTATTGGGATTGAAGAAAAACACTTGTCACGCTTATTTGAACGGTTTTACCGCATTGATACCCACCGTGCGAGAGAAGTAGGGGGCACGGGTTTAGGCCTAGCCATTGTGAAACATATTTTAGAGGCACACCAACAAACCATTTCGGTAAGAAGTACACCTGGTATAGGTACTACCTTTGCCTTTACGTTACAAAAGGGTGGCTAGATTTAACCGCAGAGAGCACTGAGAATGTCGCAAAGAGTAAAAAGTTATTTAGAGAAATTAACTACAGAGTAAGCAGAGAAAATCACAGAGAATATAGAGTTAGTTGAAAGGCTTTTAACTATATAAGAAATTAAAGAAAAGTCCAAGTTCCGTTTATTTCCAACTCTGAAGGGGCTTCCCTTTGGAGGGTGCAGGAGGAGGGATTATGATCCCAATCATTTTCCTAAGAACATTTTACTCCGGTTGCTAAACCCGATATTAGCGAATATCCTGATTTAAGCGGTCATCTTAACTATTTTATGGTGCGCATGCTATTTCGCACAGGTTTCATCGAGATAAAGCATTTTAAAGAGACCATTGTAACTGAAGAACTTGTTCCGTAATGTTTCCAAAAAACCTATTTATTTCATTGTCAGCTATCTGAAAGTATAGAAATAACGCTTGCCTGACTAAATAAGGTGATAATTAGTTAATATAATTAAGAAATTAACATTAACTTAACATTGGGCTTGTAGCTTTGCAACATATTAAAAATTAACATGAACAATATTTTTAAGTTCTTTACACCTCAAGACAAAAAGTTTCATCCACTTTTCGAACAAGCAGGTAGCAACGCATTAAAAATTGCTGAAACCCTTTTAGAAATGGTTAGCACGGCTGATGCTGAAAGCAGAAAAACAATTTTTAAGGAAATTGAGCGCTTAGAGCACGTTGGTGATGATATTACCCATTCAATTTTTCTTGAGTTGAGCAGGAACTTTATCACTCCATTTGATAGAGAAGATATTCACCAATTGGCAACCGCCGTTGATGATGTTGCCGATTATATTTATGGTACTGCAAACCGTATGCAGATGTACAACATGAACACCATTAACGAGCCAATTGTTAAAATTGCTGAGCTTTTGGTAGAAATGTGTACCGATATTGATAAAGCAATTAAAGAATTACGCAGTTTCAAAAACATCCGTGTAATTGCTGATGCTTGTATCCGTATCAACAGCGGCGAAAACCAGGCTGATTATGTATTTACATTAGCAGTTGCGCGTTTGTTTGAGTATGAAACCAATGCGATTGAATTAATTAAACAAAAAGAGGTTTTACAAACGATAGAAAAAGCAACAGATAAGTGTGAGGATGTGGCAAATGTGCTTGAAACTATCTTGGTTAAAAACGCTTAATAAAAAACAAACATGGTAACTACCTTATTGGTTGTTGTTGTAATTCTGGCTATTGCTTTCGATTACATTAACGGCTTTCACGATGCCGCTAACTCGATTGCAACAGTTGTTTCTACAAAAGTTCTTACGCCTTTTCAGGCAGTTTTGTGGGCTGCGTTATTCAATTTCGCTGCCTACTTTTATTTTACCGACCACAAAGTGGCCAATACTGTTGCTAAAACGGTAATTGAAAATTATATCACTTTAGAAGTTATTCTTGCAGGTTTAATTGCTGCCATTATCTGGAACCTTTTAACCTGGTGGTATGGTATTCCATCAAGTTCATCGCACACTTTAATTGGTGGTTTTGCTGGTGCAGGCATGACACATGCTTTACTTACAGGCGCTAGTCCGCTTGACGCTGTAAATATGGGTTATGTAATAAAAATCGTTTCTTTCATTGTTTTGGCACCAATAATCGGTATGGTAATATCGGTGGTATTAACACTGATCATTATCAATATCTGTCGTTATGCTAAGCCGGCAACTGCTGAGAAATGGTTTAAACGATTACAGTTATTATCATCTGCGGCATTGAGTTTCTTCCATGGCGGTAACGATGCTCAAAAGGTAATGGGTATTATTGCAACAGCATTAATTGCATCGAAAGTAATTCCAAATTTTGAATCTATGCCTACTTGGGTGCCTATTTGCTGTTATTCGGCAATCTCCTTAGGTACCATGAGTGGCGGCTGGAAAATTGTGAAAACAATGGGCTCAAAAATTACTAAAGTTACAGCACTTGAGGGCGTTGCTGCTGAAGGTGCAGGTGCGATTACATTAGGTATTACAGAACATTTCGGTATCCCGGTTTCTACTACGCACACCATTACGGGGTCGATTGTGGGTGTGGGTGTAGTGAAAAGTGTTTCTGCAGTACGTTGGGGGGTAACCATCAACTTAATCTGGGCATGGATTTTAACCATTCCGGTTTCGGCTACATTAGCAGCCATTATTTATGCCGTAATTTATTACTTAAAATAAAAACAAAATCTTTTAATATACTCAGAAGACCAAGGCATTAGCTTTGGTCTTTTTTTGTTTGGTGTTTTTTACCGCAAAGAGCGCTAAGTTTTCGCAAAGCGATGTTTTGTTTTACCACAGAGGGCATTGAGTTTACACAGAGCAAACAGGGAAGGTTGTCACGATCCAATAGCTATCGGATGTAGTTGCAGTCCCGAACTTTGGGGAGAGAGCTATAAGTAAAAATATGCTGTGATAATCTGTGTTTTCGAGGCAAGTCTTCGACTCCGCTCAGACTGACAAAAGCCACTCTGCGCACTCTGTGGTAAAAAATAGGTGATATTTTACAAATTCTTCTTCATTTCCTTTGCTACTTCTTTTGCAACCGGATCTTCACTTTTCTCCAGATTTGCTATAATACTTTCCTGATTTTTTGTTGAGTGGTTTTGGCTCATTTTAAAAACATGGTCGATGTGCTTCACCAAAACTTCGAATCCTGTAATTGCCTTTAAATGCTTCTGAATATATGCTTCATCCATTTTATTAAATGCAGCAGGACTTGTTTCAGGATTTTCATACTGATTTGTTAGTTCTTTTACGACCTGATAAGTTTCTTCAGAATCCATGAGTCTGATAGAGCCTTTGGCCTGAACCGTTTTATAATTCCAGGTAGAAACTGAGGCAGGTTTTTCATAAACTGATGCGCTGATATAAGCATGAGCACCGGTAAAAACAGCCATCACGCTCGGATTTTGCTCAAATGCCCTATAATGATCGGTTTTGGTCATGATGTGGCCGATAAGTTTTATCGAATCGTTATGGATTACGGTTTGAACCGGTACCTGTGTAACAACCGGATATTCGCCATCAAAGCCGATTAATGTGACAAAATTATTTTGTTGCATAAACTCAAGAATTTCATCTTGATTGCCTGCTGAAGAATATGAAGTTTTGTACATGAGGTATGCTTTTTTGCGGCAGAGGCCATTGAATTTTACACAGTGTAACACTAAGGGGTTTTAACTGTAATTTACACCGATCTCCGTGACCTCTGTGTCTTTTCTTCGTATACGCTGTGGTTGATAGTGGAAATTAAAACTTAACGCTGATTTCTACTAAATCAGTTCCATTTTTAGGTAACACCCAATCCGGACCTTTCTGAATCAACCGCTTCGCTTCTGAATCGGCTTTTCTATTTAGTGATTTTATAACAGCGATGTTGGCTGGCCGTCCGTTGCTTTTAACTTTAAAGCTTAAAATTACAAATTGCTCGGGGCCTTTAGGATTATAAAGCTTATTATTTTTCTCTAAGTATTGGCTGTAGTTAATGGTGGAAACCGGAATTGGCTTTGTAATATCACCGGCCGATTTTCCATCCAGGTTTTGTTCTGCACGCAGCGTAATTTTAGGGGCAGCAATATTTTCTTTTTTATGTCCGTTTGAACCGGTAATTAAAGCAATTTCGTTTAATGATTTATTGCCACTCAATGCAGTTTTAATCGCATTAGGGTCTTGCAACCCAGCTACGGGCAATTCTTTAAAACCGATAGCATTAATCAATAAGTCTTTATCTTTTGCATTGCTATCAGCAGGTAAATAGAAATAGCCTTTGGAATCGGTCGCCGTTACATTTTTAGAGCCAGCTAACTTTACAACTGCTCCCTGAACAGGTTGACCATTACTTTGGTCTACCACGTTGCCACTAAATGCAATTTTACTGGAACCTATTGCGGGTTCTGCTGCCACCACAGTCTCACTTAACGTAACCGGGCTTGGTTTGTAATTGTCAAAGCCTACACGGCTCATCGCTTTAGCACGACTATTATCGGTCGCAATTTTTGCCGCTTTTACTTCATCAACTTGTTGTTCAGCCTGTACAGCAACATGATTTTTTTTGGTGTTTTTTGCCAAATCACCTGTTTTTGCGTCTGCAATTGCTTTATCAATCAAAGTTGCCTTTGTAGTATTTTGAGTAACGGTATCTTCTTTGGCTTCAGGTTGGATAGAAGCAACACTTGTTGTACTATCTAACTGAACCAACACACCTTCTTTTTTATGAGCAGCAAGTTCTGCATTCCTGCGGTTGGTTTCGCGCATAAAAAATAAAATGCTTACTACAATAAAAGCCACAGTTGCGGTTGCCGCAATACTTAGCCTTTGGGTGGTAATGCCCCACAGTTTGCGCTTTACAGGCTTTTCTGATATGCGATCGTACAGCTGTTTTTGTAAAATAGAAAGCGTTTGTTTGCGTTTGGGCGATTGTTTTAGGCCTTCTAATGCTTCGGCAACGAAAGGGTCCTCCAAAGCCTGTCTTTCTACAAAATGCATAGCCTTAGCATCAAGCTTACCATCCAGGTAATCTTCCAATACATCAATATCTAACCAATCGTTATTCACTACTGTTTTTCTCTATACAAATCTTTAAATTCCGCTTACCATTTTGGATGTAACTCTTAACTTTAAGCATGTCGTAGCCAGTAATGTCGGCCACTTCTTTATAACATTTTTCTTGTAAATAAAATAAATCTACGCTTTTTCGCTGTTCTTCGGGTAAAGTTTCCATACACTTTTCCATAATGGTAAGCTGCGTTTCTTTTGTGTTGTCTATATCCAGATGCACAAACTCGCTATTTTCCACAAAAGTATCGTCTATGGAGATGTTATTTTGCTTCGCCGATTTCCGCAATGCCATTAAGCAATGGTTCCGCGTTAAAACATGAAGCCAGCTTTTGAAGTTTTGTACCTCGTGTATTTTCAGCTTTGTTACCAGTTCTTCGAAAATCTGCATTACGGCATCCTTGCTTAGTTCTTCATCTTTGAAGTAGTTTAAGCAAACCCCAAACACCAAATGCATATATTTATTGTAAAGCGAACCCAACGCGTCTAAATCGCCCGTATTTTTATACTCGGCAATCAGTTTGGCGTCTTCTTGCTGGGTATTTCCAGCTGTGTTTTTTATAAACCTCAAAAAATATGGTAGCTATTTCGAATTATCTTTCAAGTATAAAAAATATTTCTGAGTGATGAGACATAAACTAATTTTTTAGGAAGAGATGGTCCTAAATATTTTACGTTGCAGGCTGTCTTTGTAATCATTTTAAATATTGTTGACGTGTGCAAAGGTTTATCTTTGGGTATAAAATTATGGCAGTTGTTTTGCTAAGCATGATTAAACACACAAAATGAAAAGGATCAATATTTTATCGATATCAATGACCATGTTGGTATTTGCAAACCTAAATGTTAGCGCGCAGATTAAACTGAGTGATATATTTAAAAAAGTAACCCAAAAGCCGGGTACCACTACAGCTGCCACCGGAACGCCGTCTACTTTCGAAATAGGACAAGGGATTAAGGAGGCGCTACAAATCGGCGTTTCTGCCGGTGCAGACAGGCTTTCGGTTAAAGATGGCTTTTTAGGCAACCTGGCCGTTAAAATTTTGATGCCTCCCGAAGCACAAAAGGTTGAGAAAACTTTACGTAGCATCGGTTTGAACAAACTTTGCGATAATGTAATTGTGAGCTTAAACCGTGCTGCCGAAGACGCTGCTACCGAAGCGAAGCCTATTTTTATCTCGGCCATTAAACAAATGACATTAACCGATGCCACCAATATTCTTTTGGGAAATAAAGACGCAGCTACTGAATATTTTAAAAGGGTCACCACTGCACAGCTGATTCAGAAATTCAGCCCCATTGTAAACACAAGTCTAAATAAAGTAAACGCTGCCAGTTATTACAGCGATTTAACTACACAATACAACCGCTTGCCTTTGGTAAGGCCTGTAAACACCAACTTAACCGAATATGTTACGCAAAAAGCAATAGATGGTTTATTTGTTGAAGTTGCAAAGGAAGAGCTTAAAATCAGGGGCAATTTAAGCGCAAGAAGTACCACCTTATTGCAAAAGGTGTTCGGTTACGCGGATAGGAAAAAGATTTAAATATGGTGTGATTCGTGAGTATACGAACCACGGCGGAAGAGATTTAATCTGTTTAATTTGATTGCCTCGGTCTGTGTCTCACAGACCGAAATTAGATTAAGTGTAGGTATTGATTGTTGCTCGTGAAGAGGTGAACCACGGCAAATCGACCAACATAAAGTTTGTATTAAGTAAAATATAGCTTCTCTAGGGTATCCCTGAATAATAGACAAAAAACTATTTGTAAAATTGTACATGTCGAAAATCAGCACCACATTAATTTCTGTTTTAATTCCGTGCGTTGCATTAATTACTTCCTGCAGCAACAATAAATCTGAAGAAGAAAATGCTAAAGCCGTTTTAGATACGGTTTCTTTAAGCAGTAAAAATTTCGCGCTAGCCTATCAGGATGGAGATAAAATTGTAGCCACAAGTATTGATACTATGAAACAGATTTCGTTTGGTGGCGCTACCGATCCTGCTATTTCTCCTGACGGAAATAAACTGGCATACACGCTTAGCGATTCTGCCGGGAACCGATCCATCTGGGTTGCCGATATGGAAAACAAAAGCCAGGGTAAATTGCAGGTAAACAGCAAGAATTATTATCAGGCCATGTGGTCGCCTGATGGTGGTGCTATCGCTTTCAATATCTTTAACAGCAAAAACTTATGGAAGATAGGCCTAATTAAAACAGATAATTCTGGTTATGTGATGCTTGATAGCGCATCTAAAATAAATGTTTATGCACCAACCTGGAAAAATGAAAAGGAAATTATCGGGCATGATCTTACCAGGCTCTACACCTTTGACCTTAAGGGCAAGTTAATCGATACTAAATTGATAGCCGATTTGATCGGGAAAGAGTTTTCTATTGTAAGTAGCAACCGTTTCTTTTATACAAAAGATGGAGCGAAGCTGGTTTTTAATGCAGGAAATACCGATGTTTTGAATGGATTAAAAGGACCAAGTGAAGCCGTTTATGTTTTAGACCTGGCCAGTAAAAAAGTACAACGGATTTCACCTAAAGGTATGAATGTTCCTTATGTTTTTCTTACCGCCGATGACCGGATTTTTTATAGCGGAGCTGAAAAACCATTTACCGAGAGCAAAATATATGTTTCTGATTTGGAGGGAAACACTAAAACAGTAGTGGATAAGGGAAATAACCCAACGGGAGCATTGAAATAACCTATTTATCATATTTAGATTGACATGCTAAATAAAACAAGAATTGTTGTTGTAGGGATTGGTGGCGTAGGTGGATATTTCGGAGGTTTGCTGTCTAAGCAATACGCTGGTGGAAACAACGTAGAAATTGTTTTTGTTGCCCGTGGCGAACATTTAAGTGAGATCCAAAAAAAGGGCCTAACTGTAATAAACGAAAACGAAAATTTTATAACCCAGCCATATTTGGCTACCGATGATTATAGTAAAATTGGCATAGCCGACTACATTATCATCTGTACGAAAAGCTACGATTTAAGGCAAACCATCGAAAAGTTAAAGCCCTTAATCAATCATAGAACGGTATTACTCCCGCTTTTAAACGGTGTTGGAGCGAGCGATGAGATTCTAGAAATCCTGCCTCATGTAAACGTTTTAAAAGGCTGTGCATTTATTGTTTCCAAAATTAAATCGCCTGGTATCATCGAAAATTCAGGCAACATTCAAAAGCTATCTTTTGGTGTGGATGGACCACTTAACGGTGAGGTTTTACACCTGAAAAATTTAATGTTTGATGCAGGAATTGATGTAACGGTTTCGGATAAAATTTCTACAGCCATCTGGGAAAAATTTATATTTATTTCTCCTACGGCCACTTCTACATCCTACTTTGATAGCACTATTGGAAAGGTACTGGAAGAAAATATTGAAACCGTTCTGAAATTAATTGAAGAAGTGAAAAGCCTTGCCCTGGCCAAAAGCATAACGATTAGTGATGATATTTCTGGTAAAACATTGGCTACGATGAAATTGATGCCCTACGAGGTTACCTCATCCATGCACCGCGATTATCTCAATCAGAAACCGCAAACAGAGGTTGAGTCGTTAACAGGCTATATTGTGCGGGAGGCCGAAAAATTTGGCATTGCTGCACCAACTTATCTAAAACTATACGAAGGATTACTTAAAAAATAATCGATATAAGACGCTTAAAATCAGGTTCTTTTGGCTTATAAAAATCCATTTTCTGAAAAAAATTAAGAAAATTTAAAGTAATATTGGGTTTCATCCGTTTACTGGGTTATTAAGCAAAATTTAGTGCCAACAAACGAGTCTCAAAATATCATTTCTACGGTTGCCAATTATGGTAAACGCTTATTCAGTTTCATCCGTGGAAGGGTGAATACGGATGAGGATGCGGAAGATATTTTACAGGATGTTTGGTTTCAACTCAGCAACCAACCCGAGGCTGGTGCCATTGAGCAGATTAGTGGCTGGCTATACCGTGTGGCAAGAAATAAAATCACCGATAAGTACCGTAAACAAAAAGAAGAATCACTAGAAGATTTCACTTTCGAGGGTGAAGACGGCGAAATCAATTTTAAAGAAATTTTACTTGCCGAGGCTTACTCACCTGAAGAGGAAAGTTTAAAGAAACTATTCTGGGATCAATTGTTTTTGGCCTTGGAAGAGCTGCCAGAAAATCAACGCTATGTGTTTGTTCAGAATGAGCTGGAAGAGCGCACTTTTCAGGAGCTGGCCGATGAAAGCGGAGAGAATATCAAAACATTAATATCAAGAAAGGGTTATGCGGTAAAACACCTGCGTAACCGTTTACAAAATTTATATCAGGAATTTATTAACTATTAAATTTGCAGACATGATGAATAGAAATTTTAATCGGCGCAAGAAATTTATTTTCTTTTTGCCCGTAGCGGTGCTTATTGCAGCGGTATTGGGTTATGTGGTTATGTTTTTATGGAACTGGATTTTACCTGAGGTGGCGCATGCAGGCAAACTTAATTATTGGCAAGCTCTCGGTTTACTTGTGCTGTGCAGGTTACTTTTTGGAAACTTTAATAAAGGTGGTCATGGAGGACATAATGGTTTCCGTGAGCGTGCCAGGGGAATGCGTGCCAAATGGGATTCGATGAACGAAGAGGAGCGTGTAAAATTTAAGGAAGAATATAAACGGAGATGTGGCGGATGGGGCCACCACCGCAATAAGGAATAGTTTGGAAGCCTCGATTAATTCGGGGCTTTTTTGCTTGATCTATTTCGCTGTTATTCTGAACATCTTGAAAGCCTCTCCGCGAATCGTCATCTCGACCGCAGCAACGCGGAGTGGAGAGATCTATCAAGACAGATTTCTCCATTTCGCTGCACTTCAGTCGAAATGACGGTCGATTTTCTAATAACGACTTTTCTACTTATTCTATCGGTTGGTGTCTCACCGACCGAATGGTAACTACTAAAAGATCCTTCGACTCCGCTCAGGATGACATAACTAGGGGTAACTCTTAATAAATAAAAAAATCAAAATAATTTAAAGTAAAAATAAAGCTGCTCCGTCTTCCTATATAAATAACAAAACAACAGTATTGCTAATTCAACTTGTTTAAAGTGAATTGATTACAATGCTTTAAAATTATAACAGATGAAACCATCATGATTTTCAAAACCCAAAATAACGGGAGAAATCATGATAGCTTCATCACAAATAAAAACATATATAAAAGATGAAAAAAATATTAAAAACCATAGGATTCGGGATTGTACTTGGTGCAGTCGCTTTCTTCATACCGTTTGTGTTCAAATTTATATTGGCCATCATGCTGATCGGTTTAATGTTCAGGATCTTTATCGGTAGGCGTCGCCACTATTTTTATAGCCGCTTTAACGGTTTCGAAAATAACTATAACCCAATTGTGCCGATCGATAACCAATGGTACAGGCCAACCGTACAAGGCAATGGAACAGTGAACAACATTAACGTAAATTATTAACCACCATGAGAGCATTTAGAATATTATTGGCATTGGCTGTTGCTGCAGGAACTTTTTACAGTTTAAATGCACTGGCCATTCAGCATGGATACCGCGATCGGTTAGATTTTAAAAACAGGTATTATCATGACGATTGCCAGCAAGAACATCATAGAAACCATAGTTACAGTCACCACAGCAGAAAAATGGATGATACCATGATTAGCCCTGCTGACAGTATGAACCAAGTAAAAAGATAACATTATGTCACAGGTACTTTTTTTAAGCGATCCATCTCAGGCCGATGTTAGTCCGATTTTAGGTATGGCCAACGAACTGATTGCCCGGGGTGAGAAAGTCACTTTCTTTAGCTCGGATGAATTTAAAGCCCCTATAGAACAAATCGGTGCTGACTTTAAAGCTTACAATCAGGAACTCAATGTTTTTCAAGGGAAAAAGGCTGCTGATGACGAAGAGAAACCTAAATCGGGATTAATCAGCGCACTGCTTGAGCCAATGAAATTTATCGACGACATTTTGGTTCAGATAAGGGGTTTGAAATTTGATTACGCCGTTTTTTCGCCATCATATCCCTATGCAAATATCATTACACAGCTGTTGGGTATCCCTAAAACGGAGCAAGTGCTTCATAATTAATATTGACTCAGGCCGATAAATAAACACAATAAATAAGAATAACAATTAAAAACAAATGTACAAAGAACATAGATGCCATTCGGGCAAGATGCATAGTCGCTTCGGCGCAGGAGAGGGAAGATTTGGAAGACACTTTGGTGGTTCTTTCGGTCACCACAAACACAGCATGTTTAACCAGGGCTTTAGAAAAGTACCAGCTAACATTGAAGAAACAGAAACCAGCTTTATTATTGAGCTTTTTGCGCCTGCTTTGGTTAAGGAGAATTTAAAAGTGGTTACCAAAGATGATGTATTAACCATTTCTTACCACCCTAAAGAAGAAGCCGATTCGGCCAAAAAGTATAGCCGTAGAGAATATAGCAACGGCACTTTCGAAAGAGCTTTTGGCTTAAACGGAAAGGTTTTAGTAGAAAATATTTCGGCCAGTTATGCTGATGGAATTTTGAAGATTACGCTGCCTAAAAACCCTGAAACGAATACACCAGAGAAAGATATTCTGGTAGACTAAGTTTCGTCTATTATAATTTCCAAGCCCTGATTGTTTAGAACAGTTGGGGCTATTTTATTTTATGGTAAACAGGAAGAGCTTCTTTTATAATGCCTTTCAAATTACTAAGCAAACGGATATTGAAATCGGGTTTGCTATTCGCGGTATTTTAAGGTACTTTTGCTAAAAGACATAAACACAATAGATTGAATTTTAACGACTTTAATTTTAACCCCGATTTATACGAAGGCTTAATGGCCATGGGGTATAAAAGCGCTACTCCAATACAAGAACAAGCCATCCCGGTAATTTTAGATAATCATGATCTGATTGCCTGCGCTCAAACTGGTACAGGAAAAACGGCCAGCTACCTTTTACCCGTAATGGATAAAATTAGCAAAGCTGCTGATAGACATAATAATACTTTAATCCTGGCGCCGACACGCGAGCTTGCTCAACAGATCGATTTACAGGTTGAAGCATTAGCCTATTTTACCAATATTAGCTCTTTAGCGGTTTATGGTGGGGGAGATGGTATTGCTTACGAGCAGCAAAAACGTTCTATGCGCGATGGCGTAGATATTATTATTGCCACTCCGGGCAGATTAATGGCACATTTATCTTCAGGTGTGTTAAAACTGGAGCATTTGCAGCATTTGATTTTGGATGAAGCAGATAGGATGTTGGATATGGGCTTTTACGATGACATTGTTCGCATTATCAGCTATCTGCCAAAGAAAAGGCAAACGCTTTTATTTTCGGCTACGATGGCGCCGAAAATAAGAACTATGGCAGGTAAGATCTTGCACGAACCGAAGCAGATTACCATTTCAATTGCTAAACCTGCTGAGGGAATAGATCAGCAAGCTTATAACATTCACGACCAGCAGAAACAGGCCTTACTAACCGATATTTTTAAAAGCGGACAATACAAGAGTAGTATTATTTTCGTTTCAACCAAGGAAAAAGTAAAAGCCTTATACAAAACTTTTAAGGGATTGGGTATTAAAGCCGAAGCTTTTCACTCCGACTTGGGGCAAAAGGAACGTGAAGATATTTTACTGGCTTTCAAAAACCGTAGATTACCTATTTTAATCGGAACAGATGTGTTATCCCGCGGAATCGATGTGGAGGGAATCGACCTGGTCATCAATTATGATGTTCCTGGCGATCCGGCCGATTATGTACACCGTATTGGCCGTACGGCAAGAGCTGCAACCAAAGGAACGGCCATTACCTTGGTTAACGGTAGAGATAAGCGGAAGTTCGATAACATCGAAAAATTAATCGAGAAGGAAGTTCCCCGGATGCCATTGCCAGAAAGCATAGCTGCAATGGAAATTACGCATGTGGAAGAAAAGAGACCTCAAAATAAGGGCAAGAAAAAGGTTTGGAACAAAAAGAAAAAACCAAAACCTTCGGTATAAATTATTTAAAACGCCATAAGTATTCTTATTGGCGTTTTTGGTTTATAAATTATCTTTGCGTTAAGCAATGGCAAACTTCATTCTTATAGGTTTATGTATTTTGGCGGGGATTCTTTTCAGAAAAAGTAAATCGCTGCCTAAAGACGCCCACAAAGGCATTAATGCCTGGATAATTTACATCGCGCTACCTGCTGTTTCTTTTAAATATCTGCCACACATTACCTGGACTACAGATCTATTGTTTCCTGCACTCGCACCCATTTGTGTCTGGCTTTTGGGTTGGTTATTTATTACCCTGTATAGCCGTATCCGGAATATGAATAAGGCCACTTCCGGCGGCTTAAAACTCACCAGTTCTTTAAGCAATACTTCGTTTGTTGGTTTCCCTTTAATTGTGGCTTATTTCAGCGAAAAGGAATTGGCTATAGCCATTATCTGCGATCAGGTAACCTTCATGCTTTTATCTACCATTGGTGTAATTGTAGCTATCCGCTCTTCGCAGCATCAAAAGTTAAACCCGAAAGTAGTGCTGAAAAAGGTACTGACCTTTCCGCCGCTTATTGGTTGTGTGCTGGCGCTAACCTTACCACACTTTATTGATGTTTCTTCGTTAGATCCATTGTTCGATAAACTAGCGGGAACGGTTGGTCCACTGGCATTGTTTTCGATAGGTTTACAGCTAAAATTTGGCGGTTGGTTTAGCGAGTTGAAACACATCAGCTTTGCTTTATTGTATAAACTGATTTTAGCGCCTTTGGTAGTGTTAATTATTGCACTCGGTTTAGGTATGCATGGAATAATTGCCAAAATAACCATTTTCGAAATGGCTATGCCAACGCTGCTGACTGCTGGTGTAGTAGCCGATCAGTATAACCTTAATCCGAAGCTTTCTAATCTGGTGGTGGGGATCGGGATATTGCTATCGTTTATCACTACAGGTTTATGGTGGTTGGTGTTGACTTATTCAGGGGTGGTTTAAATTATTCCGGTTTTTTATCACAGAGGCCATAGAGAAAAACACAGAGCGCACAGATTATCATGTTTGTCAGTCTGAGGAATAATTTATTGTATAAAAATCAATATAAGTGACGTAGAATTGTTTTCTCTTGTCCTACGGCGCAGTCTTGCCTCGGCTCACCGCCGCCGAAGGGCTCTTTCTTTTTGGCATCAAAAAGAAACAAAAACTGCCGGCTGAAAATTTTTCTTTCAAAGCTAGTAGTTTGGCTTAGGCAGTGCAGCCCGAAAAATTTGTTAGGCCGGATTTAAGTAGAACGGGGATACCGTGCTATGGCCTAGCTGTATGGAAATGCAAAAATAGTTAAATGCCGATTAATAATAATTTATAAAATAACGTCAATGGTAGCGGAGTCTAAGATTTACCACGGAAACATAGATTAGGACAGAGTATTTTCACTTATAGATCTCTCCATTTCGCTGCGCTACATCGGATAGCTATCGGATCGAGATGACGAAGGCTCTAGTGCAACTTGCCTTGCTCACCAAACGCTTTCTGCTCGCCTCTTTGTGTTTTCTCTGTGTAAAACTCAGTGAGCTCTGCGGTTACAAAAAAAGCCGCAAAATTTCTTCTGCGGCTCCTTAAATGATTTTGATTGAATTACAAAGCTAATTTTTTAGCAATTGCCGATGGAATACCTGCTTTGTTTAATAAAATTGCTGTCGTTTTATATTTTACGTAGTTTTTGGTTACGTATAAGTATCCTTTATAATCATTACTTGCTCCCCAGGAGTTTTTAACGATATAATATTCTTTACCTGTCTGATCTTTGGCTAAACCAACAATGTGCATGCCATGATCATCAGTAGTTTGATAGTTATCGAAAGCAAGCTGACGGTTCTCCTGCGTAATTTCCATCTCTGGCTGTGGGCCGTTAAACATTTCTGCTTTCTGTTTCACGGTCATATCAGCAAAAGGTGTTTGCGGAACAAAAGCCACACCGTTTTTCCAGCTGAAGTTTTTTTCGCTTACATCTGTAGCCCATGCAACAGTATAACCACCTTTTAAAGCGTTATCAATGATGTCGGTTAACTCGTTTACCTTAACATTGTAAACCTGATCGAAAGACCAGTTATCAGGCACTAATAAAGTAAACTTGCTGTAGAAAGGATGATCGTTGAACGATGAAAGTTCTACATAGTTATCGGCATTTAAACCCACTACTTCCTGGGCGAAAGTTTTTGGCGTGTATTTTTTGCCATTGTAGGTAAAGTTTTCAGGTACAGCACCTAAATAAGCATCAATTACACCTGTATAAGCTTTTAACCAGTTTGGGGTTAACTCGCCATTTGCATTTTTTACAACAGCTTCTAAAACACCTTTTTCGATATCGCCAAGCTCTGCGGTTTTATTAATTTTAGTGCCGTAATTTAATCCGGTGTATACTTCCTGCGGAACTGCGCCATATTTTCTGTACATATTGATTACATCGTGCAAAGCGCCACCATCGCCTAATGAAACCGCACCATGCATACGCACATAATTTTTACCTTTTTCTACATAGGCATTGCGGGCTGAAAAAAGCTGAGACAAGGTCACTGGCTGTTTACCAGCTTTAATCATTTCTGATTCTAAAAATGAGTTGGTGGAATAGCTCCAGCAAGTGCCTGAAGATCCTTGATTCTGAACTGGTGTATTGGCCAGGTTAATCACTTCTGTAAATTTAAAAGAAGCAGTACTGTTTTCGCTTTGGTTGTTTTTTAAAGAATTAACGAGATTGTCTTGTGCATAAGTCGCTGATATAGATAACGACAAAGCCAAACCAATCACACTGATTTTTGTGTAGTTGATCATTTTTTATGAATAATTAATAAAGTCAGCGAATGTAAAAATACTTGTTGATTTGTCAACGGAAAGTTTGTAATAAAACGATAACACGAGTCATTTTATTGCAACAATGTTGAATTAACACTCTGGCAAACTGATTGGAATATTGGTTGCCAAGCCTCCATCAGATGTTTCTTTATATTTGGCATTCATGTCGAGGGCAGTTTCCCACATCGTATTTACCACAGCATCTAAACTTACTTTTGCCTTATCAGGATTGCTTTGTAGCGCCAGCTGACTAGCTGTAATGGCCTTAATGGCACCCATGGTGTTTCTTTCGATGCAAGGGATTTGTACCAAGCCGCCAATCGGATCGCAGGTTAAACCCAGGTGATGTTCCATGGCAATTTCTGCGGCCATTAAAACCTGTCTTTGCGAGCCGCCTAAACACTCCGTTAGCGCTGCGGCAGCCATTGCTGAGGAAACGCCAATTTCGGCCTGACAACCACCCATAGCGGCTGATATGGTTGCTCCTTTTTTGAAAATACTGCCTATTTCTGAAGCACAGGCAATAAACTGGATGATTTTTTCTTCGCTGTAACCATCGCAAAAGGTAATAAAATATTGCAATACGGCTGGAATTACCCCTGCAGCACCGTTGGTAGGGGCAGTTACCACACGACCAAAAGATGCGTTTTCTTCATTAACGGCTAAGGCAAAACAGCTTACCCAATCTAAAATATAATTAAAACCGTTTCCACCTTTTCTAATGGCTTCTAACCAGCTATTATAATCTGAATATTCACTTTTTCCTATTAACCGTTTATTTAGTGGAAATGCCCGTCGTGCTACATTTAAACCACCTGGTAAAAAGCCTGTAGTATGACAACCACGGTAAATACAATCGCGCATTACGGCGAAATGTTGTAGAATACCTTTTTTAGTCTCTGCTTCAATGCGCCAGGCCAGTTCGTTTTCCATTACAATTTCGCTCACTTTTAAACCGGTTGACAGGCACCAGTGCAATAGTTCTTTTGCTTTTTCTACCGGAAAGGGAAGGTCTACCTGGGCTTTATTGCTATTGTCTTCGCCCTCTTTTACCACAAAACCACCACCAATAGAATAGTAGGTTTCTGAAAAAGCTTTACCATCTTTTAAAAATGCCTGGAAAGTAACCGCATTTGGGTGAAAAGGTAAACTTTCGGCAAAAAGAAAAAGAAGATCGTTATTGTAATCGAAATCAAGAATTAAATGATCAGCGAGATTTAATTTCTTATCTCTTTGAATGCTTTCGAAAGTTGGGGTAACTGCATCAACATCAAAAGTTACCGGATCAGCTCCTGTTAAGCCGAGTAGAATCGCAACATCGGTTCCATGACCTTTACCTGTTTTGGCAAGCGAACCATAAAGCAATATTTTGATACCCTCAACATCATCAATTAAGCCGTTTTGAGCAAGAGAAGCGGTAAACTGTTGTGCTGCCCGCCAGGGACCTAATGTATGTGAACTGGATGGGCCGATGCCTATTTTAAAAATATCGAAAATCGAAATTTGTTCCTTGATCATTATGAATATAAGTTATACAAATCTATGATTGTTTTATGATTTTGGATAAATTAATTTTGGCTGGAGATGAAAATGCGTTACCTTAGAAAAATCTAATCCAAACGCTCCAAAAATGGACTTTAATAACAATTATCAGGAAATTGATTTAAGCTACTGCCGTGCCAGCTCGGGCAAAAGATTCGCTAATTATATTATCGATACAATCGTATTTTACATCGTTGCATTCGGACTTGGGATAGTGATTGGTATTTTAAAGCCAAACCTTTTAGTGGGGGTAGATGACCTGTCACTACGTTTAGTTTTGCTATTATTTTATGGAATAGTTATGTTTATGACAGAGGCAATGTCTAACGGAAGATCGATAGGTAAATTAATTACTGGTACAAGGGCAGTAAATCATGATGGTACTGATATGTCTTTTCAAAAAGCATTTGTCCGGAATATTGTAAGGTCAATACCTTTTAATGCGTTAAGTGCATTAGGTACTCCAAGTATCCCCTGGCACGATCGCTGGTCGGACACCATGGTGGTTGACGAGAAAAAACTGGCCTTACAAACCCAAAGGGTAGATTTATTCGACTCAGTTAAAAATCAAACTCTATAATCTCTTTGTCTTTTAGCATGCGCTCTACAAATTTCTGGTGGTTTTGTGGCGTGCCGGTAGCCGTCCAGTTTCCTGTAATGATGTTGTTTACCAACTGATGCTTGCCACGTTGCGGTTTCAGCTTGCTTTCCCTGAAAACTTCTTCGTAACTTTCTAAATCGCCATGTGTATGTTGTTTTTTAACGATGCGATAGATCCGCTTAGTGAAACGACGGTCGCCAATTTCTTCTAAAAAAGGGAAGATAATCAAAGCCAGCATAACCACAATAGTAACACCAATGGCCTGCTCGTAATAACCTGATCCAACAGCCATTCCAATTGCGGCAACTATCCAGATAATACAGGCTGTGGTGAGCCCTTTAACGCGGTTTTCCTCTTTAAAAATCACTCCAGCACCTAAAAAGCCTATTCCCGTAACAATATTAGAGGCAATACGGTCTTGACTGGTTGGACCGATTTTGATAGACAGGATGGTAAACAGGGTAGCACCTAAGCCGATCATCATCATGGTTTTGAGTCCGGCAGATTTACTTCTATATTCCCGCTCAGCTCCGATTATACCGCAAAGTAGGGTAGCCAATAAAAATTTATTGATTTCACTTTGTGTAATGAAATGGTTTTGGTCTATGATTTCGTTCATTGCCTTGAATTATCACTTGCAAATTAATAAAAATCATAACATCTCAGGCCATTTGCCCTGCCCCCATTTGAACTATTTGGAAAATATTTTTCCGTAACCCACAAACTAAATGAGCATGTTATAGCGTTGGTGGGGCTTCTTTCTGCTACAGCATAAAAAAACCCTCAAGGCATTATACCTTGAGGGTTTTTTACACGAAATCGTTTTGTTACAGGTGGGTATTACATCATACCACCCATACCGCCGCCGCCCATTGGAGGCATTGGAGCACCACCTTCTTCAGGTTCGTCTGCTAAAACAACTTCTGTAGTTAATAACATCGCTGCAATAGATGCTGCATTTTCTAAGGCTACACGACTCACTTTAGTTGGGTCGATAACACCTGCACCAATTAAGTTTTCGTAAACATCAGTACGTGCATTATAACCGAAATCAGCTGTGCCTTCTTTAACTTTTTGAACTACGATAGAACCTTCAATACCTGCGTTTTCGCAAATTTGACGTAATGGCTCTTCAATCGCGCGACGGATGATCTGGATACCAGTGTTTTCATCTTCATTAGCACCTTTTAAGTTTGCTAAAGCTTCAACAGCACGGATAAAAGCAACACCACCACCAGCAACAATACCTTCTTCTACAGCCGCACGGGTTGCATGTAAAGCATCATCAACACGGTCTTTTTTCTCTTTCATTTCAACTTCACTAGCTGCACCTACATAAAGAACTGCAACACCACCAGCCAATTTAGCCAAACGCTCCTGTAGTTTTTCTTTATCGTAATCAGATGTAGTCGTTTCGATCTGAGATTTAATTTGGCTAACACGAGATTTAATATCTTCTGAATTACCAGCACCATTGATTACAGTTGTATTGTCTTTGTCAACAACAACTTTCTCAGCAGAACCTAAATAAGTTAAATCAGCATTTTCTAATTTATAACCTCTTTCTTCTGATACTACAATACCGCCAGTTAAGATTGCGATGTCTTCTAACATTGCTTTTCTTCTATCACCAAATCCTGGAGCTTTAACAGCAACAACCTTCAATGAACCACGGATTTTATTAACTACTAAAGTAGCTAAAGCTTCGCCATCTAAATCTTCAGAAATGATTACCAATGGTTTACCAGTTTGAACAGTTTTTTCTAAAACAGGCAACAATTCTTTCATGTTGCTGATTTTTTTGTCGTAGATTAAAATGTAAGGATTTTCTAATTCAGCTTCCATTTTATCTGCGTTGGTAACAAAATATGGAGATAAGTAACCTCTGTCAAATTGCATACCTTCTACTGTTTTAACTTCAGTTTCAGTACCTTTTGCTTCTTCAACAGTAATTACACCATCTTTACCAACTTTGCTCATTGCCTCAGCAATTAGAGCGCCTATTACTTCATCGTTGTTAGCAGAGATAGATGCAACTTGTTTAATTTTATTGTTGTCTTCACCTACGGTTTGCGATTGTGCTTTTAAGTTTTCTACAACAGCAGCAACAGCTTTATCAATGCCACGTTTTAAATCCATTGGATTTGCGCCAGCAGCAACGTTTTTAATACCTGTGGTGATAATTGCCTGAGCCAATACAGTAGCAGTAGTCGTACCATCGCCAGCAATATCAGCTGTTTTTGAAGCTACTTCTTTAACCATTTGAGCACCCATGTTCTCAACAGCATCTTTCAATTCGATTTCTTTCGCTACAGTAACACCATCTTTAGTGATTGCTGGTGAACCGAATTTTTTATCGATAATTACGTTACGGCCTTTTGGACCTAAAGTTACTTTTACTGCATTTGCAAGAATATCAACACCTCTTTTCAGGGCGTCGCGTGCTTCTACGTTATATTTTACTTGTTTTGACATTATTTTTTAAATTTTGAATGATTGTATGAGAGAATAATTGAATTTGTATTCTTTTCATTCTAACATTATTATTTTATTTGTTGATTAATGCTGAATTTCCTCATTAGAAATTCAGTCATTTAATCCTAAATTATTACCCAACAACAGCGTAAATATCAGTTTCGCGCATAATAAGGTAATCTTTACCTTCGTAAGGGAACTCAGTACCGCCGTATTTACCATAAATTACAACATCGCCAACTTTTACACTCGCTTTTTTACCTTCAGAATCTTCTTCAGAAACAGATACTACAGTTCCTTTAGATGGTTTTTCTTTTGCAGTATCAGGGATATACAAACCTGATGCAGTTTTTTCTTCTGCCGCAGCCGGTTCAACGATCACTCTGTTCGAACTGCCAGCAATTGGTTTAAGGTTTAACGCCATAACTTCTATTATTTTTTATTTTGATTTTAAGTTTTTTAACTATGCATACATTTAACACTTTTTATGCCAAGTGGTTTGGAGGGACAAATTTTCACCAAACTGTCAATCTTTTCACACTAATGGAGAATGCGGGTGTCAGCATGGCAGTAAGTTTTAGTTTTTTCGCCAGACTTATGGATATTCAGAGTTGACAACTTACCAGCCTGGTATGTTATTAAAGTTGTCGACTCTGTTAGCTAAACCGGTGCTTTTTCTGTCAAGTATTTCCAATATCTTTTGGGTACATGCTGCACATGCAATTTGGTGTTTTTGCGGGCTACAATATTTGCGCTTTTAAAATAATCTTTCCAAAGCGTGGCATATAAAGCTTCGTCTTCATCCATTAAAATTGATGATGGGTTTTGTTTATTTATACCGTTGGTAAAACTAATTGTAATTTCTTCCACCGTGGTTAAATTATAGTGCAGGCCATACTTCCGTTTTAAATCATAAATCACCCATTGTTGATCGGCATATCGGTTTTTAAAATGATTGGATATTAAAGGCAAAACATTAAAATCAGGATCGATACTGGCATAAAATAACCCGTCGCCAGTTTTTTGAAAGCGGATAAATGCCTCCATCCTGTGTTTTTCCCGCTCTACACTTTTGGCATATTTAGCTAAGGCAATTACATGTTCGTTGCCATAATTATTTTCGGCGCCTAACTGATTTTGAAAAATATACAAGGTAAACTGAAAAAGGTGATTGTAAGCTTCTGGAATTTCTGATAAATAACTGCAGTAATATTTGCGCAGCCAATCCTTTCTCAGTTTCTTTTCCAATCCCGCCCAAACCCGGTCTGCTTTTTCTGCATCAGTAGTTACGGTAAAATTTTCTGTAAAGGCTTCCGGCTGGAAAATTTCAGTTGATTTGAGCATCACTTTACCAGGCTTGCGATCAAACCACTCAAAAACAGCTGATAAAAGGCCTTGTAGGGAGCCATCGAAAATGTAGGTCATATTTATATTGACAGGTTTTATATCGGTCGTCATTCCCGCGCAGGTGGGAATCTTAATGCAATAGCTTTAAGATTCCCAATCAAGTTGGGAATGACGCATCTCCTTAAACGACAGTGCTTTTAAAACAAAAGTATCTGGTTGCTATCTGTTTTTAAATATTTGCTTTGGCTTTCGGCCAAAATAAAAGCTTTAATCTGGGTACCTTGATAATCTTTTAACTGATATGGACTATCTAAACAGGTAATAAAGTGTTTGGCCCGGTTATAAGCCACCCCGATTTTCTTTAACTGATCAATCCTTAGTTTACCGAATTTCCTGGCCTGTACAATCTTTTTAGCCGACATTACGCCAATACCAGGAATACGAAGAATCATTTTATAATCAGCCGTGTTAATATCAACGGGGAAGTGCTGCATATTACGGATCGCCCAACTAAGTTTTGGATCAATATCCACGTCAAGATTTGGGTTGGCATCATTTAAAATTTCCTGCACTTTAAAACCATACAAGCGCATTAGCCAATCGGTTTGGTACAAACGGTTTTCCCTTAACAGCGGTGGCTGTGTGCCTAAAACCGGCATACGGCTATCGTTACTAATGGGTACATAACCCGAATAATACACCCTCTTTAGGGCAAAGTTTTTATAAAAAGCATTAGCAGTGTACATAATATCCTTATCGCTCTCGGGTGTAGCGCCAATAACCATTTGGGTACTTTGGCCTGCCGGTACAAATTTGGGTACATGTTTAATTAGTTTTTTATCTGCCGAGAACTGTACAATCTGCTTTTGCACAAAGTCGAGCGGCTTAATTACGTCAGCATGATTTTTTTCGGGTGCCAAAAGTTTTAATCCAGCTTCGGTGGGCATTTCTAAATTGATGCTCATCCTATCGGCATAAAGGCCTGCCTCTTTAATCAGTTCATCGCTGGCTCCGGGAATGGTTTTCAGATGGATGTAACCATTGTAATTCTGCTCCAAACGCAATTTTTTTATCACCAGGAGTAAACGTTCCATGGTAAAATCGGCATTTTTAAAAATCCCTGAACTTAAAAACAGACCTTCAATATAATTACGTCGGTAAAAATTCATGGTCAGTTCTACCACTTCATCTACTGTAAAGGCGGCACGTTTTATATCATTACTTTTCCGTGAAACACAGAACAGACAATCGTAAATACAATGATTGGTTAGCAGGATCTTTAATAAAGAAACACATCTGCCATCTTCTGTATAGGTATGGCAAATGCCCGAGGAGTGGCTGTTGCCAAGTCCCTTTGTATCATTCTTTCTCGTGCCGCCGCTTGATGAACAAGAAACATCATATTTAGCAGCGTCGGCAAGAATATTTAATTTTTCACGAATGCGATCAGACATAGGAATTGTTTTACTAACAAAGATAGTTTAATAACTAAAAATATTAGTAAATTGATTTATCTAATCTATTCGAATCTGGAATAATCGTGTTAAACTGTTCGAAGAATTCAATTTTCTGTCCAGCGGGAGCTGATGCCAAAGGTTAATTTGGTTCGGTGGTTTAAAAGGTTTTTTTTATTTTAAAGCTATGCTTTTTCCGCCAGCAAAGTTTTACTGGCTACAAAGATCTGGGTTAAATAGTCTTGTTGTGGGTTATTTGCCTTCCCATTCTTTATAAAAATGTTCCAGGTAGAGCAGCATAAAATTGTGTCTTTCTATTGCTATTGTTTTTCCAGCTTCTGTATTCATCATGTCTTTCAACAGGAGCAGTTTTTCGTAAAAATGATTAATCGTAGGGGCAGTTGTATTTTTATAACTTTCTTTGTTAAGGTGCATTTCCGGTAAAATGGCCGGATCATAAAGCACCCTGTTTTTGAATCCTCCATAGGTAAATGCCCTTGCAATTCCAATAGCTCCAATAGCATCTAAACGATCCGCATCCTGTACAATTTGCATTTCTTTTGAGGTAAAACCTGCACCATCAAAACTATTTTTGAACGACATGTTCTGTATAATCAACTTAACATGCGCAATAACCTCAGCTTCAACAGCAATGGATGCTAAAAATGAAGCAGCGATGTTTGGCCCCAGTTCTTCATCACCGTTATTAAATTTAGGATCAGCAATATCATGCAGCAATGCGGCAAAGGCTACTACAAGTTCATCACCATTTTCTTGTTGATTAATGGTTTGAGCGGTTTTAAAAACACGTTCGATATGAAACCAATCGTGCCCTGCTTCGGCATTAGCAAGTGTTTCCTGAACAAAATTGATGGTTTTTTGGATGGTAGCCTGCATAGTTCTAAATTTATCCCAAAGGTATTGGAATTATTTGCAGGGTAAAAGAAATGATATCAACAGCGACCGGGAATTAACTCACGGCCGTTGTCCTGCGTTCATCATCAGCAATAATTTTAATTAAATCATTGTGGTTGAGGGTCAATAAATGAGAGACTTCAACTTCTAAAATTGCTGCGATTTGAAATAAACGGTCGATAGTAAGTTTACTATAGCCCAACTCAATCTTGCTATATGCATTTTGAGAAATTTTTAATTTCGCCGCCAGATAATCCTGAGTATAGTCTCTGTATTCTCTAATTTTTCTGATATTCCCGGCAACATTCTTTGCATTTAAAGCCAATACATTTTCCATAAAAGGGATAAATTTTTTAATGTTTTTTATTACGTACGAAACTTTTATTCCTATAGATTTTAAAAATGTAAATTTTTAGCACTATTAAGAATTATACGAACCGGGAAAGACGACTAAATATGATAACAAAAAACAGCATAAAATGTTTAGGTGTTTTGTTTTTGTTGATCGTTAGGCTGTTAAAGTGATTTGTTTTTTGGACAGCTGAAAGGGAATAGGAGCGATACGGGATATTTATAGACATGTTATAATTGCGGACAAACTTGCCAGAGAAAAGATCAGGATAAGAAATTAACTGTAAAGGTTAATATAACCCCCAGTCGTCTTCAAATTCGTCTTTTTCGAAATGTTTAACCCATTCGATAAAGAGTAGACGAAATTTTTCAATTTCGTCTAAAACAATGTCTTTATATTCCGGAGTACAGATTTCGAACATATCTGCCGCTCTTACCTGGGTTTCTAATTCGCGACAGTTGGTTCGGATAATGGAAGCATTTTCCATTCTCAAAATATACATATCAGCACCTTCTGCTCCAACAATTTTAGGGCAAAGCATCAGTGCGTTCTGCATAATTAAGTTGGCTGTCATTTCGGCCATTTCTCCCTCCAGTGTTTCGCAGAACAGGGCGGCATATTTGTACACGGCTCTTGCCTGGTTATAAAGACTTTTAGCCCTGGTTACTTTCAGCCTAACCTTTTCGGCATCAACACTTGATAGGTTTTCTTCATCCTCATCATCCCGGCCAAATCGGCTAAAATGCTCCCATTCGGGCATATGATCCATGTCATCAAATTCCATATTTTTTCAAAATTTTTACGTTATGGTACGTAAGAGAGCGTAATATATTAATTTTCAATGAAAAAGACTAAGCGTCAATTAGTGGCGCCCGGCGAGAGCCATCATATAATTCATACTCTAGTAAACGACAGTCTAGTTTACCATTATAAAATTCTACTTTTTTAGCAGCTTTTAATCCGATTTTCTTTGCAAGGTCAGGATTTCCCGTGAAAATGTATCCCGAATAACCTTTACATTTCGTTTTCATAAAATCGCCCATTCGTTTATACGTCAATTCCAGCTTGCTGTGTACACCTAAGCGTTCGCCATATTCAGGGTTAAAAACAACAACACCTTTGCCATCTTCAGGAACTGGTGTTAATTCAAAATCACAAACTTCAAATTCAATTAAAGTATCAACACCTGCCGTTTTAGCATTTCTGCGGGTTACTTCAACTGCATCTTCCGACAAATCGGAAGCTACAATTTTAAGATCAATATTTTTAATTACCTGGTCTTTTAAAATTCTGCGCTCAGCGAAAAAATCTTCTTCGTTATAACCTAATATATGCATAAAACCATAATTCATGCGATATAATCCCGGGGCACGGTTGGTGGCAATCAGGGCCGCTTCAATAGCTAATGTTCCTGAACCGCACATGGGGTTAATGAATGGCGATTTTTTATCCCAGTTGGTTGCTAAAATAACCCCAGCTGCCAAGGCCTCTAACATAGGTGCCTTTCCAGGAATTTTCCGGTAACCGTGTTTGGCCAGCGTTTCGCCAGAAGTATCCATAAAAACATCGGCATCGGCATCTTTCCAGTATAAATGCACCACGGTTTTGTTTGCGTCCGATCCGGAGTTAGGGCGTATGCCTTTTTTCTCTTTCATACGGTCTACAATGGCATCCTTTACTTTTAAGTTTGCAAAAAGCGGCGTAGTAATATTTGGGTTATCAACATTTGAGGTTACGGAGAAGTAACCCGAAAAATCAATTAGTTCTTCCCACTCAATGGCTGCAATTTCTTTATATAAATCATCTGGTGTAATGGCTTTGAAACTTTTTATAGCATATAGAATCTGACTGGCGCAGCGTAAGTTTAAATTTAGCTTAATACACTCTGTAAGGGTGATGTTGAGCTCAACACCCGTAGCAAAAGACCGCTCAATGGTATAACCTAGAGCTGTAACTTCTTCTTGTAAGTAAGGCGAAAGGCGCTTGTTGCAGGTAATAATTACCTTGCTTTTATTGTGGAAAACTTGCATCATAATATATGCGAAGTTATCAATAAAATTATAGAGATTTGATGTTTATAGTACATTAAGTAGTATTAGTTATGGAAATTAAAGGAAAAGTACACGAAGTAGGTGCCACACAACAAGTAAGTGAAACGTTTAAAAAACGTGATTTAATAGTAGAATACGCAGAAAATCCAACATACCCAGAATATATCCGTTTTGAGGCTTTACAAGATAAAACTGCATTATTAGATACATTTAAAGCTGGCGATGAGGTTGAGGTTTTCTTTAATTTGCGTGGTCGTCCATGGACAGATAAAGCGGGTAAAACATCATATTTTAACAGTTTGGTTATTTGGCGTATTAATGCAGTTGCAGCAGGTGCTCCGGCAGCTACGCCAGCTTATGCGGCTCCGGTTGACGTAAGCAATGCGCCAGGTGAAGATGATGATTTGCCTTTCTAAATAAAGAGTCTTTTTTAAGCAAACAATTTTGAACCATGCCGAGGCCTAGCCTCGGCATTTTTTTTGCCCATGCCAGACTTCCGAAGTTTGCTATGGCAAGGCCGGGTAAACTTCGGAAGCCTTTTCGATGCTTTGTGCTGTTAAAATATGTTAAAAACAAACACTTGGCTTAGCTATTCAGTATTTTTGATATCTGTTTAGATTTAAGAAGATTATGCCCGGGTTTTTTTAGTTAAAAACCAATCCAGTTCCATGAAGAAAAGAAGTTTTTGGTTAATTACGGTTTTAATGACGGTAGCGCTACTGGGCGTGTTTGTAATGCAATTGTATTACATCCGGGAATCGTATAAACTAAAATCCCAGCTTTTTGACGAACAGGTAAATCAAACGCTAACTTCGGTAGTCAATAAAATACAACGTAGAAATGTTGCCGATCACCTCAACCGCAAAGATGCAGAAAACAAGCTGAAACAGCTCCAGGATTCGAGGCAGCGTGTGCTTGATATTAAAGATTTAAGACAGCAATATGTACAGGAGGCTGAGCTTCGCCAGGTTAAGCGCGAAAATCAGATCGAAAATTACCTTAACCAGCAAGATAGTATTATACGTAACGCTTACCGTGCACCTGATGTAATTTCAGAAAAGGAATACAGTTCTTTAACCTCGAAAAACGGCGATAAGCTCGACTTGCAGATGGATGCTTTCGTGGACATGAAAAGCCTGATTATTAAAGGTTACAGTATGCGTACCAAGCCTTTTTCTGCGCCGCCAAAAGCATTCGAGTTTAAAAGTTTACAAAGTTTGCCCGATACCTTAAGATATCTGGTTTTCGATCCGAGGGATGGTAGCCCGGGTTTTGCCAATGTTCCGAAAATACCAAGCGACTTACAGAAAAAGTTTAAACGGGAAGATGAGATTGCTAAAAAGCAGTTAGAACTAAAAATTGCAGCGCTAGGCAAAGATACTTTTTCGTATACAAGATTAAGTGTGGTTGAGGATGTGTCTAAAGAACTGCAGGAAACCAATGTGCCAATTTATAAACGCATTAATTTTAGCTCTTTAGACCGTTTATTGAAGCAAGAGCTCCTTGCTAATAACATTTCATTAGTGCCTTCTTACCGGGTTTCGTTAGCCAGAAAAGATTCGACCATTTTTATGGCGGCTTCTAATGTTAAAGGAGAGTTTTTGCCCGAAAACACCTATAAAACACCTTTGTTTGGTAACGATATTTTTCGCGATCCCGGAATGCTCTACGTCAGTTTTCCGAATAAAAATTCGGCCATTATAGCTAATCTAAGTGTTACACTAGCCTCATCAATTGGTCTGTTGCTGGTGCTTGTTTTTATCTTCTCTTATACGCTTTATGCTATTTTGAAACAGAAAAAACTGTCGGAAATGAAAACAGATTTCATCAATAATATGACGCACGAGTTTAAAACGCCTGTGGCCACTATTATGATTGCCAGTGAAGCTTTAAAAGATCCGGAGGTGACAGAAGATAAAGCCCGGTTAAAACGTTTGGCGGGGATTATTTATGATGAAAATGTTCGCCTGGGAAGTCACATCGAACGTGTTTTAAGTATTGCCCGCTTAGAAAAGGGTGAGCTTAAAATGGAGAATACCGAAGTAGACGTGAACGATTTAATTGTGATTGTGTTGGATAGCATGGAATTGCAGTTGCAGAAAAGGAATGCCGTTATCAACGTACATACCGATGCAGAAAATGCTATTGTATATGGCGATGAGCTGCATCTGTCTAATGTAATTTATAACCTTATTGATAATGCGAATAAATACAGTAGCGATACCCCGGAGATTACGATTAGGACCCGCAATGCCGGCAAGAATTTAATTATCGAAATAGCAGATAAAGGAATAGGCATGACCAAAGAGCAGTCTAAAAGGATTTTTGATCAGTTTTATAGGGTGCCAACAGGTAATTTACATGATGTTAAAGGGTTTGGTCTGGGTTTAAATTATGTTCAGGACATTATTAAGAAACTGAATGGAACGATTAAGGTAGGTAGTGAAAAGGATAAAGGAACAACGTTCGAAATATCTTTACCTTTATAAAAGTTGCTTTATTGATATATTAAAATTGAGCGGTTTAACGGTTCTTGTTGTGGAGTATTAATTTAATCCACAGTATACATTAAACCGTTATGCATATTCACAATCAAACTCCCAATGTGGCTAATACTGCGCATTGAATAAAAACAAGAAAATGAAAAAAATACTTCTGGTAGAAGACGACCCCAATTTAGGTTTATTATTACAAGACTATTTGCAGTTAAAAGGCAAGTTTGATGTAGTATTATGCACCGATGGTGAGGATGGATTGAGAACATTTAACAAGCAAAACTTCGATTTATGCATTTTGGACGTGATGATGCCTAAAAAAGATGGTTTTACATTAGGTAAAGACATAAGAAAGGTAAATACACAAGTGCCCATTATTTTTGCAACTGCGAAAACCATGCTGGAAGATAAATCTGCGGCCTATGATTTAGGTGGTGACGATTACATTACCAAACCTTTTCGGATAGAAGAGCTCTTACTACGTATTAATGCGATGTTTAAACGCGTAGCCAATAAAACAGATAACAGCGATGAGGCCGCCGAAACACAGTTTTCTATCGGTCGGTATCATTTCGATTATACTACCCAGATTATTACCGATAGCGATCATCAACAAAAACTATCTACCAAAGAAGCGGAGTTGTTGCGTTTGTTGTGTTTAAAAAAGAATACCGTTTTAACCCGTGAAGAAGCCCTGTTAAGCATCTGGCATGATGACAATTACTTTAACGGAAGAAGTATGGACGTGTTTTTAAGTAAGTTGCGTAAGTACCTTAAGGCCGATCCAATGGTAGAAATTATTAACGTGCACGGAAAAGGCTATAAGTTGCTGGTGAGTTAGCACGGTGTTTAAATGTGGATGTTGTAATTTTGAAATGTTCCGCGCTATCGTCATTTCGAGCGAAGAGCAACGCAGTCGAGAAATCTATTAGATGGACCTTTCCAGTGCGTCATCACCCAGAACTTGTTTCAGGGTCTTTCAAGCGAGATTAGATCTCTCCGCTGCGGTTGGGATGACGGAACGAATTAAATATATAAATTCTCCTGAATAGCAGGAATGATTCCGCGTTCCTGCGCCAGTTTAAACAAGGTATCAACTGCTTTCCGGCCTTCTTCGCCAAGGTTTATGCTGTATTTATTCACATATAATTCGATGTGTTTATACATCACGCTTTCTTCCATGGCCTGGGCATGCTGGCGGATAAAATCGATCCCCGATTGTGGATGTGCAAAGGCAAACTCTACAGATTGGCGAACTAAACGGTTCACCTTTAACTGCACCTCTCGATCTAAATTACGGTTGATTACAATACCTCCCAATGGGATGGCACAACCCGTTAGTTTTTCCCAATAATCGCCTAAATCAACGATTTTATTTAATCCCTTATTCTGATAGGTAAACCTGTTTTCGTGAATAATTAGTCCTAAATCAATCTGCTCATTAATCAAAGCCGATTCAATTTCCGAAAAAACAAGTTCTTGTTTATTTTGTAAGTGGGGATAAGCAATTCCCAACAAGAAATTCGCAGTAGTATATTTTCCTGGTATTCCAACCCTCAGTTTTGAGTCTGGTGTTTGGAGTTCAGCGTCGTTTTCTCCATTAAAATCCTTCTTACTGATCAATAATGGGCCCACACCAAACCCGAGGGCACTCCCAGCATCCAATAAAGCGTATTGGTTGGCTACGTAGGCAAATGCATGAAAGCTTAATTTAGTAATGTCTAATTCGCCCCTGAGTGCCTTTTGGTTTAAGGTTTCTACATCATCGTAAGAAACCTCAAATTCTAATCCTTCCGTATCAATTTTATGGTGAATTAATGCGTCGAAAATAAAGGTATCGTTAGGGCAGGGAGAAAATCCAAGTGTAAGTTTCATCTATTTATTTTTTTGTTTTCAGTTGTTAGATGGAGCCTTTGACAATTAAAATAATTATTTTAATTGTGTCGGGTTCATAAATCAAAATTAAGTACTGTAGTAAACTAATAAGTCATAATCAGTTCATTTCTCCAACAAAAGCGATGGCCCAATCGTTTAAGTTTTTAATGGCCAAACCAATTTTCCAATTGTCTTTATTTCTCGGTTCTACATAATTCGATATACTTCTGATCTGTAAACAATCTATATTTAATTGTTTACCGGCATAAAAAACAGCAGCACCTTCCATACTTTCGGTAGTTGGATTTAACCTCTTGATTAAATTTTTGATGCTTTTTTCGCTTCCCGTTACACAGTTCATAGTTATGCCTTTAGCTATAGGTAGGTTAAGGCTTTTTTGTGTCTTCGGAGAATAATGGTTCTCCCCAAAACCTAAATCGCTTATGGTTAAAAATTCATCTCCATTTTCAGCGCCCAGTTCAGCAAAAGTATCTTCAGTAATATTTAATACTGTACCTAAGGCAATATCCCGGTTGAAGCTTCCGGCAATCCCGAAATTTACCACAAGGCTATATTTTGATGAAAGATGTTTACCCAAGGCAAAGGCTGTTGCTACCATCCCAACTCCGGTAATCAGCAAATCGAAATTTTTACTTTCCACAAAATCTGCGTCTGGTAAATTAAAATGCTGGTAAAAGAAAGTAAGTTCGGCTTTTGTAGCAGCAACAATTAAAGTTTTCATAAAGTAAAGTTAAGGAAATAGGAGGAATGTAAGATGTGGGATGGAATATGGAAGGGAGATCAGTATAATCAAAGGAAAGAAAAAAGCAACCTGGTGTAAAATGGAATACGGGTGGGGGTATATTTACATCATCCATTATCCCTCTTCCATCATCCATTTTATCCGTATATTTGCATTTTATTTTATAGTAATGATTTACATAACGAGAAAAGCATCATTTAATGCGGCGCACAAATTGGCCCGTACCGATTGGGATGATGATAAAAATAATGAAGTTTATGGTAAATGTGCCAACCCAAACTGGCATGGCCATAACTATTGGTTATATGTTACCGTTAAAGGCGAAGTGAATCCGGAGACAGGTTTTCTGGTTGATTTGAAATGGCTGAAAGACGTAATGAACGATTATGTGGTAGATAAAGTTGATCATAAAAATTTAAATCTTGATGTAGATTTTATGAAAGGCAAACTGGCTTCGACCGAAAACCTGGCCATTGAAATCTGGAAACAACTTTGGGCTCCGATTGCAGAGAGCGGTGCGGTTTTACATTGCGTAAAAATCTACGAAACCGAAAATAATTTTGTTGAGTACTTTGGTTAAAAACCTAAATTAATGAGCAATAAAGACGTATTAAAAGGCGAATCAAAAGACGGTTATGTGAAAATAGACCGTTACAATGAAGATAAAATTGAAGCTGTAGCTACACATTATAAAGATATTCTTGGCCAGTTGGGCGAAAATCCGGAACGCGAAGGTTTATTAAAAACGCCTGAACGTGTGGCTAAAGCGCTGCAATATTTAACACATGGATACGATTTAAAGCCTGATGAAATCCTTAGATCAGCCATGTTTGAAGAGGATTACAGCCAAATGGTGGTGGTTAAAGATATTGAAGTGTATTCGATGTGCGAACACCACATGTTGCCATTCTTCGGCAAAGCACATATTGCTTATATTCCTAATGGACACATTGTGGGGTTAAGTAAAATTCCTCGTGTAGTTGATGCTTTTGCCCGCCGTTTACAGGTACAGGAACGTTTAACGAACGAGATTAGAGATTGTATCCAAAATACCCTTAGCCCCATGGGCGTTGCAGTGGTGATTGAGTGCAGGCACTTATGTATGTCTATGCGTGGCGTACAAAAGCAAAATTCGGTAACCACAACATCTGCCTTTACAGGAACTTTTTTAAGTAACGATAAAACAAGGTCTGAGTTTTTGAGGTTGATTACTGCAAGTTTAGATTAATAGTATTTAGTAGAAAGTATTAAGTATCATGATGAGCGCCTAGATAAAAAACGCTAAGCGCCAACCGCGATACGCCAAACAAATTATAATGAAAGCATATATTTTTCCCGGACAGGGAGCGCAGTTTGTAGGTATGGGTAAAGATCTTTACGAAAATCCCAAAGCCGCAGTATTATTTGAACAAGCCAATGAAATTATCGGTTTCCGCATTAGCGATATTATGTTTAGCGGAACAGATGAAGAGCTTAAGCAAACCAATGTAACACAGCCAGCGATCTTTTTGCATTCGGTGATATTAGCCAAAGTGTTAGGCGATGATTTTAAACCAGATATGGTTGCTGGTCACTCTTTAGGCGAATTTTCTGCTTTAGTGGCTGCAAATGCATTAAGCTTTGAAGATGGATTAAAACTGGTTATTGCCCGTGCAAATGCCATGCAAAAAGCATGTGAGGCACAGCCATCAACCATGGCAGCTATTTTAGGTTTAGCTGATGATGTGGTTGAAAAAATCTGTGCCGAAATTGATGCAGTAGTGGTACCTGCAAACTACAACTGCCCCGGGCAATTGGTAATTTCGGGCAGTATAGAAGGTATTGATCTTGCCTGTGCCAAATTAACTGAAGCCGGAGCAAAAAGAGCATTAAAATTAAACGTAGGCGGTGCTTTTCACTCTCCTTTAATGGAGCCGGCAAAAATCGAATTACAGGCGGCTATTGAAGCTACCAATATTGCATCACCAATTTGTCCTGTTTATCAAAATGTTGATGCTAAGCCCTATACAGATCCAGCTGAAATAAAAGCTAATTTAATTAAACAATTAACCGGTGCTGTGCGTTGGACACAGACAGTAGGTAACATGCTTGCTGATGGTGCAACTGAATTTGTTGAAGTTGGTCCGGGCAATGTATTGCAGGGATTGGTTAAAAAAGTAAGCCGCGAAGTACAGACAAGTAGTGCTGCGATAGCTTAATTTATTCAAATAGAATATGAACGCCATAAACTTAACTGTTTATGGCGTTATTTTTTATCAATATTTAATATCTTTATCCGTAGATGAAAATGAGCTTTGGTGTAAAAATAAGATTTCTATTGCTTGTTTTGGGCTGTTGCCTCATGGTAACTTCTATTTCGCTAAGCAGGTTTACCACCAGGGGTGAGCTGTTAGAACACGATGCAGAAGAAATTCAACAGAAGATTTTAATCAAAGAGAAAGCTGTACAAACATTTTTGGCCAATAAGCAGGAAGTTGCCAAAGCCAAACAGTTTCATCTGAATCCTAAAAATGCAATTGATTTTATTACATCTTTTCGCGAGAATAATGGAATAAATCTATTAACCTTTCAAAATAATCAGCTTAAGTTCTGGAGTAGTTATAAGGTTTCCGAAATAGACCCAACTACCATAAAAGAAGGCAGTTCGGTACTGTTTTTTTATAATGGCTGGTACGAGGTGATTAAAAGTACCCAGGGAAATTTCAGCCTTATTTTCCTAATCACTATTCAATCTCAATATCCGTTTAAGGAAACAAAGTATTTTAAGAATAATATTGATCCTGTTTTATCCAAAACAAAAATACTAACATTTGCCTCTTTTACAGACAAGGATGTTTATGTAATAAAAAACCTCGAAAATAAATTTTTATTCGGGCTAAAAGTAAAGCCAGGATATGCAGAAACCCATTATTCTGGTACGCAATTATGGCTGTTTATTGCAGGTATGTTATGCATCTGCATGTTTTTTAACTCTTTAAGTTCGTTTATTGCCAGGCGTGGACATATTGCCTGGGGTACTTTTTTACTGTTGTTTTTCTTCTTAGCCTTTAGGTTAACAGATTTATATTACGGTTGGTTTAATCACAGGTTTAACTTAGATCTATTTGATCCAAGAATATATGCAGATAATTTCCTGATGCCTTCGTTAGGCGATTTCCTGTTGAACGTCATCGCACTCACCTGGTTGCTCTTGTTTATGTATAACCACAAGGAACAATATAAGTTTCCGGAATGGATTAAGCGGAGTAAAATAATTGGAATTGTTATTCAGGCCGGATTAATGGTGTTTATAGGCCGGATTGTTTGGGATACCGATGATATTTTCTTCGGATTGATTTTTAACTCAAAAATTAATTTCGATATCATTAATATCCTTAAACTCAGCGGAACCAGCTGGGTAGGGATTGTAATTTTATGTTTAGCCTGGTTTCAGATTTACCTCATAACAGCTGTCTCGGCAACGATAAGCAGTCAATTAAATGTGAGCAATAAAGAGCGGGTTATTATTTTCCTCATCGGCTTTGCCGGCGTTTTTATTTACAAGTTAGTGGTAGATTTTAATGCCTTTTTTATCGTTTTTGCGCTAGTGTTATTTATAGTAGCAAGGGCAGTTTATTTAAAAGAAAAAAACTTTTCAATCGGCATGTTTGCCATTGTATTTTTCTGTCTGGCTTTTAACACTTCTATTAAGTACACCAAGTATAAAGATATTAAAGAAAGAAGTTTGCGCGAGCCTTTGGCCAGAAAAGTGCAATCGTCAGAAGATCCGAATGCAATTGTTGCTTTAGGTACTTTAGGCGATGAAATTGTTAAAGATAGTTTTCTAACAAGCTATTTTAGTCAAAACCGGAAGGGTGGTTATGCGGTACTCAAAAATCATATTAAAGATTACTTGGACGGCTATTTAAACCGATACGATTATCAGATTTATCCCTATGATAAAACGGGGGCTGCAATAGAAAATTCTGATACGCCGCCCATTAATAAGTATAAAAACCTGGTAGAAGCTGGCTCTGTTAAAATCGATGGATCTAACTTTTTTTATCAGGTAAACAATACATTTGGTTATCAGGATTACTTTGGGATCATTTCGGTTGTAAACAGTGGCAGTTTATTGGGCACAATTGTTATCGAACTCCGGTCGAAGCCATATAATTATAATAATCGGCTGCCCGATCTCCTGGGAGATCAAAAATTCATTAAAGACGAAGATTTTAAAGGTTATTCCATCGCCTTGTACAGCAATAATAAATTGCTTAATCAGTCTGGAAATTATACATATCCTTTAGATGGAAGCACGTTTAAAGGTAAAAAGGACGATTTTATAATCAGTAATGATGATGAACTTCATTACAGCCATTTAATTTACAAGCCTACTGATAGCAAGATGGTTGTGATTAGTAAAGAGAAGGTGGATTATGTAGAACGTTTGGCCGCGCTGTCGTTTTTCTTTCTGATATTTATTATCTTCTCCATGTTACTTTATGGGTTAATATGGTTAATTAAAAACCTTGATGATGATAAAGTAGGCTGGTTCAGTATTAACAGATCTTTAATGATCAATGCCAACAAGATTTTGTATAAAACCAGAATCCAGGTATCTATTGTATTGGCTGTAGTGGCAACGCTGGTTATTGTAGGTTGGGGAACTTACTATTATATGAACAATGAGTATCGTGGGCAGCAAGATGCGATATTAAAGGATAAAATAAGGAAGGTTCAGCAGAATTTCGAAAAGCAGGTTTTTAGTAGTGGCATTATTGAAAACGATGAGAATGCTGCAGCAGATTTTAACAATTTTGCCGATATCAATAATGCCGATTTAAATTTATATGACCTGAGTGGTAATCTGATCATGACGACCTATCCCAAGCTCTATAATTATAAAATTATCGGTAAAAAAATGGGACCTAAAGCCTTCTTTTCTTTAAGTGGTTTACACCGTTCAGAATACATTAATCCTAAAGAGAATATTGGGAATTTAATTTATGCTGCTGCATATGCCCCCATCAGGAATGCGCAGAACAAAACAATAGCTTATATTGGTTTGCCGAACTATTCTAACGAAGAGGAGTATAGTGATAAACTTGCACTTTTTGTAAGTAACCTGATTAATCTTTACGCACTAGTATTTGTGGCTATTGGGGTATTGGCTGTGTTTTTGGCCAATCAGATTACCAATCCCTTAACTTTTATTCAGGAAAGTATCAGTAAAACTAAAATAGGGCAGAAGAACGAACCTATTGTATGGCGCAGGCATGATGAGATCGGCTCTTTAATTAAGGAATATAACCATATGATTTCGGCCTTGGAAGATAGTGCAATCAAACTGGCCCGATCGGAAAGGGAGAGTGCCTGGCGAGAAATGGCAAAACAAGTTGCTCACGAAATCAAGAATCCGCTAACGCCTTTAAAATTAGGTGTTCAATTGCTAGAGAAGTCGTGGAAGGAGAAGGATCCAAACTTCGAACTTAAATTTAATAAGTTTAGTAAATCATTTATAGAACAGATTGATAGCCTTTCGAAAATCGCATCTGAATTTTCTAATTTTGCCAAAATGCCTGATACCAAGCTGGAGCGGCTTTCTTTACTTCCCATTATTGAGCAGGCAAGAGAAGTGTTTAAAAGCGCCGAAAACGTCACTATCGATGTGCTCAACAAAAGCGACAAAGATATCGAAATCATGGCTGATCACGATCAGCTTTTGAGGACGTTTAATAACCTGCTTAAAAACGCAATAGAAGCTATAGATGAAGAAACCTTATGCTGTATTACCATTGTTGTATATGTAGATGCGAAAAATGCATATATAGAAATAAAGGATAATGGAAAAGGTATACCACCAGCTCTGCATGATAAAATATTTGTACCTAACTTCACTACGAAAACATCGGGTACAGGTTTAGGTTTGGCTTTTGTTAAGCAGGCTGTAGAAAATGCTGGCGGTTCCGTTAAGTTTACTTCAGTAAGTGGCCTAGGAACAACGTTCTATCTGAACTTTCCTTTAGCTTAAATTAAAGATAAATATGGTTAATCAATCAGATGGAGTGTATTATCTCAACTCCACTTGAGCCTTCCCCATGGTATTGCCATCAGCATATAAAATTACGGTATATATGCCCTTTATAAATGGCTTTGGGTTTGCCCAGTCGATAACATAGGTGCTGTCATCGTTATTGTAGTCGATAAAAATAGAATGGCTAAACTGCATGTCCTGCCCGTCAGCCTCAAAATGGTTTCCCTCGTCTGCAAGCAGATTCCCTGCCGGATCAAATACCCGAAGGTAAATGTTATGATGTCCTTTTTCTGCTAAATGATTCGGCACAACGTTAAAGCGCACGCTTAATTTCTCTGCTGTAGACGATTTGCTCACTTCGACTTTTTTGCCGCTTGATTTTGTTCTGAAAGCAATAATTTCGGCCGATTGTAGCTTTAATGCTGCGGCAGTTTTAACTTTCGCATTTAAATTCGAGTTTTCGTTCTCTAAGTTCGATGCCCTGTTGCTGATGTTTCTCAGCGTATTCTGTAAGCTATCGCGACTGTTTTTTAGAAAAATATTGTCTTTCTGTAACTGAATAATCTGATCATTGTAGTTCTTTACAAATGTTTTCAGCTCATTAATTTGTGCATTTGCTTTGTCAATTTCGGCTTGGGTGATCTGGTTTTTTGCTAAAGCCGCTTTAAGTTCTTCAATTTTTACCCTGGCAAGTTTCTGTTCTTCAACAAGCTTATCATTTAAATCAAGGTTCAATGCATTAACCTTATCCAACTCAACCTCAATCTTTTCTACCTCAAGTCTTAGTTTGTCCTTCTCTGCACTAACGGTAACAAATTTTTCACTTTGCTTTCGATCTTTAAAAAACAAGTAAGCATTTGTGCCTATTAAAGCAGCAATAACGATGACCAGGAAGTAAATTTTGTTTCTATCACCCTTATTAATCTTTTGTGGTTCCATTTAATAACGCTGTATCTTCTGTAAATTAATATACTTTTGCTCTCCATAGGTAAATGGGGTACACAATTAATTTTAGCAGGGCGCAAATTAAAATTTTTAATAAACTTATAAGAGTTTTTAAAAAAAATCGTTTACTTGCTAGTGTTCATTTGTATTCAAATTTACACAAACACACAACCTGAATAAAAAATAAGACACAAATAATGCTTAAAAACTTCCTATACGCACTTTTATCCTTAACTGTACTACCTTATATATTAAATGCACAACCTTTAGCAAAAATTGCACCAAAAAGGGAGTTTAGAGGTGTTTGGGTGGCAACTGTAACCAATATTGACTGGCCATCGAGGCCGGGTTTAAGTATTGATCAACAAAAGCAGGAACTGATCGGGATCTTAGAAAGACATAAAAGCCAGGGGATGAATGCCATTATTTTGCAGGTTAGGCCCGCAGCCGATGCATTTTATGCAAAATCCAGAGAACCCTGGAGCCAATGGCTGATGGGGAAACAGGGTTTGGCGCCAGCTCCTGGTTATGATCCTTTGGCTTTTGCCATTAAAGAAGCCCACTTCAGGGGAATGGAACTCCATGCCTGGTTTAACCCTTATCGAGCCAGTATGAGTAGCTCGACTGTGTTAAGCGAAAATCATGCTTATCGTAAACATCCCGATTGGTTTTTTACCTATGGAGGTAAAAAACAGTTTGATCCGGGTATTCCGGATGTGAGGGAATATATTGTTCAGGTAATTTTAGATGTGGTGAAGGGATATGATATTGATGGTATTCACTTCGACGATTATTTTTACCCCTATAAATTAGAGGGGCAAACGATTAATGATGGGAATACTTTTTACAAATACCCTAATAATTTTTCCGATATAAAAGATTGGAGGCGCAACAATGTCGACCTGCTCATCAAGCAGCTTGATGATAGTATCCACCACTATAAAAAGTGGGTAAAGTTTGGGATTAGTCCGTTTGGGATCTGGAAAAATAAATACGAAGATCCCGAAGGTTCTGCCACCAGTGGTTTATCTAATTATGCCGAGCTTTTTGCCGATAGCCGTAAATGGGTGAGAGAAGGCTGGGTAGATTACATTAATCCTCAAATTTATTTTACGTTTACCAGAAGAGTGGCGCCTTATGGGGTTTTGGTTGATTGGTGGAGCAATAATAACTTTGGCAGGCATGTTTACATTGGGCAGGGTGCTTACCTGGTAAATTCGCGGGCTGAAGCCGCCTGGAAAAACCTGAGCGAAATACCCAGACAGATCAGATACCTGAGAGATAATAACCGAATTCAGGGGAGTGTATTTTTTAGTTCTAAATCATTAAGTACGGTTGCAAAGGCAGTTGGCGATTCGCTAAAGAACGATCTTTATAAATACCCTGCTCTGCCACCGCAAATGCCATGGCTGGATGAGGTGCCGCCAAACGAGCCTCAGGCATTAACAGCTGATGCACTAAAAGATGGTGTACATTTAAAATGGCAGCTTCCGTTAAAGGCTAAAGATGGGGAAACGGCTTCGGGATTTGTAGTTTACCGATTTAATGAAGGAGAAAAAATTTCGATACTTGACCCTAAGAACATTGTTAAAATAAGCTTTGAAGATTATCTTTCATTCATTGATACCAGTGTAGAAAGTGGAAAACGGTACAGCTATCTCGTAACGGCATTAGATCGATTAAAAAATGAAAGTGAGCCTAGCGGGCCTATTGGAGTTGAAATTCCTCTAGCAAAGGAATAATATGTTTAAATCTTCTTGTTGGTCGATTCTCTTTCTACAACAGCCGGATCGAGTACAATATGCTCCATATTGGCATACGGGTTCTCCTGATTAATCATTTTCAGAAACATTTTAGCACACTCCTGGCCCATTTGCGAGGCATGCTGGTCAATTGTTGATAGGTTAGGAGTGATGTATGCGGAGAATGCTTCATTGGCAAAACCAATTACACCAACCTGAGGTGGTGTTTCGTCGATCTCTTTTAATTTTTTAATTACACCCAGCGCCGTAAAATCATCGCCGGCGATAATAGCATCGGGTTTATTGCGGCTGCGCATTAACTTGCCTGCACCAAACCGGCCGTCTTTGATGGATAGACCACCAAAAATAATATGGTCTTCTATTAGCGGAAGATTATGGTCTGCTAAGGCTGCTTTGTAGCCTTCCAGCCGGTCGTTAAATATTTTAATCTGGTGAACAGTGGTTACAAATGCAATTTTTTGGTAACCTTGATCGATTAAGTGTTTTGTAGCAATATAGCCTGCCTTAAAATCGTCAAGGGTGATGGTCGGAACTTTTAAATCTATATTTACACGGTCAAATAATATCAGGGGCTTATTCTGCTTAATAATTTCGCCAAAGTGCGAAATGTCTTCCGTTTCTAAAGACATTGAAGCCATAATGCCATCTACCTGTGCTTCCAGTAAGGTTCTTACACCATTAATTTCATTCTCAACTGATTCATTAGATTGATAGATAATTACGCGGTAGCCACTGTCTTTCAGGCCATCTTCTATGCAATGGATAATAGATGCAAAGAAATGTGCCTGTACGCTTGGCACAATTACACCAATGATATGGGTTTTACCGGATTTTAGTGCTGATGCGAGTTTATTTGGGCTATAGTTTAATTTTTTAGCCATTTCAACAACAGCCTTTCTGGTGGTATCACTTATTGCCGGAAAGCCACTAAGCGCCCTGGAAACAGTTGATACTGTAATATTGAGCGCCTTGGCGATATCATATATGGTAGTTTTCTTTTTCAATTGAAGAGAGGGACAATCAATTATAGCGTTTTTTTACTAAACCTTAATAATAATGTTTTTTTTGTACATAAAATATAATAATACATAAAAACCCAATACATAGGTTATGGCCCAAACCAAAGAAGCATTTATGGGGCTGAAAAATGGCGTATAACAGGTTTCGTAGAACACAACCAATAATCCTGTTTTGGTGCCATCTGATTGAGTAATCTGAATCAGGTTTAACACTCTTGGCATTAATCCAGCCAGAAAGAAAACAGTAATGGCATTTACGCCATATACAACAAAGGGAGTGGTAAATTTTTTGTAGCCCTGCACATCAATGATCCAGTAGCAGAGCGCCAACCCTATGGAAGCCAGGCCACCGGCATATAACACATAAGAGCTTGTCCATAACGCTTTGTTAATCGGGAACTGCAGGTCCCAAAGTAAGCCTAAAACAACTGCCGCAATCCCCGTGGTAAATAACCAGGCCACTTTAGTTGGATGGTCTACATCTTTTCTGCGCATCCAAACGCCAACGAGAATACCAAATAAACAGGTTCCTATCGCTGGTAACGTGCTCAAAATTCCCTCCGGGTCCCAGGTTTTTGATGAAGCCCAGGTATGTGCCTCTGTTAAAATTCCGCGGTCTATCCAGGCTGCTAAATTGGTTTCTTTTTCCAGGTTAGGGTACCCAATTCCAGGAACAGGTATAAAGGTCATTAGTGCCCAGTAAACGGCGAGTATTACAATTAATGTTTTAAATATGGTTTTGTTGGAAACCTTAATAAAAATGATGCTGCTAATGATGAAAACAATGCCTATCCTTTGCAAAACGCCCAACAATCTAACGGTTTGAAATGCTTCCCAGATGGATCTGTTATCCATAATTGCACTGATAATCTTTCCGAATATAGCGAGGAAAAAACCAAGTAAATAAAGTATAATACCACGTTTAATGGCTTTAATCATTGTTTTTTGATGTGTAGATGGATCTGCTTTACTACTGCTCATGGCAAAGGCAATAGAAACGCCAACAATCCATAAAAAGAATGGGAAAATCAAATCAGTAGGCGTACATCCGTTCCATTCTGCATGCTCTAAAGGCGCATAAATATGGCCCCAATTGCCCGGATTATTCACTAAGATCATCGCGGCTACGGTTAATCCTCTAAAAAAATCCAGCGATAGCAATCGTTGTTTAGGTTCGGTCATGATTCGCTTATTTGGGTTCAGCAAACTAATTTAGAGTATTGTTTTTAGAATGAGAAATTACTTACGAAGTTTAGGTGGACAGTAGCGACAGGCTAACTTCGTAAGTCTATAGAAAAACTTCCGAAGTCGTGCAGCGCTCAGCCATCAAGACTTCGGAAATTGAGTCAAAGCAAAAACTTACTTTTCGTTAACCGTATGATCAGTAGTAAAGCCTGCTAAGCCACCAAACCATTCTAAAACTTCGGATTTACAGATTGAACTTGGTTCGTCTGATAAATATGAGCTGAAAGAAGAATAGGTATAATCTTCCATTTTTTTTACCAATCCTGAAGTTAATGGGTTTTGGTGTATGTAAATAACGATCCGAGTATAGTAAGTCTCAGAATCAACCTTCTTCGATTTATACCGCCCTTGCCATAAGCTCCCAATCCTGTTATAGCTTTGATTTATTGCCTTGGTATAAGAAATAAGCATGTTTTTAATTCCCTTTTCATAATTCACCTCATCATTTACCCTGATAAAAAAGTGAAAATGGTTTGGCATTAAACAATAAGCAAATACATCAACGGAGGGTAAGACATAATTTTTAAATTGCTTTAAAAAGAAAATGTAATTTCCTTCTTCAAAAAAGATTTTACCCTTGTTGTTTCCCCTGTTGTAAATGTGGTAACAGCCGCCTTCCTCTATTTTCATTTCTAATTGATTGAATAATTAATTAGGGATGACTAATCAGATAGAAAGATAGATATTTATTTTGAAAATAACGCGTGTAATTACTTACTAAATTTATCTAAGATATTGTGGTAGAGTAGTTTCGTAAGTTTTTCATTAAACCTGCGAAGTCTTTCTGCAACCTTGGCCTTTTTAGACTTCGCAGGTTGGGTAAAAAAAATCCTGCTTTGAACGAACAAAGCAGGATTGGTGTTTATTTTTAAACTATTCTTCAAATTTCCAGCGAACAAAAGCTTCAATAGCTTCGTATTCTGCAAGTCCAAGTTCGTCATAAGCCTTTGCCGTTTCACGATTACGATCTTCTGCCCGTTGCCAGAACTCTCTTGAATCATCGCCAGGGAAAACCGCCCGGTCTTTCTGACTCTGGTGTTTGAAAATTGCATATTTCTTGCGTTCAAGCTCTTGTGGAGAAATTGGAACCGCCATTTCGATTTCATAAGTTTCAAATTCATGCCATGCACCACGGTACATCCATAACCAGCAATCTTGCGCCCAGGCTTCAGTTTTGCGTAATCGTTTTAATGCTTCTAAAATAATTTTGAAACAAACGATGTGCGTTCCATGAGGATCTTCAAAATCGCCCGCAGCATAAACCTGTTGAGGTTTAACTTGTTGCAATAGGGCTATTGTAAGTTCGATGTCAGCATCAGTTACCGGGTTTTTCTGAACCTTACCGCTTTCGTAGAAAGGAAGTGCCTGGAAATGAATGTGGTCATCTTCTAAACCGCAATATCTTGCACCGGCAATAGCTTCACCTTTTCTAATGAGTCCTTTAACCGTTTGGATCTCTGGTGTATCAATCTGGTTTGGTTTTTTCTGCTCAATAAAGGCTCTCATCTTGTGATAAAGATCCTTTAAGTGCGTATTGTCCATCCCCATTTTCTCCGCGAAATCTACATTAAACTCCACAAAACGAAGTGCGTCGTCATCCCATACTGCAGTATTACCCGAGGTTTGGTAAGCTACATGTACATCATGCCCCTGATCAACCAGACGTAGGAAAGTACCGCCCATCGAGATCACATCATCATCCGGGTGAGGAGAAAAAATAATTACGCTCTTCTTAGCTGGTTCGGCTCTTTCCGGACGCTGAGAATCGTCAGCATTGGGTTTGCCACCCGGCCAGCCAGTTATGGTGTGTTGTAATTTATTAAAGATATGGATGTTGATGTTGTAAACTGGTCCTTTTTCAGTAGCCAGTTGTGCCATACCGTTATTATTGTAATCGTCTTCCGTTAATTTTAGGATCGGTTTTTTTAATGTGTTGGCCAACCAGATCACTGCCTTGCGGATCAATGCATCAGTCCAAACGCAATCTTTAACCAACCATGGCGTATCAAAACGGGTCAATTCTGAGGCAGCAGGTGCATCGAGGATAAACTCTACATGGTCAGAAAGTTGAAGGTATGTTGCCGGAACTTCGCCTGAAATTTCGCCTTCAACAGCTTTTTTGATTATTGAAGCTTTTTTACGGCTCCAGGCCATTAATATAATTTCTCTTGCTTTGAAAATTGTACCGATACCCATGGTAATGGCTTTTGTTGGTACAAAGGTTTTTCCGCCAAAATCACGCGCAGCATCCCGGCGCGTCAAATCATCTAAGGTAACTAAGCGGGTACCCGAATTTGGCGCAGAACCCGGCTCATTAAACCCGATGTGACCTGTACGGCCGATTCCTAAAATCTGGATGTCAAGACCACCAAGATCGCCGATTTTCTTTTCGTATTCCAGGCAGAAAGCAGGAATATCTTCCAGTGCAAGCGTACCATCAGGAATGTGAACATTTTTTTTGTCTATATCGATATGATTGAAAAGGTTTTCGTTCATAAACGTAACATAACTCTGCGCTGCGGTTGGCGCCATTGGATAGTATTCATCCAGGTTAAAAGTAATTACGTTTTTAAAACTTAAGCCCTCTTCTTTGTGCAGTCTAACCAGTTCGGCATAAACAGCAATTGGGGTAACACCTGTTGCTAAGCCCAGTACTGCAGGTGTGTTGCTTGCTTGTTTTGATTTAATGAGCTCGGCAATGCGATGTGCCACATTAATTGAAGCAATTTTTGGATTTTCGAACACGCTTACAGGTAATTTCTCGAAACGTGTCTCCTCCAGTAGATTTAATCTAGCCATTTTTTTTATATGGATTTTAATGTACGGAGCAGTAAATATAGAGAGTTATGCCCAATTTCTAACAAAGGTTATTTACATTTATTGCAAGTATTTACATAAAATTCAATTAAAGGGGCAGACAAACGTTTGATCTTTTAAGATAAAAATTGATATGAACGGGCAGATCCAAAAATTATATTCAAAAGCAGGCAAGTCAGAACGTTTAATTATCGGATTGATGAGTGGAACTTCTATGGATGGACTGGATATTGCGCTCTGTTTGGTAAAGGGAAGCGGTGCTGAAACTGATATCCGCCTTTTAAAATTTAAAACCGCGGATTATACAGATGATTTCAGGGCAAAAATAAAGGTCATATTTTCTAAAAAAGAAGTCGATTTACAATCGGTGTGCCTGATGAATGAGCACATTGCAAATATTCATGCTCAATTGATCAATGAAACCATAAAAGAATGGGGGTATGAAAACGAGGACATTGATTTTATCGCCAGTCATGGACAAACCATTTTTCACGCACCAAAATCTTTGCATAAACTGGCCGATTATCCTAATGGTACACTACAGATTGGTGATGGCGACCATATTGCCATTAAAACCGGAATTATTACGCTTTCCGATTTTAGGCAGAAACATTTGGCTGCGGGGGGTGAGGGCGCACCTCTGGCTGTATACGGAGATTATTTAATGTTTTCGAAGGCTGGTGAAGATCGGATAATGTTGAATATTGGTGGTATAGCAAATTTCACTTATTTGCCTGGGAGTACCGATGCCAGCGAAATTTTTTCAACAGATGTTGGTCCAGGAAATACTCTGATGGATCAATATATGCAAAAATATTTTAATCAGTTTTATGATAAAAATGCCAGGGTTGCTTTGGCTGGTAAAGTTAATCCAGAGCTGTTATCTGCATTGTTGAATTGTAGTTTTTTTGAATTAGATTTTCCTAAAACCACGGGGCCGGAATTATTTAACCTGGAATATTTACTAAAGGCACAAGAACAGTCTTCAACAACAAATCTGGGCAAAGAAGATGTAATGGCAACCTTGTGCCATTTTTCAGCAGAAACCATTGCCAATGCGATAAAACGTTGTTTTGGAGAGCATGCCCGGGTGCGGGTATTTATGAGTGGTGGTGGCATGCACAATCCGCTGCTTGTTCAGCTTCTTCAAACCAGGCTGCCTTTTTGCAAATTCCTAAGCACTGAAGATTTAAATATTAATCCCGATGCAAAAGAGGCTGTTTTATTTGCTGTTTTGGCTAACGAAACGCTGTGTGGAGAGCCGATTAATTTTGGTAACCGGCAAGGTGTGCCTTCGGTTTGCATGGGTAAAATCAGTTTGCCTGCTTAAGTAGTCGCAATTTTGTAGATAAGTTTGTACAGGTTGAAAAATTGGTTTATATGGTATTTTGTTAAATTTGTTTTTAACACTAATCTTCTAACAAAACCAAATTTTATGGAAAAAAGTTACCTAAAATGGTCGCCAGGATTCTTCGTAATTTTGTTGATCCCATTTCTGCTGCTTCTGTTTACGGAAAAGGCGCAGGCACAGAATAAACGCTATACCATTAGCGGGAAAGTGACTGATGCCTCAAATAACGAGCCTATCCCGGGCGTTGTAGTTAAAATCCTTAATACAAGTTTAGCAACAAGTACCAATTCTAATGGGGCTTATACGTTTGCCGTAGATTTGGCCCCTGGTAAATATCAGGTTCAGTTTTCTTACGTAGGTTACAAGAGTAAGGCGCAGTCGATCGATCTTGCGTCAGGCGATCAGGTTCAGCTAAGTACTTCCCTAAGTGCCGATGCTGTTGGTTTGGATGAAGTAATTGTAACTGGAACATCGCAGGGAACAACCAGAAAAGAGCTGGGAAGTTATGTAAGTACCGTTAAAGGTGATGATCTGAACAAAGCGCCGAGCGGAAATGTACTCTCATCTTTACAGGGAAAAACGGCTGGTGCTCAAATCAGCCAGAACTCTGGTGATCCTGCAGGGGGCTTATCTGTTCGTTTAAGAGGTATTAGCTCTGTAAATTCATCATCAGAGCCACTTTACATTATCGATGGTGTAATCGTTAACAATTCAACTACCAGGGTTACCAATACCTCAGCCAACTATGATGGCGGAAACTTTGTTGGAAGCATTGGGCAGAATAGGATGGTTGATATCAATCCGGCAGATATTGAGCGTATTGAAGTATTAAACGGAGCTGCAGCTGCAGCCATTTATGGCTCGAGGGCAAATTCGGGAGTAATTCAGATCTTTACCAAAAAAGGTGTAAGTGGTGCTGCTCAGGTTAATTTCAGCACAAGTTTAACATTGAGCCATTTGCGTAAACAGGTTGAGGTGAACGAATCTCCGGTAAGGTTTGGTACGCCTACGAACTTTCCTACACAAGACGTAATCCAGACTGTTGGTGATCCTCCGTTTCTGCAGACCCAAAAAATCCCTGCCACTCGTTATAATTACCAGGATTACATTTTTCAATCTGCTACAGGTACAGATAATACGATTTCTGTTTCCGGTGGTAATGAAAATACAAAATACTATACTTCGGCAGCTTATTTCAGTAATCAGGGAATTATTAAAAACACCGATTTTACACGCTATAATTTCAGGGCAAACATCGATCAGAAAATCACGGAATGGGCAAAATTTAGTGCCGGCTTAAATTATATCCGCAGTTCGGCCAATGAAAAGCCAGATGGAAATTCGTTTTTTTCGCCAATGAATTCTGTTACCATTATCGGGAACATTCATGATATTTTTGCCAGAGACGCTAATGGTAATTTAATGGCTGTTGGAGAACGTGGCAGGGTAAATCCTGTGTCGGTAATAGAAGACATTAAACAGCGTCAGGAAACCAACCGCATTATTGCCAATGCCAATTTGAAATTGTACCCTGTAAAAAATTTAACCTTAGATTTTACTTTAGGTGTTGATAATTCTGGTCAGAGCGGGTCAACCTACATTCCACCATTTGCGTATAACGTAAATCCAGATTTTTATGGTGGTGGTGCAGCTTTAGATGGTACATTAAATGGCTACGCAAGTGCAGCAACCAATAATGCTTTTCAGTTTAACAATGAGTTTAATGCAACTTATCAGGCTAAATTATCAGAGCTGATTTCGTCAACCACTCAGGTTGGTTATTCATTTCAATACGAAAAAACCAGATACCAGTTGGTAAATGGCAGAGGTTTAGCCCCATTAATCGAAACGGTAAATGCTGCTGCAACACAGCTTCCAAGTGTAGATGGAAGAACTGAATTGTCTGTAAGTGGAGGATATATCCAGCAGAATTTTAAATATAAAGATCATTTATTTGTTACGGGTGCCTTAAGGGTCGATCAATCTTCAGTTTTCGGGGCTGATAACCGCACACAGGAATACCTGAAAGGAAGCTTAAGTTATGTGCTTTCTTCAGCCGATTATTGGAAAAGTTTTGGTGTTTCTGATTGGTGGGATACATTTAAAATAAGAGCGGCTTATGGAGAATCGGGAAACCTGACCGGTATTGGCGCATATGATAGGATTAATGCCTATTCTACACAATCGTTTTTGGGTAGAGCATCGTTATTTTCGAGTGCGACTTTAGCTAACGAAAACGTTAAACCAGAACGCCAGCGCGAATTGGAACTGGGAACAGATTTATCTTTCTTCAAAAACAGATTAGGTTTACAATTTAACTGGTACAATAAAAAAGTAAGCGATTTATTGATTGCCAGTGTGCAGGCACCTTCAACAGGATTTTCCAGCTTATTAGATAACATAGGCTCACTAAGGAACAAGGGGATTGAGCTTGTGTTGAATGGAACTCCGGTTGATGGGAAGAATTTTAAATGGAACACTTCAGTTATTTTCAACAGGAATAGAAATACAGCACTTGATGTAGGTGGTTTAAGGTTGTTTAGTACAAATCCAGGCGCTCCTGTTGCAATTATAAATGGTGAAGCCATTGGCGTGTTCTATGGAACCTTTTTTGCGCGTAATCCGGATGGAAGTCTGTTAACAAATGCAGCAGGAATTCCTCAGATAGAAAAGGGTATTCAAAATTCTGCCACTACGTTTACTCCACAACGCGATGCAAATGGTTTGCCTACCGGAACAACGCTTCGTAAAGTAATCGGTAATCCAAACCCTGATTATAACATGTCGTTTGTAAACGACTTTACCTATAAAAAACTGAATCTGCATGTACAGTTTGATGCGGTACAAGGCGGCGACGTTTGGAATGCCGATTGGAGAACCCGCCAGGGTGTTGGAAATGGCAAAGTAGCCGAACAAGAGCAACTTGGCCAGTTGCCCAGGGGATATGTTGCCGGAGTTTATGCCATTGAGGAGTGGAGGATTGATGATGGATCTTTTGTTAAGCTGCGAGAGATTTCGCTGAGCTATAATATAGGCAAGCTAAAATTCCTAAGGGACCTTACTGTAACGGTGAGCGGTAGAAACCTTATCTCCTGGGACAACTATAAAGGTTACGATCCTGAGCTAAATTCTGGCGGGCAATCAACGATACTGAGAAATATCGATTTTGGTTCGGTGCCGATTCCACGGACTTTTAGTTTGGGTTTACAAGTTAAATTATAATCGTTAAAGGAAAGTTTATGAAAATTTTAAAAAATAATATTCCGGCAAATATAACCTGTTTAGCCCTTTCGTTAACATTGTGCTTTTCCTCATGTACGAAAGAATATCAGGATCCATCCAGAGCTAAAACAGATGTGGCTTTGGGCACCCAGCAAGGGTTAACTGCAGTGGCAATAGGTTTACAGCGGGTTTATACTTTAACCCGTACAGGTGTAATGTTCAACTCTGTTGCAGCAAATGGTTTTGTAACCAACGAGCTGCGGTTACTCAATTCAGGAAATATTCCTGAGTTACAGTTAAGTACCGGTGGCAGTACCGTTGATGGAACAAATACAATTTTATTTAATCTTTGGACAAGTGCTAACAAGATTATTTACGATGCAGATTTAGTGATTGCTAATGCCGGTAATTTGGGTGACAAAGGTTATGCAGCGGGATTAATTGCCTATTCTAGCATATTCAAGGCCTTGGCAATTGGAAATATGGCGCAATACTGGGAAAAAATTCCAGATGGAACAGGAAAAAACGTAACTTTTATTACCCGTTCTGCTGGTTTTACAAAAGCAATTGCTGTTTTGGATAATGCTTTAACTGTTATTGCTGCAAATTCAATTTCTGCCAGCTTTTTAGGTAATATTCCTTCTGATGTGAATATTATAAATACAATTCATGCACTCAAGGCCAGATATGCACTATTTTCAGGAAATTATCCACTGGCATTAACAGAAGCAAATGCTGTTGATTTAACTAAGGCATCATTTTTCAAGTTTGATACTACCTCACCGAATATTCTATTTAGCATCATTTCTTCAAATAATGTATTTCAGCCATTAAACGCAAATCTAGGACTTACCGGTGCGAACACTCCGGATGCTGCAGATAAAAGAATAGCTTTTTATACCGTAATGGCGGGGGCAACCCCAACTTTACGTATGAATGGTTTTGCAGCAGCAACAGCAAGCCCTTTTCCGATATACTTACCTGGAGAGATGATTTTAATAAAGGCTGAAGCACTGGCGAGGCAGCCAGACCTAACCAATTCATTAATTGAGTTGAACAGGGTAGTAACCAAAGCTTCAGATCTTTTCGGTGTGACCGCAGCATTGCCGCCACTAGTTGGCCCTTACACACAGCAGCAATTGCTTGATCTTATTTACAAACACCGTTCAATCGAACTGTATGCTTCCGGATTGAAGATAGAGGATATGCGAAGGTTCAATCAGCCTTTAGCCGATCGTAAACGGAATTTCTTTCCTTATCCTTTCCAGGAAAGAGATAATAATACGAATACCCCTGCTGATCCAACTTTTTAGCAAAACGAAAGAGTTCCGATTTTCGTCGGAACTCTTTTTATAAAATATTCAATTGCTTTTCTACATAACGCGAAAGCGATTCATGATCTAAATCTAATTCAGTTATCAAATAACTAATGCTTTCTATCGGGCAAACTCTCAATCTTAAAGCAATATCCAATTTCTCAGAGATGCAAAGCACAGCTGTTTTTTTTGCACAGGCCAGCATGGCCTTTTTTAGCTGGTTAATTTCCCAGTAAGTATCTGTTAGACCTTCGTCCGGATGAATGGCACTCGTTCCCATCAGGCATAAATCGGCCTTTATTTCCGATAATTGCGTAATTACCTGTCCGCCATAAGTAACCTGCGAATTTTTAGAAAACAAACCACCAATCAAAATCACTTCGATGTTATTGTACTTGGCCAGTTCTACCGCAACCAGCGGACTAATAGTGAAAAAAGTTGCAGATAAACCCTGTGGAAGCAGCTTTACAAACTCTAAAATTGTGGTTCCGCCACCTGTTAACACCACCATGCCATCCTTTATCAGCTGAACGGCTTTTTTGCCGATGGCAATTTTACTATCACGCGCATAAACTGTACTGTCATCAAAAGAACTGTGGTATGATTTAGATAAAGCGCCTCCATGGACCTTGTAAAGCAGGTTTTCATCAACAAGTTCCTGTAGGTCCCGTCTAATGGTATCTTCCGAAACATTGAGCAATTGAACCAGATCAGAAGTTAATACGCGGTTATGTAAATTGATCTGGCGCATAATGAAGTCGTGGCGTTCTTTTTTCAGCATAAAGTTGGTGTCTGGTTTTAAGCGAATGTATAAAAGATTTTTAGATTTTTAATATTGCGTGTTTGTGCGTGTTGTTGCGATAAAATTTTTGTTACTCCTTGCTAAATAGTTTTTTATTCTAAAACAATTGTGATATTAGTATAAAATGCGTTATTGTGCGTGTTTTAGTAATTAACTAACAACAACTAAACAATCTTATCCTTAACTAAACAGGCAGTTTATGAAAAAAAAACTACTACTAATTTTTATTGGTACGTTTTTGTTGCTGGCTCATGCCATTGCACAACAAATAACCATTACCGGTAAGGTTACATCAACTGATGGACCTATACCCGGTGTTTCCATTAGAGTAAAAGGAAGCACTACAGTTGCACAAACTAACGCTGATGGAAACTACTCTATTAAAGCATTAAAAACAGATGTGCTTACCTTTTCTTACATTGGTTATAAAACTTTCGAAAGATCAGTTGGTTCAAACTCTTCTATTAATGTTAATCTTTCGCCTGATGCTGGTAATCTGAACGAAGTAGTGGTTACAGCTTTTGGTATCAAAAGATCAAAAGATGCTTTAGGCTATTCTGCACAAACATTAAAGGGGGCAGATATTGCTGATACACAGCGTGACAACTTTTTAAATGCCTTGCAGGGAAGGGTTGCCGGAGCTACAATTACCCCTACAATGGGTACCCCTGGTGCATCTGCAACAATGATCATCCGTGGAGGGATCTCTCTTGATGGTGATAACCAGCCACTTTTCGTGGTAGATGGACTGCCTATTTCTAACCGTACTTTCAGCGAGTATAATTTAGTAGGCCAGGGAACCTTTAACCGTCAGAACGACTACGGTAATAGAGCCATGGATATTAATCCGGAAGAAATAGAATCACTAACCATTTTGAAAGGGCCTGAAGCTTCAGCTTTATATGGAACTGACGGAGCTTCGGGTGCTGTGGTAATCACCACAAAAAGAGCAAAAGCAGGTACCGCACGTGTATCGTACAGCAATTCTTTTCGTTTAGAAAATACTTACCGTTATCCTGAAGTGCAAACCACTTATGGTGGTGGCGCAGGAGGGGTTTTCGATGAGGAACAAAGAACCCGTACTTTCTTTGGTGCAAAGTATCCGGCAAATAAAACAATCTATGATAACATTGGCAATTTTTACAAAACAGGGTTTACGCAAAAACATAATGCAACCATTGAAGGCGGAAGTGAAAAACTTTCGGTCAGAACAACAGTAAGTTATACTGATCAAAAAGGGATTATTCCGGGTACAGCGTACAATACAATTAATGGTAAAATAAACGCGACTTCTAAAATTAGTGATAAAATAAGCATGAATGCTTCACTAAATCTGATCTCATCCAGAACAGATAAAACCTATAAAGGAGTAAGTAGCCCAATGTTAAGTGCATTATCTTGGCCATTAACAGATGATATGCGGAATTATTTAACACCACTTGGCGAAAGAAGAACCATTACGGGAAGCTTGAGTGGCGAGCTGGATAATCCTTACTGGGGAGTAGAAAGAAATCCAAACTACGATAAAATGAACCGTGTGTTAGGCAATATCGGTTTTACCTATACGCCAACTAATTGGTTAAGTATGCAGGGAACTGCCGGGGCAGATATTTTTTCTCAAACCGGATTATCTGCCTATGATGTTCAATCGTATGAGGCCAATAAAGCTCAAACCACCAACGCTGGTGGAGGCTTAAATACCTACAATGCAAATGAAAGATTGGTTACAGCCAACTTTGTAGCCACCGCAAAAAAAGATTTTGGAAAGTTTAAACCTGTAATTAGAGTGGGTACAGAGATCAAAGACGATTCTTACCAGGTTAACGCCCAGTTTGGTACGCGTTTTTATCAACCAAATTTTTTTAGCATGAATAACATCGATCCCACTACGCAAAGGGTTGCTTATACAAATGAGCTAAAACGTAAAGTTGGTTTCTTTGCTAATGCCGAGCTAGGATATGATAATTATCTGTACCTAACCTTATCTGGTCGTCAGGATTTATCGTCAACCTTACCACAAAAAAATAACACCTTCTTTTATCCTGCAACATCATTAAGTTTTGTGTTTTCTAATTTGCAGGCAGTAAAAGATTTGGGATGGTTATCTTATGGTAAATTAAGAGGCTCATGGGGGCAATCAGGTAAAGATGCCAGGGTAGCATATGTTACTGATAACAAACTTATTGCTCAACAAACAACTGGCGGGGGGTATGCATTAGATGTAAATATGGGCAATCCAAATCTTGAGGCAGAATTTACAACCGCTAAAGAAATTGGTATGGAACTGGGTTTCTTTAATAACAGGTTATCATTCGATTTCTCTTATTATCATAACCTTTCTGATAAACAAATTACCGCACCCCGTTTAAGTTATGCATCAGGTGCAGTGTTACAGTACATTAACAGCGGTAAAATAAGGGTTCATGGATTTGAGCTGTTGATAAAAGGTACTCCGGTTAAAACGCAGAACTTTAGCTGGGATATTTCGGCTAATGCATCAAGATCAAGAGGTAAAATATTATCATTACCTGCAAATCAGGATGTGTTTTATGTGTCAGACAGTTGGCTTTTTGATAACGTTAGGGCACAATATGCCGTTGGTACATCAATATCTGCTTTTGCCGGTATAGATTACTTAAGGAATAAAGACGGCCAGCTTCTAATCAATCCGGCAAGCGGAATGCCGATTAAGGATGCTAATTTTACTCAAATGGGCGACCGTGCGCCAGATATTATGATTGGGTTATCCAACAGCTTTACCTATAAAAACTTTAATCTTTCTTTTTTGCTTGATCTGCGTAAGGGTGGAGATATTTATAATGCGACAGAATTATATTTATATGCCAGAGGTCTATCTAAATTAAGTACCGATCGTGAAGTGCCCCGTATTATAGCAGGTGTAATGCGCGATGGACTTGAGAATTCGGCTAACCCAACCAAGAACAATGTTGTGGTTATTCCATATATCACAACTACGTATTATTCAACACTCTACAATACAGCCGATTTCTTAGAAAAAGATATCAATTGGATCAGGCTGAAAGATATTACTTTAAGTTATAACCTCCCAAAAACCATTTTCGAAAAAAGCAGGGTAATTAAAAGCGCCAGTGTTTTTGCAACCGGTACTGATTTGCTGTTGATTACCAATTACAAAGGAGTAGATCCATCGGTTAACGGATTAAGTGCTGCATCTGGTGGTTTAGGAGGAACAGGTATTGATTTTGGTTCTGTAGGCTTGCCAAGGGGTTATAATTTAGGTGTGAAAATTGGTTTTTAAAGATTAAAGAGATGAAAAAGATATATTTATTATTATCAGTTTTTGCGTCAATAATAACTACTTCAGGGTGTAAAAAGTATCTGGATGTGAATACAGATCCGGCTACCCCGCAAGAAGTTTCTAGCAAAACATTAACACCGCCGTTGTTCGCTCAGATGGAGCGGGGTGTTCAGTTCGATTCGAGATATTTAGGTGGACTTATCCAATATTTTGGAGGAGCCGTAAATGTTGGTGAGCAACATGGCTGGATTGCCGGTAGCGATGCCATGGGCGAAATATGGAGAACCAATTATTTTGGTTTAGGTGCAAACTTGAACTTGATTATTGAAGATTCTGAGGCAAAACAGGAATGGAATTATGTAGGAATGGCGCAGGCCTTGAAAGCCTGGAGTTGGCAAACTACAACCGATTATCACGGTGATATTATTTTAAAACAAGCCTTTGATGTTAATCGATACGTTTATGATTACGATACACAACCAGAGGTTTATGCCGAAGTAGTAAGGCTGGCGAATCAATCAATATCCAATTTTACCAGAACAGATGGTGCAGGTACGGTAGTTAAGTTTGGGCCTGCTGATTTGATTTATGCTGGTGACAATGCCAAATGGATAAAGTTTAACTATGGTATTCTAGCTAGAAATGCAAATAATCTGGTTAACAAAGCAATTTATGATCCGGCAAAAGTGATCGAATATGTTGATAAATCTTTAGCCGGTAATGCTGATGATTTTATTGTTCCCAACACAGGAACTACTGCTGCAAATGGCAATTTCTTTGGGCCGTTAAGAGCAAATATGGGTGCTTATCGTCAAACGGCAATAATGGTTGCCTTGCTTGATGGTACTACTTTTGCCGTTGCCAACACGCCTCTGGTTATCGATCCCCGTCGCAATAACATGTTAACAGCATCACCAGATCTTATTTTCAGAGGTACGGCACCATTTACTTTAGATGGCGGAACTGTAGTAAATAAAAACCAGATTCCAAACGTTTGGGGAGTAGTTGGAGGTGCTAACCCTGGACCAAATCAAGGAAAATATTTATTTAAAGATAATGCTGGTTTTCCGATCATGACGTATAGCGAACTGCAATTTATTAAGGCAGAAGCTGCATTTAGAAAGGGCGATTTAGGTTTAGCTTATACCGCTTATCTAAATGGCATAAGCTCGAGTATTGATTTTGTAAGCGCTTTGGGAACAGCCATAACCCCTGCAGAAAAAGCAACTTATTTGGCAAGTACTTCCGTTAAGCAAACGGCCGCCGCCTTAACTTTAAAAGATATCATGTTACAGAAATACTTAGCGCTCTATGGCTACGGATTTGTAGAAACATGGTGCGATTTAAGAAAATATAACTATAATGTTGGAGATGCTGCAGGGAATAATCCTTACTTAAACGTGTACAGGTTTCCGGCCAGTTTCTTTACCGATAACGGAGGCAAACCAGCACAACGGTATCGTCCACGCTACAACTCTGAGTACTTATGGAATGTTGAAGCGCTGAAGAAAATAGGAGCTGACAAAAATGATTATCACACCTATAAAATGTGGTTCTCTCAACCGTAATTTCACCATTATCAAAAAGAAAAATGAAAAAAGTATTATATTTTATTGCGGTTAGTATTGGATTATTCTCCGCTTGTAAAAAAGGCGATCTTGTAGAAAATACAGCTTATGAAAAAATAAGTCCGGCAGATCCCAAATATTCATACCTAAAAATTCTGAACCTTACACCAGGTAGTCCTGCGCTTACTTTCTATATGGATGGTACTAAGTTTTCGTCATCACTATCCAGTTTAGGTGTAGAAAACGCAGGTTATGCATATAATGGCCTGTTTCCTGATCTAGGTTATGCCGTTACAAGTCCTGGCTCACATAATTTAACTGCTAAAATTATCCCAACAGTTGTTCCTGATCCTAATTTGGAGGTTTTTAATACAACGATCACACCGGAGGCAGGAAAGTATTATACCATTTATACAACAGGTCAATACACAGCAACAAGTAAAAAAATTCCATCATCTTTAATGGTTGAAGATAGCAGGCCTACACTAGATACGTCTAAAATCTTTGTACGCATGGTTAACCTGTATAATGGCAGCCCCAATCTGGATTTGGTTAAAGATGCCGTTGCGGGAACCAAGATAATTTCAAATGTAGCTTATGGAACAGCTACATCATGGACGGAAATACCAAATTTAGGTCCTGGTACAGCACCTACTCCAAAACTATTTGTTAACATTGCAGGAACAGGTACTCCGCTAATTGCATCAGGTTCAACATTTACATTAACCAAAGGCAGGGCTTACACCATTTATATACGAGGGGTGGCGGGCAATACTACTTATCCGCTCGCAGTTACATTTTACACTACTTTTTATTAGGAAGAAAATTTTATAAAAAAAGCCATCTATTTTCTGATGGCTTTTTTTATGTCTTAAATTTGCTTTATAGCATTTTTTTGCTGTTTACAAAATCTTAAACCCTAAACTCAATTGAAATAAATTAGGTTTCTGGCTATATTTTTCACTTTTACTGATGTTTGATAAACCAGCTTCATAACGTAAATCAACTGAGATATTACCTACATCTACACCTGCGCCAGCCTGTAAGCCCAATGCCTGGTTTTTGTAATTGTCGAAATCTGTTGCTTGCTGATAAGCTGAGCTAAATGACGAATTTTCATCCAGAATAAATGAAATTACCGGGCCGGCCATTACACGGAAGTTTAAATTTTTAGCGCCAAATTTTGTTCCCAACAACACAGGAACATCTAAAGTGGTAAATTTTACTTTTCCTTCGGCAGCCACTTCATTACCGTTGTTTTGCTGAATACTGATGAATTTGTTCCCTTTGCTACCAATGTAAGCCTCTGGCTGTACATAAAAGCTAGCGCCACCAATACGTGCCCATGCACCGATCTGATACCCTAAACGGTTTTCTTCACTTGCAAAATCTGCATTAATTTTAGCTAAGTTAACACCGGCTTTTACTCCCAGGTTAAAGGTTTGTGCCTGTGATGTTGCCCAACCCAGGGTTAGGAAAACAATGGAGAAGATAATCTTTTTCATGTTGTTTAATTTGCTTTTTTTTAAGTTCAGTGATTCCATAAATCGCTGCAAATGCCGTTTTTGTGGTGTTTTTGCAGGTTCTGGTTTCAATTTTAAAATTTACATCTTATGGGCTTTCATACCCGGCTGAGTTTTATAACGCAGTTTTAACACAATTATCGTGCAAAAAGAATCCGCGAATGTCTACTTTTTTTGTCACATCACATAAAAAGTATTAACCTGAGCAAATATTTTTTACTTTTGCATCAAATAAAATATGCCATGGCTAATTTTCAACTGACTTCTGAAACTGCATTTAAAGTAAAAACTAAGTTTTTAAGGAAATACCGCGATCTGGCGAATGAGCCTTTAGAATTTACGCCTGGCAAAGAAGATCAATTGGTTGAAGATTTAATGCGTTTGGTGAAACGTGACCGTACCTATATCGAATTTACAATTCAGAAAGCACTTGCCGATACCAAAGGCAACAGACTTTAGTTTCTCTCTTAAAAGGCCAATTTCTGCTTCTTTTTAGCGTAACGCTTAATTTACGCCTGGTCCAAATAAGCTGTTTTTAATATTTATTGCTTTTTGTACATTTACGTTTGTACAGAATTATTAAATAATCTTTCAAACAGGTAATAATCTATTGATCTGCTATTGGAATTAAAATAAACAGGGGAATGAAAAAACTAAAATATGGTCTTTTAGCAGCAGGTTTCGGGCTGGCTGCTTTATCTTTTTCATTTAAAGAAGATTTATTTCTGGTTTCTAAAAACCTGGATATTTTTGCCTCACTCTATAAAGAAATCAATATCAACTATGTAGATGATACCAATGCCACTCAGTTGATGAAAACAGGTATTGATGCTATGTTGGATAGTTTGGATCCGTATACGGAGTATGTTCCCGAATCGGAAATTGAAGATTACAAATTAAAATATGTAAGCACTCAGTACGGAGGTATTGGTGCCAGCACTGTTTTTATCGATGGGAAACTGTTTATTAACGATGTGAGTGAAGGTTACCCGGCAAATAAAAGTGAGATTAAGGCAGGAGATCAGGTGGTAAGTATCAACGGAATTGCGGTAAAGGGCAAAGATCGCCAGGAGATTAGTCAGTTGTTGCGTGGGCCTAAAGGAACACCGGTTGATTTGTTGGTGGTTAGAGATGGAAAAGAGATTACTAAAAAACTTGTCCGTGATGAAATAAAACAGCCTAACGTTTCTTATTCTGGAATGGTTGGCGATGGAATCGGTTATATCAAACTTGATAAATTCCTTGAAAATTCCGGTCAGGAAGTTAAAGATGCCCTTTTGGCTATTCAAAAAGAAAATCCCAAAGGTGTAGTTTTAGATTTGAGAAACAACGGTGGAGGTATTTTGCAGGAAGCGGTGAAAATTGTGAACCTCTTTGTAAATAAAGATCAGCTTATTGTCACTCAAAAAGGCAAAAATTTAGAGAAAACCATTGCCTATAAAACACTTTTAGCGCCAGTTTCTACATCGGTTCCGTTGGTGGTGCTTGTAAATGGAAATTCGGCTTCAGCCTCCGAAATTGTTGCTGGTTCACTGCAGGATTTAGATCGTGCCATTGTAATCGGACAGCGTAGCTACGGTAAAGGTTTGGTTCAGCAAACTTTCAATCTGCCTTATAACAGCCTGGTTAAAGTAACCGTGGCTAAATATTACACGCCATCGGGCAGGTGTATCCAAAAATTAGATTATGCACATAAAAATGCGGATGGTATTGCCGAACGTTTTGCCGATTCTACCATGGTCATGTACCAGACCAAAGCAGGAAGAAACGTGTACAGTGGTAATGGTGTTTATCCAGATATTGTGGTTGATGCAGCCAAATTAAGCCCGATTACCATTTCAATGCTTAATAAAAACCTTTTCTTTAACTATGCAAATCAATACAGGAAAGAAAAACCAAGTTTAACTTCAGCCAAAACTTTCCAGTTATCTGATGCAGATTATGCTGCATTTTCTGGCAGCCTTGCTGATAAGGATTTGGCTTACCAAAGCCGTACTGAAAGATTGCTTTCCGATTTACGGGTTGAAGCCGAAAAGGAAAATAAATCGGCAGAAGTAAAAACCGATCTCGAGAACCTAAAATATAAACTCACCTCTTCTAAAAAAACCGATCTGGTTAGTCATAAAGCAGAAATTAAAAGAGTTTTAGAGACACAGATTGTGAGCCGTTATTTTTACGAAAAAGGAAGAATTGAGCAGAGTTTTCAATACGATAAAGAATTGGCTGCCGCTAAAAACCTCTTTGCCAATCAAACGCAGATTTTAGCCATTTTAAAAGGCGATGGAAACTATAAGGTAATTGGAAAACCAACCAAAGCCACTGCATCAATAGACTAAAACCTAACCAAACGATACCGCTATTCATGAAGAAATTAACCTTAATATGCCTTGTGCTATTAATCGCATTACAGTTAAAAGCGCAGGATTATACACCTACAGCCTCTAATTTAAAACAAAGAGCATGGTTTAACGATGCCCGGTTTGGCTTATTTATCCACTGGGGGCCTTTTAGCATACCAGGAAGTGGCGAGTGGGTAATGAACGAACGAAAGTTGACTGTTCACAATTACACCAATCTTAAAGATTTTTTTAACCCGGTTGAGTTTAATGCAGAACAATGGGTGAGCATGGCGAAGAATGCCGGAATGAAGTATATTACACTGATCACCAGGCATCATGATGGCTTTAGTATGTGGGATACTAAATATTCTGATTTCAACATCATGAATACGCCCTATAAAAAAGATATCGTAAAAATGATGGCCGATGAGTGCCACAAGCAAGGCATAAAACTATACCTGTATTACTCACTTTTAGATTGGCGCAGGGAAGATTATCCGCATGAGACCGGACGGACAGGGCAGAACTCAGGCAGGACCGGCAAAGGCGATTATGCAAGTTATTTGCAGTTTATGAAAAACCAGTTAACCGAGTTGTTGACTAATTATGGTGAAATTGGCGGAATCTGGTTTGATGGGCATTGGGATCAGACTGAACCAGAAGGATCGAAAGACAGAACATCACGAATTGATTGGAAGTACAATGAGATTTATGGTTTAATTCACAAACTTCAGCCACAGTGTATGATTGGGAATAACCACCACCTCACACCCTTTGCGGGAGAAGATTTTCAGATGTTCGAACGCGATCTTCCCGGAGAGAATAAATCAGGTTTAAGTTTTCAAAAGGCATCAGATCAATTACCGCTCGAGACCTGTGAAACCATTTCAAATTCGTGGGGATATAATTTGAGCGATACCTATTACAAATCAAATAAAGAACTGGTTCATATGTTGGTTAAAGCAGCAAGTTTGGGTTCCAATCTTTTACTGAACATTGGTCCGATGCCGAGTGGTAAAATTCAGCCGGAGTTTCAAGATCGATTAGCCGGCTTAGGCGACTGGCTTAAAATTTATGGCGAAAGCATTTACGGTACTAAAGCAGGATTTATTAAGCCACAGGCCTGGGGAAGTATTACGCAAAGCGACAACAAAGTTTATATCCACCTGGTTGATGGAAAAACGACAACGCTTGATTTAGAAAACGTTCCGGTAAAGAAAATCAAAAAAGCCTATTTGCTAAAAGATAAAAGCCCCGTAAACTATACCTTTAAAAAATCAAAACTAAGCATTAACACGACTTTAAATAACGCAGAACCCGATCAGGTAATTGTTTTGGAGATTGGGTAACAGGGCGTTTATATATGCTGTCATCCTGAACGCAGTGAAGGATCTTTCAAATTTATATAAACGGTCGTTATCCTGATCCGACAGCTATCGGATTTATTTCAGGATATAAAGATGTTGACCAAGACGTAGTACAAGACAATTGAAAATACAATTCGCGCATGCGCACTATATATCTGGAAATGGTGTATTCCTATCTTTTACTTAATTTTAGCACAATTATTTATCCTTTTTACAAGAAATAACGTAAAACGTTTTACTTTTAGATTTTTAAATCTATCCGTAGGAAATTATAAATACACATGCAGTTCAGGAAAACCTCGTCTATTCTACTTCTAACAGCCTCTCTCTTTACCAATAGTATCTTTGCACAACAAAAAACAAAATTAACCCAATATGTTGACCCAATAATTGGATCGGCAAAACACGGGCACGTTTTCGTTGGTGCCAATGTTCCGTTTGGTGCAGTACAACTTGGGCCGAATAATATTTTTGAAGGCTGGGATTGGTGCAGTGGCTACAATTATAGCAGTAATACCATTACTGGTTTCGCGCATACGCATTTAAGCGGGACAGGTATTGGCGATTTAGGCGATATTTCGATTATGCCTTCAACGGGTAAACTCATTTTAGAAAAGGGCAAAACAGCCGACGACCAGCAAGGTTATCTTTCTAAATTTTCTCATCAAAATGAAGTGGCTAAAGCCGGTTACTACAGTGTATTGCTTGATAAATACCAAATTAAGGCGGAGCTAACGGCAACCGAACGAGTAGGCTTTCACCAATATACTTTTAAAAAAGGTGCTGAAAATCCCCATATTATTATCGATTTAATTGAAGGCATTGGTTGGGATGCACCTGTATCTGCTTCGTTTAAACAGTTAGATGCTACGACCCTGGTAGGGCATCGTAATTCGAAGGGCTGGGCGGACGATCAACGTTTGTATTTTGTAATCAAACTTTCGCAACCAATTAAAAGTCTTGCGCTTTACGATAGCACAGTAGTTAAAAGTGGTAAAACGTTATCTGGTAAAAAACTTAAGGCATCGGTTAGCTTTAATGCCATTAATAATGATAAACTGCAGATTAAAGTTGCTTTATCTCCTGTAAGTATCGAAAATGCCATTTTAAACCTGAAAACAGAATTGCCAGGCTGGGATTTTGCTTCAATCGTTAAAAGCGCCGATGCAAAATGGGAGAAAGAACTATCGAAGGTTAAAATTGAAGCATCAAATACAACTAAAAAAATATTTTATACTGCCTTGTTTCATACCATGGTGGCGCCATCACTATTTAACGATGTAAATAAAGATTATTTGGGAACCGATAAAAAAGTTTACAAAAATGCCGATTTTAACAATTTAACAACTTTTTCCCTTTGGGATACTTATCGTGCAGCAAATCCGCTTTTCACTATCCTTCATCAGGATAAAGTAAACGATGTAGTAAATACGATGTTGTCCATCTATAAACAGCAGGGAAAACTTCCTGTTTGGCATTTAATGGGAAGCGAAACCAATACCATGGTAGGTTACCATGCTGTGCCGGTTATTGTTGATGCCTATTTAAAAGGATACCGTGGCTTTGATGTAAACCTGGCCTACGAAGCGATAAAACAATCTGCGATGCAAAAAACAGATGGTATAGAATACATTCAGGAGCTTAAACACATTCCAGCTGATAAAATAAACGAGTCAGTAGGTAAGGCTTTAGAATATGCTATTGACGACTATTGCATTGCACAAATGGCTAAGGCATTGAACAAAACAGCAGATTACACTTATTTTAGTAAAAGATCGAAACTGTACAGTTTATATTTCGATCCAAGCGTTCAGTTTATGCGGGGTAAACTGGCCAACGGAAACTGGAGAAGTCCTTTCAATCCTTTTTCATCCAAACACCGTGAAGACGATTATGTAGAAGGAAATGCCTGGCAATATACCTGGTTGGTACCACAAGATGTAGAAGGTTTGATCAGCCTTTTTGGAGGAGATAAAGCCTTTACCAATAAACTTGATTCGCTATTTACCTTACCTTTAGATTTGGGAACCAACGGTTCGCCGGATATTAGTGGATTGATTGGTAATTACGCACAGGGGAATGAGCCCAACCACCACATTACTTATTTATATACTTATGCAGGTCAGCCATGGAAAACAGCCGATCTGATCCGTAAAATCGACAAAGATTTCTATTCCGCTAAGCCTGATGGTTTGTGCGGCAATGAAGACGTGGGGCAAATGAGCGCCTGGTATATTTTTACGGCAATGGGTTTTTATCCTGTAAATCCGGCAAACGGGGCTTATGTTTTCGGAACACCCTTAATCAATGATGCGGTTATTGCGCTGCCTGGGAATAAAAAATTCAATATAAAGGTTATAGGTAATAGCGCAGAGAACAAATACATTCAGAAAATTGTACTGAACGGAAAGCCCTACAGTAAATCGTATATTCTTCATAAAACTATTGTTGCTGGTGGAAAGATGGAGATTTATATGGGCAATACACCATCGGCAACCTGGGGCGTAAAACCTGAAGACAGGCCGATATCCGGAAAATAATTCTAGATAAAGAGTGAGGTTATATTTTAAACCTGATTTATCTGGAATTTGTCACGTTGAGCCTGTCGAAACGCCTCACACGGTGTTGTGGAAGGTCCTTCGACAAGCTCAGGATGACAATTCTATATTTATAATACATCGTCATTAAAAATTAACCATAAACAAGTATTAACTAAAATATCTCAAATAAATGAAGAAAATATTTCTACTTCTTTTGTGCTGTTCAGCCTTCATTGTAAATGCACAGCAGCGATACGAGCTAAACTCGGGCTGGGTTTGTACAAATATCAAAGATGTGCAAGCTGCTAATGGTTCAGAAATTTCTAAACCCGGTTTCTCGCTTAATAGCTGGATGCCTGCAACAGTTCCCGGAACGGTTTTAACCACTTTGCTGAACAATAAAAAAGTTCCCGATCCATTTTACGGAATGAACAACGAGAAAATTCCTGACGTATATAAAACCGGTAACGATTATTACACCTATTGGTTTGTAAAAGATTTTGAAGAGCGTGCTACGGGTAACGAACAGATTTGGCTACAGTTTAGGGGAATAAATTATAAAGCCGAAATTTATTTAAACGGGAAAAAAGTTAATCCGAAAACCCAGGTAGGGATGCACCTTAGGGCACAGTATAACATCACCAAACTGTTATCTGCCAATGGAAAAAACAGATTGGCTGTAATTGTTTATCCGCCAGATTTTCCAGGTAATCCTAATGGTGGTCAGGGTGGCGACGGTACCATCGCAAAAGGCTTAACCACACAGTATACAGCCGGCTGGGACTGGATTCAGCCTACGCGCGACCGTAACACGGGAATCTGGGATAAAGTAACTATCGAGAAAACCAAAAGCATCAATATCCAGAATCCGCAGGTAATTACCTTGGTGCCGGGCAAACGTTTACCCGAAGGGAAACAAAATCCGGCAACCGTTAAAGTTTCAGTTGAAGTAGAAAACCCAACAGGCCAGGCGGTTTCGGGTACTTTGCAATATCAGATTGCCGGAAAGTTGATCAAACAATCTGCTACCATTGCAGCCAATAAAACCACTACGGTTAAACTTCCTGATTTACAGCTCGAAAATCCTAAATTGTGGTGGCCAAGCGGATATGGAGCACAAAACCTGTATGATGTAAAAATCGAATTTGTAGCGGCCAACCAGGTGCTAGATCAGGAGCAGCTTAAAGTTGGTGTACGTCAGATTGATAACATCTGGAACGAGCATACCAAGAGTATGGGCGCCTATGTAAACGGGCAAAAAATTTTCATAAAAGGTGGTAACTGGATCATTTCTGATGCGATGCTCCGTTTTAGCGATGCCCGTTACGATGCAGAAATACGTTACCATAAAGATATGAACCTCAATCTCATCAGGATCTGGGGTGGAGCAATTTTGGAACGCCCTGAGTTTTATAACGCCTGCGATAAATATGGCTTGCTGGTTTTTCAGGATTTCTGGTTCAGTGGCGATTGCAATGGCCGTTGGGTAGACCCGATGAAAAAAGAAGACCAGTGGACACGCAGAAATTATCCTGATGACCATAACCTTACCTTAACAGCCATTGAAGATCAGATCAAGATGATCAGAAACCATGCTTCACTTGCCTTTTGGTGCGGAGGGAACGAAATTACCCCACCAGAAGATATTTTGGAACCTTTAAAGAACGATATTCTGCCCCGCCTGGATGGTACAAGAAAACTTTTCGATTTCTCTAATAGTGATGAAATGTCGTTCAATTCAATCGGTGGTAATGGTGATGGTCCTTACGGGATACAGGACATTAAAACTTTTTGGGGTACAAAGACTTTTCCTTACAATTCGGAAGTTGGATCGGTAGGAGTCGGCGATTACGCTTCACTACTCCGTTTTATTCCGAAAGAAAACCTAATTGCACCACAGTACAAAGCTAAGCCCGATTCGGTATGGGATTATCATAAATACATCTCTTATGAGCAATATCTGAATCCATATGGCAAGCCAAAAAGTGCAGAAGATTTTGCGATGAAGGCTCAATTGGCCAATTATGATCAATACAGGGCATTAATGGAGGGTTTTTCGAACAAAATGTGGGATTGGTACACGGGTTCCATCATCTGGAAAACCCAAAACCCATGGACAGCCATGCGCGGACAGATGTACGATTATTATCTTGATCCTAATGCCTGTTTATATGGTTTAAGAAAAGGAAGTGAGCCGCTGCATGTAATGATGAATCCTTTGGATAGCATGGTTACCATCGTAAACAACGGGTTTACCACCAAAAACAACCTGATGGTACAGGCTAAAGCTTATGATATGGATGGGAAAGATTATTTCTACTCTCAGGCCTTCAACTCGGTTGGTCCATCTTCAGTGAGAAGACTTTTTCCTATGAACGAGTTTTTGGCCAAACTGGATAAAAAAGAAGGTGTATTTGTTTCGTTAAGGATTTTAGATCAGAAGCAAAATATTTTAAGTGAAAATCTTTACTGGCTTGCCGGAAAAGACGGCGAATATTCGGGCTTGAAAAATATCAAAAAGGCGCCATTAAAAATAGCTGCTGTTGATCAGAAAAACGGCAAAGTGGCTGTAACCTTAAGTAACGCAGCTGGAAATCCTGTCGCGTTTTTTAACCGTGTTGCTTTAATAGATGACAATACTGGTGAGCGCATATTACCTGCTTTTTATGATGATAACTATATTAGTGTTTTACCTGGTGAAAGTAAAACGGTGACTGTAGAATATACTGGTAAACAAAGTAATCTGGCTGTAGAAGTGTATGGCTGGAATGTAGAAAAGCAGAAAGTAACTATTCAATAAGTTGCCATCCAGACCTCTCAGGTTTTTAAACCTGAGAGGTCTGTAACAAAAGAAATATACTCCGTTAGGCAGGATTTGTAATCCCGTCTTTAGAACTAAGGATTTCAAGCCTTTATAGAATAAATTATGCTGACACGAAGGTTTTGGAAATGTAAGGTTCTGCTTCAATGGCGGACTTAGTCCTGCTATCGCTGCAAGTCCTCGCTGCGCTGTGGGCTTTACGCTTTATCAGGTTTAGGAACATGGGTCGTTGCATGAAATTCTAAAATTACCATATATCCGCGTTAGGGATTGTAAGGGTTCAGTAGCGATTAAGCATCTGTTTTTATTTAATCACGGTATGCTTGCTTGTTTCACAGGTTTTCATCGGTACCGGAGCACAGCGTAGCCCTGGAAAGCCCGGGCCCTTGCGCAGCTTGGGTAACGCCCAGATTAGTTTGCAATTTTCGGTTGGCCGTTTGCAATTCAGATCTATTGGAGACAAAGAAAGGCGACACTTTACGTATCGCCTTTCTCTTTAATATGTTTTACAGCCTTAACTTACGCCGTGTAATTTCACTTTTAATCCGTCCATATTGTTATTTAACTGCAATTGGCAGGCTAAACGCGAATTTGGTAACAGGTCGGGCAGAGTATCTAACATGGCATACTCATCGTCTGTCATTTCGTTAAGTTTTTCTTCGCCTTCCAATACATCAACACAGCAGGTAGCACATAAAGCCATTCCGCCACAAGTAGCAAGAATATCGTACTCTGATGCCTTTAAAAACTCCATCAGGCTTAAACCCATGTCAGTTGGTGCAACGTGTTCAGTAACCGAGCCATCCGGCTCTTGCATATATATATTAATATTGTTTTCCATTCTTCAGCTTACTTATATTGATTCACAAATATAGGAGAAAGCTTAAAATTCTGAAACTCCGTTTACGGTTGTATATTTCATGGTATATTTCACACCGGGGTTCATGTAAGAATAAGCGCTGTGGCTCATTAATGCAGCCTCGTGGAAACCACAAAGAATCAATTTTAGTTTATTCGTGTAAGTGTTGATATCGCCAATAGCGTAAATTCCAGGAATGTTTGTCGAATAATCATCAACGTTAACCTCAATTGCACTTTTGTTAATATTTAAATTCCAGTCTTCGATCGGGCCTAATTTAGGGCTCAAACCAAACAAAGGGATTAAGTGATCAGCCTCTACCACTGTTTTTTCCATGGTACGGTTCTGCACAATTTCAACTTGCTCTAACTTATCAGTTCCTTGTACTGCTTGCAGATTGCTGTTTAAAATTAAATTGATTTTTCCACTTTCTGCCAAAGCCATTACTTTAGCAACCGAATCTGGAGCACCACGGAAACTTTCGCTTCTGTGCACCAAAGTTAGTTCAGAACAAACTTCTGCCAAATAAATGGTCCAGTCTAAAGCAGAGTCACCACCACCGGCAATTACCATTTTCTGGTCGCGGTACTTCTCCGGATCAAGGATCATGTAGTTTACACCTTTACCGTTCTCAAAGTTCTCTAAATTTTCTACAGCAGGTTTACGTGGCTCAAAGCAACCTAAACCACCGGCAATTACCACAACTTTAGCTTCGATAACGGTACCCATATTGGTTGTTAAAACGAAATCAGCTTCGCCACGCTTTTCTAAACCTTCAATACGCTCGCCTAAAGTAAAGGTTGGATGGAAAGGTTTCGCCTGCTCCATTAAGTTATCGATAAGTTCCTGAGCTAACACAGAAGGATAACCAGGGATATCGTATATCGGTTTTTTAGGGTAAATTTCAGACAGCTGACCACCAACCTGAGGAAGGTAATCAATTAAATGACAACGCATTTTTAATAAACCGGCTTCAAAAATGGCAAATAAACCAACCGGACCAGCGCCTATTACGGCTATATCAGTAGTGATCATTAAAAAAAATTTGACGCAAAGTTACGAAATAAAGTATTATCAATTCTGCTATTTAGAAATATTCTAGATAATTTTGTTGTCGTATTATATTCAGTATTTTATATGTCTTTTGCTAATCGAAAACAAAAGTTAAAGGTTTTTAGTGATTTAAAGCAAATTATAATTGGTCTATGGATTTAGTAGGAAAATATAATGATGTCATATTAGAAGAATAATTTTCCGTGATGAGTACTACAAGATATCGTCATTTCGAGCGGAGTGCAACGCAGTCGAGAAATCTGTCTGGATAGATCTCTCCATTTCGCTACGCTCCAGTCGAGATGACGACCTTCTATGGAGTTCAGAATGACAAAAAATACGCTACCAACTCATTCCTAAATTCTGGAATACAAAGCTCCATACATCAGCCGCTTCTTCAATCATTTTCGTTGTAGGCTTGCCTGCTCCATGACCCGCTTTAGTTTCTATTCGGATTAAAACCGGGTTTTCGCCTTTATATTTTTCTTGTAATGTTGCTGCAAATTTAAATGAATGTGCCGGTACCACCCTGTCATCGTGATCGGCTGTGGTGATTAATGTGGCCGGATAATTCACCCCACTTTTTATGTTATGGAGCGGGGAATATTTAATCAGGTAATCAAAATCTTCCCTTTTATCGCTTGTTCCGTATTCAACAGCCCAGCCCCAGCCAACGGTAAATTTATGGTAGCGAAGCATATCCAGCACGCCAACGGCTGGTAAAGCTACCTTGAAAAGATCAGGTCGTTGAGTCATACAAGCTCCAACCAGTAAACCGCCGTTTGAGCCACCCGAAATGGCGATTTTAGCAGGATTGGTATATTTTTCCTTAACCAGGTACTCGGCTGCGGCAATAAAATCGTCGAAAACGTTTTGTTTTTTGGCTAACATGCCACCTTTGTGCCAGGCTTCGCCATATTCGCTCCCACCCCGTAAACTGGGTTGAACGTAAATGCCACCACGCTCTAAAAATAACATCCGCGAGAGACTAAACCCCGGGGTTAAACTAATCTGGAAGCCGCCGTATGCATAAAGATAAACCGGATTGTTGCCATTCAGCTTAATGCCTTTTTTGTGTACAATAAACATGGGTACTTTAGTGCCATCTTTTGATGGGTAAAATACTTGTTTGGTTTCAAAATCGTCTGTATTTAACTTCAATTCTGACTTTTTATATAAAATCGATTCAGCTTTGCCCACATCGTAACGGTAAATAGTGCCGGGAGTGGTGAAATTGGAAAAGGTGTAAAAAAATTCTTTATCTTCTTTATAACCCCCAAAGCCTCCAACGGTTCCAATTGCTGGCAGTTTTACTTCGCCAATTTTCTTTCCTGTTAAGTCAAACTGAATAATATTGGTGCTAGCATCTTTTAAGTAAGAAGCCCAAAGAAATCCTCCGCCAGTACCAATACCCTCTAAAGCCAATTTCGATTCAGGGATAATTTTCTGCCAGTTTTTAGGATCTGCATTTTTAGGATCAACCAAAACTACCTGTTTGTTTTCGGCGCCCAGGTCGGTATTTACCAATAATTTATTGCCAATATTATCAATAACGCTATGGTTATTTTCATAACCCTTAATTAAAGGTTCGATTTTGCTTCCCTGTGCTTTCAGATCTTGATAGTACAATGCATTGCCCGAAGTACCTGCGCTGGCGTAAACCACCAGAAAGCGTTCGTCTTCGGTAACATTGGCACCGAAATATAGATTTGGATTGGTTTTGTCTTCAAAAATTAATTGATCATTTTGCTGCTGATCGCCCAATTTATGGAAATACACTTTTTGGTATTTATTGGCTGCAGAAAGATCGGTTCCTTTAGCAGGTTCGTCAAATTTACTGTAGTAAAAACCATTGCCTTTCCAGGCTGCACCAGAGAATTTTGTCCATTTCAGCTCATCTGCTAATTTGGTTTTGCTGGCTATTTCTATTACGTAAATATTGCTCCAGTCTGATCCAGCTTGTGCAACCGAATAGGCCAGGTATTTTTTATCGTGAGAGAAGCCCAAAAGCGAAACGGCTGCCGTTCCATCTTTTGTGAGTGTATTTGGATCTAGAAAAAGCTCTTCCTTACCTTCTAATCCTTTTTTAATAAACCAGATACTTTGGTTTTGAAGCCCGTCATTTTTGGTAAAGAAATAATATTCGCCAACCTTAAATGGCGCGCTTTCTTTAGGGTAGTTCCATATTTCAGTTAAACGCTTTTTAATGTCTGCACGGTAAGGAATCTGATCCAGATAATTTTGGGTTACTTTATTTTCGGCTATAACCCAGGCTTTTGTCTCTGCCGAGGTATCATTCTCTAGCCATCTGTAAGGATCTGCAATGGCTGTTCCGAAATAATTATCTTTTGTGCTGTCTTTTTTTGTTTCAGGGTATTTCATCAATGTTATTTTTTCTGCAGGTTTTTTGCCCTGGTTACAGGCAAACAGACTTAATGCAAATAAGCTTAATAGAATTTGTTTTTCATAGTGAAACAGATTTATTTACTAATATATGTTTTTACCTTCGGCTTGATTACACTGATTTTAAGATTACACCGATTATGGGTTAAGCGTGGATCTTTAAGCTTTTTACCTTCGGGGTGATTACACCGATTTGTTCGGCGATTTTAGTTTTAGTGTTTGTACTAATTAGTGTTTATGCTTTAGTCTTTGTGCTTTGGTCTTTCTTCTTTAGTCTTTAAGCTTTTTGAGTTACCTTTGAAAAATCCATGGCAAAAAATATTTATTTCGCTTCCGATTTTCATTTAGGTACGCCCAATTATGGCGAAAGCCGTGCCCGTGAAGCGCGCATTATAAGTTGGTTGGATTTTATAGAACCAAATTGTGGCGAATTATTTTTGATGGGCGATATTTTCGACTTCTGGTTCGAGTACTCGAAAGTAATTCCTAAAGGCTTTATTCGCCTGCAGGGTAAGTTGGCAACTATGGCCGATGCCGGGATAAAAATCTATTTTTTTAAAGGCAACCATGATATGTGGGTGCGCGATTATTTCATTCAGGAAATCGGGATGGAAATTGTAAGTGATGAACTGATCATTGAAAGGAGTGGAAAGAAGTTCTACTTACATCATGGCGATGGTTTAGGGCCTGGAGACAACAAATATAAATTCCTAAGGAAAATTTTCAGAAGTAAACTTTGTCAATGGTTGTTTGCCCGTTTGCATCCAAACCTGGGCATTGGCATTGCAAATGGATGGAGCCAGGGGAGTAGGGCTGCGCAAACCGAAAAAGAAGTTTTTTTCGGCGAGGATAAAGAATGGCTGGCCATTTATGCCAAAGAACAATTGCAGAAAGCGCATTTCGATTATTTTATTTTCGGACATAGACACCTGCCGCTTGATATTGATTTAGGCAAGGGAAGCCGCTATGTAAATATTGGCGAATGGCTTAATTATAATTCTTATGGGGTTTTTGATGGTGTAGATTTGAAATTGGAGTATTATAATCCAGAAGCTTAATTTTTGAGTAGTTTAGCTATTTGGAATTGCACGTCGCCTAGATGCACCGCCCTCTGTTCCTAAACCCGATAAAACGAAAAGCCCGGAGCGTAGCGAGGACTTGAAGTGATAGCGGTGCTACTGGCCGCCATAGGAGAGGAACTGTCCATTTCCAAAACCTCTAAATAATGCTTTCTCTGGCATAAGACTATTTTTCCAACTATATTGATGTCTGTTTTTTTGGAAAGCAGTGTCTGTAACTTTTCTTAATGTTCGTCGGGCTTTTCGTTATAGTCCCGATGAAAAATCGGGAGCTGCCACTATAGTCCCGTTTAGTTACGCAGGTTCATGCTACTATTAAGGGTTGCATTGCCTTAGCTGCACCGCCTTCTGTTCCTAAACCCGATAAAACGGAAAGCCCACAGCGTAGCGAGGACTTGAACTGATAGCGGGGCTACTGGCTGCCATAGGAGAGGGACTGCTCATTTCCAAAACCTTAAATCAACTTTTTAGCATTTTTGACTAACGGACAACATATTGTTTTATTTTATCTCGCATTACGTCCAAGCGATTAACCAGTTAAACGGTTAACCAATTAACCTCTAATCCTAAACAAACTAATTCAGCTTTTTTCCTTATTTTTGCATTTCCTGAATTTTTGGGCCTATGCTAACCTTCAGGAAATTTCAACAAGAATAAATATGTTAGATAAATTAGAAGCTATAAAGCTGCGTTGGGAAGATGTAGAAGAATCGTTGAGCAATCCGGATGTAATTCAGGATATGAAACGTTTTGCGGCTTTAAATAAAGAATATAAAGATTTGGGCAAAATTGTAGATGAATATAAAATCTACAAGAATGTGATGAGTAATATTGATGCGAATAAAGAAATTTTAGCTACTGAGAAAGATGCTGAAATGCGCGAAATGGCAAAAGAAGAGCTTGATGTTTTGTTAAAACAGCAGGAAGAGATGGAAAGCAATATCCGTTTGATGTTGATTCCTAAAGATCCTGAAGATGCTAAAAATGCAGTTTTTGAGATCCGTGGTGGTACTGGTGGCGATGAAGCAGCTTTATTTGCGGGCGATTTATACCGTATGTACACTCGTTATTTCGAAACTAAGGGTTGGAAAGTGGAGACTGTTGATGTAACTGAAGGTACAGCGGGCGGTTATAAAGAGGTAATTCTGAAAGTGAATGGCGATGATGTTTATGGTCAGTTAAAGTACGAAAGTGGTGTACACCGCGTACAACGCGTGCCAGATACGGAAACACAGGGGCGTGTGCATACCTCAGCGGCCTCAGTAGCAGTTTTACCAGAAGCTGAAGAAATTGATCTGTATATTAACCCTGCTGATATTGAGTTGCAAACTTCGCGTTCAGGCGGTGCTGGTGGACAGAACGTAAATAAGGTGGAAACCAAGGTGCAGTTAACACATAAACCGTCGGGTATTGTAGTGGTATGTCAACAAGAACGTTCGCAATTGGGTAACCGTGTAATTGCGATGGAGATGTTGCGTAGTAAACTTTACGATATCGAATTGCAGAAAAAGAATGGTGATATTGCTGCTAAACGTAAAACAATGGTGTCAACCGGAGATCGTTCGGCTAAGATCAGGACTTATAACTATCCACAAGGACGTGTTACCGAACACCGTATCGGATTAACGATGTATAACCTGCCAAGTATTATGGATGGGGATATCCAGGAGATTATTGATGCACTCCAGTTTGCGGAAAATGCAGAGAAGATGCAGGAAGGCGCTGTAGGTTAAGGAGTTAAATATTTTTTAAAAAAAAGTTTGCGAATTAAGATATTGTCTCTATATTTGCAACCTCGAAAGAGTCAAGAGGTTCGAACTTTAAAGAAGAACAAAAGGAGTGGTAGTTCAGCTGGTTAGAATGCCTGCCTGTCACGCAGGAGGTCGCGGGTTCGAGTCCCGTCCATTCCGCAACAAAAGCCTTAACTTGCAAAAGTTGAGGCTTTTTTGTTTAATGCCCCCAAGAATCCCGCTTGATCGGATTTCCCTCAATCATACCTTTAACTGAAAAGGGTTTGTGTAAAAAACTGGTGGTTGATGTCCTGAAAAACAGGTAGTTCATGTAAAAAAGTTTATTGTGATTAAGACATTAGGTAAACTAGATCATCAGATTTACGGACACTAACCACTCTACTATGAAAAGATGCGCTCTTATCTTCTTCGTATTTACGTTTGCCCTTTTAAAAGATTCGGTGGCACAGAAACTGGCTTTCAGCTATGACGCATCCGGAAATCAGACGGAGCGACGCTGGATATGTATAAATTGCCCCTCTGCCAGACAGATGGCAATGGAAAAGAAAATGGTCAACGGTTCGGACGCTGTATTCAAGGACGAAGGTCTTACGACCGAGCGGGGCATAAAGGCTTATCCAAATCCGTTGAAGGAAACACTCAATGTTTCCTGGGGAGTTCCAGACAAGATTTCACTAAAAAATGTCACAGTGTATAGTGTGGGAGGAAATAAGGTTTTTAGTGGCAATTATTCGCCTGAAGACAGGCAAACTACTATTCCCTTTCAGCAGCTCCCTCCGGGAACCTATTTGCTCGTGGCACAATATTCAGATGCAAAGACCGAAACTATCAAGCTGATCAAGCACTAATCTCTCATTTTTCAAAAACATCGCTCTAATGAAAAATATTTCCATACTCTCGCTAATAGTCTTCGTCCTTGGCATTCATATCAGCCTGGCGCAGATTAAGACGGTCATTCCAAAAAAAAATAATGACACAACTAAATGTATTATCATTCCCGGACAGGAATTAAAGTTTATTAAAGGCAGTATCCCTGTACTCAAGACCGACGCATTAGCTGGGAAAGGTGCCAATGCTACAAAAAATGTCTATTATCCTCCGGGCGACCCCGGTCACCCTGGCGATCCAGGAGACCCTACTGATCCGATTGACCCAAGAGATCCGGGAGACCCTGTTGGTCCTGTTATATCTTCTACAGCAGGGAGGATTGCAGGAAGTGTAGATGTATCCGCTACAGGTGGCGCGACTTATTCTATTCCCCTGATCCTGCCGCCAGGACTAGGCAATGCTGTGCCTCAGCTTGCATTGGTCTATAACAGTCAGGGAGGTAATGGGAGCCTTGGCTTAGGTTGGAGTTTATCAGGCTTATCTACTATTACACGTATACCTGCTACAATGTTCCATGACGGATTTATAGGAAGTACATACTGGGATTCAAAAGACCGCTTTGCCCTTGATGGGCAAAGGTTAATGCTTAAGAGCGGGGTTTATGGCGCGGATGGTTCGGAATACCAGACCGAAAACTATTCTAATATCAGGATATTCTCCAGAGGGGAATCAGGAATTGGGCCAGATTATTTTGAAGTAATCCACCCTGATGGCTCAAAAGTTTATTATGGAGTTGGTGTTGCTTCTGAAACATCCTTGACCTATGCTATTACTTATTCTGAAAACCCACTTGGTGCGCGGATTAGCTACTATTATAACAATAGTAACAACAATCTATCTATTGCGCGGATAGAATACGGCAGTTTGGGTAACTCTGCTAGTCTAAACCAAATTGTTTTCAATTACATGTCGGCAATCAGGGGTGAACAAGCATATACCGGGGGTGCTGAATCCTACAGCTCCAACTTGCTTAGCAATATTTCTGTTATTGCCAATGGCAGTGGCTTCCGAAATTACCAGTTAGACTATGGTACGGTATCTGACCTCAACTATCAGCGGATAACGGCAGTGCAGGAAAAGAATGGGGACGGAACAACACCCCTTGCACCGGTTTCTTTTACCTATGGAACTACCGGAAATATTATCCCTTCCAGTACCATTTCAAATTTTGGCATATCTGGAATTGATTTCAACAACTCGGAAATTGTAACAGCCGATTTTACCGGTAACGGTACAATGGATTTTCTGTGGTACAATAAAGCCGATAAAACCAAATTCTATGCTTTTTATGATATGGTTCCGAGTGGTTCAAATCTTCAGTGGGGCATGCCTGTCAATACCGGTGCTTTCAAAGAACTGATTCCGGCTACCTGGCTAAGTCATAATAATAAATTATTGCCACAACAGGGCTTGATCGTAGTTAAGGACATCGGACCGGGCGCTTACAAATTTGAGATGCTGTCGGCAGGAATTACTTCCACTGTTTATTATCAATATGACAGGGTATGGGATACGGCCCCATATAGTCCGACATTCTATGCAGAATGTGATGGGATCACCTATCAGGGCACTCCGCTTGATATTAAGTTTGTTTCGGGGGATTTCAATGGAGATGGGCGCACTGATGTTATCGGGATAAACAATTCCTATGCGCTTCTAAATAAATTTTACGGTGCAGACCCCGTAACGGGGGATAATTTCTGTGACTATTTATTCGGAGATGTTGGTTCCTCTGCGTACCTGATCAATATGGACCGGAGACTAACTTCCGGTTATGTGACAAATATAGGAGCACTCGCTGTCTCCTATCGTACAGGCCAGCCTCTCTTAACCGCAGACTTTAATGGCGATGGAAAAACAGACATCCTTCAGCTCTCGGGTGGTTATTTAGTGGTCTACTCAATGAATAACGCAGGAACACTAGAACTTTTGTGGCAAACTCCTGGTGCGCCTACGAGCAGTACTGATATTCCCTTAATTGGAGACTACAATGGGGACGGGAAAATGGACATCATGTTTTCGACAGGATATAATTCACAGTTTTTAACGTTTATATCCACAGGTTATTCGTTTTTAAAATATACCCAAAACCAACCTTTTTCGAACACTGCGGCTTATTGGTCACCGGGACCAGGGTCTGGCTATGAAGTATTACGTCAATACTATCTTGTTTCCAATGACGTGGACGGCGATGGAAAAACAGATATTATCAGAGGAGAGACCGTTTCGCAAAATGGAGTGAACGGCGGAACAATAAACCTCAATATTTATTATAACCTAGGCCCATCTTCCTCAGATCATACACCAACCTTTGGCTCATCCTATTCTATGAGCCAGTTTACAAATCTCAAGCACAACCCAATCCCGATATTCCTAAATCCAAACCGAAAGAACTTCAGGCCCGAATTTGGATTTATAAGTGATGCCACTATTTCGCTATTTAAATTTCAGAAAGATTTTAGGGATGAGGTGCAGATCACAGGTATTTATCAGGATGGAGTAACGCATTCGATCAACTATAACGAACTTAGCGGTGAACAGAGTACAACTGATATTGAACTCTACCAAGCGGGAAACAACCAAACTTATCCCTATGCTGACTCGTATACACTACCTGGAGTGAGCGTGGTCAGTAAACTGGCAAGGAATTATAACGGAGAGCAAATTCAGCAAGTATTTGGTTATGGCAAAGCCGTAAGCCACATTGGCGGACTGGGGTTTATGGGCTTTGGCGAACTCACACGTAGTAATTGGCATGTAAACAGCAGTGACAATAACAGGATGTTTAATATCAGTATTTCCGATCCGCTTCTACGGGGTGCAGCAGTCAGAAGCTTCAGGACAAAATCAACCTATATCAATTCGTCTATAAAAGATATGGCCCTGACACCAACAAACACTGCAGACGGGGCATCGCTGAACGACTATATCAGCAGGACAGACCAGGTTTACAGCACACAGCTTTTGCCGAACAAAGTCCTCGTAAACCTAGCTGTGGGAACAGTTAGTAAAGATATGCTTGGTGGAACTTTCAGTACTCAAACTATGGAATATGATAATTTCTATAATGTTACTAAAAGCATAGGCAATTTTAACGGTGAGGGATCAAAAACAACAGACATTACTTATGATAACAATCCGGCCGGTAATTACATTGGGAGGATATTGTCCAGCAAGGCTACCCTAACTAATGGGGCAGAGATTTTTACAACGGAAGACGAATATACGTATAGTGGGTTTTTGCCAAGCCGGGTAAAAAAGAAAGGAAACAACAGCTGGGTTATAGAGGATATGACCTATGACAGTTTTGGTAATGTGACCCAAAAAACGACGACGGCACCCGGTGGTGCCCAGCGGACTATTTCAATGCAGTATGACGGATCAGGAAGGTTTATGGTCAGTTCAACAGATATTACTGGGATGACCACCACTTGTACTTATAATAGTAGTACTGGAAATCTGCTTACTGCAACCAATCCTTTTGGGCAAACTACAACCAATGATTATGATACCTGGGGCAGGGTAATTTCGATCACCGACTATCTAGGCAAGGTGACAGCCACAACCTATGCAACCGCGCCGAACGGGGGTATTACAATTACACAGACCAATGATGAGGGCGGCGTTGCCGGCACTGTCTTAAACGCGTTCGAGCAAAAAATAAGTAGCTATACTAAAACCGCACTGGGAGGCAACCTGGCATCCGAAACGGAATATGATGTTTATGGTCGTCTTGCCCGTCAGAGCGAACAGGCTGCACAAGGTTCGGCTAGCCAGTGGAACGACACCGAATATGATGAATATGGAAGGGTAAAACAAACTACCAGTTTTACTGGCAAAGTGACCAATATCAATTATGGTGGATTAAGCACTACAATGAACGATGGAGTCAAAAGCATAACCTCTACCAAAAACGCAATGGGCCAGGTGGTGAGCTTACAAGATCCTGGAGGAACAATCAACTATACTTATTTTGCTAATGGCAATTTGAAAACCGCCGATTATAGCGGGATTGTACAGACCATGGAACAGGATGGCTGGGGACGAAAAACCAGGCTCACTGATCCATCTGCCGGGGTATACGAATACCAGTATGATGAGTGGGGACAAGTGATCAAAGAAATAACACCCAAAGGGATCACAGAAATGACCTATGATGGTGCGGGTAATCTGACGCAGAAAAAAATCACTGGTGATGAAACCAATATCCAACAAGACTATACATATGATGGTACAACCAAGTTGCTGACAGGTATGGCGCTGACCAATGCCGATGGCAATAATGCGACTTATACCTACAATTATGACGGAGACAAAAGGATAAGTAGCACAGTTGAAGATAATCTTCACGCCCGCTTCGTCAAAGGATATACTTATGACAGCTTTGGCCGGATTAGCACGGAAAGTTACGAGGCAAAAAACAAAGCCAATAATATCGTAGCCGCCAAAAGTATAGAATTGCAATACCAGAACGGCTGGCTTGTGCAAACAACTTTACAGGGCACCGGGCAGATACTTTGGAAGGTGGATCTGCTAGATGGCAGGGGGAATTTAACACAAGCTATGCAAGGAACTGCATTAAAAAAAACCATTCAGTACGATACCTATGGATTGCCACAGCAGAACCTGTTAGAAAACGTGTCTGGTACACCCGTAACCCTGATGAGCCTTGGTTATAGTTATGATGCGCAGCGGGGTTTGTTAAACAGTAGGAGCAACAGCGCCTTTAACTGGAGCGAAAGCTTCAGCTATGATAACCAGGATCGGCTCACTGCATTTAATGATAACGTGGGCAATAACAGCCAAGTCTACGACAATCGTGGAAGGATAACCGACAACAGCCAGTTAGGAACTTACACTTATGATGGCAATACTTACCGCCAAAGTGAGCTTATGCTAAATACTGGTGCCAATCCTTATTATCAAACTGACCATCCGCTTCAACAGATCAGCTATAATGCTTTTAAAAGTCCCGTGGAGATTATAGAGCAAGGTAAGGAGCGCGTCAGCTTTCAGTATAATGCGTTACTTGGCCGGGCGCACATGTATTATGGCGATGAACAGGTCGATAAAATGTTGCGGAGGTACAGGCGGCATTATAGCGAAGATGGTGTCATGGAAATTACTAATGATATACAGTCGGGAAAAACCAGTTTTGTTTTTTATCTGGGTGGCGATGCGTACAATGCCCCGGCTATTTGGAAAGAAGAATACTCGTCGGGAAGCGTGCAGGCTGCTAACTTATATTATCTGCACCGTGACCATTTGGGAAGCATTGTAATGATTACCAACGACCAGGGAGCGGTGGTCGAGAAGCGTCAATTTGATGCGTGGGGAAATATTGTGAAAATACAGGACGGGTTTGGGAATGATCTTGCTGCATTTCTAGTATTAGACAGGGGCTATACCGGCCACGAACACTTATTAGGGGTAGGGCTGCTCCATATGAACGGACGTTTGTATGACCCTAAATTGCATCGTTTCTTATCCCCTGATAATTTTGTACAAGATCCTTACAATACTCAAAATTATAACAGGTATGGTTACGCAATGAACAACCCACTAATGTTTACCGACCCCAGTGGGGAGTTTATCTGGGCATTTGTTGCGGTTGGAGCTCTGATAGGAGCATTAACCGGTGGAATAAGTTATGTGGCATCGGCAATAAGGACCGACAGCTGGAACTGGGGCTCGCTAGGAATGTCCATGTTGTCGGGGGCTGTTATCGGGGGAATTACGGGAGGGGTCAATCCTTCCGCATTAATAAGTAATTCATTAACGACAACTTTTGCGACAGCCTTCGTTGGTGGTTTTATGCCATCTGCAAACTTTTCGCTCGGAGATTTTAATTTCAGTATTTCTCCATCAATAGTTTTTGGCAAGTCGTTCGGTATGGGTGCAAATTTAAGCGTCGGATACTCGACAGGGAAATGGAATTTTGCCGCCGGATTCGGGTTTATGGCTTATAGTAACTATCAAGGCTTTGGGAAAGGAGGTGCTGAAATACGTGCTTCTCTTATGGGTGGTTATGATAACGGAACAAATGGATTTAACTTAGGCACTAATCAATGGTGGGGAACGGGCGAAATGAACGAATTTAAACAAAGGACCGGCTTGATCGATTTTCATTTTGGAGATTTCAAGGTGTCCTATGAAAATGACGGAGGAAAGCCGATTGCTCAGATGCGTTTAGGTGACAGAAATGATAGTTATAGAACAGCGGCATTAAGCTTGTCTTACAAAAAAATCGGTGTAGCTTTTAGTCTTTTTACAGGTAATAGGAGCTTGGCAAACCAAAGAACTGAGCAATTTGCTGAAAGAGCATCAGAAGATCAATTTGGTGTATACCACAGAAATACATACGTAAACGAGACGGGCACCCGTTACAGGCTCGGCGCTTTAACTGTTTCATACGGAAATTATAGAGCCGGTGTAGATAGCGAACACGTACGTCATGCGATCCAAAATAGTGTCATTCACCGATTTATTCACGATACGGAATTTACTAACCAGTCATGGAACTGGAATGGCTTTTCTCAATATAAGACACGTAATAGTTTTACATCATGGTAAGAAAAATTATGGCTATGGCAGTCCTTTTATCAGGATGCCAGGTTCGAACAGAATATGGCAAGATAAGAAATACAAATGCACTGAAGGGAGGGGAAGTGGACACAAAGGTCTTTAGCATTATAGATACCGCAAAGATATATGAGCAGGTTGGCGCAATTGATACTGCCCATAACGAAACATTACAGAATGTTAAGCAAGAGTTTGTCAAATTTTATAGCAATGGTAAAGTAGCCACATTCTCCAATTACGACCCTAATGATGTTTCTTCACTTAATCCAAGGAAAGCAGACATGGGATTTTACGAGTATAAAGATCAAAATTTAAAAGTAAGATTCTTTTTTAAACATCCTCAAGGAGGTGGCTGGGTTAAGGGTGTGTACAAAAAAACCGTTAACGATGATTTCTATATGACTTCCGGGAGCCTCTTAATACGTTATAAAATCCGTAATCTACCCCGTAAGTTTTTAATTTATAAGCCTGATTGGTAATTAAATGTCCACTTAGAATGAGTCCATGACTACTGCCTCCGAAGAACTTCACATTAATCGAGATTTGAAACTCAGGAGAAAATTCGCCCGTATTGTGCCGTTATGGATAACGTCCTGATAACTCTTATTAGTAAAACTATAGAGCTGACGACTTTTTAGCAGGTGAAAGTGATATAAATAGTAAACTAACAAATATAGCCATGAATAAAATAGGACTTTTTTTTATCAGCATCTTATTTTTTGCATCATGCAGGAAAATTTCAAAATACGACCGCGATCGTTATGATATACAATTTTTGTATAACCCGTGGATTCAAGTAGATTTTAATTCAGGCATCGTAAATGTGGCGGTCGCCAAGTACCGGGATACTATTAGTATTTCCGAGAAGGACAAAGAGCTAATTATAAATTCATTTAATGTGAATAGAATTGGCGATATGAAGGGAAACATATTTGTTGATAGCAAGCAGTCGATAATGCCGCCGGACAATTTCCAGTTTAAGGTAATAAAGGATGAAAAAGGACAATCAGATATCATAGTCACAAATAGTGATCCAATGAATATCGCTGATGAAAAAAACAAAAAAATCATAAACTTTAAATCGACTGTTGTTGGAGTTTTGAATCGAAACATTGATTTTAAAGCAGCGAAGGAAGCTTTTTCTAAATTTCAGAAAGACTCAGGTGCGTTAATCTTCTAAATAAGAATAGTGTAGTGGTTTACCTGGAATTTATCCCAGCAATAAAATTGTAAGAATGGATACGGTATTTATGTTTTAAGTTGCCATGAATAGACTTGTTTTTACTTTTCTGATCTTTCTGAAAAATGGGAAGAATATTTTTTTATGGGCTTTTTTGCTTGTCCTTACGGACTGGAATACTGTTTGTGCCCAGTCTGTGGAGAAGATTACGATATACGGTAGACACGCCAGCAATATTCTAACCTCTGTACCATTCCTGTTAATTACCCCGCAGGCGAGAGCTGGCGCTATGGGCAATGCTGGTGTTGCTGTTGAAGCAGATGCGAATGCTCCTTCGTTAAATATGGCATCAATGGCATACCTAAAAGACGGTAGCTACGGGTTTTCTGTTACCTATAGCCCATGGCTCAAGAACCTGACACAAGGGATGAGCCTTTCCTATTTGAGTGGGTATTATAGAATTGATGAAAGGAATACTATTGCAGCTTCACTGAGATTTTTCTATCGGCGACGTAAAATTTATTGACAATAACCAACAGGACCTGGGGACATTTAATCCAAACGAATTTGCTGCTGACTTAAGCTACGCAAGGAGTTTTGGACCAGACTTTTCACTTGGAGGAAGTTTACGTTTCATATATAGCAATCTCTATAGTTTGCAGTTTAATTCTGAGGAACAGACTGGAAAGGGAAAAGCAATAGCAGTAGATGTTTCCGGTCTTTATAAAAAAGGCGGTTATTTTTTGGGCGAGCCTGTAATCTGGTCTGCCGGTTTGAATATATCGAATATCGGCACCAAAATTTCATATAACATTGGCGATGAACCCTATTTTCTCCCGGCTAATTTAAAAATTGGAACAGCCGCCACGTTGGTAGGAGAGGAAAGCAAATTGATCATCGCATTGGACCTGAATAAATTGCTTGTTCCCACCCAGCCTATTTATGATGCAGAAGGCAACATTGTTAACGGGAGCGATCCTAACCGTTCAGTGCCTTCCGGTATCTTCGGCTCGTTTGGTGATGCTCCGGGAGGACTTAAGGAAGAATTGCAAGAAGTTGGAATTTCCACAGGACTGGAATTTTCCTTTAAGGAAAGGTTTGCAGTACGTGCAGGTTATAACTATCAGAATCCAAATAAAGGGAACAACAGTTACCTTACGCTGGGGGCAGGCTTGAAGTATAATGTCCTATCTATCGATTTCTCTTATCTTGCCGGTTCTGTAAATAGTAATCCACTTGCAAATACGCTTCGGTTTGGGCTACAGTTCTCTTTTGATAAAAGAAACGCAACCAAAATATCAAAATCCATTAAATAGGAAAATAGCTTTTATAGAATCGCTCCGACCAATTTCACTTACAAATCATTCTAAATCAGAACTTAAAATTAATAGAAAGGAGTAATCTTGAATTTATTATTTGGCGGCGGTGGCCTTGGCAATTCTGGCCGTTGCAATCAATATCATAATGAACAGAAGAAGGTTTTTATAGAAGAGGGGGAGGAGGCCTGCAATGTTCAATAAAGTATTACATAATTTATGCTTTCACTAAAATAATATTTGCACTTATAAAATGTTGAATTATTTTTATAAATTTAGGTTCTAAATTCATATTAACAATTTAAATTAATGTTCTCTCAACCTTTCAGTTACTTTGTTGTGGCACCGCATCAGCGTAGTCCTGCTTTCTTCTAAGACTGCAAAATATAAGAGAATATCAAGCACAATTCTAAACTCCAAACTTGATCTCATGAAAAATAAATACTTATTGCTCTCATTATTCCTCAGTATCCTATTCCAGGGATGCGCTAATCTGGAACACCTCAACACTTTCTCTACTGGTGCTGTTAAGACGCTTAAAAGCTATAATGATATTGATTACACTTACACCAGCGGCTACAAAAAGTATGTATTAACACAGAAAGACTTCGAATTCAACATCGGTGATGATCTGAAAGCGAACAAAATTCAGTTGCCTCAAAAATTCACAGTTGCAGGCGAGCCTGAAACGGCGATCAAGGCAGACAAAGCCATAAACTTTCTATTTACCGGACTTACCGCATATTTTCAGGGCCTGGCAAATATTTCAGACAAAGACCTCGTTAACTACAATTATGATGATGTAGCTAAAAATTTAAAAGCTGACGCGACCTTAAAAACCAAATTAGGTGGTATTACAAATGGACAAATTGATGCCTCTTCGAAAATCGCAAAAGTATTAACTGATGAAATCATGAAAGCTTATCGTGCGAAGACCATTAAAAATGTCATAATTAATCATGACAACGATGTGGCTGCTGTGGCTGATGCTTTGATAAAAATATTGTCTGGTCCCAGAATAAATGTCCTAAATATAGACAGAAAGCTTCTTGATACAAAGTACCAAGTCATTTTATTGGATGACCATATCGATCTCGGTACTAAGGTACGACTGAGAGAAAAATATCTTGAAGAACAAACGGAATTGGACAGTTATGAAATCCAGATTAATAATCTGGTAAAAGCATTAGGAGAAATTAAAGCGGAACACCATTCTGTAGTAGATCTATTAAAAACAAATAAAATTGACTCCCAGGAAGTAAAGGACAAAATCAAGTATTATGGGGGAATATTAGAAGATCTTTTAGAAAATATTAAAAACCTAAAAAAATAATATCATGGCAAACCAATATTCTCTTAGTAACACAGCGGATGTTGCTGTGGCTACTGCAGCTGTGATCAGCAACAACATTCATGATAACTTCCAAAGCTTATCAATTAACGAAATACTGACGCTGAATGAACAAGCCAGATCCTTACTGGTCCAGGCCAGACTGTTGTATGAATTAGAATCTATAGAAATTAGCGATAATGTTTCCAAAAGTCTGGACGCACTGAAGGATGCCACAGCTGACATTGAAGCAGCAATAAAGACAATTAAGAATGTCCAAAAAATAATAGATATTTCTGCTAAGGTAGTTGTTTTGGCGGCTTCGATCTTAAGCGAAAATTATGCGGCAATCCCTGGCAACGTAAAAGACATCATTTCAGCTGTAAAATAAAGTAAGATTTATAATAAACCATTTTTCCAAATCTAAACAGTTATCAAAATATCTTTACGAATTCAATCAGCTTTTTCCACGACTGACTTTCGCGAATAATTTTTCAATTTCTGCATAAAATAAAAGCTCCTGGGGCATATCTGAGATTCGGTATGGACTACGGTAGCTTCGCTGTTTTGGAAAGATTATGGCGTTTTGTTAAGGTTTCTGGTGCCTGCGAATGGATTTTGACCTTTAGGAAGATCTGAATTTAAGATAAATCCGGCAGTAGGATGGATTAAGCCGAAAAGCTCAGAGGAAAATGGATTTGGATCCGAAGTGTATATTTGTTCAGAGGGAAAGAAACTTAGGTGTGTATCATCAGGTAACCAAATTGGTGGCCATTTTGGCCCGAAGCAGAGAGGAAGAACCACTTTCATCGAAATACATAGCCTTTCCTTAATAACAAACTGAACAATCGAAATCACTAAAAATATTTTAGAAAAGGGTAACTTTGTTGACAGTCGAATATCCTTGATGATTAATAAAAAATGCTTTTAAAGCTAGCCGATACCTTCAACAAATTAATTTTGCTCTCAGCTTGCCTTGGAATTTATGTTGTCTTTTACAAATTTCAATGGATCACAAATGAAATAAAGTTTAATGAGCGTTTATGGAACCCCGCATGGATGTTGTTTGGACCACTGCTCCATCTTGCTTTACGATCTCTATCTGGGGCCCGAACGACCAGTAAAGATGGCTTACATTTAATACCGGCGGCGCTTACCACGGTTCTCTATGCATATGTATGGTTTACCACAATCTTTCATTATACATGGGCCAGTAGCTCATTTGCGCTTTACCAAAATTCCTATTTGGTGATCTCCATATCATTAATAACATACAGCTGCCTGACACTCAATAAACTGTACTCGGCAATAAGTACACTTGCTGCCGACCTGCTGGTCATGTGCGCTGCCATATATATCATCATTGCCACACTAATGATCCTGATGTATTTATGCTGGAACGTATTTAAAATAGACATGCGGATTGACTACCGTTTCTTTAGTTATTTTCTGTTATTGAGCATGAGTTTCCTGGTTTTTCGATACCTGGCAAATGCGCCAAAAGTGCTTCCAGTGAAGCTGGAAGACGCCGTAACACCTATGTATACTAATTCGCAGTTGAGTACTGAGACGGCAGAGCGCTACAGAAAAATGATCACCGACTGCTTTGACAACACAAATATTTATCTCAAATCCGACCTGTCATTGGAGCTTCTTTCTAAAACATTAGACATCCCAAAACACCTGCTCTCTCAAATATTTACGGTGCACATGAAGCTCACATTTTATAAGTTCGTAGCTCAGTATAGAATCAGCTATGCTATTGAACAAATGAAATCCAGCAACGGCATGCTTACCATTGAATCTTTAGCTTATGAATGCGGTTTCAACTCAAAAACGTCTTTCAATAAATATTTTAAGCAAATCACTAATTTAACACCACAAGAATACCAGCGAACTTACTTAGATCCTCAGCGTACCCCTTAGCACCTATGAATGAACCGGCAATATTCCCACTGATTCCCTACCTGCTATTGTTGACAGGAACTGTTAGTGCGATAAACATCTATATCGGATTTGAATACAACAAAAAAGATTTGTTTGGAAAAGTCATCAACGCATTTTCCATATTTGTGTTTTTCCATGCATTTTATGTCTTTTATCTGGAGAATTTCTACATACACGAGCGGTGGTTGGATAGGATGATGCCTTTCATATTTGTCTACGGTCCTTTTCTTTACTTTGCGCTTCGGGCAATGAAAGGAAAGACGATTTCTACGGGTAGGGTATTGATTCATTTAATCCCATTCGCAATCTTCTTCGTTATCTTTATCCATTCGGCAATCTACGGTTGGTATAAGGATCCCCATATTTTCAAGCCAGTGATGCGAATAAGTGCATTGTGCTCGGTATGCTCTCTTTTAGGCTACACCTTTACGGGCATCTTTAGTAACGGAAGTAATGCAATCCTGCACATGAAGCGGAAACGTAATATCGTATTAGTGGGCGGAATTATGATGCTGTTTGTCAGTATGTTCTTTATTGCTGTAAGCATCTCCATAGCTAAACATGGTACTGCCGCACAAAGCAGCTATGTGTTTCGAACAACTATTTATACGTTCATGCTGATTATCACAGTCCTGATTCTCGGTTATCTGAAAAATATGTTCCTTAAGATTCACCGCGCTGATGGCGAGCGACCTTTAGAGGATGCTCTTGATAAAGACGCAACCCCTTTATATGCCAAGTCGAAATTATCGGATCTCCAGCTGCAGGAATATACTTCCAGACTTAATGATCTGATGGATGCGCAAAAACCTTACCTTGATCCGTCTCTTTCCCTGGAAAATCTTGCACTCCAACTTAAAATTCCAGCCCACCACCTTACGCAAACATTCAATTTGCAGCTGCAGACCAATTTTACCAGCTTCGTTAACAAGCACCGCATAGCATATGCTTGCCATATGCTCGATAACAAATCAGGGAGCAAGCTAACTATAGAGCAACTTGCTCTCGCAAGTGGCTTTAATTCAAAGATTTCGTTTAATAGAAACTTCAAATTGATAGTTGGCCTCACGCCTTCAGAGTACCTGCAAGAGGTCACATCAACATAGATCATCCATGTGGGAAGTACGCCTGCCCATATGGATGATCCGTTACTAATGCCAGCATAAGTCATCTTTGCGCCCACTTAACGCTCCCCTATGTGTAAGGGGAAAGATAAACTTATCGCATGGAAAAATTTTTACTTTATTTAAAACGAAACTTACGATTTCGGTACGCAATTGGATTGCTCGTTGCTCTAACTTTTTTCGTAAACAACGCCAGGGCACAATATGCCATTGGCGGAACAGCTGGCGATCTTACCAAAGCTGTATACTGGCTTACCTGGGATAATGCTACCCTGACTGAAAAGCCAGCTACTTTTACCAGTAACAATGTGGTAAATGGTACGTACCGCTGGATGTTCTCCCCAACAGTCCGCATTACGGCCATCATTTCTAACCGCACTACTAATGCTGGCGGAAATATGGTAGCCTATACGCCTGGTCAATATTCCGGTGATGGGCTCGACCTGATCTATTCTGGAAACGGACTTACTAAGCCCAATTCCAGAGGTGTGGTAAATTCGGGTCTTGCCACCACAACCGGTGCAACAATCAAGTTCGATATCGACGTAAAAGTTGATATCTTGATGAATGGGGTCTGGACAAACATTACTTACCCAGGTATGGTGATCGGCGATGCTGAATCTATTGATGCTGGTGGTGAATATATCCAGGGAACATCGCCTTCTTCTATTGCCTGGCAGCTGCTAAACAAGCGTACCAATGGTAACGCTAATGATGACCACTATAGAATGTTGCTATCTAATGCAGGTAAGAAATTTAAACTTTCTGCTAACCTTACGCCAGGCAATTTTGGTATCCAGGCAGTTATGTTTGCCCACAATGCAAGCAACCTGCTGGATGTAGAGATGAAAGGTTCTGGTATTACCGCCATGGCTATCGGTTTTGTCTTGCCTTTTGATCTTGGGGATGCCCCGATTTCTTATGGTGATAAAGTTGGCCATTATATTGATAAATTTTTGATCACCGATTATTTTCCTGGTGATGGCGATTATGCCACTGTTAATTACCCTACTACACCATTAACGCCTGAGGCTACAGTGTATATCGGTTCGCCAAATGTAGATGCGGATGGTCTGGGTGCTCATGGGCCCCTGGCTAATGCAGATAACAATACGCAGAATAATGATGAAAACACGATTGATGCTTCGGCATTAGCCGACGTTAAGGTGAATCAGGCTGGGGATTATGTCATTAGCTTTCCGGTTACTAATACTAAAAACGTACCTGCTGTGGTACGTGGGTGGGTCGACTTTGATGGGGATGGTATTTTTTCTCCCAATGAAATGATCAGTGTTACTGTTCCGGCCAATGCTTCCAATTATACAGTAACGCTTACTTATCCTAATGCGTCTTTTATTAATGACATCAAAACCGGGCCGCTCTATGCACGGATCAGAATAACAACAAGTACTCTAATTGATGATCCTGCTACGCCGGTAGATGAGCGAAGTACGTCGTTCGCTGCCGATGGTGAAACAGAAGATTACAAGCTGAAAGATATTATTGGTCCGTCAATTTCTGGAAATGTGATTAACGACGGAAACGGCCTGAGTGATAATCAAATCTCCGGAACAGGAATCAACACGCTCGGCGGATCTCCACTATACGCTTACTTATTAGATAACACGAATAAAATTATTGCTAAAACGCCTGTTGCCGCTGATGGCAGCTATCAATTTGCCAACCTGAATAAGGGAACGTATAGTGTGGCTATTTCTACTGTTAATGTGCCGGTAAACGGAACCAATACACTGGCTAATATCCCGCCAACAATACCCACTGGCTGGAATGCTGTAGGTGATGCGTTTGGAGTTAACAACAGTCAGACGGGATTTGAAACTGGTGTGCCTGACATGCGGGTTACAGTAGTGATACCTGGTTTAAGCATGGATGTAACAGCGGTAAACTTTGCCGTTGATCAGGTTCCGGTTGCTGTAAACGATGGAGTATCTACTACTATAGACACTGACTTGATTATTGACGTTCTTGCGAACGATACGGATCCAAACGGTAACGCAACACTTAATAAAACAACAGTTTTACTACTTAACCCAACAACAAATACCTATGGTACCAGTCTTACGGTAGCCAACCAGGGTGTTTATACCGTTGATCCGGCAACTGGACAAGTTACCTTTAACCCGGAGCCTGCCTTTATCGGTATTGCAACGCCGGTTAAATACACGGTAAAAGACAATGCAGGTATTGTAAGTAATCAGGGTACAATTACTGTCCGCATTAAACCGGTTGGTGTTGATGATGCCAGTTTAACTGCATTGAACACGCCGGTTACAACAGTTGTAAAATCTAACGATGGTGTCAGTGCATCGGGTACCACTGTTAGTAAAGTGGCTAATCCAACGCACGGTTCTGTTGTGGTTAATGGTGATGGAACAATTACCTATACGCCAACAAATGGTTATATTGGTACGGATACATACACCTACAAACTTACTACGGGCGATCTGGTAGATTCTGACCCGATTACGGTAACAATCACCATTGGTACCAATCCGAAAATATCTTTAGTTAAATCGATAACGAATACGGGTAGCGGTGCTGGTGGCACTTTCAAACTTGGTGATGTGATTAATTACAGCTTTAAAGTCAAAAACGAAGGGGATGTAATATTGAACACGGTCGCTTTAGCTGAAAGTCTGCCTTTTGTTACCTTAACTGGCCCTACGGGTGATACTGGTAACGATCAGTTGCTTAGTGTTAGCGAAGTATGGACTTACTCAGGTACATATACGGTTACTCAGGCTAATGTTGATGCTGGTAAGGTAACAAACCAGGCTACTGTTACTGCCAAGGATCCAATCAATACACCTGTAAGTGATATTTCGGGATCTACTGCTTTAAATGATACGCCTACTGAAACGATCATCACACAAACTCCGGTTATTAAATTAACTAAAACCGGAACGTATGCAGATACCAAT